>NZ_CP110615.1:0-613033 GCF_026153295.1 Rhodococcus antarcticus | reverse complement strand
AGCGTGGGCCGGGTCCCGGGTCTGGCACTGGCGCTGGCTGCGACCGGGATCTCCGTGGGCGTGCTGGCCACGGACGTACCACCGGGTGTCGTGCTCACCGCCTTCACCACGGTAGGCGTGTCCTACGGAACGGTGTCGGTGCTCATCGTCGCCGTCACCACCGACCGGGTGGGGGTGCGGGCGTTCCCGCGGGCCTACGGCTGGGTGTTCACCGCGTGGGGGTGCGCCGGGCTGGTCGCACCGGTGGCCGGGGACGCGCTGCTGGGGGCCGGTGGGCAGGCGAGGGCGCTCATCTCCGTCGCCGCGCTGCCGCTGCTGCCTGCGGCTCTGGCCCTGCTGGCGCTGGCCCGCCTGAGCTCGCCGAACGTCAACGGGGAACGCCCTCGACCAGCGACTGAACACCGGGTCGAGTTGCCCTCGACCCCACCCGAGAAGTAGGCCAGGTGCGTCGGGAACGGGGGTGGACAACCGACAGCTGACGACCGACGACCAGCCGGCAGCTCCGCCCGCGTTCGCCCCGTTGGTGGGTCGCACGCGGAGGACACTGCGACGGTGGAGCCTGCTGAGCGGTTGGTGACCGCGCTGGTGACACTGGCGGTCCCCGGCACCGGCTGTGCTCTGCACGCTCATCTCGTGGTCCGCACATTGTGCTTGACCAGCCGGTGCGCGCGCGATCAGCCCCGCTCAAGCGCCGCTTCGACGGGCGAATCCGGTTTCGTAGGCGACCACGACCGCTTGGACGCGGTCGCGCACACCCAGCTTGGTGAGGATCCGCGCCACGTGGGTCTTCACGGTGGACTCGGCGACCACCATCTCCGTGGCGATCTCGGCATTGGAGAGGCCGCGGGTGATCAGGCGGAGCACGTCGAGCTCGCGTCCCGTGAGCTGCGCGAGCCGCTGCGGGATCCCGGCGGTGACTGCCGACTCGGCGAACCGCTCCACCAGTCGCTGGGTGATGGACGGCTCGATGAGCGAGTCGCCGGTGGCCGCGGCGCGCACGGCGGCGATGAGGCGGGACGAGGGTGCGTCCTTGAGCAGGAAACCCGCTGCTCCGGCACGAAGGGCGCGGTAGATGTACTCGTTCTGGTCGAAGGTCGTCAGCACGACGATGGTCGGCGGGTCCTGCTGCCGAAGGATCTCCTCGGTGGCGGCCAGTCCGTCGAGCTCCGGCATACGGATGTCCATCAGCACGACCTCGGGCTTGACCAGTGCTGCCTGACGAACCGCCTCGTGGCCGTTCACGGCCTCGGCGACGACCTCGATGTCACCCTCGGCCTCCAGGATCACCCGGAAGCCGGTGCGCACGAGCTCTTGGTCGTCGGCGATGAGGACCCTGATCACGAACTGATTGTGACGACCCCACGTCCTGAGCGAGTCCTCCTTGAGGATGAGGCGCGCCGTGAGGATCGGCCGTGTTGCGGACGCGGACCACGGACCCGGCTTGGGAGCGTGGTGCCAGCGGGGTCAGCCAGACGCCGGATCGGAAGGAAAGCAGATGGACATCCTCAAGGGCATCCGACCTCTCGACTACGTGCTGGCGGTCGTCATGGTCGCCCTGGCCGCCCTGCTCGGCTTCGCAGAAGTGAACGCGGGAGCCGACGCCGGCCTGGCCCACAGACTCGACTCGCAGTCAGCGCTGATGATCCCGGTATTCGTGCTCGCGGCACTGCCGATCCTGTGGCGTCGGCGCAACATCCTGGTGGCGATCGGCGTCTCGTTCGTGGTCGTCGCCGCCAGCCTCCCGATGTTCGGATGGGTCACGCGCTGCGGGTTCGCGCTGCCGCTGTCGATCGCCATGGCGTACGCCGTGGCCCGTTTCGCCGGCAGCAGGCACGACCAGCTGATCGGACTCGTCGGGATCCTCGCCCTCCAGGTCGTCACCCTGGTCGAGGACGCCTCGACCGGTGGGCTGGGAGCCCTGGCGCTGTCGGTGCCGATCGCCGCAGTGTTCTACGGAATCGGGTTCCTCGTGGAGTCTCGTGCCCAGGGCGTCCCGAAGCCTACGCTGAGCGCCGAGCACGTTCACGCCTGAGGGGTCGAGCGATGAGTGAGGGCACCAGCGGGGTCTTCCGAGGGGTACGTCCCGTCGACTGGGTTCTCGCTGGGGCCCTCACCGGGTTCGGCGTCTACCTGATGGTCGCGAACGTCCAGTTCCAGGACGCCGACACCTCGGCCGACATCACCGCCGGGACCATGGTCCACCAGCTGTCCTCCCACTCGTGGGCCATGGTCCCGGTCTTCGCGCTCGCCACGGTCCCCGTGCTGTGGTGGCGGCGCAGCGTCATCGCCGTCACCGGGATCGCAGTGGCCGTGATGGCGCTCCACGACCTGCTCTTCGGCTGGGTGACCAGGTGTGGCGTCGGACTGCCGCTCGCCTTCGTCCTGGCCTATCTCGGCGCCGTCGCCCTGGAGCGCAAGCAGGCGTGGATCGTGCTGGGCCTCACCACGGTGCTCACGGCAGCGGTTGTCGTCGTGGACGCGACCACCGGCTTCGAACCGTTCGTGCTGGCCCTACCCATCGTGCTGATCGTCTTCGGGGTCGGTCGCGCGGTCCGTCACCGCACCGCCATGAGCGCGGAGCTCACGGCTCACACCGTCGAGCTCCGGCAGCTGCGCGACGAGCGGGTCGCGCTGGAAGTCGCAGGCGACCGCGTCCGGCTCTCCCATGAGCTCGACGGTCTCCTGCAGGTGCGGCTCGGCCAGCTCACGACCGCGGCGGACTCGGGGCAGGGCCTCGACGCGGCGGCCGCCAGGGCACTCTTCGAGTCCATCGAGATCGACAGCCGCGCGACGCTCGACGGGATGCGCGAGATCGTGGGGCTCCTGCGGGGTGGCGACGTGGCCCTGGCTCCGGCGCCCAGCGTCACGCACCTCGACGCGTTGCTGGCCCGGCACACGAGGGCGGACTCACGGTTGACCGTGACCGGCGACCCGCGCTCGCTGCCGGCGACGGTCGAGCTCTCGGCGTACCGCATCGTCGAGCACCTGGTGAACGTCCTGGCGGACCAGCCCAGCTCGCGCATCGAGGTCGGCGTGCGCTTCGAGGACGACGTCCTGGAGCTGCGCGTCAACGGTCCGGTCGATCGGACTGCCGACGTGAAGGCCGCCGTGGCACGGGCGAGGGAGCGCGCCAAGTTCCTCGGCGGCACGCTGGACGTCAAGGTGAGCCGGGGACGGGCCAACGCCGTGGCTCAGCTCCCCGTGCCGGGATAGCAGCGACTGGGATGCGTCGACTCGAGCGGGGTGGCATCACCCTGGCGGTCCTTGCCCTGGTGGCGCTGCCGACGGCGCTGCACGGCTGGCCCACGACGCTCGGCGGCAACCTGTTCACGGCCCTGATCCTGAGCGGCGGACTTGCGCTGACGTGGTGGCGACACCCCCGCGTCTCCTCGGTGGCGGCGCTCGGTCTGTTCCTGACGGCCCTCGCCCTCGGCGGCGGCTGGTTCCCCGACACGGGTGTCGCGCTCTACTCGGTCAGCTTCGCGGTGCTCGCGCTCGGCTGGTCGGGTCGCGCAGCGTGGCTGGTGGCCCTGTGCGGTCTCGCCTACCTCGTGCCGTTCCACCACCTGGCGGAGATGAACAGCTGGGTCGCTGCCCTCATGTTCACGGTGCCGCCGTACGCCGCCGGGACGGTGCTGCGGCTCCGCCAGGAGACGGCAGACGAGCTCGCTCTGCGCGCCCAGGAGCTCGAGGACGAGCGGAAGATCTTCGCCGAGATCGCCCTGCGGCACGAGCGGGCGCGCATCGCCAGCGAGCTGCACGACATCGTCGGCCACGTGATCAGCGTGATGGTGATCCAGGCAGCCGCAGGACAGCGGCTGGTCGACGCCGATCCCGAGCGGGCCAGGCAGGCGTTCGCGGCCATCTCGGAGTCTGCCCGGCAGGGCACGAAGGACCTCGAGCGGCTGATCGAGCTCCTCGGTGGCAGCGAGGACGACCACGTCGGGGGGCCGGACCTCTCGCTCGTCGACGAGGTGGTCGCCCGCGCCGGTCGCAGCGGGCTGGAGGTCACCTGCCGCTTCGAGGGAGACCGCGAGCGCATTCCGCAGCCAGTCGGACACCTCGCCTTCCGGGTGGTGCAGGAGAGCCTCACCAACGCGCTCAGGTACGCCCCAGGTGCGGGTGTTCGCATCGTGATCAGGGTCGATGAGGCCGAGCGTGGTCTCGACGTGCGGGTCGAGAACGACCGCGGCACCCAGATCCACGCGCCCCTCGCCGGCACCGGTCGCGGCCTGGTCGGCCTCCGCGAGCGCATCCAGACGCTCGGAGGACAGCTCAGCGCAGGAAGAACCGGAATGGGTGGCTGGGTGGTCGAAGCGCACCTCCCGGGAAGTTGGGCTGATCGGCAAGACGGTGCACGTGTCCTGCTGGCGCCCGACGTTCAGGGCCACCGCCTGGAGGTTGGTCCGGGCCCCGTGGAACGTCAGGTGGGTCCCGGTGAGATGGCAGCCCATCCGGTGTGGTCGTGGACGGCGATACCGAGGTAGGCAGGGTTGGTGCGCTCGACGGAGTCGATGACGCCGAGCTGGGTCTCGAGCTGGGTGTTGGTCTGCCCGAAGAACGTCTGCCTCACCTCGCCGGGGCTTGGACCGAGGTACCGGGTCTCCTGCCCGATGCGGGCCTTCTTGCCGACGGAACGGGCTGCGTTCAACGTGGGGCCCGCCAGCACCAGGGTGCCGTCCGGGCCGGTGGCGGTGTTGCGGTACGCCATGATGGCGACACTGCTGACCCTGGCCAGGACCGCGGTGTCGAGCTGGCCCCCCGCACCGTCCACGATGGTGTTGAACCAGAAGGGAACGTCCGCCTCGACAGGGCGACGACCGCCCTCGGCGCTCATTGCGGCCAGGGCCGCCAACAGGTGCAGGTAGCGGGTGGTGGTCCCCGCTCGGTCGGTCACCCGTGACGGGTTTGCGTAGGGCTCGATGTCGACGTGGATCCCGTCGAAGCCCACTGAGAGCGCCGGGGTCAGCCAGTTCTCGAGCACCCAGCCCTCGTTGTCGACCCAGCCGGGGTCACCTCCCAAGGCGTCGACCTCGATGCCGACGGCGTGCGCGGCGACGATGGTCTTCTGCGCCCGCGCCAGCACCGACGGTGAGCTGGTGACCTCACCAGGGATGGCCAGGAACAACCGGCCCACCCGGTGGCTCAGCGCGAAGGCGACCACCTCGACCGGGTCCGCCTCGTCCCACACCCACATCCCGCGGTCGTTGTCGGCCACCACGCGGGGGTGAGCACCGTGGTTCGCTGGCAGCGCGTCGGCGCCCCCAGCACCCAGGGTCAACTCCACACCCGCGGCGACCAGCAGAACCCGTGTGCGCACCCCGGCGTCCCCTGACCGCCCGCGCCGCAGCAGCGGAACCCGAGCCCCAGAATCGTGCCCACATCCATGATCGCTCCATGTCTTCGGGAACGCGGCCTGGCCCCACCACGGCGGACAGGTCACGCGTTGGCGGCGGTCAGTAGCTCCTGAGTCGTCCGCCGAGACCGGGACCAGGCCCGGTGTGACCCGGGGGCCGGCACCACCGTGCGGATCCAGTCGGCGAGATCGTCGACGACGTCCACTAGAACCTGCCCCTCTCGTTCCCACGGCGGGTGCCCCGCGAGGCACGGAGCCGGTGAACGGCCGCGACGTGGTGGGAGATCCTGCGACCCTGCGAGGTCGCAGCACGTCCACCTCCTCCGTCAGAGCAAACGTCGTGCGGCTCGAGCCGCGAGGTAGAGCTGGCCGAATCAGACGGCCGCCACGCCGATGAGGCCGTTGCGCGTCACCAGGCCCGCGAGCTCCTGCTCGGAGAGGCCGTCGGTGCCCACCGGCCGCCGCGGCAGCACCATGTGCCGCGACTCCGCGCTCGCATCCCACACCGTGATCTCGACGTCAGCCGGTACGTCGTAGCCGAACTCGTGCAGGACGCCCCGTGGGTCGCGCACCACCCGGGACCGGTAGCCCTCGCTCTTGTACCAGCTGGGCGACGGGCCGAGCAGGGCGATCGGGTAGCACGAGCAGAGCGTGCACACGATGACGTTGTGCGCAGCCGCGGTGTTCGCGACCACCTTCAAGCGCTGTTCCTGCAGACCCCCACCCATCGACAGGCCGACCTCGGGCAGGGCGAGGTTGGCGTTGTCCAGCAGCCGCTGCCGGAAGTCCTCGTCGACCCACGACCGGGCCACGACGCGGGCGCCGCTGGCCGGTGATGCCTTGGCGAGGTAGGCCGTCAGCGCCCGGTCCAGCTCGACCGGGTCGACCAGACCTCGTTGCTCCAGCAGTGCCTCGACGTGCCGCACCCTCGCCGACAGCGCAGTGGTCGCCCCGCCGTGGTCACCGCTCACAGCTCCTCCTGCAGGTAGCTCTCGAACAGCGCCAACATCACGCTGTGCTCGCCCTCGCCGAACAGCTCACGTGCGTCGAAGCGGACGGTGTACACGGTCTGCGTGTGCGCCGGCAGGCCGCGAGCGCGGTCGTCGGCGAGCGGGCTGGACCCCTCGGGTTCGAGCACGGTCCCGACCGCGCCTCGGGCGTAGCGCGGCAGCCGGGTGTGGTGCGGCGGGTCGGTGCGCCGGGTCCGGACGCGGGTGCCCGGGGGAAAGCGGTCAGCCACCGTGCACCTCGTCGTGCGACAGCACGCCCTTCTGGACGCACAGCGTCGTGACGGCGTGGAACCACTTCTCGTAGTAGCTCGACGCGAGGTACTCCGCCGGTGGCATCCGCTCGATCGCGTCGCGGAACTCGTCGAGGTTGTAGACCCCGGCGCCCAGGAGCGCCCGGTTCATCGCGAAGACGTGCGCCTCCCAGTCGGCGTGGAACGCGGGCTCGTCGAGCTCGGGCTGCGGCAGCTCGAAGCCCTCAACCCCACCGACGTCATTGATGCGCGCCACACCACCATCCTGTCACCCCGACCGGTCGCATCCCCCAGCTGGGGCGCGACGGGCCCGAGCATCCGTCGTCAGCAGGAGCCGCTGCCGTCACCCCTGCTGCGTCGGGGTCTGCTGCTCGACGTAGTCGTCGGGATCGGTGTCGTGGGCATTGATGCCCTGCGCGTGCTCGGACTCGAAGGTGGCAAACCGGACCGCCAGATCGTGACGGAGCTGGAGGCTGGCGTGCCGCCGGAAGTCGGCCAACGCTTCCCGTTCCTCTTCTCCCATGTGGTCACTGTTGGCCTCGCGAACCTCCGCCACCGCCTCCCACCAGGACGCGCTTCCCTCGTCGTGGTCCGCCGTGCGGGCGATGGCATCCCGGATGTCGTTGTGGTCGTGCACCGCGTCGCGGGTTTCCGCCGCCCCGCTGTCCTTGCTGCCCGCTCCCGTGCCGAGCCTCAGCAGCTCGGGGTAGAACACCCGCTCCTCGGCGGCGGCGTGCACCTCGAGCAGGACGCGGAGGCGGGCCCAGATCGCTGACACCGCCGCGGTGTCGCCCCGGTCGAGGTCGTCGAGCTGGGCGAACATCCGCCGCTGCTCGTGGTGGTCGCTCAGGATGAGCTCGGTGATGTCCACGGGGTCTCCCCACTCGTAGGTCCCGTCCGCCGGGTCGAACCTGCCGCAGACGGCTGCGTCCGGAACCTCCGCTGCAGCCGGGTGGCCGAGGACCGCACGACGTGCCGGACGGTGCATAGTTGTCGTCTGACAATTCTAGAGTCGTCGAGAGCGGATGGCAACGGCTCGGCACGACCCCGCCGGCGCACTCAGGACTGGTCGGCGAGATCTCGGAGGGCGGCGACGGCGCGGCGGCGCCTGGTGGGGGGCAGGGCGTCGAGCAGGGCGCGGAGCTCGGCGATGCGGTCGGCGTTGACGGCGTCGAGGGTGCGGTGGCCGTGGCGGGACAGGCTCATCCGCAGCTCGTTGCCGGGGCCGGCAGCCCGGTCGAGCAGGCCGTCGCGGACCAGGCGCTGGCACAACCTGCTCGCCGAGGGGTTGCTGGCACTGATCGCCTCGGCCACGGCGTTGATGCTCAAACCCCCTGGCACGCCGGCGATCACGGTGAGGGTGCGCACCTGGGTGGGGCTCAGCGATGGCCGCGCCGCCGCCCCCGCCCGGATGGTCGTGCTCAGGCAGACCGTGATGAGCGCCAGCATGGCCTCGTCAGCCCCCTCGATGTCACCGACGTCGGTGTCGCGGGCTCCCGCCTCGGTGGTGGTGCTGCTTCGTTCGGCGGCGGACATCCACGAAGAGTAGTAGTTGTCGTCACGCATCTACATGCTGCACCACACCTGTCACGGGCGCACCCACCGCGCCGTGCCATCGGCAACGACCTCAGGAGAGAACATGACGAGCGTGACGCAGGTGCTCGCTGCGGGGCCGCAGGGGCCCACGACGGAGCTGACGGGGACCTCGGACTTCTCCCGCTGGCAGTACGAGCTGATCTTGTACGGGTTCGTGGTGGCGTTCTTCGCCTTGTTCGCCGCCGGGGTGTACGGGATCGCAACCCGCCAGGAGGTGTCGAAGAAGTACCGGCCGGCCGCGATGGCCAGCACCCTCATCTGCTGGATCGCGTCGCTGGCCTACCTGGCGCTGGTGGTGACGTGGCTGACGAAGTTCTCCTCGAACGGCGACGGCACCCGGTACGCCCCGGCCCCGGGCACGATCGTCACCGGGCTCCGGTACGCGGACTGGACGGTGACGGTGCCGCTGCTCACCGTGGAGCTGCTCGCGGTGTGCGTGGTGGCCCGGGAGAAGGTGCGCACCCTGCGGTTCACCACGATGGCCGCCGGGTTCCTCATGATCGTCACGGGCCTGTTCGGGGTCCTCGCCGTCGGCCAGTCCTCCGCCTCCACCGCCGAGCTGCTCATCTGGGGCACGGTGTCCTCGGTGTTCTTCGTCGCCCTGTACCCCCTGCTGCTGCGCCCGGTCGCGGCGACCCGCGCGGTGATCGGGGCAGAGGCGGGCACCAGCCTGCGCAACGCCACGATCCTGCTGCTGTCGGTGTTCGGGGTCTACCCGCTGGTCTTCCTCGTCCCGCTGTGGGCCGGGGACAGCTCGCCGGGCTGGGCCACCACCGTCCAGCTCGCGTTCACCGCCGCCGACATCGCCGCCAAGGTCGGGTTCGGAGTGATCATCCACAAGGTCGCGAAGCTCCGCACCGCCGAGGACGCGGCCAGCGACGCGGCCCTGGTCTCCGAGGAGTACCCGGCCGAGGTGTGGATCTCCGGGGAGCTCGTCAGCCTGCCCGGACACCCCACCCCCGAGCTGGGCGGAGTCGCCGCCAGGACCGGGACCCCCGGGACGGGTGCCCGGTAGCACCAGCGCCGTCGACCACCACCCAGCAGGCCCCCGCCCCCAGGGGGATCCCCCAGCACGGAGGTCCGTCCATGACCACCTCGGTCCACCGCCTCGCCGTTCGCGGACGGTCGACGACGCCCCGGGCGCTCCGGGGTGGAGGCCGGGGCGCGTCGAGGTGAGGATCCGGACCGGGCTCGAGGGTGCGGCCGGCGGCGCGGTGCAGGCCCGCCACGTCGCGCTGCTCGCCGCTGTCCTCGGCCTGAGCGTCGCCGACACCGCCACCGTCGGGGCGATCGCCGGCCCCCTCGAGCGGGCGCTGAGCATCGGCAACACCCAGATCGGTCTCCTCGTGACGGCGTCCACCGTGGTCGCCGCAGTCGCCACCCTCCCGCTGGGTGCCCTCGCCGACCGCGTCGACCGGGTCCGGCTGCTCACCGCCGCGATCCTCACCTGGTCGGCGGTCCTGCTGGTGTGCGGCGCGGCAACCAGCTACCCCGTGCTCCTGGGAGCCCGGCTGGTCCTCGGGGTGCTCGTGGCCACCGCGGGTCCGGTGGTCGCCTCCCTGAGCGGGGACCTGTTCCCGGCGGCGCAACGAGGACGGATCTACGGGCTCATCCTCACCGGGGAGCTCCTCGGTCTCGGCCTGGGATTCGTCGTCGGCGGGGAGATCGCAGCCGCCTTCTCGTGGCGGTGGGCGTTCTGGGTGCTCGCCGCCCCCGGACTGCTCGTCGCTGCCGCCGTGCGCACCGGGCTCGCCGAACCCCGACGCCAGGCCCGAGACCGGGACCGGGACCGCCACCGTGACCGCGACCGCGACCGCGACCTGCCCGAGGATGACGACGCGCCGGCGGCGGGCACACCGGAGCCGATGACGGCCTCGCTCGCGGCGCACCACGTGCGCCCCCACCCCGGCCGGGTGATCACCGACGACCCTGCGCAGTGGTCGCTCTGGCGGGCGGCGGGCTACCTCGTGACCAGCCGGTCGGTGCTCGCCCTCGTCGTGGCCTCCGGCCTCGGGTACGCCTTCCTGGCCGGGTTCAGGACCTTCGGGGTCCTCTACGTGCAGGACCGGTTCGGGCTCGGGCAGGCCTCGGCGACACTGCTGGTCGCCGTCATCGGCCTCGGCGCGCTGCTCGGGGTGCAGCTGACCGGTCGCCTGGCCGACCAGATGAGCAGGGCCGGCAACGTCGCGGCCCGGCCCCTGCTCGCCGCCGCGGCGTTCGGGGTCGCCGCCGTGGCGGTCGTCCCCGCCCTGCTGACGCCCTCGGCCGTGCTCTGCCTGGGGCTGCTGGCCCTCACCGCGGCCGCACTGGGTGGGGCCAACCCCCCGCTGGACGCAGCCCGTCTCGACCTGGTCCACCCCCGGCTCTGGGGCCGCGCCGAGGCGGTGCGCACCGTGCTGCGGCAGAGCCTCGAGGCCGGGGCACCCCTGCTCGTGGGCTACCTGTCCGTCCACCTCGGCGCCCGCACCAGCACCAGCAGCGCAGTGAGTGGCGTGGGCGGAACGACCGGCAGCGGTGGGAGCGACACCGCCCTGGGCCACACGTTCCTCGTCCTCGCCATCACCCTGCCCGTCGCGGCCGCCCTGCTGCTGAGGACCGCGCGCCGCACCTACCCCCGTGACGTCGCGACCGCCCTCGCCACTCCCCCCACCCGGCGAACCCAGCAAACCCAGGAGGAGCACCACCCATGACGACCACGATCAGCGACACCACCATCATCGACGAGCTGCACCGCGCCCTCGCCGAGAACGACGGCCTGCGCCAGCTCCTCGAGCGGTCGATCGTGACGGCCCACGAGCGCGCCGGGGCCGACCTCGACCCCGACCTCCGCGACGCCCTCGACTGGCCCACCACCCTCGAGGAGTACACCGACTACCTGCGCCGGTTCCTGAGCTGGATCCCCCAGGAGACCGGGGCGAAGGCGTGGAAGAAGCAGTCCGGTGGCACCACCTCCTCCCGGGAGGTCAGCGACCGGCTGGCCCACTTCTTCTGGCTCATCGACCAGAAGGACGGCCCCGACGGGCGAGCGATCGGCGAGGACTACCCGGCGTTCCGGCAGTGGTGCACCCACTTCGCACGGGAGTGGGGGGCCTTCCTCGACACCCCCGACTCCTTCAGCCCCGAGATCCTCGACTCCTTCACGACCCACGCCCCGGAGTACACGGTGGAGGAGTCGATGGTCGGTGGGCGACCCAACGCCCCCAGCGGATGGCTCACCTTCAACCAGTTCTTCGCCCGCGAGCTCAACCCAGGTCAGCGCCCCATCGCTGACCCCGGCAACAACCAGACCGTCGTCTCCCCTGCCGACTGCACCTACCAGCACAGCTACGCCATCGGCGAGGACTCGCAGATCCCGCCCACCACCCTCAAGGGCACCCACACCTACGGCAGCATCGACCAGCTGCTGGAGGGGAGCCGCTACGCCGACACCTTTGCCGGGGGCACCTTCGTCCACTACATGCTGCCCCCCTGGGCCTACCACCGGTTCCACCTGCCCGTTGCCGGGCAGGTCCAGGAGTCCTTCGTCATCCACGGCACCGTGGTCATGGAGGTCGACCTCGTCGACGGCGAGCTCGTCTCCAGCGACGCCACCACCACCGGCTTCGAGTTCTCCCAGACCCGCGGCGTCCTCACCGTCGACACCACCGGGTCACCGGCGGGCGACCTCGGGATCGTCGCCGTCGTCCCCGTCGGCATGTCCCACGTCGGCTCGGTCGTCCTCACCGCCGGGACCGGAACCCAACTGGACAAGGGCGACGAGTTCGGCTACTTCCAGTTCGGCGGATCCGACATCATCATGCTCTTCCAGGCAGGCGTCGAGACCCGCATCGACACCAGCACCGACCCCCGCAAGGTCGGGTCCCCCACCCTGCACGCGCAGCTCCGCACCAGCTGAACCCACGGGCGCAGGCCCCGCCGACGTCGAGGTGTTCCGCCTCGGCGGGAGTGGGCGCACGACCGGGTCGTCACCGACGGCACCGTTCACCGAGATGAAGGCAGAACAGTCACGTGAAGCTGCTCGACCCGGTCCTGCACGACCTGACCCCACACCACGTGGCCCTGTTCTGGCGGTACCAGGTGGTGCGCACCCTCGTCGACTTCGGGGCGGCCGCGTGCTTCGTCATCGGCAGCGCGTTCTTCTTCTTCACCGCGACCACGGTGGCCGCGGACTGGCTGTTCCTCGTCGGGTCGATCCTGTTCGCGGCGAAACCCACGATCGACGTCGTGCGTTCGGCCCACCTGAGGCGGCTGCCTGGCCAGGCCGCCAGTCGCGTCTGACCTGGGGACCTCCTGGCTCGACACCCCACACGTGAGACCGGGCCGGTGCGGGGCACGTGGCGGGCGACCGAGCCGAGCGCGTCAGCCACGGCGATCGGTCGACGGGGCGTGGGTGGTCGTGCGGATGGCCGGGACCGCCGGCGGGGTCACCCGGACCGCCGGCAGCCTGGCCCCGACCCACCGGGCGATCAAGGCCACGCCGTGACGAGCAGGTGTCAGGGTCCGAGGAGCTCGGAGGCGAGCTGGCGGAGGGTCGCACGGCCGACGGCCAGCTCCGCCCGGCCGGCGTCGGTGATGGCGTAGAAGCGGACCCTGCGGCTGTTGCGGGTGTCGTCACGGCCCACGAGGAGCCCCGCGGCCTCCATGCGGTGCAGCGCCGGGTACAGGGTGCCGGGGCTGACGGTGTGACCGTGCCGCGCCAGCTCGGCGGTCATCCAGGCCCCGTGCACCTCGTGCGCGGCCGCGTGGTGCAGCACGTGCATCTGGATGGCCCCCGCCAGCAACGACCTCATCCCGGCATCGTAGACCGATATCGCTGCCGCAAGCAGGTGCCCGCCTCGCCCGGCCCTGTACCGTATCGCTGACCGATATCGATGTGTGTAACGGAGGTCTCGACGGTGGCGGAGACAGCGGACGACCCAGGCACGGGGCCCCCAGCCGGGGCGGGGGGGTTGGCGCGTCGGCTGGGCGTGGGAGACGCCGTCGTGGTCGGGCTGGGGGCGATGCTCGGTGCCGGGGTGTTCGCCGCGTTCGCCCCGGCTGCACGGGCCGCCGGATCGGGTCTGCTGATCGGGCTCGCGGTCGCGGCGGTGGTGGCGTACTGCAACGCGACGTCCTCGGCCCGGCTGGCTGCCCTCTACCCGGAGTCCGGAGGCACCTACGTCTACGGGCGACGGCGCCTCGGTGACTTCTGGGGCTACCAGGCCGGGTGGTCGTTCATCGTGGGCAAGACCGCGAGCTGCGCGGCGATGGCCCTGACCTTCGCCGCCTACGCCGCACCCGGTCACGAACGGCCCGTCGCGGTCGCCGCCGTGGTCGTGCTCACCGCCGTCAGCTACCGCGGCGTGCAGAAGTCGGCGTGGCTGACCCGGATCATCGTGGTGCTCACCCTCGCGGTCCTGGCCCTGGTGGTCGTCGCCTCGCTGGCCGGGGGCACGGCGTCCACGGCGAACCTGTCCCCGTTCCCCGGGACGAGCGTGGGCGGTGTGCTGCAGGCGGCGGGGTTGCTGTTCTTCGCCTTCGCCGGCTACGCCCGCATCGCCACCCTCGGCGAGGAGGTCCGCGACCCGACCCGCACCATCCCCCGCGCCATCCCCCTGGCGCTGGGCATCGTGCTCGTCGTCTACGTGCTCGTTGCGGTCTCCGCGCTGCTCGCCGCCGGTCCGGGTGGGCTCTCGGAGACCGCCGCACCCCTGCGGGCGGCGGTGGCGGCCGGATCCTTCTCGGGCCTGTCCCCGGTGGTCCAGGTCGGCGCCGCGGTGGCCGCCCTGGGGTCGCTGCTCGCGCTGATCCTCGGCGTCTCCCGCACCACGCTGGCGATGGCCCGCGACCACCACCTGCCCACCGCCCTGGCCGCGGTGCACCCCCGCCACCAGGTCCCACACCGGGCCGAGCTCGCCGTCGCCGTCGTCGTCATCGTGCTCGTGGCCACCCTGGACCTGCGCGGGGCCATCGGGTTCTCCTCGTACGGGGTGCTCGTCTACTACGCCATCGCCAACGCCGCGGCCCTGACCCTCACCACCGCCGAGCGGCGACCACCCCGGTGGGTCCCGGCCCTGGGCCTGACCGGCTGCACCGTCCTCGCCCTGAGCCTGCCCCTGGCCTCCGTCCTCACCGGCACGCTCGTGCTCGCCGTCGGGGCCCTGCTGTGGGGGGTGCGCCACGTCGCGACCCGATGACCCCGGGTCGAGGTGCCGGGCCGGCGCACCGCGGACACGGTCGAGGACGGGGGCGGGCGTCCACCACAGGGCTCTTAACCCTGAACGGCGCGACATGAACCCGCAGCAACTGCCATCGTCACGGCGGGCCGAACGGCGTCCAACGACTGCGCTTCCCGCCCCCCTAGCAAGGAACCATCGTGCTCACCTACCTCCAGGCCGTCGTCATCGGCCTCCTGCAGGGCGTCACCGAGCTGTTCCCCGTCTCCAGCCTCGGCCACTCCGTCCTCGTGCCTGCCTGGCTCGGCGGGTCGTGGGCTGACCTGGTCACCCAGGGCGACGCCGGCAACAGCGAGGGGTCGCACTACCTGACGTTCATCGTCGCGCTGCACGTCGCCACGGCGATCGCGCTGCTCGTGTTCTACGCCAAGGACTGGGTGCGCATCATCGGCGCCTTCCTCACCAGCGTGCGCGCCCGCCGCATCGAGACATCCTCCCAGCGCCTCGCGTGGCTGATCGTCGCTGCCACCGTGCCGGTCGGCATCACCGGCCTCGCACTCGAGCACCCACTGCGCACCCTGTTCGCGAAGCCGTTGGCCGCGGCCATCTTCCTCACCGTGAACGGGCTCATCCTCGCCGGCGGAGAGGTGCTGCGCCGCCGCGCGGTGGCCGCCACCAAGCAGGGGCACACCAGCGGTGGCGTGGCGATCGGGACCCGCCGCACCCTGGACAACCTCGAGTACAAGGAAGCCGGGGTGATCGGGTTGTTCCAGACCCTGGCGCTGCTGGCCGGGATCAGCCGCTCCGGGATCACCATGGTCGGTGGCCTGCTGCGCGGGCTCGACCACGAGGACGCAGCCAAGTTCAGCTTCCTGCTCGCCACCCCCGTCATCCTGGCCGCGGGCGTGCTGAAGCTCCCGACCCTCGCCGGCCCCGGCGGAGACGGCATCCTCGGCCAGATCCTGCTCGGTGCTGTCGTCGCCGGGCTCGCCGCCTACGCCTCGGTGCGGTTCCTGACCCGCTACTTCACCACCCGCACCCTCCTCCCATTCGCGATCTACTGCCTCATAGCCGGGATCGCGTCAGTCATCCGCTTCGCCTGAACGGCGCCCGCCCCCACACCCTGTCGCGGCGACCTGCGCGGTCAGGCCGGGCCGAGCTGTTGGGCGATCGCTCGTGCCGCGTCTTGTGCCTGTGCCTGGTCGCTGCGCTGGGGTGCGGCGAGGAAGTCCGTCCCGCGCAGCGCGTGGTCGACGGGGCGTGGGTAGAGCCAGGCGTGGAAGTGCTGGACGCGGTCGCGGGTCGAGACCAGATGCACGCGCTCAGCATCGGTGCTGGCCCGCATGACCGTGTCGAGGCGGCGCAGAAGTCGCCCAAAAGCGGCTGCCTCCGCGTCATCCATGTCAGCCCGTCGAAGGAGGGCCACCGCTACAAGCGTCGGGCACCGGGCCAGGGGTCGATGGCCCGCGGTGTCCCGATGGAAGAACCCGCCACGACGAGCTCGCGAGGCGGAGGCCCAACCCGTGACGCTGTCTCCAGCGGCCGCGCGCAGCAGCGGGCGGCCACCTGGGACTTGCCGCCGTTCTTCACGCAGACGAGCAGCACCGACGGAGCCTCGGGGGTGCTCATGTGTGGACCCCGGTGGCGGTAAGGGTGCGCAGCCGCTGCCGGCCGACGGGGGACTCCGCGACCCGCGGAAGTACTACGAGCTGCTGGGCGAGGGCGGCGGCCTCGGCGAGGTAGCGGTGCTCGCCGGCGGCCCGGGCGGAGAGCACCGGGTCGGTGGGGTGCGCGGCGGCCAGGCTCTGGTTCAGCACCCAGGCGGTGGGGGTGATGCCGGTGCGGGCGAGGTCGGCCTGCAGGTGCGCGGCTTCGTGCACGGGGGTCGCCTCGGGCAGGGCGACCAGCAGGACGTGGGTGCGGTCGGGGTCGCGGAGCCGGTCGAGCAGGTGCAGCACGGGGGTGGGCATCTGCCCGGTCTGCCGGGTCAGCTCGCGGTGGTAGGTGCGGGCGGCGTCCAGCAGCAGCAGGGTGTGCCCGGTGGGCGCGGTGTCCACCACGACGAAGGTGTCCTGGGCCTGGGCGACGGTGCGGGCGAAGGCGTGGAAGACGGCGATCTCCTCGGTGCAGGGGGAGGCGAGGTCCTCGGCGAGCACGGCGCGGGCCCCATCGTCCAGCTCGGCCCCGGCAGTGGCCATGACCTCGGCGGTGTAGGTGGCGGTCTCGGCCACCGGGTCGATGCGGGAGACCACGAGCCCGTCGACACCAGCCCCGCCGACACGGGTCTCGTCGACACCGTCACCGAGGGCGGCGCTGAGGTGGGCGGCGGGGTCGGTGGTGGTCAGGTGCACCTGGTGCCCGCGGGCGGCCAGGGCGACCGCGACGGCGGCGGCGACGGTGGTCTTGCCGACCCCGCCCTTGCCCATCGTCATCACCAGTCCGGCCCCCGGGGCGGCCAGGCTGTCCACGAGGTCGTCGAAGCTCGTCGTGTCCACGTCGTCGCCCGGGGTCTCAACGTGCCCGAAGGCAGCGTCGGCGCCGGTGGCGAGGTCGCGCAGCGCGGCCAGCCCGACGGGGCTGACGGTGCGCAGGGCGACGGTGGTGCGGTCGAGGTCGGCCAGCGCCGCCGGCACGGCGTCCAGGGCGGTACGGGCCTGGGTGTGAAGGGCGGCGGCGAGGGGGTCACTCGTGCCGGGGGTGGCGGTGAACAGCCCGTTGACGACCAGTCGCTGGTGGGTGATGCCCAGCGTGCGGAGCTCGGTGGCGGCGCGGGCGGCCTCGGCCAGCGACGCGGTGTCCGGGCGTGCGACGAGGACCAGGGTGGTGGACGCCGGGTCGGACAGGGCAGCCACAGCCCGGGTGTACCGCTCCTGCTGGGTGGCCATCCCCGACAGGGGACCCAGGCAGGAGGTACCGGTGCCGTCACCGATGAACGTCGACCACGCCGCGGGCAGGGCCAGCAGGCGCAGGGTGTGCCCGGTGGGGGCGGTGTCGAACACGACGTGGTCGAAGCCCGCGGTGACCGTGGTGTCGGTGAGCAGGGCGGTGAACTCGTCGAACGCAGCGATCTCCACCGTGCAGGCCCCCGAGAGCTGCTCCTCGACCCGGGCCACCGCACTGTCGGGCAGCACCCCCCGGTAGGGGCCGATGACCCGCTCCCGGTACGCCGCCGCGGCGGCCTCGGGGTCCACGTTCAGCGCCGACAACCCCGGGACCCCGGCGATCGGGGTCGGGGTGGTGCCCACGGGCTGACCGAGGACCTCATCCAGGTTGGAGGCCGGGTCGGTGCTCACCAGCAGCACCCGTCGCCCGAGCCCGGCCAACCCGATCGCGGTCGCGCAGGCGGTGGAGGTCTTGCCCACCCCACCCTTGCCGGTGAGGAACAGGTGCCGCGTCGTGGTGGAGACGACCAGGCCGGCGATCCCGGGCGCGGTCATCAGCAGCAACCGTCCGTGGTCGCAGACCCGGTGGGGGCGCAGCAGCCCTCGGCCTGCGGGGCCAGCAGCTCCACCCCGGCCACCGGGGCGGAGAGCCCAGCCGCGGTGGCGAGCTCGGTGCGGGAGAGCCAGGTTCCCGAGGAGCGGAGCTTGCCGTCGACCAGCACGATCGGCAGTGCTTCCTCGCCCCCCGAGGCCAGCATCGCCGCGACCAGCGGGTTCGCGACGAACGCGCCAGGTTCCTGGGCGAGGTTGCGCCGGGTCACGGTCGCGCCCTGCTCGCCGAGCCAGCGCAGGTCGGACTCGAACCGGGCCAGTGCCGGATCCACCGACGGCCCGCACACCCCGGTGGAGCAGCACATCGCCGGGTCGTAGACGTCCACCGCGACGCTGGTGGTGGTCTCCGGGGTGGTGTTCTCGGTCGTGGCCACAGGGGTTTCCTCGGTGGTGCTGGGCAGGGTGGCGCGGATGATCGCGGCCCGGGCGTGGGTGTGGACGCGGTGGGTGGGGCGGATCTCGACGTCGGTGAACCCGGTGCCGGCAAGGCCGGCGGTCATCTCGGCCAGCGTCAGGGCCCCGGCGATGCACCCGGTCCAGGCGGCCATGTCGGCCTTGGTGGTGGCGTCCATGTCGCCGTCGGCGATGACGTCGGAGAACGCGAGCCGCCCCCCGGGTCGCAGCACCCGGGCGACCTCGGCCAGGACGATGGTCTTGTCCGCGGCCAGGTTGAGCACGCAGTTGGAGATGACGACGTCCACGCTGTCGGTGGGTAGCGGGATGTCCTCCAGGTAGCCCTGGACGAACTCGACGTTGCTGACCCCGGCGGTGGTGGCGTTGGCCCGGGCGAGGGCGAGCATCTCGGTGGTCATGTCCAGCCCGATCACCCGCCCGGTCGGCCCAACCCGGCGCGCGGAGATCAGCACGTCACCCCCGGATCCGGAGCCGAGGTCGAGCACGGTCTCCCCGGCGTGCAGGTCGGCGACCGCGGTGGGGACCCCGCAGCCGAGCGAACCGGCCAGCGCGGCCGCGTCCTGCCCGACCTCGGCCACGTCGTAGAGGAACGACCCGAACACGGCGGTGCCGTCGGCGTCGTTCGCCAGGTCTACCGGGGCGCCACCGCAGCAGCTGGTGGACCCGGCGGCGGCGGCGTAGCGGGCGCGGACGGTCTCGCGGATGTCCTCGGGTGCACTGGTCATGGTGTTGTCCCTTCCGAGCGGGTGCTGTGGTCGGCGTGCAGCGTCGGGTGACCGGGGTGCGGCCCGGGCGAGGCCACCTGCTCGGGACCACCAGTCCCGAGAAGCTCGTCCATCAGTGCCTCGATGCGGGTGCGGAAGTCGTCCCGGATGGGGCGCACCGCCTCCACCCCCTGCCCGGCAGGGTCGTCGAGGGACCAGTCGAGGTAGCGCCTTCCGGGGAAGATCGGGCAGGCGTCGCCGCAGCCCATGGTGATGACCACGTCGGAGGCCTCGACCGCGTCGGTGGTGAGGACCTTCGGGGTGGCGTGGGAGATGTCGATGCCCACCTCGGCCATCGCCGCCACCGCCGCGGGGTTCACCTGGTCGCCGGGCAGGCTCCCGGCGGAGCGCACCTCCACCGCCCCCTTGGACAGGGCGGTGAGAAACCCGGCGGCCATCTGGGAGCGGCCCGCGTTGTGCACGCACACGAGCAGCACCGACGGCGTCACCGGACGGGGCGGGGCAGGGCGATCGGGGGTGGTCACGGGGGTTGTCTCCCTGAACTCTCGGGTGGTGTGAGCGCTCGGTCAGGCTGGGTTGGACAGGGCGGCCTCCTACGTCTCGGCGGTGACAGCAATCGGTGTGGTGGTGCGGTCGCGGAAGCGCCGGCGCAGCGCGAGGCTCACGTACACCAGGCCCACCAGGACGGGGACCTCGATGAGCGGTCCGACGACCCCGGCCAGGGCCTGGCCGGAGGTGACCCCGAAGGTGGCGATGGCCACGGCGATGGCGAGCTCGAAGTTGTTGCCGGCGGCGGTGAACGCCAGCGTCGTGGTCCGCTCGTAGCCCAAACCCAGGCCGGCCCCGAGGGCGTACCCACCGCCCCACATCGCCGCGAAGTACACGAGTAGCGGCAGCGCAATCCGGACGACGTCGAGCGGGTTCGAGGTGATCGCGTCGCCCTGCAGGGCGAACAGCACGACGATGGTGAACAGCAGCCCGTACAGGGCGAACGGCCCGACGCGGGGGATGAACGCCTCCTCGTACCAGGTGCGGCCCTTGGCCTTCTCCCCGATCCGCCGGGACAGGAACCCAGCGAGCAGCGGGATGCCCAGGAAGATCAGGACGCTGCGGGCGATGTCCCAGGTGGAGGCGTCGATCCGGGTCTGGTCCAGGCCGAGCCAACCGGGCAGCACGTTGAGGTAGAACCAGCCCAGGACGGCGAAGGCGACCACCTGGAACACCGAGTTGATCGCGACCAGCACCGCGGCGGCCTCCCGGTCCCCGCAGGCCAGGTCGTTCCAGATGATGACCATGGCGATGCAGCGGGCGAGGCCCACGATGATCAACCCGGTGCGGTACTCGGGCAGGTCCGGCAGGAACACCCAGGCCAGGGTGAACATGAGCAGCGGTCCCAGCACCCAGTTCAGCAGCAGCGACGACGCGAGCAGCCGCCTGTCGCCGGTGACCGAGCCCATCCGGTCGTAGCGGACCTTCGCCAGCACCGGGTACATCATGACCAGCAGGCCGATCGCGATGGGCAGGCTGATCCCGTCGACCTGCACCGCCTGCAGCACGGCGCCGAGTCCCGGCACGCCGCGGCCCAGCAGCAGCCCGGCCACCATGGCCACCCCGATCCACACGGGCAGGAACCGGTCCAGCGTGGAGAGCTTGCCGACCACGACGTTCTCACCGCGGTCGACCATCGCCGGGACCGTCATGACAGGACCTCCAGCTCAGCAGCGGGAACGTCGGCGACGGTCAGCTCGGCGGGCCCGAGGACCGCGGCCAGCTGGGCCAGCGCCGCGGGCACCACCCAGTAGAAGACCCACGTCCCGCGACGCTCGCACTCCAGCAACCCCGCCTCCCGCAGCACCCTCAGGTGGTGGGAGATCGTCGGCTGGGACAGGTCGAAGGCAGGCGTCAGGTCGCACACGCAGGCCTCCCCACCCTCGTGGGAGGCGACCATGCTCAGCAGCCGCAGCCGCACCGGGTCCCCCAGCGCCTTGAACATCCGGGCCAGCTCTCCCGCCCAGTCCTGCGTCAGCGGCTCGTGCGCCAACGGGGCACAGCACGGGACCGTTCCCGCGGGCGAGCCTTGGTTCGACATGTGTCAATGTTGACACCCATCGAAGTAGTCCGCAAGGTCCCCGCCGTCCGCGACCCCCACGGCGACCGAGCGACCGAGCGACCGAGCGACCGAGCGACCGGGACGAGATCAGCGCCAGTGCCCCCGCGCCACCAGCTCGGTGACCACGACCACCGCCACCGCCTCGACCGCCAGCAGGGCCACCAGTACGAACACCTGCACCGCCCCGGCCGACACCGGGCTCGCCCCGGCCAGGAGCAGACCCACGAACGCCCCGGGCAACGTCACCAGGCCCACGGTCCGCGTCTGGTCCAGCGCAGGCACCAGCGCCCTCGAGGCAGCATCCCGGCACACCAGGAGCGCCGCGTCGCGATCGAGCAGACCCAGCGCCAGCCCGGCCTCCAGCTCACCTCGGCGCGAGCGGAGCTCGTCGAGCGCCGTCCGCCCGGCCAGCGACGTGGCGGTCATCGCCCCGCCCAGCAGGATCCCGCTCACCGGGATCACCGCCAGTCCCGTCCGGGGCAGGAGCCCGCTCAGCAGCAGCGCCAGGACGACCGGTGCCGCTCCCGCCAGCAGCGGCACCGCCGCCCACCACCACCCGGGGCCACGGGTCAGCCGTCGCCCCGCCGTCCAGGTGGCCGCCGCCGCCATCAGGGCCACGAAGATCAGCGACAACCAGAACGACCGCAGCAGCACACCGATCACGAGCGCGACCGCGGTGAGCTGGACCACCGCTCGCAGCGCGGCCACGAGCACCTGCCGCTCGTGCCCCAGCCCACCCAGCCGGGACACCGCCGCCGCGAGCAGCGCCAGCACGACCACGGCCACCGCCAGACCCGGACCGACGGCGACGAGGGTGCTGGAGCTCACCGGCTCAGACTGCACCCGCACGCCCGGCGAGGTGGGCACCCGGGTCGTCGAGCACGGCCCGCACCACCGATCCGGCCGCCCCGCGCACGGCCGCCCCGGACCCGAGGGTCGACACGATCACGGCCGGGCACGCACCACCCCGGGACCGGGCCGCGAGCTGCGCGACGATCGGCGGCACCAGCCACCGTCCCAACCGGGCGTGCAGCCCACCCAGGACCACCGCGGGCACGTCGAGCAGGTTCACGGCCCCGACGACGGCGATCCCCAGGGCCCGACCCGCCACCGCGAGGGCCTCGAGCGCCCGGGGCTCACCACGGTCGGCGGCCGCCTCGAGCGCGTCGACCGTGCGCACCCCGGCCGCGCCGAGCAGCGCGCGCTGGCCGGCCACCTGTTCCAGGCACCCCCGCCCCCCGCAGCGGCACAGCGCACCGCCCGGGTCGACCACCACGTGCCCGAGCTCGCCGGCCCGACCACCTCCTCCCCCGAACAAGGTCCCGCCCAGCACGATCCCCGCGCCCACCCCGATCTCGCCCGACACGTGCAGGAAGTCCTGCACGCCGTCGAGGCCGCCGAACCACAGCTCGCCCAGCGCACCGAGGTCCGCCTCGTTGCCCGCGCGCACGTCCAGACCCAGCCGCGCGGTCAGCTCGGCACCCACGTCGAGCCCGGCCCAGCCCGGCAGGTTGGGCGCCTGCTGCAGCACCCCCGACCGGTCCACCACCCCGGCCACCGCAGCCACCGCGCCCACGGCCCGCAGCCCGCCCGTCTCGGCGAGCACCTGCCGCGCCAGCTCGGCGACCGCGTCGAGACCCGCAGCCGGGCTCGACCACGCAGACCCGTCCGAGGGCGCCGTCCGCAGTGCCCGCACCGCGCCGGAGAGGTCCAGCACGCAGGCGCGGGCGCGGTCGACGTTCAGCTCGACGCCCAGCGCAGCAGGTCCGGACCGGCTCAGCCGCAACGGGTTCGCGGGCCGGCCGGGCACGCCACGATCGGCCTCGAGCTCCTCGAGCAGGTGCCCGGCGAGCAGCTCGTCGACCAGGGAGGACACCGTGCCGCGGGTGAGGCCGCTCAGCTCGGCCACACGTGCGCGGGCCACGGGCTCGGCCGCCGCGACCCGCCGCAGCACCAGGCCCAGGTTGTGCCGGCGGACGGTCCGCGCCCCCGCCGGAGCACTCACCCGGTGGCAGGGCGACGGTGCGCGGTGAGCCCGCGGACCTCGGCGTAGCGCGTGCGGACGGCGGGGTCCGCGCGCGCGTCGTGCACCACCGTCGCGGAGGCGTCCCAGCTCGGCGGCGCGTCGGTGCCGGCCAGGACCCACGCGGCCTGCCGGGCGGCACCGGCCGCGACGTGCTCGCCCTCCGGGGGCACCAGCACCGTCCGGCCGAGCACCGCGGGGGCGATCTCCGCGACGGCCGCCGACCGCGCGCCTCCTCCGACGAGCACCACCCGCTCCACGGGCACGTCGAGGTCGACCAGGGCATCGACCCCGTCGGCGAGCCCGCACAGCAGGCCCTCGACCGCGGCCCGCGCGAGGTGCGCCGGGGTGGAGCTCGCCAGCGTCCAGCCGTGCACCGCACCCGTGGCGTCCGGCTCGTTGGGGGTGCGCTCCCCCTCCAGGTAGGGCACCACGACGAGCCCGTCGGCCCCGGACGGAGCGGACAGCGCGAGCCGCGAGAGCTCCGCGTGGTCCACCCCGAGCAGGGTCGCGGTGGCGTCGAGCACCCGAGCGGCGTTCAGCGTGCACACGAGCGGCAGGTGCTCGCCGGTGGCGGAGGCGAACCCGGCCACCGTGCCCGTGGGGTCGGCGGTGGAGGTCGCGCTCACCGCGCACACCACCCCGGAGGTGCCGATGGAGATCACCACGTCGCCGCGGGTGGCCCCGAGACCCAGTGCAGCCCCGGCGTTGTCACCGGTCCCGGGCCCCACGAGCACGCCGCCCGGGGTCCGCCCCGCCGCCTCGTGCGGGCCGAGCACCCGGGGCAGCAGCACGTCGTCCCGGCCCAGCGCCAGACGCAGCAGGTCGAGGCGGTACTCGCCGGTGACCGGGGACCAGTAGCCGGTGCCGCTGGCGTCGCTGCGGTCGGTGACGAGGTCGGCCAGGTCGCCGGTGCCCAGCAGCCTCCAGGTCAACCAGTCGTGCGGCAGGCACACCGCGACCGTGCGACGGGCGTTCTCCGGCTCGTGCTCCGCGAGCCAGCGCAGCTTGCTGACCGTGATGGACGCGACGGGCACCGTGCCCACCCCCTCCGCCCAGCCCTGGGACCCCAGCTCGGCGACGAGCTCGGCCGCCGCCGCCGCGGAGCGGGTGTCGTTCCACAGCAGCGCCGGACGCACCACGTCACCGGACTCGTCCAGGCACACCATCCCGTGCTGCTGGCCGGACACGGCGATCGCGGACACGTCGTCCAGCCCGCCCGCCGCCGCCACGGCCTGCTCGAGCGCAGCCCACCACGCCGCCGGGTCGACCTCGGTCCCGACGGGGTGCGGGGCCGAGCCCGAGCGACGCTCCGCGCCGGTGTCGGCGTCGCGCACCACGACCTTGGTGCTCTGGGTGGACGAGTCGACACCCGCCACCAGGACCCCGCCGCCCAGGGTCATGCTCAGCGCGCCCCGAGCAGGTGCTCGAGCGCAAGCTGGGTCAGCCGGACGAAGCCGTAGCCCTGCGCACCGGCGGCGTCGGCGTCGAAGTCCTCGAACGCGCTGGTGTCGGCGACCAGCTCGGCGTAGGTCTCCCCCACGGCCAGGGTGGGCTGGGACAGCTCGGCCACGCGGGAGGTCGCCAGGGCCTCCTGCACCTCCGGGTCGGCCCGGAACGCCTGCGCACGCTCCTTGAGCAGCAGGTACGTCCGCATGTTGGCCGCCGCGGAGTCCCACACACCGCCGATGTCCTCGGTGCGCAGGGGCTTGTAGTCGAAGTGCCGCGGCCCGTCGTAGCCGGGACCACCGCCAGGAGCACCGTTCTCGATGAGGTCGACGGTGGAGAAGGCGTTGATGAGGTCGCCGTGGCCGAAGACGAGGTCCTGGTCGAACTTGATGCCGCGCTGGCCGTTGAGGTCCAGGTGGAACAGCTTCCCGGCCCACAGCGCCTGCGCGATGCCCGCGGAGTAGTTGAGCCCGGCCATCTGCTCGTGACCGACCTCGGGGTTCACGCCGACGATGTCGCCGTGCTCCAGCTCGTTGATGAAGGCCAGGGCGTGCCCCAGGGTGGGCAGCAGGATGTCCCCGCGCGGCTCGTTCGGCTTGGGCTCGATGGCGAAGCGGATGCCGTAACCCTTGTCCTTGACGTAGCCCGCGAGCATGTCGATGCCCTCGCGGTAGCGGTCCAGGGCGGCCTGCACGTCCTTGCCGGAGTCGGTCTCGCTGCCCTCGCGCCCGCCCCAGAAGACGTAGGTCTCGGCGCCGAGCTCGGCGGCCAGGTCGAGGTTGCGCAGCACCTTGCGCAGGGCGAAGCGGCGCACCGACCGGTCGTTGCTGGTGAACCCGCCGTCCTTGAACACCGGGTGGGTGAACAGGTTGGTCGTCATCATCGGCACGACCAGCCCGGTCTCGGACAGCGCGTCCGTGAAGCGGGCGACCAGCCTGTCCCGCTCCCCCGAGGCCGTGCCGAAGGGGATGAGGTCGTCGTCGTGGAACGTCACGCCGTAGGCGCCGAGCTCGGCGAGGCGGTGCACCGACTCCACCGGGTCGAGCTCGGGGCGGGTCGCGTCGCCGAACGGGTCACGGGCCTGCCAGCCCACCGTCCACAGGCCGAAGCTGAACTTGTCCTCGCGGGTGGGCTGCGTTGCCACGGTGTCTCCTGGGTTCGGGTCCAACTAGTTAGTTCGATGACTGTACGAAACTCCGCGGCTCTGCGCCAGCGGTGTCTCAGATCCCGTCGAGGATCCCGGCGAAGGCCACCTCCGCCGCCCCGAGCAGCGGACCCGACGCGCCGAGCGCCGACGGCACGAGGGCCACCAGCGCGGTGGGCCGGGCCAGCAGGCAGGCTGCGGCGACGTGCTCGGTGAGGGTGTCGACCACCAGGGGCAGCGCATCGGCGAGCAAGCCACCGAACACGACCACCTCGGGGTCGAGCAGGTTCACCAGGTTGCCGACCCCCATCGCGAGCCACCGGCCGTACTCGACCAGCTCGTCGGGAGGGGGCGCACCCTCGTTCCGCAGCCGGACGAGCTCACGCCGCAGGTGCGAGCGCGGGCCCTCGGACGGGAGCCCCACCGCACGACGCAGCGCGCCCTCACCCACCTCGGTCTCCCAGCACCCGTGCGACCCGCAGCGGCACGCCCGACCGTCGCGCCGGACGGCCATGTGTCCCACCTCGCCGGCGTAGCCACCCGCACCGTCGATGCTCACCCCGCCGGAGATGACCCCCCCACCGACGCCGACGTCGACCACCAGGAAGACCAGGTCGTCGACGTCGCGCGCACACCCGCGGACGTGCTCGGCGAGAGCACCCAGATCGGACTCGTTGCGCACGAGCACCCCCAACCCCGTGGCGGCGGCCAGCAGCTCGCCCAGCGGGACGTCGGACCACCCGAGGTTGGGGGCGCGGCGGATGAGGCCGTCGCTGGCGCGCACGAGCCCCGGCACGGCCACGCCCATCGCCGACGGGCGGCTGCCCAGCTCAGCCGACAGCGCCGACACCGCGTCGGCGACCCGACCGACCAGCTCCGACGGGTCGACCTCCCGGCGGACCGGTCCGGCTCCACGCTGGCCGAGCACACCGCCACCGAGCCCGACGGCAGCCACCGTCAGCCACCCGACCGCGATCTCCACCGCGACCACCCAGGCCGCTCGCGGGCAGGGCGTGACCACCATCGAGGGGCGCCCCGCACCCTGGCGGCCGACGGGAAGCGACTCCACCACCACGCCGTCGGCGGCCAGGGCGTCGACCACCGACTTGATCGTGCTGCGGTTGAGCTCCAGCCCGGCCGCGAGGGCGGCCCGGCTGGTGGCCCCACGAAGGTGCACGGTGCGCACCACCGCCGCCCGGTTCGCGCGGCGCATGTCGTCGGGCCGCGACCCGGTGCCCGCGTGGGCAGCCGGGCGCGGCCAGGCCGACGTCACCGGCCTGCGGGGGCCCGGCGCCGCGAGATGGCGTCGACGCTCGCCGCGAGCAGGAGCACCAGGCCGGTCACGATCGACACGATGGCAGCACCCTGGTTCAGCAGACCGAGACCGTTCTCGATGATCGCGATGACCGCCGCACCGATGACGGCGTCCCGGACGCGGCCACGGCCACCGAACAGCGAGGTGCCGCCGATGACCGCCGCACCCACCGCGAACAGCAGCGTGTTGCCGCCCCCGGCCTGGGGGTCCACCGAGCCGACCTTGGAGGAGTACACGACCGCGCCGAGGGCGGCGATGGACGAGGACACGACGAACACGCTCATCCGGATCTTGCGCACGTCGATGCCGGCCCGGCGGGCGGCCTCGGCGTTGCCACCCACGGCGTAGACGTGCCGGCCGTAGGTGGTGCGGTCGAGCACGAAGGTGCCGATGACCAGGACCGCGATGACGATCGGGACGACCCAGGGAACACCGGTGACGGTCAGCAGCCGCGGGTTCGGGCTGCGGTTGACGGTCATGGCGTAGGTGGCCAGGGCCGTGACGACGGTGAGGGCGACGATCTTCAGGACGACGAGACCGGTGGGCGAGGCGACCAGACCCTTGCGGACCCGGCTGCGCTGGCGCTCCAGCGACAGCACGGCGAACCCGCCCGCCACGATCGCGAAGAGCAGCCAGCTGGCCCACACGGGCAGGTTGCGGTTGGCCACGGCGAACAGCACCGGGCTGTCGGACAGGCCGAGGGTGCCGCCGACCCCGACCAGCTGCAGGACCACGCCGCCCCAGGCCAGGAACAGCGCGAGGGTCACGACGAAGGACGGGATGCCGACGCGGGAGACGAGGAAGCCGGTGATGCAGCCGATGGCGGTACCGACGCAGACCGCCAGCAGGATCTCGAGGTAGGCGTTGGCCGGCACACCGATGACGGCGATGAGCAGGCCGAGCAGCGAGACGGCGGCGCCCGCCCAGAGCCGGGTGACCGCGGCGAGCACCGCCGCGACCAGGAGCAGCAGGCAGAAGATGACGAAGACCTTGATCCCCATGGCGCCCAGCAGGTTCCCACCCTGCGTGTAGTGCAGCGCGAGCACCGCGGCACACACGCCCGACCCGGTACCGGCGGCCAGGTCGATCTCGCCCAGCAGCAGGACGAACACCAGACCCATCGCGATGAGCGCCGTGCCCGCCCCCTGGCTCAGCAGGTTGGCCACGTTGTTCAGGGTCAGGAAGGACTCCGAGAGCAGGCTGAAGACCACCAGCAGGAAGACGAGACCGGCCAGGGCGGGCAGCGCGCCGAGCTCGCCGCCCCGCAGGCGGGCGACGTAGTCGGCTCCCGCGCCGGAGAACGAGCGCTGCGTGCTGTCGCGGGAGAAGTCGGAGCCGGCCGTGGTCGAGGCGCCCGTCACGGCGGGGCCGTCCTGCACGGTGCTGACCTTGTCGTTGTCGCTCATGCGCGCGGTCCTCGCGTGGTGGTGGTCGGGGAGGGGGGCGTGGCCGCGGGGCTCACATCGCCGCCGCTTCGGAGCGGGAGATGCCGAGGTCGCCCGAGCTGCCGGAGGTGATGAGCTCGACGATCTGGCCGACGCTGGTGTCCTTGGCGGCCACCTGGGCGGCCATCCGGCCCAGGTAGAGAGCGGCGACGGAGTCGCTGACCTCGATCACGTCGTTCATGTTGTGGGAGATCAGCAGCACGCCGAGACCCTTGTCGGCCAGCCGGCGCACCAGGTCGAGCACCTGCCGGGTCTGGGCCACGCCGAGCGCGGCCGTCGGCTCGTCGAGCAGGACCACCTTGCTGTTCCACAGCACCGATTTCGCGATGGCCACCGTCTGGCGCTGACCGCCGGAGAGCGAGGCGACGGAGGTGCGCACGGACTTCACGGTGCGGACCGACAGCGACGCGAGGGTGTCGCGCGCGGCCTCCTCCATGGCGCCCTCGTCGAGCAGACCCCCCGCCGTGCGCTCCCGGCCGAGGAACATGTTCTGGACGATGTCGAGGTTGTCGCACAGCGCGAGGTCCTGGTACACGACCTCGATGCCCAGGGCCGCAGCGTCTCTCGGGCTGGTGACGGTGACGGGCTCACCGTTGAACAGCACCTCGCCGGAGTCGGTGCCGTGGATGCCGGCGATGCACTTGACGAGGGTGGACTTGCCGGCGCCGTTGTCGCCGACGAGCGCGGTGACCTCGCCGGGGCGGACCACGAGGTCCACGTCGTGCAGCACGTGCACCGGGCCGAAGCTCTTGTTGATGCCGCGCAGCTCGAGGATCGGCTGGGTCACGGGGGCCTCCTGGGCGGGGGTCAGGGGTGTCGGTCGGCGCGGGTCGCGCACCGGTGGAGACACGGGTGGGGGCCCGGCGACGCACGCCGGGCCCCCACCCGTGGGATCAGGAGATGCCGGCCGCGGTGCAGAGCGCCGCGACGTCACCGGTGCAGATGTCGGCCTTGGTGACCGAACCACCGGCGATGACGTCCTTGACGTTGGCCTTCGTGATCGACTGCGGGTCGAGCAGGACGGACTTCACGGTGCGGTTGCCCGTCTTGTCGTCGGTGGAGCCGGTCGCCTTGGCGTCGGCCTTGGCGGTGTCACCGTTGGCCAGGGCGATGGCCAGGTCGGCGGCCGCGGCGGCCTCCTTCTGCACGTCCTTGTAGACGGTCATGCACTGGTCGCCCCGCAGGATCGCCTGCAGGCCGGCCGGGGTGGCGTCCTGGCCGGTGACCGGGACGGTGCCGTTGAGGCCGTTCTTCTGCAGCACCGTGATGATGGCACCGGCCAGGCCGTCGTTGGCCGCGAGCACGCCGTCGACCTTGCCGCCGTTGGCGGTGAGCAGCTGCTCGAAGGTCTTGCCGCCCAGCTGGTTGTCCCAGTCCTGGATCGCCTGGTCACCGACGAGGGTGTACGCCTTGGAGTCGTACTTCGGCTGCAGGACCTTCAGCGCGCCGTTCTTGAACAGCGTGGCGTTGTTGTCCGTCGGGGACCCGTCGATCTGGATGATCGCCGCCGGGCTCTTGGAGCCGAGGCAGTCCACGAGGCCCTGGCCCTGCAGCTCGCCGACCTTCGTGTTGTCGAAGGAGACGTAGTAGCCGGCGGACCCGCCGAGGGTGAGGCGGTCGTAGTCGATGGTGACGACGCCGGCCTCGGCCGCCTTCTTCTGCACGGCAGCACCGCTCTCCGAGGAGAGGTTGGCCATCAGGATGACCTTCGCACCCTGCGTGATCATCTGGTCGGCGATCGAGGAGAACTTGGTGGTGTCGCCCTCGGCGTTCTGGATCAGCGGCTTGAGACCGGCGGCGGTGAGCGCCTTCTCGAGCAGCGGGCGGTCCTGGGACTCCCAGCGGGCGGAGGACTTGGTGTCCGGGAGGATCACCCCGACGGTGGCCCCGGACGAGGCACCGGCGGCGGCGGAGGAGGAGCCCGAGCCGCCGGAGCTGGAGCCCGAGCTCGTGCTGTTGCCACCGCACGCCGTGAGCACGAGCGTGAGGCCGGCGCCGGCGGCGACGATCGCCAGGGACTTGCTGCGCATCTGCATGACCTTCCGTGGAGGGACCGCGCGGAGCGGGTGCTCCGGCACGGCTGCAGCGACGGCCCCCACCGGCGCTGGTGAATGTTGTGAGCCACAACGTATTCCACGTCACACTCCAGAACTAGCGAACTTGATCGATACAGACGCGGGATAAGGTCACGGTGTCATCACGACCATCCGTCAGTTGTCACCCATCGTGACTGTTCGGTGCCGCACAGTGGCCGGGTCTGAGCGAAGTGGACGACGCGGATCCGCGGTGCATCGGGGCCGGGGTCCGATCGGCCGCTGGGTGGGTGCCGGGCAGGCCGAGCGAGCCTGCGGTCAGACCCCGTCGAAGGCGTCGAGGATGCGCCGGGCGGCGAGCGCCGCGGTGAGCCGCCCTCCGCGGACCTCCTGCTCGGTGCCGACCCGCAGCGCCGCGACCTGGGGGTGCACGGCGAGCCGGCCGAGCAGCTGCTCGCGGACCATCGCCCAGGTCCAGTCCACCTGCTGCTGGGCGCGGGTGGACTCCAGCACCCCGGCCGCACCGAGCACCTCCTGGTGGCGCAGCACCGTGGCCCAGAACTCGGCGAGCCCGTCGCCGGTCAGGGCGCTGGTGATCATCGACGGCGGGGTCCACAGCGCGTCGGCCGGGCGCACCAGTCGCAGCGCGCCGGCCAGCTCGCGGGCCGCACGCCGGGCGTCGCGCACGTGGTCCCCGTCGGCCTTGTTCACCGCCACCAGGTCCGCGAGCTCGAGCACGCCCTTCTTGATCCCCTGCAGCTGGTCACCGGTCCGGGCCAGGGTGAGGAAGCAGAAGCAGTCCACCATCCCGGCCACCGTGACCTCGGACTGCCCCACGCCGACGGTCTCCACCAGCACCACGTCGAAGCCCGCGGCCTCCACCAGCACCATCGTCTCGCGGGTGGCGGCCGCGACGCCGCCCAGCGTGCCCGCCGTGGGCGAGGGCCGCACGAAGGCGCGCGGGTCGTTCGCCAGCCGCGTCATCCGGGTCTTGTCACCGAGGATGGAGCCACCCGAGCGGGTGGACGAGGGGTCCACGGCGAGCACGGCCACCCGGTGCTGGGTGCCGGTCAGCTCCCCGGAGGTGAGGCCCGTGCCGAGGGCGTCGATGAACGTGGACTTGCCGACCCCGGGCACCCCGGTGATCCCGACGCGGTGCGCCCCGCCGGCCGACGGCAGCAGCCGCAGCAGCAGCTCCTGGGCCTGCTCGCGGTGGTCGGGTCGGCGGCTCTCCACCAGGGTGATGGCCCGGGCCAGCTGGGCACGGGCTCCCGCGAGCACCCCGTCGGCGAGGGCGTCGACGTCGACGGGCGGGCGGGGCGAGGCGGGCACGCTCAGCCGGCCAGCTCGATGCCCGCCGCCTGGGCCAGCTGCTGCACCAGGCCGACCGCGGCGTCGGCGATCACGGTCCCGGGCGGGAAGATCGCGGCGGCCCCGGCGGCGCGCAGCTCGTCGAAGTCACCCGGCGGGATGACCCCACCGACCACGATCATGATGTCCGGGCGCCCGACCTCGGCGAGGGCGTCGCGCAGGGCAGGCACCAGCGTCAGGTGCCCGGCGGCCAGGGACGACACGCCCACCACGTGCACGTCGGCGTCGACCGCCTGGTTGGCGACCTCCTCCGGCGTCTGGAACAGCGGGCCCACGTCCACGTCGAAACCGAGGTCCGCGAACGCCGTGGCGATCACCTTCTGGCCGCGGTCGTGCCCGTCCTGGCCCATCTTGGCCACGAGGATGCGGGGACGGCGTCCCTCGGCCTGGGCGAACTGCTCCACGAGCTCGGTGGCGTGCGTCATGTTGCCGGCCGACCCTGCCTCGTCCCGGTACACCCCGCTGATCGTCCGGATCTCCGCCTGGTGCCGGCCGTAGGCGGCCTCGAGCGCGTCGGAGATCTCCCCGACGGTGGCCTTGGCCCGCGCCGCGGAGATGGCCAGGGCGAGCAGGTTGTTCTCCATCCCGCCCGCGTCGCTGCGCGCGGCCCGGGTGAGCTCGGCCAGGGCACCGGACACGGCGTCGTCGTCCCGCTCGGCGCGCAGCCGGTCGAGCTTCGCCAGCTGCTCGGTGCGCACGGTGGCGTTGGAGACCTTGCGGACCTCGACCACCTCCTCGGTGTCCACCCGGTACTTGTTGACCCCGATCACCGGCTGGCGGCCCGAGTCGATGCGGGCCTGCGTGCGGGCGGCGGCCTCCTCGATCCGCAGCTTGGGGATGCCCTCGTTGATCGCCTTGGCCATGCCGCCGGCCTCCTCGACCTCGCGGATGTGGGCGCGGGCCCGCTCCACCAGGTCGTGGGTGAGCTTCTCCACGTGGTGCGAGCCGCCCCAGGGGTCGATGGGCCGGGTGGTGCCGGACTCCTGCTGCAGCAGCAGCTGGGTGTTGCGCGCGATGCGGGCGGAGAAGTCGGTGGGCAGGGCGAGCGCCTCGTCCAGGGCGTTGGTGTGCAGGCTCTGGGTGTGGCCCTGGGTGGCGGCCATCGCCTCGACGCAGGTGCGGACCACGTTGTTGTAGACGTCCTGCGCGGTCAGCGACCAGCCCGAGGTCTGGCTGTGCGTGCGCAGGCTCAGCGACTTGGGGTTCTTCGGCTCGAACTGGGCGACGAGCTCGGCCCACAGCAGCCGCCCCGCGCGGAGCTTGGCCACCTCCATGAAGAAGTTCATCCCGATGCCCCAGAAGAAGCTCAGCCGGGGGGCGAACGCGTCGACGTCCATGCCCGCCGCGAGCCCCGCGCGCAGGTACTCCACCCCGTCGGCCAGGGTGTACGCGAGCTCCAGGTCGGCCGTGGCCCCGGCCTCCTGGATGTGGTAGCCGGAGATGGAGATGGAGTTGTAGCGAGGCATCTCCTGCGCGGTGTACGCGAAGATGTCGGAGATGATCCGCATGCTCGGCTGCGGCGGGTAGATGTAGGTGTTGCGGACCATGAACTCCTTGAGGATGTCGTTCTGGATGGTGCCCGCGAGCCGCACCGGATCCACCCCCTGCTCCTGCGCGGCGGCGACGTAGAGCGCCAGCACGGGCAGCACCGCGCCGTTCATGGTCATGCTCACGCTGATCTCGTCCAGCGGGATGCCGTCGAAGAGCTCGCGCATGTCGTAGATGGAGTCGATGGCCACCCCGGCCATGCCGACGTCACCGGCCACCCGCGGGTGGTCGGAGTCGTAGCCGCGGTGGGTCGCCAGGTCGAAGGCGACCGACAGCCCCTTCTGGCCCGCGGCCAGGTTGCGCCGGTAGAAGGCGTTGGACTCCGCAGCGGTGGAGAACCCGGCGTACTGCCGGATGGTCCACGGCTGGGTCACGTACATCGCCGGGTAGGGCCCGCGCAGGAAGGGGGCCGCCCCCGGGAAGCTGTCCAGCGGGTACGGGTGCTCGCCGGTGGCCAGCGCCTCGAGCTCGGCCCGGACCTGAACGGGGGCCACGTCGATGCCCTCGGGCGTGGACCAGACGAGGTCGCTGCGGTCGTGGCCGGTCTCCGCGGCGAGGGCATCGGTGAAGGCGGCCGCGTCGGCGGTGGTGGGTGGTCGCACCGGCTCGGCGTCCGGAGCCCGCAGCGGGACGTCCGCGAAGCTGGCGATGCTGCCGGAACCGGGAGTGCTCACGACGGGACCTCGCTCGTGTCGGCGGTCAGGGTGTCGAGCAGCCGGGCCAGGGCCGCGACGGCGTCGGCTCCGGCAGCCAGGTTCCCGTCCGGCTGGTCCGGTGCGTCCGGGGGCCAGGCCTTAGGCGGACCGGCCAGCAGCACGGTGGTCGCACCGGCCGCCCTGGCCGCGGCCAGGGCGTCGGGCCCGTCGGAGCGGTACCGGGCGTCGGTGCCCACGAGCACGGCCACCGGACCGGCTCCCGGACCGGCCTCGATGCCCCCGGCGGCCAGCAGGTTCGTGGTCCACCCCAGCCGCAGGGTGTGCTCGGCGAGCGGACCCAGGGCGACGAGGCGGACCTGCGGACGGGCACCGGTGGTCTCGAGGTGGGCGTCGGAGCGGTTCCGCAGGGCCTCGAACGGCTGGGCCCGGCGGGTGACGGGCAGCGCTCCCGGGGCAGCGGGCTCCGTGGTGGAGGTCGGCGGAGCCTCCGCCAGGTCGGGGAACTCGCTCACACCGGTCAGCGGAGCCCTGCGCCGGGCGACGTCGGAGGCGCGGGCCCGCGCGGTCGCCTCGATCCGCTCCGCGAGCAGTCCCGAGGCGAGCGCGGCGCGGAAGCCGCCGGCCGCCTCGAGCTCGGTGAAGAACGCCCACGCCGCCTCGCTGAGGGCGGCGGTGAGCTGCTCCACGTAGTAGGAGCCGCCGGCCGGGTCGAGGACGCGCCCGAGGTGGCTCTCCTCGAGCAGCAACAGCTGGGTGTTGCGGGCCATCCGGGCGGCGAAGGAGTCCGAGACCCCAGGCACGCCGTCCGGCAGCGCGGAGTCGAAGGGCAGCACGGTCACCGCATCGGCCCCGCCCACGCCCGCGGCGAACGCGGCAACCGTGGTGCGCAGCATGTTCACCCAGGGGTCGCGCTGGCTCATCATCGCGGCCGAGGTCACGGCGTGCTGGGGCGCCGCACCGGACGCCGGTGCACCCCCCACCACCTCCGCGACACGGGCCCACAGGGTGCGCCCGGCACGGAGCTTGGCGGTGGTGGCGAACTGCTCGTCGGTCGCGGCCACGCGGAACTCGAGCTGGCCGAGCGCGGCGTCCACGTCGAGCCCGCCGGCGGTGAGCGCACGGAGGTACTCGACCCCGGCGGCCAGCGCAGCCCCGAGCTCCTGGGCGTCCCCCGCCCCGGCGTCGTGGAACACGGTGCCGTCCACCGTGATCGAGGTCAGCGCAGCGGTGTGCTCGTGCGCCCGGACCGCCAGCGACACGGCCTCGTCGAGCAGGTCGGGGCCCCCGCGCACCAGGACCGTCAACGGATCCGCCCCCAGGTGGGCGTGCACCTCGGTGAGGTCGGCGTCGGTGTGCTCGAGGACCGCCAGGAACGCCTCGGCGGCCGCCACCAGCTCCGCCCCGGCGTCCAGCACCACGGGCGCGAGGTCCAGGAACACCCCGTCCAGGGCACGCTCCAGGGCGGCGTGCGGCAGGTCCTCCCCGCCCAGGGTGAACCACAGGGAGGTCGACCCGTTCTCCAGGTCGTGCAGGACGGCGGTGTTCACGGCCCCCGCGTCGGCCCCGGGCCCCAGGCCCTGCCCGTGCCGGGTGCGCACGCCCCAGCCCACGGTCGTGTCACGGAGAGCGGTGCGGCCACGGGTGAACGGGTGCACGCCGGGCAGCGGGGGCTCGGGCAGCTGGTCGGCCGGGGTGTAGAGCGCCGCCAGGGTCACCCCGTCGTAGGTGGTGGTGTCCAGCAGCCGCTCCGGGGTCTCCCCGAGATCGGCGGGGTCGACCCTGCGGGCCTTGGCCAGCACCCCGGCCACCGCGCGCCGCCAGGCCTGCAGCCCGGCGCCGGCGTCCGGGGGTCGCGCTCACTGACTCCGTCGTCATGGGCGCGATGCTAGGGGCTGGCGCCGGAAGTCCTGGTGTGAGGTGCACCGCCGCTAGGGTCGCGGGGTGAGCACCGACCCTCTCGTGGACCCTGCCGCCGACCCCTCTGCGGCCGCCCGGGCCGCCGCGGACGCGATCGCCGAGCGCACCGGGGTGCCCCGGCACGACGCCGCCGTGGTCCTCGGCTCGGGGTGGCGCCCGGCGGCCGACCTGCTCGGCGCGGCCGAGGCGGAGATCCCCATGGCCGAGCTGCCCGGGTTCACCGCCCCCAGCGCGCAGGGCCACGGCGGCACCGTCCGCTCGCTGCGGATCGGCGGCACGCGGGTGCTGGTGCTGCTGGGACGCACCCACGCCTACGAGGGCGGCGACCTGGCGCACGTGGTGCACCCGGTGCGCACCGCGGCCGCGGCGGGCGCCCGCACCGTCGTGCTGACCAACGCCGCCGGCGGGCTGCGGGAGGGCATGGGCGTGGGCCAGCCCGTGCTGCTCAGCGACCACCTCAACCTGACCGCCCGCTCGCCGCTGGTCGGGGCGCGCTTCGTCGACCTCACCGATGCCTACTCCCCCGGCCTCCGCGCGGCGGCCCGGGCGCTGGACCCGTCCCTGGAGGAGGGCGTCTACGCCGGGCTGCCCGGCCCGCACTACGAGACGCCGGCCGAGATCCGCATGCTGCGCACCCTGGGTGCGGACCTCGTGGGCATGTCGACCGTGCACGAGACGATCGCGGCCCGGGAGGCCGGGATGGCCGTGCTGGGGCTGTCGCTGGTGACCAACCTGGCCGCCGGGATGAGCGGTCAGCCGCTGGACCACGCCGAGGTGCTGGCCGCCGGGCAGGCCGCGGCGCAGCGGATGGGAACCCTGCTGCACGGGCTGCTGGCCGGGCTGTGAGCCTCGCGGGGGACGCCGCCGCCTGGATCGACGCCGATCCCGACCCGGCCACCCGCGCCGAGCTGCAGGCCCTGCTCGACTCCGACGAGAGCGCCGAGCTCGCCGACCGCTTGTCCGGTCCCCTCGTCTTCGGCACCGCCGGGCTGCGCGGGCCGGTGCGCGCGGGTCCGAACGGGATGAACGTCGCCGTGGTGGTGCGGACGACCGCCGGCCTGGCGAGCTGGTTGCGGGACAACGGTTCCGATGGCGGCGTGGTCGTCGTCGGACGGGACGCCCGGTTCGGCTCCGAGGACTTCTGCGACGCCGCCGCCCAGGTGCTGCTGGCCGCCGGGTTCGACGTGCGGGTGCTGCCGCGCCCGCTGCCCACCCCGCTGGTGGCGCACGCCGTCCGCGCGCTGGGTGCGGTGGCGGGGGTCCAGGTCACGGCCTCGCACAACCCCCCTGCGGACAACGGCTACAAGCTCTACCTGGCCGGCGGGGCGCAGATCGTGCCGCCCGAGGACCGTGCCATCGAGGCCGCGATCGCCGCCGTCGGCCCGGCGGTGGACGTCCCCCGCGACAACGGCTTCCGGGTGCTGGACGACGCCGTGGTCGAGGCCTACCTGGATCGAGTGGCCAGCCTGCCGCGGGGCCACGCCAGGAACCTGCGCATCGCCCTGACCCCCCTGCACGGCGTGGGCCGCGACACGTGCGTGGAAGCGTTGCGGCGGGCCGGGTTCGACGACGTGCACGTGGTAGCCAGCCAGGCCGAGCCCGACCCCAAGTTCCCCACCGTGGCCTTCCCCAACCCGGAGGAGCCGGGTGCGGCCGACGCGCTGCTGGCCCTGGCCGCCGAGGTCGGTGCCGACCTGGCCGTCGCCCTCGACCCGGACGCCGACCGGTGCGCGCTGGGCGTGCTCGGCCCGGACGGGTGGCGGATGCTGCGCGGTGACGAGACCGGGGTCCTGCTCGGGGCGCACGTGCTCGACCACACCGAGGTCGTGGACCCCTTGGTGGCCACCACGATCGTCAGCTCGCAGCTGCTCGGGGCGGTGGCTGCGGCCCGCGGGGTGCGCCACGCCGAGACCCTCACCGGGTTCAAGTGGCTCGTGCGCGCCGGGGAGGGCCTGGTCTACGCCTACGAGGAAGCCATCGGGCACTGCGTGGACCCGGACGTGGTGCGGGACAAGGACGGCATCTCCGCCGCGGTGACGGCCGCCGACCTCGCCGCGACGCTGAAGGCCGACGGTCGCACGCTGCTCGACGTGCTGGACGACCTGGCGCTGGCCCACGGGCTGCACGCCGGGGACCAGCTCTCGGTGCGGGTCGACGACGTGGCCGAGATCGGCGCGATGATGGCGCGGCTGCGGGCGGCCCTGCCCGCCGAGCTGGACGGCGTTCCGGTGGCGGCCGAGGAGCTGCTCCCCCGGACGGACGGGGTGACCCTGCGTGGTGGTGGGATCCGGGTGGTGGTGCGGCCCTCGGGGACGGAGCCGAAGCTGAAGTGCTACCTGGAGGTGGTGGTCCCGGTCGGCTCGCGCTCGGACCTGGCCGCCGCCCGCACCCAGGCCGCGGGACGGCTGGGCCGGGTCCGCGACCAGCTGCGGACGGTGCTCGGGGCCTGAGCGACCCGAGTCCGCCCGTCCGGGACGGTCCGCGGCACCAGGACCGCCGGGCGTCGGGTATCCCGGCCTGGCCCAGCAGGTCCGCGAGCCCACCGAGCGCCTCCGCCGTGTCCCGGCGTGGAGACGACTTCCCACGTCCACCGCCTTCCGCTACGACACGGCTTCGTCGCACACGAGGAGGGCCTGTGATCGAGCAGGACAGGGACGTGGCGATGGACCGGCTCCGTGACGTCGTGAGCCGTGGTCGGGTGACCCTGTCGACCTCGAGCGGCAGTCCGAGGAGGTGGGGGCGACGACGAGCACCGAGCTGTCGGACGCGGTCGCCGACCTGCCGGTCGACAGCACCGCCCGCGACGCGGCCGAGAGGCGCGAGCACTCGGGGGAAGTGGCAGTGGTCGCTGGCCGGAGTCGTGACGCTCACAGCGGTGTGGGGGTTCCGGGGACTGGGAGACGGCGACCTCGGTCGCTGCTGGCCCACGTCCAGCTCGGCATCTGGGCCGCGGTGCTGCTCGCACTCCCGCTGCTGCCGCGCGACGACCGGTCGGACGGTCGCGGGCTGACCACCGGCCCACGACGCCGTCGCGCCGGGGCCGGCAGAGATAGGTTCGGTCGGTGGAACCGCCAGGACCGTCCGGACGCCGCCGCCCCGACGTGGTCGGTGTCGAGCTCGTCGGCGGCGTCGAGAAGAGGGCGCTGGTCATCGTGGACGCCGACCCTTCGTGGCCCGGGATCTTCGCCGACCACGAGAACCGGGTCCGCATCGCTCTCGGCGCCACGGCGCGGACGGTCGAGCACATCGGGTCGACGTCCGTGCCGGGTCTGGCCGCCAAGCCGATCATTGACATCCTCGTGACCGTGGACGACATCACCGCGGAGGAGGTCCACCTCGATCCTCTCCTGAGGGCGGGCTACCAGCTCCGGGTGCGCGAGCCCGGGCACCGGCTGGTTCGGACACCTGCGCTGGACGTCCAGGTCCACGTCCTCGAAGAAGGCGACCCGGCCGGGGCCGACCACCTGCTGTTCCGGGACCGGCTCCGCCGCCACGGCGGCGACCGCGGGCTCTACGAGCGCACCAAGCGGGACCTCGTCCGCTCGGACTGGGTGGACATGAACGCCTACGCGGACGCGAAGACGGCGGTCATCACACAGATCAAGGCCCGGGCCCGGGCCACACCCTGAACGCGACCCGGGCACGGGGCCAGGCCGAGGCGGACGGCGTTCGCGAGGGCAGGTGCACCAGGTGCGGCCGACGCCGCGCTCGGCTGCTTGCTCAGGTCCGAGTCGCTCACCCGCCGCACGAAGGCGAAGGCCACCTTCCCCGCGGGCACCGAGACCGTGAGCACCGAGACCACGGGCACCGAGACCCGCACGCCGTGCAGCAGCAGCGGGTCCAGGTCGTGACGGGGGTGCGGCGTCGCCGGCGCTGACCCCAGGAGGTGCAGCTCAGCCGGCCAGCGGGGCTCACGGCAGCGACCGGCGGACCCGGACCGCGGCGACCACCGGGGGTGGCGGCACCACGAGGGCCGCCAGCCCACGCCCACGCACTGAGGTCGTGCCCCGAGGCTCCCGACCGGCGAGGCCACCCGTGCCCACCCAGCCCGGGGACGTGGGTACGGCCGGACAGGGCACCGTGCTCCGGTCGGCGAGCTTCCCGGACGACCGTGACGACGACCGTCCACACCGCCGTGGGGCCCACGGGTCCAACGGACGCCGGCCGCCGCGTCCGGGCCCCAGCAGCAACGTCATGACGCCGACGCCCCCGCCGAAGACCTCCACGTGGCGCGCGTACCAGCGGCCGGCTCGACGCGTGCGCGAGCCGGGAGAATCGCGGCACCCAGCTTCCCGTTCGGCAACAACGAGCCGTCCCGGCTACACCAGGCCCTGGGCGTTCATCGCGTCGGCAACCCTCAGGAACCCCACGGCGTTGGCGCCGAGCACGAGGTTGCCCGGCTCGCCGTACTCCTGGGCCGCCTCGAAACAGCTGGCGTGGATGTCGCGCATGATCTCGTGCAGGCGCCGCTCGGTGCGGTCGAAGGTCCAGCTGTCCCGGGCGGCGTTCTGCTGCATCTCCAGCGCTGACGTGGCGACCCCGCCCGCGTTGGCGGCCTTGCCGGGACCGAAGGCGGTGCCAGCCTCGGTGAACACCTTCACCGCGTCGCGGGTGCTGGGCATGTTGGCCCCCTCGGCCACCGCGATGCAGCCGTTGCGGACCAGGGTGGTCGCCGCCCGTCCGTCGAGCTCGTTCTCCGTCGCCGAGGGGATCGCCACCGTGCACGCGACGTCCCAGACGGAACCGCCGGAGACGTGGTGGGCGTGCGACACGCGGTCGGCGTACTCGCTGATGCGGCCCCGGCCACTCTCCTTGATCTCGCGCACCAGCTCGAGGTCGATGCCCCGCTCGTCGACGACGTAGCCGTCGGAGTCGGAGCAGGCCACGACGGTGGCCCCCATCTGCGTGAGCTTCTGGATGGCGTAGATGGCGACGTTGCCCGAACCCGAGACCACCGCCGTCTGGCCGCCCATGGACCGGCCCCGAGAGAGGAGCATCTCCTCCGTGAAGTAGGCGGCGCCGTAGCCGGTGGCCTCGGTCCGCACCACGGCCCCGCCCCAGCCCAGGCCCTTGCCGGTGAGCACGCCCGACTCGTGCCGGTTGGTGATGCGCTTGTACTGGCCGAACAGGTAGCCGATCTCGCGCCCGCCCACACCGATGTCACCCGCCGGGACGTCCGTGTACTCCCCGATGTGCCGGTACAGCTCGGTCATGAACGACTGGCAGAACCGCATGACCTCGTCGGGGCTGCGGCCCTTGGGGTCGAAGTCGGAGCCGCCCTTCCCGCCGCCGAGGGGCATCCCGGTGAGCGCGTTCTTGAACACCTGCTCGAAGCCCAGGAACTTGACGATCCCGAGGTAGACCGAGGGGTGGAACCGGAGCCCGCCCTTGAAGGGGCCGAGGGCCGAGTTGAACTCGACCCGGAACCCCCGGTTGAGGCGCCAGCGCCCCTCGTCGTCCTGCCAGGGAACGCGGAAGATGATCTGGCGCTCCGGCTCGCAGATACGTTCGAACGCGTTCGGGTCGAGGTGCTCCGGGTGCCGCTCCAGCACGGGGACGAGGGACTCCACCACCTCGCGGACCGCCTGGTGGAACTCCGTCTCACCGGGGTTGCGGCGCACGACGTCGTCGTACATCCCCCCGATCAGCGCGTGGATGTCCGACATGCGAGCTCCTTCGGGTTCGGCGACCGTGCGAGTGTGCCTGCAGGCCGGTGCCGGGCTCGACCCGACCCTGGCCCGCGAGACCAGGTCGGCCGACCTGCTGCTCGGGTCGTGTCCGGGTGTCGGCAACGACGGATACCGTCGATCCGCTGACGCGCCAGCTCCAGCTCGACCGGACACGTGAGTCCTGCGACGCGGTGGCCGCCTGGTACTCGATCGTCCACACCCCGACCGAGGACCTGGCGGAGCTGTTCGCCGAGGTGCGTCGGATCCTGCGGCCGGACGGCCAGCTGGTCCTGGCGTTCGAGGCCGGAAGCGGGTTCGTCCAGCTGGACCACGCCTACGGCCACCCGGTGTCGCTGGAGGTCCACCGTCACGGCGCTCGTGGCCCTCGACGCGCGGCTGAGCACCCGGGGTCAGCGCAGCAGCTCACCGACCACCCGGGCCACCTCGGCCGGCGTCCACGTGCACGTGGCTCGCCCCACCGAGAGCTCCACCCGCACCACCGCGGGGTCGGCCGTGGCGCGGGCCTGCGGCCACACCCAGGTCAGCTCGTCCTCGGCCATCCTCCGCGCGGCAGCCGCGAACCGCTCGACCGTGGTGCGCAGCAGCAGGTGCGCCATCGGCACCTGCGGCACCTCCGGCACGACCGTCACCCCGTCCACGGCCCCCAGCGCCGCCCCGATCGCCACGGCGTGCTCGTGGCGTGCGGGCATCTCCGCCAGGCGCTCGTCGAGGCGGGCCAGCGCCGAGGCCGCGAGCGGCCACAGCCCGTGCAGGGTCCCGCCGAGCCGACGTCGCCACTCCCGGACCTGGTCGACGTGCACCGCCGACCCCGCGACGCAGCAGCCGGACAGCGCCCCGATGCCCTTGTAGAACGAGACGTAGACGGTGTCGAACAGGCCCGCGATCTGCGCGGGGCTGCGTCCGTAGCCGGCGCTGGCCTCCCACAGCCGCGCCCCGTCCAGGTGCACCGCCGCGCCCACCCCACGGGCCCACGCCACCTGGGCCACCAGCTCGTCCCACTCCGGCAGCTGCCCGCCGATCTCGCGCTGCGGCAGCTCGAGCAGGAGCGCGGCCACCGACTCCGCCACCGAGTGCAGGTCGGCCAGGGTGATGACCCGGTCCGCCTCGCCGACCGGTCGCCCGAGCAGCCCGTGCAGCCGGGCGTGCGCCTGGGCCTCGTGCAGCTCGAGGTGGCTGGTGGGGTGCCACAGCACGGTCCGCGAGCTGCGGGTGTCGGCGTGCACCCGCAGCGTCGCCCCCTGCGCCATGGTCCCGCTGGGCAGGAACACCGCCGCCTCGGTGCCGAGCAGCTGCGCCACGTGCGCCTCCAGCTCCGCGACCACACCTCCGTCGCCGTACACGTCGGGCACCGTGGCCGGACCGATCGCCGCCAGGTGCTCGGCCGGGCTCACGACCCCGTCGCCGGCGAGGAAGCGGGTGCAGCGGTCGCGGCGTGCGCGGGTCTCGTCGTCCACTCCCCCAGCCTGGCACTGGCGGCCCCGCCGCACCCTGGTGAGCGGCGGCTCCGTCACGGTGGGCAAACGCGACGTAATCGGACACACTGGGATGTTCCGGCGCTGGGCCGGTGCGACGGAGAGGACCACAGTGATGACACAGGGCGCTACCACCACGGGCACGTGGCTGACCCAGGACGCCTACGACCGCCTCACGGTCGAGCTCGCGGGGCTGGTCCGCCCCGGTTCGGCGGGCTCGGACCAGCAGGAGTGGTCCGAGGCCGACCGCGACGCGGCCGAGTCAGCGGCCGAGCGGGAACGGCGGTCCGCACGCATCCGCCAGCTGCGCGACATCCTGGCCACCGCCTCGATCGTCGAGCCACCCGACGACGGCGTCGCCGAGCCGGGCATGGTGCTGACCGTGCGCTTCGGCGACGACTCGGGCGCCGAGACCTTCCTGATGGCCGACCGCGAGGAACGAGCCCGTGGCGAGCTGGACGTCTACTCGGTGCGCTCCCCCCTGGGCGCTGCCCTGCTCGGCGCGGTGCCCGGCGAGCGCCGGGAGTACACGGTGCCCAGCGGTGGGACGATGTCGGTCACCCTCGTGAGCGCCGCCCCCTACCGATGAGGGTCCGGACGGTGCGTCCTCAGATGCCGATGCCCTTCATGCCTGCCGCCGGGTACCGCGTGCCGGTGAAGGCGTCGGCCGCGGCGATGGCCTCGATCCGGGCCAGGTCGTCCTCGGTCAGCTCGACGGCCACGGCGCCGACGTTCTCCTCCAACCGGCCGGCGTTTCGGGTGCCGGGGATGGGCACGACGTCCGCGCCCCGGGCCAGCACCCAGGCCAGGGCGAGCTGCGCAGCGGTGACGCCCTTGTCGCGCGCCAGCGCCTGGACCTCGCGGACGACGGCCATGTTCGACTCGAAGGCCTCGGCGGCGAAGCGCGGGTTGACCTTGCGGAAGTCCCCGTCCTCGAGGTCCTCGGGCTTGGAGATCGAGCCGGTGAGGAAGCCCCGGCCCAACGGCGAGTAGGGGACGATGCCGATGCCCAGCTCGCGAGCGGTCGGGACGATCTCGGCCTCGATGTCGCGGCTCCACAACGACCACTCGCTCTGCAGCGCCGCGATGGTGTGCACGGCAGCGGCCCGGCGGAGGGTGTCGGCCCCGGCCTCGCTCATCCCGAGGTGGCGCACCTTGCCGGCAGCGACGAGCTCGGCCATGGCCCCGACGGTCTCCTCGATGGGCGTGGCCGGGTCCACCCGGTGCTGGTAGTAGAGGTCGATGTGGTCGACACCGAGCCGCGCCAGCGAGGCGTCGCACGCAGTGCGGACGTACTCCGGGGTGCCGTTGACCGAGCGCGACCCGTCGGGGCCGACCACGTTGCCGAACTTGGTCGCGATGACCACCTCGTCGCGACGGGTGGCCAGCACGCCGGCCAGCAGGCGCTCGTTGGTGTGCGGGCCGTACATGTCGGCGGTGTCCAGGAACGTGACGCCGAGGTCGAGGGCGCGGTGCAGGGTCGCGGTGGACTCGGTGTCGTCGAAGGCGCCGTAGAACGCGCTCATGCCCATGCAGCCGAGGCCCTCGGCGCTGACCTCGAGGTTGCCGAGCAGACGGGTGGGGAGGGCGGTGCTCATGCGGGGACCTCTTCCTGGTGGTGCGCCCCGGCCAGGTCGGCCTCGAGGCGCGCGTAGTTGTCGATCTTGTAGTCGATGTGGGCGAGGCTCGTGGTGAGCTCGGCGATACGGGCAGCCACCTCGGCCCGGTGCTGCTCGAGGATCTGCCGGCGCTGGCCCGCGCTGGACGGGCCGAGGCGGCGGGCCGCGGCGTAGGTATGCAGCAGCCGGATGGGCATGCCGGTGGAGCGCATGCGCACCAGGAACTGCAGCCAGTCGACCTCCTCGGTGGAGTACCGACGCCGGCCGCCGCTGTCGCGCAGCGGCCCGTCGGCGAGGCCGACCTTCTCGTAGTAGCGCACCGTGTCGACCGAGACGTCGAGCGCCTCGGCCACCTCACCGATCGACTGGGTCACGGTGAGGACGGTAGAACCTGGAGCGCGCTCCAGGTCAAGTCGAGCGGGTGTGAAGGAAAACTCGTGTCCTGGGTGCAGAAATCACGCACGGGCCGAGCGTCAGCGAGGCCCGAACTGCCGGTCCCCGGCGTCACCCAGGCCCGGCACGATGAAGGCCGAGTCGTTGAGCCGCTCGTCGATGCTGGCCAGGACCAGCCGGACCGGCAGACCGGAGGCCTCCAGCGCCGCGATGCCCTCCGGGGCGGCCAGCACGCAGATGCAGGTGACGTCGGTGGCGCCGCGCTGGGTGAGCAGCTCCACCGTGTTCACCATCGACCCGCCCGTGGCCAGCATCGGGTCCAGGACGAACACCGGCCGGCCCGTCAGGTCCTCGGGCAGGCTCTCCATGTACGGCACCGGCTCGTGGGTGTGCTCGTCGCGGGCCATGCCGACGAACCCCATCTGCGCCTCGGGGATGAAGGTGTGCGCCTGGTCGGCCATGCCCAGCCCGGCCCGCAGCACCGGCACCAGCAGGGGCGGGTTGGCCAGCCGCACGCCCACGGTCGTCGCCACCGGGGTCTGGATCTTCTCCTGCACCACCGGGGCGTCCCGGGTCGCCTCGTAGATGAGCATGAGGGTCAGCTCGCGCAGGGCGGCGCGGAAGGCGGCGTTGCCCGTGCGAGCGTCCCGCATCGTGGTCAGGCGCGAGGCGGCCAGCGGGTGGTCGACGAGGTGCACGTCCATTCCGCACACCCTAGGGGCGACCGGGGCGCGCGGACCCGGGCGTGGGGCACCATCACCGGGTGCACACCGACCTCGCCGGAGCAGCGCGTGCGAGCGCCCTCGCCGGGCTGGTCGCGCACCACCCCCTGCTCGCGGACGGCGTCCCGACGGCGGGCGGGGGGGCCGTCCTGACGATCGTGGACCCGTCGACCGGGCTGGCGCTGACCGAGGTGGCCACCGCCGACGGGCGCGACGTGGACTCCGCCGTCCGGGCGGCCCGCCGCACCCACGACCGCGCCTGGGGCCGCATCCCCGGGGTGCAGCGCGGCCAGGCCCTGCTGCGCCTCGCCCGCGAGGTGCGCGACCACGCCGACGCCCTGGCCGTGCTGGAGAGCCTCGGCACCGGCATCCCGCTGCGGCAGACCCGCGAGCGCGACCTGCCGGAGATCCTCGCGCACCTGGTGCACCACGCCGGGTGGGCCGACAAGCTCGCCCACGCCGGCTACGGACCGGGCCCGGACGGGAACGGACCCCGCCCCCTCGGCGTGGTGGCCGTGCTCGTGCCCCCATCGTCCTCGCTGGTGCTGGCCGTGCGCATCGTGGCCGCCGCGCTCGCCGCGGGGAACGCCGCGGTGCTCGTGCCCGCCTCCGCCAGCCCGTTGGCCGCCCTGGCGCTCGCCGAGCTCGCCCGGGTCGCGGAGCTGCCGCCGGGTCTGCTCACCGTGCTGCCGGGCGGGCCGGACGTGCGGACCGCCCTCGTGGACCACCCCGGCACCTCCTCGGTCACGGTCACGGGCGACCGGGCTGCGGCGGCGGCGGTGCAGCGCCAGCTGGCCGGTCGCGCGACGCGGCTCGTCCTCGAGCTGCGTGGCCCCGCCACCACCGTCGTGCTGGCCGACGGCGACCCAAACCGCGCCGCCGCGGGGCTCGCGCACTCCCTCACCGCCCACCACCAGCTCGCCGGGGCGGGCTCCCGGGTGCTCGTGGACCGGGCCGTGGCGCAGGCGCTCACCGAGGCGCTGCGGGAGCAGGTCGCCGGGCTCCGGGTGGGCGACGCCCTGGCCCCGGGCACCGACGTGGGTCCCCTGGCCACCGCCGATCAGCGGGACGACGCCCTGCGCGCGCTCGAGGGTGCGCAGGGCGAGGTGTGGACCGGACCGCACCCGGTCCCGGAGCAGGGGTTCTTCCTCGCCCCGGCCCTGCACACCGATCCACCCGCACCGCTGCGTGGTTCGGTCGATCCGGGTGGCCCGGTGCTCAGCGTGCACGTCGTCGACGGCGAGGACGGAGCCGTGGCCCTGGCCCAGCTGCAGCCGGGCACCCTCGGGGTGTGGACCGCGGACGCCGTCCGACCGGCGGCGCTCGCCCGCCGGCTGCGCCGCGACGTGGTCCAGGACGGCTGCCCGGTGCCCGCCCTGGGTCACGGCGGCGGCCCCGTCCCGCTGGGGGGGTACCTCGATGTCCAGCGGTGACGCCACCCCCGTGCGCACCCTCGGCCTGCTCGTCGGCGGCCGGAGCGTGGCCTCGGAGACCGGGCGCACCTACCCCGTCGCCGACACCCGGCACGTTCTGCTCGCACACGTCGCGCTGGCCTCGCGCAAGGACGTCCGGGACGCGGTGGTGGCCGCCAGTGCCGGTGCCCAGTCGTGGTCCGCGACCCCGGCGCACCGCCGCGGCTACGCGCTGCACCGGGTGGTCGAGACCCTGCACGAACGCCGGACCGAGCTCGTCGACGCCGTCGCGGCAGCCGAGGGGGTGCCCGGCAGGCGCGCGACCGCGCTGGTGGCGGCGGCGCTGGAGCGCTGGGAGCACCACGCCGGGTGGGCCGACAAGCTCGGCGCGGTGCTCGGCACGGGCACCGCCGAGTGGGGCCGGCTCCGCGGCGACACCACGCCGGAGCCGGTGGGGGTGGCGGCGGTGCTCGCCCCGCAGTCCTCGAGCCTGCTGGGCCTGGTCTCCGTGCTCGCCCCGGTGCTGGCCACCGGCTGCACCTGCGTCCTGGTGGCCAGCCAGGACCGGCCGCTGCCCGCCCTGGTGCTGGCCGGCGCGGTGGTGGCCGCAGGACTGCCGGACGGGGTGGTCAACGTCCTCACCGGACGCACGGCGGAGCTGGCGCCCTGGCTCGCCGGACACCGCGACGTGCAGGCCGTGGACCTGTGCGGGGCGCCGGCCGCCCAGCGGGTGGACCTCGAGCAGGTGGCCGCGGGTTCGGTGAAGCGCGTGCTGGCGGCGCCGTCGTCCGAGCCGGACTGGAGCCGGCCGCCCGAGGTGGGCGCGCTGCGGCGGCTGCTCGAGCCCCGCACGGTGTGGCGCCCGCTCGGCTGAGCCCCGGTGGTGCGGGTTCGGGGCACCCGGCGGTCCGGCCGGACCGCCGCCAGGGGAACCCCACTCGGGCCGCGGTGGCCCCGTGAGCATCACCGCCGCCTGGCAGGGTGCGACGTCGGAGGCGGTGCTCGGCCGGCTGGGCCCGGGCGCCTGTCCGCCACCACGGAGGCCGTCCGGTGGGAGCAGCCGTGCGGTTCCTCGCCCGCCCGCGCCCGCTCCCCCGCGGCACGACGACCCCGAGGACCCCGAGGACCCCGAGGACGACGTGCTCGCCCTCGAAGTCTCCTCCCTGTGCAGCGACCGGGGCTGACCCGGCGCTGCGACGGGGCTGATCGGGACCCCTCCGGACCACTACGCTCGGGCCCATGGCACAGGACATCGTCCCCATCGAGCTCGGCCTCACCGAGGGCGACCTGATCACGTTGTGGGCGCCCCGCTGGCGCGAGGACGGCGAGGAGTGGGAGGCCTTCCTCGGCCACGGTGAGCACGTCTACTGCTTCGACGACGCCGCCGAGCTCGCCGCCTTCATCCGCACCGTCACCGAGCACGACCTGACCGAGCACCCCGCCTGGTCCACGGTCACCGGGCTGGCCGCACCCGAGCTCGAGCCGGACGATAGCCACTGCTACGACATCGTCGGCGTGCCCGAGCTGGCGGCGGGCGACCCCGAGGCGTGGACGCTGAGCGAGCTGCACGAGACCCTCGAGATGGTGCGCACCCTGGCCGACGTGTGCGAGCTCGACGTCATCACCGAGGTCCTCGACTCGGCTCCGGGCTTCGCGCTGCTCTCGAGCGGCCCGACGAGCTTCCTGGGCAAGGACGGCGCCAAGCGGTGGACCGAGGTGGGGTCCGTGCTCGCGCAGCGGTGGGACGAGGTGCTCGACGCGCTCGACGAGGTGGTCTTCGTCCCGGAGGTCGACGCCGAGGCCCTCGTCGTGGCCCACGCCGAGCTGGACGCCGCGGACGCCGCGGACGAGGACCCGGAGCAGGACGACCTCGACGACGCCGACGAGGTGGCCGCGGACGAGGTCGAGGAGGAGGACCTGGGGTTCTGGGGCGAGGTGGGCATCGACCCGATCAAGATCATCACCTCGGGCGAGGAGCTGTGGACGCTGCGCTGCTACCTCGACGACTCCGCCGTCTTCCTCGGCTCGGGCGGGAAGATCGACGTGTTCACCTCCGGCAAGGCGCTGGCGCGGTACCTCGTCGATGCGGAGGGCCACGACCTGGCCGCCCTGGCCACGTGGCCGGACGTCCAGGACGCGGCCACCGCCGGCGAGCTCGAGGTGGTGGCCACCGAGGACAACACCTACGTGCTTCCGGGGCTGGCCGACGACATCCTCCAGGGCCCGTCCGCGGTCGACGCCACCCAGCTCGAGCTGGCCGTCGAGCTCCTCACCGACGCAGCCGACGCCGCGGACGACGACGCCGTGGCCGCCGAGCTGGCCGGTTCCTCGCCCCTGGGCTGGTACACCTCGTTCGTGCTCGAGCCGGACCCGAACCGGCTCTCCCCGAGCCCCCCGTTCGAGGGCGAGTCGGAGACCTGGCGCCGTCTGGAGCAGGAGCTCGAGGCCCGCTTCCGGCGCCCCTGACCGGGCGGTTTCAGCGCGCGAGGGAGTCGAGCTTGCGCTTCATCCCGTCGACCGCCGGCTCGGCGAGGCCCTGGAAGGTGCCCTTGACGAACGGCTCGGCGATCCGCTTCCAACCCTTGATGGTGAACTCCGCCTCGTAGCGCACCGCGCTGCCCGGGCCTGAGGGGGTGACGCTGATGGTGTCGACGGAGACGACCGTCCCGTTCTCCCCGCGCAGGGTGATGCTGTTCTCGTTCAGCGCCGTCACCACGTACTCCAGCGGCTGGCGCTTGCCCTTGAACTCGGCCTCCGCGTGGAAGGTCGACCCCACGGCGACGGGCCCGGTGCTGGTCTTCTCCACCACCGGGGTGCCCGGGTCCCACTCGCTGGTGTGCTCGAAGTTCTTCAGGTACTCGAAGGCCTCGGTGGGCGGCAGGGTGGTCTTGACGGTCTCGTCGACGGTGATCACGGCGCCGAGCCTAGGGCGTCAGCCGATGAGCACCGCGTAGCCGGGCTTGATCACGTCGTCGATGATCGCGAGCCGCTCGTCGAAGTGCAGGAACGAGCTCTTCATCGCGTTGATGGTGAAGCGCTGCAGGTCCGACCAGCCGTAGCCGAACGCCTCCACCAGGGCGGACATCTCGCTGGTCATGGTGCAGTCGCTCATCAGCCGGTTGTCGGTGTTGACCGTGACCCGGAAGCGCAGCGCGGCGAGCAGCCCGAACGGGTGCTCCGCCACCGAGGCTGCCGCGCCCGTCTGCACGTTGGAGGACGGGCACAGCTCCAGCGGGATGCGCTGGTCGCGAACGTAGGCGGCGAGACGGCCCAGGGTCGCGGTGCCGTCGGCGGCGACGGCGATGTCGTCCACGATCCGCACCCCGTGGCCGAGGCGCTCGGCGCCGCACCACTGCAGCGCCTCGTGGATGGACGGCAGCCCGAACGCCTCACCCGCGTGGATGGTGAAGTGCGCGTTGGCCTGGCGCAGGTACTCGAAGGCATCGAGGTGGCGGGTGGGGGGGTAACCGGCCTCGGCTCCGGCGATGTCGAAGCCGACCACGCCGGCGTCGCGGTAGGTGACGGCCAGCTCGGCGATCTCCCGGGAGCGGGCGGCGTGCCGCATGGCGGTGACGAGCACGCCCACCCGGATCGGGTGCCCGGCCGACGCGGCCGCGGCGCACCCCTCGGCGAAGCCCTCGAGCACCGCCTCCACGACCTCCTCCAGGGTCAGCCCGCCGTCGGTGTGCTGCTCGGGGGCGAACCGGGACTCCGCGTAGACCACACCGTCGGCGGCGAGGTCCTGGGCGCACTCGCTCGCCACGCGGACCAGGGCCTCGCGGGTCTGCATGACACCGACGGTGTGCGCGAAGGTCTCCAGGTAGCGGACGAGCGAGCCCGAGTCGGCCGACTCCCGGAACCAGCGGGCCAGGCCCTGCTCGGTGTCGGCCGGCAGCTCGGCGTACCCGGTCTCCCGGGCCAGGGCGAGCACGGTCGCCGGCCGCAGCCCACCGTCGAGGTGGTCGTGCAGCAGCACCTTGGGCGCCCGGCGGATGGAGGTCGGGTCCAGCGGGGCGGTGGAGGTCATCCCCAGACGTTATCGCGAGCCCACCACCGCCGGTCGCGTACCGCGCTCAGCCGGAGATGCGGTCGATCACCAGCGGCAGCACGGCCAGCTCCCCGCCGATCTCCCAGCCGCCCTCCAGCGCCTCCAGGGCCGCCGGGATCCTCTCCGGGGTGTCGGTGTGCAGGTCCAGCAGCGGCTGCCCGCGCAGCACCATCTCGCCCGGTCGGGCGTGCCAGACGACCCCCGCAGCGGCCTGCACCGGGTCCTCCTTGCGCGCGCGGCCGGCGCCCAGGCGCCAGGCGGCCACCCCCACGGCGTAGGCGTCCAGCCGGCTGAGCACCCCCGTGGTGGGGGCGACCACGGTGTGCACCTCGCGGGCCGCCGGCAGCGCAGCGTCGGGGTCCCCACCCTGGGCGGAGATCATCGCCCGCCACACGTCCATGGCCCGGCCGTCGGCCAGCGCGCGCTCGGGGTCGGCCGCTCCGGTGGGGTCGATGCCGACCGCGGCCAGCATCTCCCGGGCCAGCAGCAGGGTCAGCTCCACCACGTCGGCGGGACCCTCCCCGGCCAGCACCTCGACCGACTCGGCCACCTCCAGGGCGTTGCCCGCGGTGTTGCCCAGCGGGGTGTCCATGGCGGTCAGCAGGGCGACGGTCCGCAGCCCGTGCTCGGTGCCGATGCTGACGAGGGCCTCGGCGAGCTCGCGCGCCCGTGCCTCGGTCTTCATGAACGCCCCGGAGCCGACCTTGACGTCGAGGACGAGCCCGTCGGTCCCCTCGGCGATCTTCTTGCTCATGATCGAGCTGGCGATCAGCGGGACGGCCTCCACCGTGCCGGTGACGTCGCGCAGCGCGTAGAGCTTGCGGTCGGCCGGCGCCAGGGTCGGGGTGGTCGCGCAGATGACGGCCCCCACCTCGCGCAGCTGGGCCACGATCTCGTCGGTGTCCAGCCCCGCGCGCCAGCCGGGGATCGACTCGAGCTTGTCCAGGGTGCCCCCGGTGTGGCCGAGGCCGCGGCCGGAGAGCTGGGGCACCGCGGCCCCGCAGGCCGCGACCAGCGGCGCGAGAGGCAGGGTGATCTTGTCGCCCACGCCGCCGGTGGAGTGCTTGTCGGCCAGCGGCTTCCCGACGGCGGCGAGGTCGAGCCGGTCCCCGGAGCTGATCATCGCGCGGGTCCAGCGGGCGGTCTCCCGCGCCCCCATGCCGTTCAGCAGGATCGCCATGGCCAGGGCCGACATCTGCTCCTCGGCCACCGCGCCCCGGGTGTAGGCGTCCACCACCCAGTCGATCGCAGCGTCGGAGAGCTCACCCCCGTCGCGCTTGGTCGCGATGACGTCGACGGCACTGAACGAGCTCACACCTGCTCCAGGTTCTCGGGTCCGAACGCCTGCGGCAGCACGTCGTCCATGGTCAGCACCCCGCGCGGGGTGTCGATGAGCAGCGCGGCGCCGCCGTGCTCGAACAGCAGCTGGCGGCAGCGCCCGCACGGCATCAGCCGCTCGCCGCGGCCGTCGGTGCAGCTGAACGCCACGAGGCGTCCCCCACCGCTGAGCTGCAGGGCCGAGACCAGCCCGCACTCCGCGCACAGCCCCACGCCGTAGGAGGCGTTCTCGACGTTGCAGCCGCTGACCACGCGCCCGTCGTCGACCAGCGCGGCCGCTCCGACGGGGTAGCGGGAGTACGGGGCGTAGGCGCGGCCCATCGCCTCCCGCGCGGCAGCGCGCAGGGCCTCCCAGTCGACCTCGGTGCTCACCGTCCTTCTCCCTTCGCGTAGCGCAGCCCGGCCGCAGCCGGTGGCCGCAGCCGCTGCGAGGCCAGGGCGAGCACCAGCAGCGTCGCGACGTACGGGGTGGCGCTGGTGAACTGCGGCGGGATCGAGCTGATGAGGAAGTAGCTGCCGCCGACCACCACGGCCACCACGGCCATCACGATCGCACGGGTCCGTGCGGCCTGGCGCAGCGCCTGCACGGCGAGCAGCAGCAGGAGCACGCCGAGCACCAGCAGCAGCGGACGCACCTCGGTGTTGCGGAGCTGGACGGCGTCGGTGTACCCGAACAGCAGGGCGCCACCCGCGAGACCACCCGGCCGCCAGTTGCCGAAGATCATCGCGGCGAGGCCGATGTACCCGCGTCCACCGGTCTGGCCCTCGCGGTAGATGCCGGCGGCCACGATCGCGAGGTAGGCCCCGCCGAGCCCGGCGAACCCTCCCGAGGCGATGACGGCGAGGTACTTCATCCGGTACACGGGCACGCCGAGGGTCTCGGCCGCGGTCGGGTTCTCCCCGCACATCCGCAGCCGCAGGCCGAACGGGGTGCGCCAGAGCACGTAGAACGAGCCGGCGAGCAGCGCGATCGCGACGAGGGTGAGCGCCGAGACGTCCACGAGCGTGCCCCGCAGGATCCCGGCGGCGTCGGAGATCAGGAACCAGTGGGTGTCCTCGAGCCGGGACAGCGGGCCGTCGATGCCGGGCACGCTGAGCCGGGGCAGGGCCGGAATCTGCGGGGACTGGGTGCCACCGCCGCCCTCGGTGCCCACGAACGCCACGTTGGAGAGGAACTGCGTCGCTCCGAGCCCGAGGATGTTGATCGCGACGCCGGAGACGATGTGGTCGACCCGGAAGGTGACGGTGGCGACGGCGTGCACGAGACCGCCGACGGCGCCGAAGGCCACCGCGGCCAGCACCCCCACCCAGGGTCCGTGCTGGTAGCCGGCCCAGCCCGCGCCCCAGGTGCCGAGGATCATCATCCCCTCGAGCCCGATGTTCACCACGCCGGCCCGCTCGGCCCACAACCCGCCGAGACCGGCCATGCCGATGGGCACCGCGAGGCCGACGGCGGCGTTGACGACGCCGTCGGAGGTCAGCCCGTCGACCCCGGTGAGGGCCCGGACGGCGGAGATCAGGACGAGACCGGCGGCGACGAACAGGTACACGCGGTAGCGGCGTGCCCCCGAGCGGCGCGGGGCCACCGCTTCCGGCGCGAGGGAGGAGGACACCGTCTCGGCGCCCGTGGGGGCCAGCGGGCTGCTCACGCCACCACCTCCGTGGTCGGCGTCGGGCCCACGGGGGCCGCGGTGCGGCCGACCTCCCGCTGCTGCAGCACCAGCTTGTAGCGGCGGACGAGCTCGTAGGCCACCACCACGCTGATGACGATGACGCCCTGGACGATGGTGACGATCTCCGAGGAGATCTTGACCGCCTGCAGGCCGTTGGAGGTGCGCTCGAGGAAGCTCCACAGCAGGGCGCCGAAAACCATCCCCAGGGGGTGGTTGCGACCGAGCAGGGCCACCGCGATCCCGGTGAACCCGATGCCCGTGGGGAAGTCCAGGCCGTAGCTGTAGGAGGAACCGAGCAGCACGGGCAGCCCCACCAGCCCGGCGACCCCGCCGGAGATGAGCATGGACACCAGCACCATGCGCCTCACGCTCACCCCGGAAGCCACCGCGGCCGTGGCCGAGCGACCCGTCGCGCGCAGGTCGAAGCCGAAGCGGGTGAAGCCCATCAGGAACCAGTAGCCGAACCCGACCAGCAGCGCCAGGACGACGAGTCCGTAGATGCCTTGGGTGCTGCCCGGCCCGGGGATGGCCGGCAGCGACGGGACACGGCCGGACTCGGCGATCGTCGCGGTCTTGAGGTCGTTGCTGCCGGGCACCACGGTGCCGAACTGCGCGGGCAGGATGAGCCAGGCGACCAGCCCCGTCGCGATGGCGTTGAGCATGATCGTCGAGATCACCTCGCTGACGCCGCGGGTGACCTTGAGGATCGCGGCGATGCCCGACCACGCGGCACCCGCCGCGACGGCCACCAGGATGATGACCAGCTGGTGCAGCACCGGCGGCAGGCTCCACGCCGCCCCGGCGGCCGCGGCGAGCATCGCGGCGACCCGGTACTGACCGTCCACCCCGATGTTGAACAGGTTCATCCGGAAGCCGACCGCCACGGCCACGGCGGCCAGGTAGTAGGTGATCGCCGTGTTGACCGTGGCGGTCTGGATCCTCGCCAGGTTCGCGCTCTTGCTGATGGCCTCGACCGCCGTCAGGGGGGAGGCTCCCGAGACGACGATGACGACGGCACCCACCACCAGCGCCAGCAGCAGGGCCAGCGCGGGCGCGGCGACGCCCAGGGCGACCGATCGCAGGTCGAGCTTCCTCATGGCTGTGCTCCCGTCGTGGCGGCGCTGGGTCCGTCCGCTCCCGTCATCGCGGCGCCGAGCTGCTCGGGGGTGACGGTGCGCGGGTCGACCTCCGCGACGAGGCGCCCGCGCAGCACCACCTGGATGCGGTCGGACATGCCGATGAGCTCGTCGAGGTCGGCGGAGATGAGCAGCACCGCGAGGCCGGCCTCCTGGGCACGGCGGACGTGGCCCCAGATGGCGGCCTGCGCACCGACGTCCACGCCCCGGGTCGGGTGGGCGGCCACGAGGACCACCGGGTGGTGGCTCATCTCCCGACCGACGATGAGCTTCTGCTGGTTGCCGCCGGAGAGCGCCGACGCGGTGACGTCGATGCCCGGGGTGCGGACGTCGTACTCGGCCACGATGCGCCGGGTGTCCTCCTTGGCGTTCCGGGTGTCCAGCAGCACGCCCCGGCTGTTCGGCGCCTGGGTCTGGTGGCCGAGCATGCGGTTCTCCCACAGCGGCGCCTCCAGCAGCAGGGCCTGGCGGTGGCGGTCCTCGGGGATGAACCCGAGACCGGCCTCGCGGCGCCGACGCGTGGACCAGGCGCTGACGTCGTGCAGGGTTCCCCCGGCGTCGACCATCCGCACGGTGCCGGCGCTGTCGCGCAGGCCGAGGACGGCGTCGACGAGCTCGGCCTGGCCGTTGCCCTCCACGCCCGCGATGCCGAGCACCTCCCCCGCGTGCACGGTGAGGCTGACGCCGTCGACGATCGCCCGGGAGCCCGCACCCCCGGCCAGCACGGTCACCCCGTCCAGCTGCAGCGCCACCCGCTCGGTGACGGTGCTCGGACGTTCGCCGGCAGTGGGGAGCTCGCTGCCGACCATCAGCTCGGCGAGCTGGCGGCTGGTCACGTCGGCCGCGCGGACAGTCGAGACGGTGGTGCCGCGGCGCATGACGGTGATGGTGTCGGCCACCGCCCGCACCTCGTCGAGCTTGTGGCTGATGAACACGACGGTGAGGCCCTCGCGGGTGAGCTCGCGCAGGTTGTCGAAGAGCTCGTCGACCTCCTGCGGCACCAGCACCGCGGTGGGCTCGTCGAGGATGATCGTGGTCGCGCCGCGGTAGAGGACCTTGAGGATCTCCACCCTCTGCCGGTCGCCCACCCCCAGGGTCTCCACCAGCGCGTCCGGCTCCAGGCGCATGCCGTACCGGCTGCCCAGCTCACGGATGCGAGCACGGGCCCTCTCGCCGATACCCGCCACCTTCTCAGCGCCGATGACGACGTTCTCCAGGACGGTGAGGTTGTCGGCGAGCATGAAGTGCTGGTGGACCATGCCGATGCCCGCGGCGATCGCCTCGGCGGGCGAGGCCAGCACGGTCTCGGCGCCGCCGAGGAGGATGACGCCCTCGTCGGGGCGCTGCATGCCGTAGAGGATCTTCATCAGCGTCGACTTGCCCGCCCCGTTCTCCCCGACCAGCGCGTGCACGGTGCGGGGGGCGACGGCCAGGGTGACGTCGCGGTTGGCCACGACACCCGGGAAGCGCTTGGTGATGCCGCGCAGCTCGATGACCGGTGGGGTGTCCACGGCGGGGGTGGCGGTGATGGCGGGCTCCTCGGGGTCGGGGGAGGCGGCGGCGCGGCGGGGCGCGGGTCACGCTAGCGGCCCGGACGCACAGAACGGGCTGCCCGCCGCCAGGTTGGTCCCAGGACGACGAGCAGCCCGCGGTCTGCCTCGTGGTGGTGCTGCGCGAGGGGCGGAGCAGACGATCAGGGAGCGGTGGGCACCTTGATCGAGCCGTCGACGATCTTCGCCTTGTAGCCGTCCAGCTGGGGGGAGATGTCGCCGATCAGGCTGCCCGAGGTGGCGTAGCCGACGCCGTCGTTCTTCAGGTCGTACAACGTGGAGCCGGGCTTGACCGACCCGTCACCGACGGCCTTGATGAAGTCGAAGACGCCCACGTCGACGTTCTTCAGCGCCGAGGTGAGGATGATGCCCTGCACCGACGGGTCGGCCGACACGTACTGGTCGGAGTCCACGCCGATGGCCAGCGAGCCCGGCTTGGCGGCGACGGCCTTGAAGACCCCCGAGCCCGAACCGCCGGCGGCCTGGTAGACGACGTCCGCGCCCTGGTCGAGCAGCCCGCCCGCCGCGGTCTCGCCCTTGGCCGGGTCGTTGAACCCGGTGAAGTCGGGGGCCTGGGTCAGGTACTGCACGAGCACCTTGGTGCCGGGTTTCGCGGCCTGCGCGCCGGCGGCGTAGCCGGCCTGGAACTTCTCGATCAGCGGCGTCTGGACGCCGCCGATGAAGCCGACGGTGCCGGACTTCGTCTTCAGCGCGGCGGCCGCACCCACGAGGAACGAGCTCTCGTTCTCGGCGAAGACGATGTTGGTGATGTTGTCGCCGGTCGCCGCCGCGTCGTCCACGATCGCGAACTTGACGTCTGGGTAGTCCTTGGCCACCTTGGCCAGCGGACCGGAGTAGGCGAAGCCCACGGCGACGACGGCCTTGGCCCCGCCGTCCGCGAGCGTGCGCAGGCGCTCCTCCTTGTCGGCGTCGGTCTCGTTCGGCTGGGCCTCGGACTCCTGGACGGTGACGCCCAGCTCGCTCTTCGCCTTGTCCAGGCCCTTGGCCGCCGAGTCGTTGAACGACTTGTCCCCACGACCGCCGATGTCGTAGGCGAGGCCGACGGCGATGCCGCCGCTCGCCCCGGCCGTGCTGCTGCCGGAGGTGTTGCTCCCGCCGGCCGTCGAGCTGCCGCCGCCGCAGGCCGTCAGCACCATCGCCGCGGCGGCCAGGCCGGCGACGAGGGCAGTTGCACGCACGCGCTTCATCCAGATGCTCCTCTCGGTCACCACGTGCTGGGCCAGCCGGTCCGCGGACGGTGCTGTCCAGCGGTGCTACCGGACCCGGGCACGGTCCACGCGGTGTGCGATGCGGCGCCCGTGCGCGCCCTGGGACAGGCATCGCGAGGGGACGGGCACCGAGTGGGGAGGACGCTACTGGGGCACCAGTGGGGCCCGGCAAGGGCGAAGCGTGCTCCGTGACCCGATCGTGGCCTGCACCGCCTCGGGCGGGGCCGGTCGCACGTGTCTGCTGGCTCACTCCCGGGGGTGCTGAGGTGCCCCGTGACCGTGCCCGGTTTACGATCCATGAACCTGTCCCGCTCCGAGGTTCCCGCACGACGACCAGCACACGTCGCCCACGGGTGTCCCCGCCCCGGGCCGACCGCGGACCCGGGCGAGCGCACCGGCCGCCCACCAGTGATGTTGGAGGCGTTGCACGCAATGGCCAGCACGACAGCAGCCCCGCCCCGCGCGGGTTCCACGAGGTCGGTCTACCGGGGCGACCCGGGCATGTGGTCGTGGGTCGCCCACCGGATCACGGGCGTCGCCACCTTCTTCTTCCTGTTCGTCCACGTCCTGGACACCGCCCTGGTGCGGGTGTCGCCGCAGGCGTACGACGCGGTGATCGAGACCTACAAGAACCCGGTGGTCAACCTCCTCGAGCTCGGGCTCGTCGGCGCGGTTCTCTACCACGCGCTCAACGGCATCCGGATCATGGCGGTCGACTTCTGGATCAAGGGCCCGCGCTACCAGCGGACCATGCTCTGGGTGAGCCTCGCGGTGTGGGCCGCCGTGATGGTCCCCGGCACGTACTTCATCATGCAGCGCACCGTGTCCAACCTCTTCGGCGGGAGCTGACATGGCCACGATCGACCGCCCGAACCACCTCGCCGCGCCCCGCACGCCCTCCCGGGTCGGCGGTCGCAAGACCGGGGGCCGCAACAACTTCGAGCTCTACGCGTGGCTGTTCATGCGCTTCTCCGGACTCGCGCTCGTGGTCCTGGTGCTCGGCCACCTGTTCATCATGAACATCCTCGACGGCGGGGTGCACCGCATCAACTTCGGCTTCGTGGCCGGCCGGTGGGCCAGCCCGTTCTGGCAGCTGTGGGACCTCTCCATGCTCTGGCTCGCCCAGCTGCACGGCGGCAACGGCCTCCGCACGGTCATCAACGACTACTCGCGCAAGGACTCCACCCGTTTCTGGCTGACCACGCTGCTCTACGTGTCGATGGTGCTCATCATCGGCCTCGGGACGTACGTGATCTTCACCTTCGACCCCAACATCGGGAGCTGACGCAGCATGCAGGAGCACAAGTACGACGTCGTCATCGTCGGCGCGGGCGGTGCCGGCATGCGTGCGGCCATCGAGTCGGGCCAGCGCGCCCGCACGGCCGTGCTGACCAAGCTCTACCCCACCCGGTCGCACACCGGCGCGGCCCAGGGCGGCATGTGCGCCGCGCTGGCCAACGTCGAGGAGGACAACTGGGAGTGGCACACCTTCGACACCGTCAAGGGTGGTGACTACCTGGTCGACCAGGACGCCGCCGAGATCATGGCCAAGGAGGCCATCGACGCGGTGCTCGACCTGGAGAAGATGGGCCTGCCGTTCAACCGCACGCCCGAGGGCAAGATCGACCAGCGCCGCTTCGGCGGGCACACCCGCAACCACGGCGAGGCCGCCGTCCGCCGGGCCTGCTACGCCGCCGACCGCACCGGCCACATGATCCTGCAGACGCTGTACCAGAACTGCGTCAAGCAGGGCATCGAGTTCTACAACGAGTTCTACGTCCTCGACCTGTGCCTGACCGACACCGACGAGGGCAGGGTCTGCACCGGCGTCGTCGCCTACGAGCTGGCCACCGGCGAGCTGCACGTCTTCAACGCCAAGTCCGTCATCTTCGCCACCGGCGGTGCCGGCAAGATGTTCAAGACGACGTCCAACGCGCACACCCTCACCGGCGACGGCCTGGGCATCATCTTCCGCAAGGGTCTCCCGCTGGAGGACATGGAGTTCTTCCAGTTCCACCCCACCGGGCTGGCCGGCCTCGGCATCCTCATCTCCGAGGCCGTGCGCGGGGAGGGCGGCATCCTCCGCAACGCCGACGGCGAGCGCTTCATGGAGCGCTACGCACCCACCATCAAGGACCTCGCCCCCCGGGACATCGTGGCCCGGTCGATGGTCCAGGAGGTCCGCGAGGGCCGTGGCGCCGGCCCCAACAAGGACTACGTCTACATCGACGTGACCCACCTGGGCGCCGAGGTCCTCGAGGCCAAGCTCCCCGACATCACCGAGTTCTCCCGCACCTACCTCGGGGTGGACCCGGTCACCGAGCTCGTCCCGGTGTTCCCGACCTGCCACTACCTGATGGGCGGCATCCCCACGACGATCCACGGCGAGGTGCTCAGCGACAACGAGACCGTCGTCAAGGGTCTCTACGCCGCGGGCGAGTGCGCCTGCGTCTCCGTGCACGGCTCCAACCGGCTCGGCACCAACTCGCTGCTGGACATCAACGTGTTCGGCCGCCGCGCGGGCATCGCGGCCTCGGAGTACGCCAACACCGTGGGTCACACCGAGCTCCCGGAGGCCCCCACCTCCATGGTCGAGGGGTGGCTCGAGCTGGTCCTCAGCGAGCACGGCAACGAGCGGGTGGCCGACATCCGCACCGAGCTCCAGGTCACCATGGACAACAACGCCTCGGTCTTCCGCACCGAGGAGACGCTGAAGCAGGCGCTCACCGACGTGCAGTCGTTCAAGGAGCGCTACAGCCGGATCCAGGTGCAGGACAAGGGCACCCGCTACAACACCGACATGCTCGAGGCGCTCGAGCTGGGCTTCCTGCTGGAGCTGGCGGAGACCACCATCGTCGGGGCCATCGCGCGCAAGGAGTCGCGTGGCGGGCACTCCCGGGAGGACTACACCACCCGGGACGACGTCAACTTCATGCGGCACACGATGGCCTACAAGGTCGGGGACGGACTGCTCGCCGACATCCGCCTCGACTACAAGCCCGTCGTGCAGACCCGCTACGAGCCGATGGAGCGAAAGTACTGATGACTGCTCTCGACGAGCGCCCCGCCAGCGCCGGGCCCGCGGCCCCCCCCGTTCCCGAGGGGTCGATCATGGTGACGCTGCGGGTCCGGCGCTTCGACGCCGACAACCCCGACGACGCCCGCTGGGACACCTTCCAGGTTCCCGCCCTGCGCACCGACCGGGTCCTGAACCTGCTGCACTACGTCAAGTGGTACCTCGACGGCACCCTCACCTTCCGGCGCTCGTGCGCCCACGGGGTGTGCGGCTCCGACGCGGTGCGCATCAACGGGGTCAACCGCCTGGCGTGCAAGGTGCTGCTGCGCGACCTGCTCAAGGGTGAGGGCAAGGAGACCACCATCTCCGTCGAGCCCATCCGCGGGCTGCCGGTGGAGAAGGACCTCGTCGTGGACATGGAGCCGTTCTTCGACGCGTTCCGTGCCGTGAAGCCGTTCCTGATGACCTCCGGCAACGAGCCCACCCGCGAGCGCTACCAGTCCGCCGCCGACCGGGCGCGCTACGACGACACCACCAAGTGCATCCTGTGCGCCTGCTGCACCACCTCGTGCCCGGTGTACTGGAGCGACGGCAGCTACTTCGGCCCTGCCGCCATCGTCAACGCCCACCGGTTCATCTTCGACAGCCGCGACGAGGGCGCCTCCGAGCGGCTGGACATCCTGAACGACGTCGACGGCGTCTGGCGCTGCCGCACCACGTTCAACTGCACCGACGCCTGCCCGCGCGGCATCCAGGTGACCAAGGCGATCCAGGAGGTCAAGCGCGCGCTGCTCTTCGCCCGCTGACCACCACACCGGCCCCGCTGCCCCCGCACCCACCCTGGTGGCGGGGGCAGCGGCGTGCGTGGGGACCGGTGGCGCCCGGCGTGGCGACGGTGGCCCGTCCGGGGCTGCGGCTAGCGTCCGTGGGGTGCACCGCCGCCCGCTCGCCCTGCTCGTGGCGCTCGCGGTCCTGCTCGGCGCGGCCCTCACCACCGGCGCCGTCGCCCCCGGCACCGTGTCCGACGCCGCGCGGCCCGGGCAGGTCCCAGCACCACCGAGCACCCCGTTCACCACGCCCAACACCGACGCGTGCCCGTACGCGACCACCCCGCCGCCCGCGGTGGACGCCTCCGAGGTGCCCGCCCCCGGCACGACCGCACCCGCACCGCTGGCACGCCCGGCGGAGCCCGTCGGCGGGAGTGCCCTCGGGGGCTGCGGCGTGGTCACCCCGGGCGGTGGCCCGACGGTGCCCGACGGGATCTCGGCCGCGGCGTGGGTGGTCGCCGACCTCGACACCGGGGAGGTGCTGGCCGCCAAGGACCCGCACGGGCTGCACCGTCCGGCCAGCACCCTCAAGGTGCTCACCACGCTCCTGGTGCTGCGGACCCTGCCGCTCGACCAGGTCGTCACCGGCACCCAGGCCGACGCCGACGTGGAGGGCAGCGGGGTGGGGGTGGGGCCCGGCGGTCAGTACACCGTCCGCACCCTGCTCACCGGGCTGCTGCTGAAGTCCGGGAACGACGCCGCGCACGCGCTGGCCGTGGCGATGGGCGGCGCGGACGCGACGGTCGGCGCCATGAACACCCTGGCGGCGTCGGTGGGGGCGCTGGACACCCGGGCGGCCACTCCGTCCGGGCTCGACGGCCCCGGGATGAGCACCTCGGCCTACGACCTGGCGCTGCTGTTCCGCCTGGCCATGGCGGAGCCGACCTTCGCCGAGCTCACCGCCACCCGCAGGGCCCAGTTCCCGGGTTACGGGGGCAGGCCGGCCTTCGAGATCGACAACGACGACAAGCTGCTCTACGGCTACCCCGGAGCCCTGGGCGGCAAACCCGGCTTCACCGACGATGCGCGGCAGACCTTCGTCGGGGCGGCCGAGCGGGGCGGGCGCCGCCTGGTGGTCTCGCTGCTGGACGGCGAGCGCACCCCGCGGGTGCCCTGGCAGCAGGCCGCCGCCCTGCTCGACTACGGATTCGCCCTGCCCGTGGCCGCCGGCGGGGTCGGCCGGCTCCTCACCGGGGCCTCCGGCACCGCCCTGCCCGCCCCGGCCGCAATGTCCGGCGTGCCCGCCCCCGGGCCGGCCCAGGTCGGTGTGGCGGGTGCAGCGGCACCGGCGGCCCGCTCTGCCACCGGTCTGCTCGGCCTGGCCGTCGTGGCCCTCGGCGCCGCACTGCTGGTGGTGGTCCTGCTGGTGGGCCTCGACGCGGTGTGGCGGCGGCGCAGGAGCTGATGCGGCGCGCTGCCGAGACGGCGCGGGTGCGGGGCGGCGGGTCTCACCGCCGGTGGCGCCACCCCAGGCCGAGCAGGGCGAGCACTCCCACCCCCACACCCGTGAGGACGCCGCCCACGTTGGGCGCGGGCGAGATCTCCAGGCGGGTGGTGACGACCGCCGGACCGGGGACGGGAACCGTCTGCCCCCGCAGGCTCTGCTCGGTGGTCGCCGCGAACGCAGTGCTGAACAGCACCACCTGCCCGGTGTAGAACACGAACACCAGGATGGCGATCACCGGCCCGAAGAGCTCGAACCCGGGCGAGCTGAGGGTCCCCTTGAGGATGTAGCTCGCGGCCTGCTTGAACCCCTCGAAGACCACCGCGGCCAGCAGGGCGCCGGTCAGCGCGCTGCGCAGCCCCACCGCCACCCTGGGCAGCTTGGCGATGACCCAGGAGAACAGCATCCAGCTGACCAGGATCGACAGCACGATGGCCACGATCCGGGTGAGGATGAACGCCCCCGGCACCCCGTCGAGACCCACGAGACCGATGACGAAGCTGGTGCTGGCCCCGCCGACCACGGAGATCAGCACCGAGACGACCAGGGCGAGGCCGAGGCCGAGGAAGGCGCCGAGGTCGCCGAGCTTCTTCAGCAGGAAGATCTTGTCGGGCGGGTGCTGGCGCCAGACCGCCGTGAGACCCTCCCGGATGTTGGACATCCACCCCAGCCCGGAGTAGACCGCAGCCACCAGTCCGACGATGCCCACCTTGCTCCGCTGCGTGATCGCGGTGTCGACCAGCTTGTTCACGGTCGTCTGCAGGTCACCGGGCACCGCCGTGGTGACCCCGTCGCGGACCTGCTGGACGAGTCCGGGCTGCCCGGCGAGCACGAAGCCCAGCGCGGCGAAGGCGACCATGACGATCGGTACCAGGGCGAGCACGGTGTAGTAGGTGATGCCGGCTGCGAAGTAGCCGCCACGCTGCTCGCTGTAGCGCGTCGCCGCCCGCAGGACCCGCTCGAGGTAGGGCACCCGGGCCTTGAGCCGGTCCAGGAGGCCCGGGCCGTCGTCGGGCGCCAGCGCCGCGCGCTCGGAGGCCGTGTCGGTGGTGGTCCCGGTGCGCTCCTGCACCGCGTCCGGTCGACGGGTCCGCGCCGTCACGGCGCCACCCGGGGCAGGAACCCGACGCGGTCGAAGGTGGCCGCCAGCGTCGCCGAGGCCACCGTGCGAGCCCGCTCCGCGCCCTCGGCGAGGATCGCGTCGAGCTGGGCCGGGTCGGCCAGGTAGCCGTCCACGGCGGCGCGCAGCGGGGTGGTGAAGTCGGTGAGGACCGCCGCCACGTCCTTCTTCAGGTCGCCGTAGCCGCGTCCGGCGTACTCGAGCTCGAGCTCGGCCACCGGCCGGCCGGACAGTGCGGAGTGGATGGTGAGCAGGTTCGACACCCCCGCCTTCTCCTGCGGGTCGAACCGGACCTCACGGCCGGTGTCGGTGACGGCCGAGCGGATCTTCTTCGCGGACACGGCGGGCTCGTCGAGCAGGTCGACGATGCCGGCCGGGCTCGAGGCGGACTTGCTCATCTTCGACGTGGGGTCCTGCAGGTCGAGGATCTTCGCGCCGGAGACGATGTGCGGGCTGGGCACGGTGAACGTGGGCCCGTAGGTGGTGTTGAAGCGGCCGGCCAGGTCGCGGGTGAGCTCCAGGTGCTGGCGCTGGTCCTCCCCCACCGGCACCTGGTCCGCCTGGTACAGCAGGATGTCCGCCGCCTGCAGCACGGGGTAGGTGAACAGCCCCACGGACGCGCGGTCGCTGCCCTGCCTGCTCGCCTTGTCCTTGAACTGCGTCATCCGGCCGGCCTCGCCGAAACCGGTGATGCAGTTGAGCACCCAGGCCAGCTGCGCGTGCTCGGGCACCTGGCTCTGCACGAACAGGGTCGCGCGGTCGGTGTCGATGCCCAGGGCGAGGAGCTGGGCGGCCGAGACCCGCGTGCGGTGGCGCAGCACGGCCGGGTCCTGCGCCACGGTGATCGCGTGCAGGTCCACCACGCAGTAGAACGCGTCGCTGGTCTCCTGCAGCGCCACCCACTGCCGCAGGGCCCCCAGGTAGTTGCCCAGGTGGAAGGAGTCCGCTGTCGGCTGGATGCCGGAGAGCACCCGGGGCGCGCTCCGCTCGGTCACGTCGGTCGTGCTGGAGGCCATGGTGGGCGATCCTTCCACGACCCCCGGGGGGACGGCCCGCCCGTGCGGGGGCGGGACCCCGGCAGGCGGTGACCCGGGCCCGGCGCGGGCCGGGAGCGCGAAATGCACGTCGTCGCTGCTGCAGGCCAGACCGTCGAGGGATGCCGCTGACCGAGCACGTGGCGGCCGGCCCCACCAGCGGGCCGGTGGCGAGCGCGACCACCACCAGGACACGACGGACGCGGCTGGAGGAGGAGGTCGTCGAGCGACCCGCTTGCGAGGTCGAGGCTGCGTCCCCGGCAACCGTCGGTGCAGCGGCGTTACTCAACCGGAGTACGTGGCAGTGACCGGTGCGTGGTCCGACCAGCGCAGAGCGTGTTCGGTCGCGCGCTCGACCGTGGCGCTGGTGACCCGTTCGGCGAGGGCCGTGGTCGCGACCTGCAGGTCGATGCGCCACCCGGAGTCGTTGTCGAAGGCCCGGCCCCGGTAGGACCACCAAGTGTACGGCCCTGGGCCCTCCGGCTGCAGCCGCCGCTGGACGTCGACCCAGCCGGAGGAGAGCACCGTCCCCAGCCACTCCCGCTCGCCCGGCAGGAAGCCGGAGGACGACCGGTTCGCCTTCCACGTCTTGAGGTCGTCCTCGGTGTGGGCGATGTTCCAGTCCCCGCACACCACCGCGGGACGGTCCACGAGCCCGGCCAGGTGCTCGGCGAAGGCGGCCATGAAGCGCTCCTTCTCCAGCTGGCGGGGCGTGCCCGCCTCGCCCGAGGGCAGGTAGAGGCTCGCCACGGTCACCCCGGCGACGTCGACCTCGAGGTACCGGCCGGAGTCGTCGAACTCCGGGTGCCCGAAGCCCACCCGCACCGCCACCGGCTCCACCCGGCTCAGCACGGCCACCCCGTTGCGACCCCGCACGGCCGGCTCCGCGGAGCTCAGGCACCAGCCCGTGGCGAGGGCCGGGGCGAGCGCGACCCGCAGCTGCCCGTCGTCGGCGCGGGTCTCCTGCAGGCACACCACGTCGGCCGCGGTCTGCTCCAGCCAGGGCAGCAGGCCCTTGCCCGCGGCGGCGCGCACGCCGTTGACGTTGACCGTGGAGACGGTCAGGGACGGGGTGGGGGTGGTCGGCACGGCAGGGAGGCTAGCCACCGGGTCCGACGGAACCGGTGTCGCCGTCACGCCGGCTGGTCGACCAGCGCCACCGGGTGGGCCGCCCCGCGCACCGTCTCCGGCCGGGTCCGCTGCAGCAGGGCCGAGGCGCTCAGCACCACGAGCCCGGCGGCGGCCAGCACCGCTCCGACCCACGCGGGCGCGGTGTACCCGAGGCCGGCGGAGACCACCAGGCCACCGAGCCAGGCCCCGGCCGCGTTCGCGAGGTTCAGCGCGGAGTGGTTGAGGGAGGCCGCCAGGGTCTGCGCGTCGGCGGCGACGTCCATCAGCCGGGTCTGCAGGCCCGGCACCATCGCGCTGCCCGCGGTGCCGATGGCGAACACGGTCAGCACCGCGCCGACGACGCTGGACGCGGTGACCGTGAACAGGGCCAGCACCCCGCCCATCGCCACCAGGAGCACGAACAGGCCGGGCACCAGCGCACGGTCGGCGAGCCAGCCGCCGAGCACGTTGCCCGTCACCATGCCCGCCCCGTAGACGGCGAGGACGAGCGGCACAAGGCCCTCGCGCAGCCCGGTGACCTCGGTGAGGGTCGGCGTGATGTAGCTGTACACCGCGAACATGCCGCCGAAGCCGACCACCCCGACCCCGAGGGTCAGCCACACCTGGGGGCGGGCCAGGGCACCGAGCTCGGCCCGGGGGCTGCTCACCGGCAGGTGCACGTCCGGCAGCCACACCAGCAGCGCGGCCACGGTGGCGAGACCGATCCCGGCGACCACCCCGAACGTGCTGCGCCAGCCCAGCGACTGGCCGGCCCAGGTGGCCAGCGGCACCCCGACGACGTTGGCGACGCTGAGCCCCATCATCACCGCGGCCACCGCCCTCGCGCGGCTGCTCCGCTCCACCAGCGAGGCGGCCACCAGCGCGGCCACCCCGAAGAACGCCCCGTGCGGCAGCCCCGTCAGGAACCGGGCCGCGACGACCGAGCCATACCCGGGGGCGAGGACGACCGCGACGTTGCCCACGGTGAACAGGACCATCAGGGCGACGAGCAACCGCTTGCGCGGGACCCGCACCGACAGGGCCGCGATGAGCGGGGCGCCCACGACGACCCCGAGCGCGTAGGCGGAGATGACGTTGCCGGCGCGCGGCTCGGACACCCCCAGGCCACCGGCGATCTGCGGCAGCAGGCCCATGGCCATGAACTCGGCGGTGCCGATCCCGAACCCACCCAGCGCCAGGGCCAGGATCGGCCGCCGCGCGTCACGCAGGGTGCGGGCAACGGTGGCGGCGGCCGGGGCGGCGTGGAGCTGGGTCATGACGGCGCAGATCGTGTCATGGATCGATCAAGACGGGCGCGCGACAGTGAGGGCTCGACGACCCCGGGGCGCCGCAGCGCGGGCACGGGCTAGCGTGGTCGCCGAGCACCACGGACCCCGAGGCAGAGGCAGGCGCAGGCAGCGATGAAGGTCATCTACACGTACACCGACGAGGCACCCGCGCTCGCGACGCACTCGCTGCTGCCGGTGATCGAGGCGTTCGCCGGCAAGGCCGGGGTGGACGTCGAGACGCGTGACATCTCGCTGGCCGCCCGCATCCTGGCCAAGTTCCCGGACCTGCTCACCGACACCCAGCGGGTGCCGGACGCCCTCGCCGAGCTCGGCGCGCTCGCCACGACGCCCGAGGCCAACATCATCAAGCTGCCGAACGTGAGCGCCTCGCTGCCGCAGCTCAAGGCCGCGGTCACCGAGCTGCAGGCCGCCGGGTACGCCGTCCCGGACTACCCGGAGGACCCGCGGACCGAGGCCGAGATCTCGGCCCGCGCGGCCTACGACTCCGTCAAGGGCAGCGCCGTCAACCCGGTGCTGCGCGAGGGCAACTCCGACCGACGCGCACCCGCCTCGGTCAAGGGCTTCGCCCGCAAGCACCCGCACTCCATGGGCGCGTGGTCGCCGGAGTCCAAGTCCCACGTCACGACGATGCTGGACGGGGACTTCCGGCACTCGGAGGTCTCGGTGACGCTGGCCGCCGCGGACACCCTGCGCATCGAGCACGTCTCTGCCGACGGCACCGTGACCGTGCTCAAGGAGTCGCTGCCCGTGCTGGCCGGCGAGATCGTCGACGCCTCCGTCATGCGCCGCGCCGCCCTGGACGCCTTCCTGGCCCAGCAGATCGCCGACGCGAAGGCCGAGGGGGTGCTGTTCTCCGTGCACCTCAAGGCCACGATGATGAAGGTGTCCGACCCGATCATCTTCGGCCGGGTCGTCGAGGCGTTCTTCCCCGCCGTCTTCGCCGAGCACGGCGCCGCGCTGACCTCGGTGGGAGCAGACCCCGACGACGGCCTCGCGAGCGTGCTCGCAGCCCTGGGCAGACTCCCGAGCGCCGAGCGGGAGGCCGTCGAGGCCGCCATCGCCGCCGGCTACGAGAGCGGTCCGTCGCTCGCGATGGTCGACTCGGACAAGGGCATCACCAACCTGCACGTGCCCAGCGACGTCATCATCGACGCCTCCATGCCGGCCGCGATCCGCAGCTCGGGACAGATGTGGAACACCGCCGGCGAGCTGCAGGACACCAAGTACGTCATCCCCGACTCGTCCTACGCCCCGCTCTACGCCGAGACGGTGGACTTCTGCCGCGAGCACGGCGCCTTCGATCCCACGACGATGGGCACCACCCCCAACGTCGGCCTGATGGCGCAGAAGGCCGAGGAGTACGGCAGCCACGACAAGACCTTCGAGATCGGTGCGGCCGGCACCGTCCGCGTCGTCGACGCGGCCGGGACGGTACTGCTGAGCCACGACGTGGCAGCCGGCGACGTCTGGCGCGCCTGCCAGACCAAGGACGCCCCCGTCCGCAACTGGGTGGAGCTGGCCGTGGACCGCGCCCGCGCCACCGGTTCGCCGGCCGTGTTCTGGCTCGACGAGACCCGCGCCCACGACGCGCAGGTGCTGGTCAAGGTGCGGGCGCACCTGGCCGAGCTCGACACCGACGGCCTGACGATCGAGGTCATGGACGTCGCCGACGCCACCCGGTACACCCTGGACCGAGCCCGTCGCGGCGAGGACACCATCTCCGTCACCGGCAACGTCCTGCGCGACTACCTCACCGACCTGTTCCCGATCATGGAGCTGGGCACCAGCGCGAAGATGCTCTCCATCGTCCCGCTGATGAACGGCGGCGGGCTGTTCGAGACCGGCGCCGGCGGCTCCGCGCCCAAGCACGTCCAGCAGCTCGTCAAGGAGGACCACCTGCGCTGGGACTCCCTGGGCGAGTTCCTGGCCCTGGCCGTCTCGCTGGAGTTCCTGGCCGAGAAGACGGACAACCCGCGCGCCGGGCTGCTCGGGGCTGCGCTCGACGAGGCCACCGGCCGCCTGCTCGAGGAGGGGCGCTCCCCGGCACGCCGCGTCGGCGAGATCGACAACCGGGGCAGCCACTACTACCTGGCTCTCTACTGGGCCCAGGCCCTGGCCGCCCAGACCACCGACCCCGAGCTCGCAGCGCTGTTCGCGGGGCTCGCGGGCGACCTCGCCGCCGCGGAGGAGACGATCGTCGGCGAGCTGGCCGCGGTGCAGGGCAACCCCGTGGACCTCGGTGGCTACTACCACGTGGACAGGACGAGGACGGACGCCGTCATGCGGCCCAGCGCGACGCTCAACGGGCTCATCGACGCCTTCTGAGCCACCCGCCCCGCGACCCCCGACCGCACCGGTCGGGGGTCGCGTCGCGCCCGTCGTCCCCTGTGAGATCCCGCACAGCGGTAGCGTCGGTGAGGTCCGGTCCGCCGAACCCCGAGGAGTCCCCGCGATGAGCCCGTCACCCGTCACCGTCGCCGTCACCGGAGCCGCCGGGCAGATCGGGTACAGCCTGCTGTTCCGCATCGCCAGCGGCGCCATGCTCGGTCCCGACACCCCGGTGGCGCTGAGCCTGCTGGAGATCACCCCCGCGCTGGGGGCCGCCGAGGGCGTGGCGATGGAGCTCGACGACTGCGCGTTCCCGCTGCTGCACAGCATCTCCATCAGCGACGACGCGACCACGGCCTTCGCCGGTGCGAGCGTCGCCCTGCTCGTCGGGTCCCGCCCCCGCACCAAGGGCATGGAGCGCGGCGACCTCCTGGCCGCGAACGGGGCCATCTTCACCACCCAGGGCCGGGCGCTGGCCGAGTCCGCCGCCGACGACCTCAAGGTGCTCGTGGTGGGCAACCCGGCCAACACCAACGCACTCATCGCGATGAGCAACGCCGCCGGCGTCCCCCGCGAGCGGTTCACGGCGATGACCCGCCTGGACCACAACCGGGCCCTGGCCCAGCTCGCGTCGCGCACGCAGCGCCCGGTGACCGACATCCGGCACATGACCATCTGGGGTAACCACTCCGCGACCCAGTACCCCGACCTGTTCCGCGCCGAGGTCGGCGGGACGGTGGCGACCGAGCTGGTCGACGACCAGGCGTGGCTGGAGGGCGAGTTCATCCCCACCGTGCAGAAGCGCGGGGCGGCCATCATCGAGGCCCGCGGGTCGTCGTCGGCGGCCTCGGCGGCCTCGGCGGCCATCGACCACGTGCACGACTGGGTGCACGGCACCCCTGACGGGGACTGGGTGTCCATGGCCGTGCCCTCCGACGGCTCCTACGGCGTGCCCGAGGGGCTGATCAGCTCGTTCCCCGTCACCTGCGCCGACGGCTCCTACTCGATCGTCGGAGGACTGGAGCTCGACGAGTTCTCCCGGGCGAGGATCGACGCGTCGGTGGCCGAGCTGGTCGAGGAGCGCGACGCCGTGGCCGGGCTGGGCCTGCTGGGCTGAGGTCGAGGCGGGTGTCCACGGGTCGGACACCTCGGGTGCACACCGCGTGGGGCGCGCGCTACCATCGCGCCCAGGTCATGAGTGCCAGCGTCAAGCCCCGGCTCGCTGGCCGGCAACCCTCGTTCCGCGGTGGGGTGCCCCGGGTGATTGACCAGGCCGTCCGGAGAGGTTCCGGACGGCAAGCGCGGGCCCGTGCGAGTGCGGGCCCCTCGTCGAGGAGCCCCCACCATGCGATGTCGACACTGCTGACCGGCCCAGCCCACCCAGCAGAGGGCACACGTGTGCCCGCACCCCACGGAGACCACCGATGACCGAGACCGACCCGACCACCGTCCCGACCGACCCGTCCGCCGGCTGGAGCTTCGAGACGAAGCAGGTCCACGCGGGCCAGACGGCCGACCCGTCGACGAACGCCCGCGCGCTGCCGATCTACCAGACCACGAGCTACGTCTTCGACAACACCGACCACGCCGCCGCGCTGTTCGGCCTGGCCGAGCCCGGCAACATCTACACCCGCATCATGAACCCCACCCAGGACGTGGTGGAGCAGCGGATCGCGTCGCTGGAGGGCGGGGTCGCCGCCCTGCTGACCGCCTCCGGACAGGCCGCGGAGAGCCTGGCCATCCTGACGATCGCCGAGGCCGGAGACCACCTCGTCTCCAGCCCCAGCCTGTACGGCGGCACGTACAACCTGTTCCACCACACCCTGCCCAAGCTCGGCATCTCCGTGACGTTCGTCGACGACCCGGACGACCTCGAGCAGTGGCGGGCGGCGGTGCAGCCCAACACGAAGCTGTTCTACGGCGAGACCATCGGCAACCCGCGCGGGGACGTGCTCGACCTCGTCGGCGTCTCCGGGGTCGCGCACTCGGTGGGTGTGCCGCTGGTCGTGGACAACACCATCGCCACGCCGTACCTCATCCAGCCGCTGGCCCACGGCGCGGACATCGTCGTGCACTCGGCCACCAAGTACCTCGGCGGTCACGGCACCTCGGTCGCCGGGGTCATCGTCGACGGTGGCACGTTCGACTGGCGCTCGGGCCGCTTCCCGGGCTTCACCACCCCGGACCCGAGCTACCACGGCGCGGTGTTCGCCGACCTCGGCGCTCCGGCGTTCGTGCTCAAGGCCCGCGTGCAGGGGCTGCGCGACCTCGGTGCGGCGGTGTCCCCGTTCAACGCCTGGCTGATCAGCCAGGGCATCGAGACCCTGAGCCTGCGCCTGGACCGGCACGTCGCCAACACCCAGGCCGTCGCGGAGTTCCTCGACGCGCGCGAGGACGTCGAGTCGGTCACCTACGCCGGGCTCAGCTCCTCACCGTGGCACGCCCGCGCCAAGGAGCTGGCACCCAAGGGACCCGGCGCGGTGCTCGCGTTCGAGATCGTCGGCGGGCTCGAGGCCGGCAAGCGCTTCGTCGACGCCCTGGTGCTGCACAGCCATGTCGCGAACATCGGCGACGTGCGCTCGCTGGTCATCCACCCGGCGTCCACCACGCACTCCCAGCTCACCCCGCAGGAGCAGGCCAGCACCGGCGTCACGCCCGGTCTGGTCCGCCTGGCCGTGGGCATCGAGGGCCTCGAGGACATCCTCGCCGACCTGCAGGTCGGGTTCGCCGCCGCGGCCGGGGCGTGACCGGGGTCTGCACGGGCACCTCGGACAGCATGACCCCCACCACCCGGCCAGCACCCCGTCCGAGCCTGCGCTCGGACGGGGTGCTGCAGCACGTCACGCTGGGAAGGCAGCAGCTCGACGGGGGTGCCGTGCTGGACGACGTGACGGTGGCCGTCCAGAGCTGGGGCCGGCTGAGCTCCGCACGGGACAACGCCGTGCTCGTGCTGCACGCGCTCACGGGGGACTCCCACGTGGTGGGCCCCGCGGGGCCCGAGCACCCCTCCCCCGGCTGGTGGGAGGGCATGGTCGGACCGGGTGCTGCGCTGGACACCGACCGCTGGTGCGTCATCGCCCCCAACGTGCTCGGCGGCTGCCGCGGCACCACGGGGCCGTCCTCGTCCCACCGCGACGGGCGTCCGTGGGGTGCCCGGTTCCCCGCCGTGACCATCCGCGACCAGGTGCGCACCGAGCTCGCCCTCGCCGACGCCCTCGGGATCGACGCCTGGGCCTCGGTGGTCGGCGGCTCCATGGGCGGCATGCGCGCGCTGGAGTGGGCCGTGGGCCACCCCGGCCGCGTCCGCTCCGCCCTGGTGCTGGCCGCCGGCGCCCGGGCCACGGCCGACCAGATCGGTACCCAGTCGGCCCAGGTGCGCGCCATCACGGCGGACCCCGACTGGCAGGGCGGCAGCTACCACGGCACCGGCCGCAGCCCCCGCACCGGGCTCGGCCTGGCTCGGCTGCTCGCGCACCTCACCTACCGCGCCGAGGTCGAGCTCGACGAGCGCTACGCCAACCACGACCAGCCCGACGACCCCGCCGGTCGGTTCGCCGTGCAGAGCTACCTCGACCACCAGGCCGAGAAGCTCGTGGCCCGCTTCGACGCCGCCAGCTACGTCGCGCTGACCGAGGCGATGAACCACCACGACGTGGGCGCCGGGCGCGGCGGGGTCAGGGCCGCGCTGAGCTCCTGCCCCGTTCCGGTGGTGGTCGGCGGGATCGACAGCGACCGGCTCTACCCCCTGCGGCTGCAGGCCGAGATCGCCGAGGCCATGCCGGGCTGCTCGGGGCTGCGCGTCATCCGCTCACGGCACGGCCACGACGGCTTCCTCACCGAGGCCTCGGCCGTCGGCGAGCTGCTCACCGCCACCCTCGCGCTCGCCCGGAGCTGAGCCTCAGCTGCCGAGCGAGTCGATCGAGCTCGCGAGCACGATGATCGCCAGGCCCAACGAGCCGAAGGTCAGCACGTCCGACGGCCGGTTGCGCACGGCCAGCAGCCCCGCCCGCTCCTCCGGCAGCGCCGCCCGCAGCACGGCCCCGACCAGCAGCGCCAGCCCCAGGAGCACGGCCCCGCGGCGCCAGCGGTCGGCCAGCACCAGCACCACGGCCGCGACCACGATCACGAGCACCACCAGGAACGGCAGGTGCACGGTGCGGATGCGGTACGCCAGCGACGGCCGGGCCATCACTGCGGGCCGGGACGGCCGAACACGCCCTCAGCCAGCCCCACGACGTTGGCCAGCAGCATCGCCCGGGTCATCAGACCGACCCCGCCCGGGTTCGGGGAGAGGAACCCCGCGACCTGCGCCACGTCCGGGTGCACGTCGCCCACCAGTCCGTCGTCGGTGCGGCTGACCCCGACGTCGAGCACGGCCGCACCCGGGGCGACCATGTCGGCGGTGACCAGGTGCGGCACCCCTGCGCCGGCAACGATGACGTCGGCCCGCCGGAGCTCGGCGGCCAGGTCCCGGGTGCCGGTGTGGCAGAGGACCACGGTGGCGTTCTCGCTGCGCCGGGTGAGCAGCAGGCCCAGCGGGCGGCCGACCGTGGTGCCGCGGCCGACCACCGCCACGCGGGCGCCGTCCAGCGAGACGTCGTACCGGCGCAGGAGCGCGACGATGCCGCGCGGGGTGCACGGCAGCGGGGCGGGCTCGCCGAGCACGAGGCGACCGAGGTTCACCGGGTGCAGGCCGTCGGCGTCCTTGGCCGGGTCGATCCGTTCCAGGGCCGCCACCTCGTCGAGGTGGCGGGGCAGCGGGAGCTGGACGATGTAGCCGGTGCACGCCGGGTCCGCGTTGAGCTCGTCGAGGGTCTCGCCCAGCTGGGCTGCGGTCACGTCGGCGGGCAGGTCGCGGCGCAGCGAGGCGATGCCGACCTTGGCGCAGTCGTTGTGCTTGCCCCGCACGTAGGCCTGCGACCCCGGGTCCTCGCCGACGAGCACGGTGCCCAGGCCCGGGGTGCGGCCGGCGGCGGCGAGTGCCGCCACGCGGGTGCGCAGGTCGTCGAAGATCTCGTCGCGGGTGGTCTTGCCGTCCAGGCGGGTCGCGGTCACCCGTCCAGTCTCCCAGAGGTGGACCGGCGTGCGGTCACTCCACGACCAGCCCGTGGGCCGCCGCGAAACCCAGGGCCTGCACGCCCAGCACCTGGGCACCCGCGAGCGACGCCGAGGTCCACAGCCCGCTGTCCACCACGGCCCCCCGCAGGTCGGCTCCGTCCAGCCGCAGACCACCGGTGCGCGCACCGCTCAGGTCGGCCCCGGCCAGCACGGCCCCCCGCAGGTCGGTTCCCACCAGGTTGGCCTCGCGGAGCCGGCAGCCCGTCAGGTCCACCTCCCGCAGGTCGGCGCCGCCGAGCGAGACCAGGGTGAGGTCGCACTCGTCGAGCACCAGGGGCTTGAGCCGGCTGTTCTGGACCACCGACCCGAGCAGGGAGCAGCCGTGGAACTCGCTGTCCCACAGGCTGGTCCGGGTGAACGTGCAGGATCGGAACGCGCTCGCCCGGTGCACGGAGCGGCGCAGGTCGGCGCCGGTGAAGTCGCACGCGGTGAACACCACCCCCTCGGTGCGCAGGCCCGAGAGGTCGGCGTCGACGAACGAGCAGCCGGTGTAGTCGACCAGGGACCACGCCTGACCCGCGTGCACGGTGTCGTCGAGGTCGATGTCGGTGTGCTGGACGCGCTCGGTGTGGACGCGCTCGGTGTGGTCGGGGCTCACCAGGTGATTGCCTCCAGCATCGTCGTCAGCCGGGCGAGCCGGCCGGGGTGGCCGGCCGCCACCCAGGAGATCCTGCCCTGCAGGTGCGCCCGGAAGTCGGGGTGGTCATCCCGGTTCTGCGCCGCCGGGCCGGTGACGGTGCAGTTGTGCAGCAGGGCGCGCAGGACGTCGCGCTCGCGGCGGGCCACCCCTGCGGTCTCGTTGACCACGAGACCGAGCAGCCGCTGCTGGGTGTGCGCGGGCGCCACCGTCGTCTTGTCCGGGTGCAGGGCGAAGCCCTCGTCGGAGACCAGGCGGCCCAGCGAGAACAGCAGCGCACCCGCGTCGAGCTCGGCCGGGCCGGAGAACGCGAGGTCGTCCGCGTAGCGGGTCGCGACGCAGCCGCTCGCGGGCTGCGGGTGGCACCGTCCGCAGCACGTCCGCGCGGGTCCGGGTGGTGCACAGCCCGGTCAGGGCCAGGGCGACGTCGGGCGGGTAGCCCAGGGACAGGAAGACCGCCCGCACAAGGGGTGCGGTCACGGAGGCGAAGCAGTGGCGGAGGTCGGCGCGGACGAGCACGGGGTGCCCGGCGTGGACGGTGGCCGCGGTGAGCGCGCTGCGCCCCGGGACGAACCCGTGGGCACCGTCGTGGGTGGTGTGCCGGTGCGCGGCGGTGCAGGGCGACCTGGTCCTGACGTCGGTGGCGTTCTCCGGCCGGCGGAGCCGGCGGCGGAGCCGGCGGCGGAGCTCCGGACGCGCGTGCGAGGTTGACGAGCACACCCCGGGGTTGCCCCGGAGGGAGCACGACCCGTCGAGCGGGCCGTCTCCGTCTCGCCGCTGCACCGCCGCACGATCCGAGCGTGCCAGAGATGCTCGGCGCGCGGGCCGGAGCGGGCCGATCGACCGAATCCTGTTCCCGGGCGGTCGACGTGCGCCAGGATCGCGGGGTCGCAACGGGATCCATGGGCAGGGCTGGACGGACGGGAGGTGCACGTGGCGCAGGAGGTGCTGGTGGCGCTGGTGGCGCAGGCCCTGGTGACGGCGTGTCCCCAGGGTTGGCGTGGTGCACAGGTGGTGCAGCGGCAGGTGGGCTCGAGGGTGGAGCGCGAGCTCACCGTGCTCACAGACGACGGCCCGCGACCGGTGCCGGAGCCGCCCGAGCTGGACGACCTCCTCGCCCGCCTGCGCGCCGAGGGGCCGCTGTGGTTCACCGCGCGCGTGCGGGTGGCACCCCCGGACCGGTTCTCCCTCGACACCGACGCCGGCCGACCAGCCATGACGGGCAGTCCGGTGGACTGGCGGGAGCTCGCCTCGGACACCGCGGTGCGGACGGCCGAGCAGCGACCCGCCTGGGTGGACACCGCGCTCGCAGCGGCGCTGCTGGCGGGTGCGGGGTCCACGCCCCCCGCGGGCCCGGTGGTGCGGGCGGGCGGGCGGGTGGAGCCGCTGCCCGGTGAGCCCCCGCTGTCCCTGCTCCGCTCGGCACAGCTGGTCACGCTGCCCGTCGGCACGGAGGTCGACCGGCTGGGGACGGGCGAGGGCAACGTGGTGTGGGTCGCCCGCACCCCGTGGCCGCTGCGCTCGCTGCCGCCGGACCACGCCGAGCGCCCCTACGCCGCCTTCGCCCTGGTGCGTCCGGTGGAGGCTCTGGCGGGCGAGGCAGGTGCGTGGTTCGGCCAGCCGGGAGGCGGCACCGCGTTCGTGCTGCCCCGCTCGGTGGACGCCCTGGTCGCGGACGGGGCACTGCGGCGGCTGGTCTGACCGGCTGGTCCCGGTCACCGATCGGCCGCTCACCGCGAGCCCCGCTCACCGGAAGTCCCGCTCACCGGAAGTCCCGCGAGGTCGAGGCCACCCGCAGGTCCATCCGCTGCACGTGGTCGGCCACCACGGTCACCGCACCCTCCGCGTTCTGCACCCGCCCGCGCACCAGCAGCGCCGGGGCCGAGCGCGCCAGGCGCCGGTAGCGCGCCCACAGCCCTTGCGAGCACACCACGTTGACCATCCCCGTCTCGTCCTCGAGGTTCAGGAACGTCACCCCGCCCGCGGTGGCCGGTCGCTGCCGGTAGGTCACCGCTCCCCCCACCAGCACCCGGGAGCCGTCGCGCACCGCCAGCAGGCCGGAGGCCGGGGTGACCCCGAGCGCTGCGAGCTGGGGCCGGAGGAACTGGGTGGGGTAGCTGTCCGGGCTCACCCCCGTGGCCCACACGTCGGCCACGGCCAGCTCGACGTCGCTCATCCCGGGCAGGGCCGGGGCGGTGGTCCCGACCCCGGTGCCGGGCAGGGCGTCGCTGCGCTCGCCGGCGGCCGCTCCCGCCGCCCACAGGGCCTCGCGCCGGTCGAGGTCGAAGCAGCCCAGGGCCCCCGCCGTGGCCAGCGCCTCGGTCTGCGCCACCGACAGACCCACCCGGCGGGTGAGGTCGAGCAGGTCGGTGAACGGCCGCTCCTGCCGCGCGGTCACGATGCGGGCGGCCACGTCCGCGCCGACCGTGCGCACCGCACCCAGGCCGAGCCGCACGGCCTGCACGGGACGCACACCGGCCACGGCGCCGTCGGCGACCGGCGTCCCGGGTGGGGCGTCCTCCAGGGTGGCCAGCACCCCGCTGCGCACCACGTCCGGGCCGTGCACCACCACCCCGTGCCTGCGGGCGTCGGCCACCAGCGACTGCGGGGAGTAGAAGCCCATGGGCTGGGCCCGCAGCAGTGCCGCGCAGAACGCCGCCGGGTGGTGCAGCTTGAACCACGCCGAGTAGAACACCAGCGAGGCGAAGCTCAACGAGTGGCTCTCCGGGAACCCGAAGTTGGCGAAGGCGAACAGCTTCTCGAAGATGCGGTCGGCCACGTCACCGGTGATCCCGTGCTCGCGCGCCATCCCGGCGTAGAAGCGGGCCCGCAGCCCCTCCATCTTCTCCGGGGAGCGCTTGGAGCCCATGGCCCGGCGCAGCTCGTCGGCCTCCGACCCGCTGAACCCCGCGACGTCCACCGCGATCTGCATGAGCTGCTCCTGGAACAGGGGAACGCCCAGGGTCTTCGACAGCGCACGCTCCATCGACGGGTGCTCGTAGGTGACCGGCTCGAGGCCGTTGCGGCGACGGATGAACGGGTGCACGGAGCCACCCTGGATGGGGCCGGGGCGGATGAGCGCCACCTCCACCACCAGGTCGTAGAACACCCGGGGCTTGAGGCGGGGCAGCGTGGCCATCTGCGCCCGCGACTCCACCTGGAACACGCCCACCGAGTCCGCCCGCTGGAGCATGTCGTAGACGGCCTTCTCGGTGAGGTCGATGCGGGCGAGGTCGACGGTGGCACCCTCGGCGTCCCGCACCAGGTCGATGGCGTGGTGCAGCGCGGAGAGCATGCCGAGCCCCAGCAGGTCGAACTTCACCAGGCCCACGGCGGCGCAGTCGTCCTTGTCCCACTGCAGCACGGTGCGGTTCTCCATCCGCCCCCACTCCACGGGTACCACGTCGGCCACCGGGCGGTCGCAGATCACCATGCCCCCCGAGTGGATGCCGAGGTGGCGGGGGAAGTCCTCCAGTTGGGCGGCGAGCTCGAGCACGGCCGGCGGGATGTCGTGGTCGGCAGCCTCGAGCTCGTGCTGGGCGGCGGTGCGCAACGGTCCCCAGCGGTCGATCTGCTTGCTCCAAGCGTCCTGCTGCCCGGCGGAGAAGCCGAGCGCCTTGGCCATGTCACGCACCGCGGAGCGACCGCGGTAGGTGATGACGTTGGCCACCTGCGCGGCGTGCTCCCGGCCGTGCTTGCGGTACACGTGCTGGATGGCCTCCTCGCGCCGGTCGGACTCGATGTCGACGTCGATGTCCGGCGGCCCGTCGCGCTCGGCGGAGAGGAACCGCTCGAACAGCAGCCCGTTGGCCACCGCGTCCACCGGGGTGATGCCCAGGGCGAAGCACACCGCGGAGTTGGCCGCCGAGCCGCGGCCCTGGCAGAGGATGTCCGCCTCGTGGCAGAACTGCACGATGTCGTGCACCACGAGGAAGTAGCCCGGGAACTCCAGGTGCTCGATGACGGCGAGCTCCTTCTCGATCTGCGCGTACGCCGCCGGGTGCTCGTCCCGGGTGCCGTAGCGCCGCAGCGCGCCCGCCATCGTCAGGTGGCGCAGCCAGCTGGCCTCGGTGTGCCCGGGACCGACGTCGAACGGTGGCAGGTTCGGTGCCACGAGCCGGAGGTCGAAGGACAGCTCGCGGCCGAGGGTCGCCGCGGTGGGCACCGCCGAGGGGTGGCGGGCGAAGCGGGCGGCGAGCTCCGCGCCCGAGCGCAGGTACGCCCCGCCCGCCGGGGGCAGCCACCCCGCGGCGTCGTCGAGGCTGCGCCGCGCCCGCACCGCCGCCACGGCCGCGGCGAGGCGGTGCCGGGACGGCTCGGCGTAGTGCGCGGCGGTGGAGGCAACGACCTCGAGGTGGTGAGCTGCGGCGAGCTCGGCCAGGACGTCGTTGCGCTCGTCGTCGGTGGGGTGGCCGTGGTGGGTGAGCTCCACGGTGACCCGCTCGGCGCCGAACCGGTCCACCAGCTCGCCCAGCGCTGCGGAGGCCGCGGTGGGGCCCCCGGTGTCCAGCGCCCGCCGCACCGCCCCCTTGCGGCAGCCGGTGAGCACCTGCCAGTACCCGCCCGCCGCGGCGGTGAGCCCGTCGAGGTCGTAGACGGGGCGTCCCTTCTGCCCACCCTCCAGCTGCGCGGTCGCGATGGACCGCGACAGCCGCCGGTAGCCCTCCTGGCCCCGGGCCAGAACCAGCAGGTGGGTGCCCTCCGGGTCCGCCGCACCGTTCTGCGGACCCCCCAGCCCGAGGCTCAGCTCGGAGCCGAACACGGTACGCACGTCGAGCTCGCGGGCGGCCTCGGCGAAGCGGACGACCCCGTAGAACCCGTCGTGGTCGGTGAGGGCCAGGGCCTCCAGGCCCAGTCGGGCCGCCTCCTCGACGAGCTCCTCGGGCTGGCTCGCCCCGTCGAGGAAGCTGAAGCTGGAGTGGGCGTGCAGCTCGGCGAACGGGACGGTGGTGGCCGTGCGCTCCGGGCGGGGCGGGGCCCGGTACTCAGGACGCTTGCGCGACCAGGCCGGGCTGTCCCCCCCGTCACCGGGGAGCTGCTCGTCGTCCGGTCGCACGGGGTGCGGGGTGCGGTCGTGCGGGGTGCGGTCGGCCGAGGGCGCCCGTCCGGAGAGCACCCGCTCCACCTGCGACCACGGAACGGGCGGGTTGCCGAACCCCATCCTGGACCTCCTCGCTCGAACGTGTGTTCGAACGTACCGCACGGGCGCGGCGTCGTCACGGGGTCCACCGGCGGGCACGGACCCGTCGGTGGACGAGCTCGTGGCGACGGGTGCTGCGCTCCCGGGCACGCACCGCCCGGGCGGCCGAGGCGTCGTCGGCCCGCGCCACGCTCTCCCGGTCCAGCACGGCAGCGACCGCGGGCAGCGGCGCGGTACCGCCGAGGTGCGCGGGCAGCCACCAGCGGTCGGCGGCGTCACGGGGGGCGTCCGGGTAGGCGCGCTGCACCTGGCCCAGGAGCTCGTCGAGCCGACGGCGCAGCTCGGCGTCCAGCTCCGTGGCACCGGCACCCGGGCGCAGCTGCACCGGAGCGCCCACGTGGACGGTGACGGGCCGCCCGCGCCGGGGGCTGCCCCGCCGGTCCACGGTGAGCACCCGGTGTGCGCCCCACACCACGACCGGCAGCAGCGGCACCCCGCGGTCGAGGGTGAGGGTGGCCGCTCCGAGCTTGAACGGCTTGAGGGTCCACGAGCGGCTGATGGTCGCCTCCGGGAAGATCCCCACCAGCTCGCCGCGGTCCAGCTCGCGCGCCGCCCGACGGTAGGCCGCGGCGCCCCGGGCCCGATCGACGGGGACGTGGCCCATCGCCCGCATGAACGGTCCGGAGACAGGGCTGTCGAAGGTGGCGGCCTTGGCCAGGAACCGCACCAGCCGGCGCCGGCGGGAGGCGGCGTAGCCCACGACGGCGAAGTCCAGGTAGCTCGTGTGGTTGATGGCCAGCACGGCCGCTCCGGTGCGCGGGACGTGCTCGAGCCCGCGCACGTCCAGGCGGAGCCCGAGCAGCGCGAACAAGCAGGTGAAGGCCCGCACCACCACCCGGTAGAACCCGTCGCCCGCCCTGCGCTCCTGCCCCACGCGCTCAGTCGTACACCCCCTCCACGTGCCAGCACCCGGCACCGCCCCTCAGCAGCAGGCCCTGCTCGTGCTCCCGGCCCACGTCCGACCCGCGCCCGGCGTCCGGCGCACGCGCGCCCACCACCACCTGGGCGCGGAAGCCCTGCTGCGCCACCGCCGGGTCCCACCAGCGCTCGTCCACCGGCCACGGCCCGGCCCAGGCGAGCACCGGGCTCCCCCGGCCCGCCCGGACCACGGTGGCCGGGGGGGCGCTGACCTCGCCCCGGTCGCTCACCGCCACCGCCACCCCCGCCGCATCCAACAGCTGCACCTCCACCGGCTCCACGGGGACGGTGGCCGGGGCCGGCGCGGGCACGCGGCCGGGCCAGGGTGCTGCGGGGTCGAGCACCGGGACCCGCTCGTCACCCCAGGGCAGCAGCGTCACCTGCTCGGCCGGACCTCGCCCCCCGCTGCGCACCCCCACCTGCACGGCGTCGCCACCGAGCAGGCCCTGCACCCGCACGAGGGCACGCCGAGCGCGGTCGTCGCCCTCGCCGACGCCACCCCAGAGGCCCAGCTGCAGCGCACCGGCGGACACCACCTCCACCGGCTCCAGCCGCAGCACCACCACACCCGCGGTGGGCCGGGACCCGCTGCGTCCGGTGAGCCAGCCGTCGAGCTGCCAGCGCACCCGGTCCGCCGTCCCCTCGGGGGTCAGCGGCTCCGCGCAGCGCCAGGTGCGGGCGTGCTCCTCGCCGTTGCCGGTGCGGGCGTGCACCGCGAGCCGGGTGCACGCCACCCCGGCCGCCGCGAGCCGGGCGTGCAGGTCGAGGGCGAGCGAGCGGGCGGCGAAGGCGGCGGCGTCCACCCGCTCCACGGGCGGGTCGCAGCGCAGCTCCACGACCAGCTCGGGCGGGGCCCGGCGCGCGGACGGGGGGCGCTCGGGCAGTCCCCGGGCGCTGCGGTGGGCGAGCACGGCGTCGGCCCCGAACCGGGAGCCCACGTCGGTGGGGCTCAGCGCCGCGAAGTCGCCGATGGTGCGCAGGCCCAGACGACGCAGGAGGTCGACCAGCTCGGCGCGCTCCGGCGCGGAGGTGCCCGGCTCCTGGGCGAGCTCGGCCACGGCCAGCGGGGCGAGGAAGGCCGCGCTGGCCCCGGGCTGCACCAACAGGCCCCGACGGGCGGCCACCACCGCGGCGGAGAGCGTGTCGGCCACCCCCACCTGGCACTCGACCCCGGCCGCGGCCACCTCGTCCACCAGACGCTCGGCCGCAGCCTGCTCGGAGCCGAAGTACCCCGAGGGGCCCCGGGCGGCGAGCACCAGGAGCCCGGGGCGCAGCACCTCCACCCCCGGAGCCAGGGAGTCGACGGCGGCCACCACGGGCTCGAACAGCCGTGCGTCGCGGTCGACGTCGGCCTGGGCGACGTACAGCTCCGGGCAACGGGCCTGGGCCTCGCGCCGGCGCAGCCCCCGGCGCACACCGTCCGCCCTGGCCCCGGCCGTGCAGGCGACCACGCGGTTGGCGGACACCACGGCCACCGGACGGTCCGCGGGCAGCCCGGCGAGCACCGCGGCGGTGACCGCCGGCCAGTCGGGGCACCACACCGCCAGGGTCCGGGTCCCCCCGCCCGCCTCCGGGACCCCCGCCCCGCCCCGGCTCACAGCGCCACCGACCCACGCTCGGCCACCGCACCCGGCAACCCCGCACCCGACACGTCCGAGCGCGCCGGCTCCCAGCCCACGGCAGCCCCGCCGGAGTCCGGGCCCGCGCAGCGGAGCAGCACCCGTCGGTGCCGCCCCCGGACGGCTTCGCCCCGGCCGTGCACGGCCACGAGGAGCTCGCGCGAGCGCAGCCGACCGTGACCTGGTCCCAGCCCTGCGCTGGGGCCCACCTCGGCCCGCAGCACCAGCTCCGCGCCGGGCCACGACCCGCCCGTCACCACGAGCACTCCACCCCGGTGCCGGGCCCGGGCCACCAACCCCCGCGCCCGGCTCGGGCTGACGGCCGCTCCCGCGAGGTCGAGCACCACGAGGTCCAGCCCGTCCAGGAGCACGGCCGCGGCGTCCACCGCGTCCGGCCCCGGGTACGGCACCAGCGCCAGGCGTCCGAGGTCGGCGCCCATCTCCACCGCTGCCAGCAGCCCGAGCCCCGGGCGCCCGACCACCCCGGCCCAGCCCCCCTCGGCCGTCACCGACGCGAGCAGGCCCAGCAGCAGCGAGCTCGCCCCGGCCACGGACACCACGGTGCCGCGGACCAGGCCACCCCTGGGCAGCGCCTCGGCGAGCGCGGGTGGCACGGGGAGCACGGGCACCACACAGCCGGTGCGTCCCTCACGAGGCCGTGCGTCCAGGCCGTCCGCACCGAACGCGGCCTCCCGCACCCCCCCACCTCGGGCCGGCACCACCGCCAGCCGTCGCCGCAGTGCCGCGATCCGCTCGTCCCTCGTCGCAGGCTCGTCCGCCCGCTCGTCGACCTGCTCCAGGACAACCGTCACCGTCACACCACCTCACCCACGCCAGGCCAGTGGCCAGGCACCGCGGGGAAGGCGCGGCGTCGAGAACCAACGGACTCATCGTTCGAACACATGTTCGAACGATGCCCAGTACAGCTCCCCTCCCCCCGCTGCGTCAAGTCCCCCGACGGGGTCGTGCGCGGTCCTGGGGCACCTGTCCCCGACGTTCACGCCCAGGCGCAGCGCCTAGTGGGCGAAGTGGCGGGAGCCCGTGAGGTAGAGGGTCGCTCCGGCCTCGCGGGCGGCCTCGACCACCTCGGCGTCGCGCACCGAGCCGCCGGGCTGCACCACGGCCCGCACCCCCGCGGTCAGCAGCACCTGCAGCCCGTCCGGGAAGGGGAAGAACGCGTCGGAGGCGGCCACCGAGCCGGCCGCGCGGTCGCCGGCCCGCTGGACGGCCAGGTGGGCGGCGTCGACCCGGTTCACCTGGCCCATGCCCACCCCCACGCTGGCACCGTCGTGGGCGAGCAGGATCGCGTTCGACTTCACGGCCCGGCAGGTGCGCCAGGCGAACTCCAGGTCGGCCAGGGTCGCGGCGTCCGCGGGCTCGCCGGCCGCCAGGGTCCACCCCTGGGCGGAGTCGCCGTCGGCCTGCAGGACGTCGCGCTCCTGCACCAGCAGCCCCCCCGAGACAGGACGCAGCTCGACGCCCGCACGGGTCGGCGGTACGGCCACCAGCACGCGCACGTTCTTCTTGCGGGCCAGCACCTCCAGCGCGCCGTCGGCGTAGGACGGCGCGAGCACCACCTCGGTGAAGATCTCGGCCACCTGCTCGGCCATCTCCACGGTCACCTCGCGGTTGGCGGCGATCACCCCGCCGAAGGCGCTGAGCGGGTCGCAGGCGTGCGCCTTGCGGTGCGCGTCGGCGATGGCCCCGACACCGTCCAGGGTGGACACCGCGATCCCGCAGGGGTTGGCGTGCTTGATGACCGCCACGCACGGGGCGTCGTGGTCGTGCGCCGCGCGCCACGCCGCGTCCGCGTCGGTGTAGTTGTTGTAGCTCATCTCCTTGCCGTGCAGCTGCTGCGCCTGCGCGAGGCCGGGAGCACCCGCTGCGTCGACGTAGAGCGCGGCGGCCTGGTGCGGGTTCTCCCCGTAGCGCAGCACCGCGGTGCGCTGCCACGTCGCCCCCACCCAGCTGGGCAGGGCTGCGTCGGGCTCCGGGGCCAGGGTCGCGGTCATCCACGACGCCACCGCCACGTCGTAGGACGCGGTGTGCCGGAACGCCTCCGCGGCCAGGGCCGTGCGCTGGGCGAGGGTGAAGCCGCCCGCGGCCACCGCGGCGAGCACGTCGTCGTAGCGGGCCGGGTCCACCACGACGGCCACCGACGGGTGGTTCTTCGCCGCGGCACGGACCATGGACGGCCCGCCGATGTCGATCTGCTCCACGCACTCGTCCGGGCTGGCACCGGAGGCCACCGTCTCGGTGAACGGGTACAGGTTGACCACGGCGAGCTCGAACGGGGCGACGTCCAGCTCGACGAGCTGGGCCAGGTGCTCGGGGCGGCGCGTGTCGGCCAGCAGCCCGGCGTGCACCCGGGGGTGCAGCGTCTTGACCCGGCCGTCGAGGCACTCGGGGAAGCCGGTGAGCTCCTCCACGGGGGTGACAGGGATGCCGGCGTCGGCGATGCGGGCCGCGGTGGAGCCGGTGGAGACCAGCTCGACCCCCGCGGCGTGCAGGCCTGCAGCCAGCTCCACCAGCCCGGTCTTGTCGTAGACGCTGACGAGCGCGCGGCGCACGTTCTTGGTGTTGCTCATGGGATCTGGGCCTTCCGTCCGTCGGTGGTCACGCCCGAGGTCGCCACGGCGGACAGCACGTCCACCAGGAGCACGCGCTCCGCGACCTTGATGCGCTCGTGCAGGGAGGTCTCGTCGTCGTCGCGCAGCACCGGGACGGCCTGCTGGGCGAGGATCGGGCCGGTGTCGAGCCCGGCGTCCACGAGGTGCACCGTGGATCCGGTCAGCGTGACCCCGTGGGACAGAGCGTCGGCGACCGCCCGGGCACCAGGGAACGAGGGCAGCAGCGACGGGTGGGTGTTGATCGTGCGACCGCCGAAGCGGGCCAGGAACTCCGGTCCCAGCACCTTCATGAAGCCTGCGCAGACCACGAGGTGCGGCTCGTGCACGGCGACGGCCTCGGTCAGCGCCCGGTCCCAGGCCGTCCGGTCCGGGTGCGCACCGACGCGCACGGTGAAGCAGACCACGCCCAGCTCGGCGGCGACGTCCACCGCGGCGCAGGCCCGGTCGGTGCCCAGCGCCACGACGTCCACCGGGTGCGCGGGGTCCACCGTCGCCCGGACCAGCGACGCGAACAGCGACCCGGCGCCGGAGGCGAGGACCACGACCCGGGCGGGCACCTGCGGGGCCAGCCGGACGGGGACGTGCACGGCGTCCAGGGCAGGAGCTCCTCACGCGTCGTCGACCTGACCACGGCGGCTCCGCCGACCGGATCCCGGGCAGGACGAGACTAGTCGCGGGGTCCGGCCCCGCCGTCGCGGGTGCCCTCGGCCCCGGTCGCCGCGCCCGGTTCGGCCTGGGCGTCCAGCTCAGCCTCAGCGTCGGGTTCGATCACAGCGTCCGGTCCAGCCTCAGAGCCGAGCTCGGTGTCGGCGTCCAGCTCAGCCTCAGCGTCGGGTTCGATCACAGCGTCGGGTTCGATCACAGCGTCCGGTTCGATCACAGCGTCCCGCTCCGGCTCGACATCGGCGGCGGGCTCGGGCTCGACCACCTCCTCGGCGGTCCCGTCGTGGGCCGCGCCCTCGGTGCCGGTCTCACCCACTCCCTCGTCCGTCGGGTCCTCGGCCGCGCCGTTGCCGTGCTCCAGGACCAGGACCGTCGCGCATCCCACGATCCCCAGCCACGCTGCCGTGGCGGCGGCGAGCGCGAGTGCGGGCACCCCGACGGGGCCGAGGGTCCCCAGCCCACCCCCGGCCACCTCCCCGAGCACTCCGACGAGGATCCCGGTCAGCACCGCGGCGAGACCCACCGAGCGCAGCGCGTCACCCCGCCCGGCCCCCGCCCGCAGCACCCGCAGGCCGAGCAGTCCGCCGACGGCGGCGGGCACCACGAGCACCACCGGCCACCACCACGCACCGCTCCCGGCCGGGAGCACGGCCAGCACCGGCAGCGCGGGGACCGGGCCGGGCACCGCACCGAAGGCCGTCACCGTCACGGTACCCAGCACGGCACCGGGACCGACCGCCACCGAGAGCGCCCCGACGGCCACGTTCGGCAGGTACGCCGTGGACAGCAGCACGAGCCCCAGGGCGCCGCCCGCACCACCACCGGTGCCCACGATCTCCGCGGCGGTGGAGATGTCCCGCACGAGGGCGAGGGTGGTCAGCACGGCCCCCGCCGCCAGCAGCACGGCGACCAGCTCGGGCACCCGGACCACCCCGGCCCACGCCCAGCCCGGCACCGCACGCCGCAACCGGGCGAGCTGTCCGGAGGGCCGCGCGAGGCCCAGGGCGACGCCGAGGGCGTGGACGACCGCCACCCGGACCAGCGCACCGGCACCTTGCGGTGCCCCCACCGGGAGCCCGCCGGGGGCCACGGTCAGCACCCCCACCGCGGCCGCGGCCACCAGGACCGGACCCAGCACCGCGGCCCCGGCCGTCCAGGTGCACCGCCGGCCCCGGGCCCCGCTGGCGGCCACGCTGCGCTCGGTGACCCACACCAGCACCACCGTCGGGAGCAGCGGGAGCACACCGAGCGTGGAACCGGTGATGGTGATCGGGACCTGGTGGGCAGCGAGCCAGACGGCAGCCACCACCGACGCAGTCCCACCCAGGTCGATCCCCCCGGCGACCAGGACCACCAGCACCCCGGCGGTGAGCACGGCCACGGTGGTGAGCGCCGGACCGAGAGCGACGCCGACCAGGGAGCGCAGCGTTGCGACGCGGTCGACCGGGCGCGGGCGCGGGCGGTCCAGGAGTGCGGTCACCCGTGTGAGGCTGGCACCGCCACGGCGCGCGGGGGCTCAGGCGCGCCGTGGCGGCACGAGGTCATCCCGCGCAGGGTCACGCGCCGGCGGGGGTCAGCTCCCCGGTGCGGATGGCCTCGGCCTCGATCTCGCGGACCAGCGGCAGCACTGTGGTGCCGAACTGCTCCACCTCCTCCTGGAAGTGCAGGTAGCCCAGAAGCATCAGGTCGGCACCGCGCTTCTTGTACTCCACGATCCGCTCGGCGACCTGCTCGGCCGTGCCGATGAGCCCGGTCTTGAAGCCGTCGTTGTACTGGACCAGGTCCTCGTAGGAGCTGTCCGCCCACATGCCCTTCTTGTCCGCCGTGGACTGACCGGCCGACTTCACGGCCTCGCGGAAGCCCTCGACGGCCGGCTTGTTCGACTTGGCGACCACCTCGCGCAGTGTCTCCCGCGCCTCCTTCTCGGTGTCCCGCACGATCATGAAGCCGTTGAGCCCGAAACGGACGTCGCGACCACCGTGCTCGGCGGCGGAGCGACGGACGTCGTGCACCTGCTCGGCGAGCCCGTCGTAGTCCTTGCCGTTGCTGAAGTACCAGTCCGAGACCCGGCCGGCCATCGCGCGCGCCGCGGTCGAGTTGCCCCCCTGGAAGATCTCCGGGTGCGCCCGGCCCGGCACGTCCACCGGCTTGGGCTTGAGGGTGAAGTCGCGGATCCGGTAGAAGTCCCCGGCCAGGGTGAAGTCGTCCTCGGTCCAGATGCCGCGCAGCGCCCGGATGAACTCCTCGCTGCGGCGGTAGCGCTCGTCGTGGTCGAGCCAGTGCTCACCCAGCGCGGTGAACTCGCCCTTGAACCAGCCCGAGACCACGTTGACGGCGAAGCGACCACCAGACATGTGGTCGGCGGTGGCACCGAGCTTGGCCAGCACGCCGGGGTGCCAGAGGCCGGGGTGCACGGCGGCGATGACCTTGAGCCGCTCGGTGGCCAGGAGCAGGCCCAGCGAGAAGCTGGTGGACTCGTGCTGGAACTCGGCGCCGTAGCTGGCCATGTAGCGGACCTGGCTCAGCGCGTACTCGAAGCCGCTGTTCTCCGCGGTCTGCGCGAGCTTCGTGTTGTACGCGTAGCCCCAGTCGGTGCGCTGCTCGATGTCGCTGGTGACGAGGCCACCGGAGACGTTGGGCACCCAGTAGGCGAACTTCACGGGGTCGGGCTGGACGTCGTTCGAGGTGGCGGGCACAGATCTCCAGGGTGGTGGCAGGGGTGAGCCCGACAGGACCGGGCACGAGGGGGTGGAGCGCGGTACGGGCGCGTGCGGTCAGCGCGGACAGCAGGTGCTGCCGACTCGCATCAGGTCGATGTGCCGACGCGACGTCAGCTCCCACCCGGCGGTCATGGCACCAGGCTTCCCCCACCCCCCGTGCTCCGTCAACATCGTGAGACCTCTGTCCCACCAGGTGGAACAGGGTCGGACGCACCGCAGGGCCCGACCGAGTGGTCGGGCCCTGCGGTGGATCGACGTGCACTCAGGTGCGCGGAGCGCCGGACGGGGGATCGGGCTGGTCGTCGGTGTCCCGCCCGGGCGCACCGAACGCCTGGGTGGGCGGACCGGAGGACGATGCGCCAGGAGCCTGCTGCGGGCTGGGCTGCTCGCCCTGTCCCTGGTCCGGACGGCCCTGGTCCGGACGGCCCTGGTCCGGACGGCCCTGGTCCGGACGGCCCTGCATAACCTTGGTCCACGGTGACGAGTCGCCCTGCGGAGGCGGACCACCCTGCGGACCGCCGTAGCCGGGGGCAGGCGGTCCCTGCGGGCCGGGCTGGCCGTACTGCCCCGGCTGGCCGTGCGGCGGAGGACCACCCTGCGGGCGACCGAAGGGCGGCGGACCGGACGGCCCACCCTGCGGACCCCCGAACGACGGCGGGCCGCCGTACTGCCCCTGCTGACCAGGAGGCCCGTACTGAGCGGGCTGAGCGGGGGCTCCGTACGGGCCGGTCTGCCAGCTCGACGGGGCCGGCTTCGGCGCCGGAGCGGACACGATCCCGGTGGAGAGCAGCAGCGCGAACACCGCCGCCGCAGCCTGGACGAGCGTGAGCAGGATGGTGGCGTACCCACCGAAGGCGAGCGAGAAGACGGCCGGGCTGCCGAGCACGACGAACAGGACGAGGACGAATCCCGCGACCGAGGCCGCGGCCACGGTGCCCGCCTGAACGGTCTGCTTCGGCAGCAGCGCCGTGCCGGCCAGCAGGCCGGCGAACAGCGACAGGACCACGCCGTAGGTGCTGTACCCGCTGAGGCCGTTGGTGTCGAAGAAGTCGGCGAAGCCCACGAGGGCGATCAGCAATCCGGTGGCGAGCACCACGAGGCCGAGGATCGAGCCCAGACCACCAGCAGCGGCCGCAGGACCCGGCCCGCGGGCAGATCGGGTCTGGTCGGCCGGGCCTGGACCCGGGTTCATCGCCGTCATGGCCGTCTCCTCGTCGCGTTCGGGTGGTTCCCCGACCACGCTATCGGATCGCCGCCGACACCCGGGGCGGTGACCGCGGACAGCACGCAGGGGCCGAGCCACCGCGGCCCGACCCCTGGGTGGTGCGTCGACGTCTACAGACCGGCGAGGATCTCCCGGGCCAGCGCGGCCGTGGCGGACGGCGTCTTGCCGACCTTCACCCCGGCCGCCTCGAGGGCGTCCTGCTTGGCCTGGGCCGTGCCGGAGGAGCCGGAGACGATGGCGCCCGCGTGGCCCATGGTCTTGCCCTCCGGTGCGGTGAAGCCGGCGACGTAGCCGACGACGGGCTTGGTCACGTTCGCCTTGATGAAGTCCGCGGCGCGCTCCTCGGCGTCGCCCCCGATCTCACCGATCATGACGATGACCTTGGTATCGGGGTCCGCCTCGAAAGCCTCGAGGGCGTCGATGTGGGTGGTGCCGATGACCGGGTCCCCGCCGATGCCGATGGCGGTGGAGAACCCGAGGTCCCGCAGCTCGAACATCATCTGGTAGGTCAGCGTCCCGGACTTGGAGACCAGGCCGATGGGACCGGCGTGCGTGATGTTGTTCGGCGTGATGCCGACCAGCGACTCGCCGGGGGTGATGATGCCGGGGCAGTTGGGCCCGATGATCCGGGTCGTGCCGCCCTTGCTCTGGGCGTAGGCCCAGAACTCCGCGGAGTCCTGCACCGGGATGCCCTCGGTGATGATGACGAGCAGCGGGATCTCGGCGTCGATGGCCTCGATCACGGCGTCCTTGGCGAAGGCCGGCGGCACGAAGGCGATCGAGACGTCCGCACCCGTGGTGGACATGGCCTCGGCCACGGTGCCGAAGACGGGCAGCTCGACGCTGGAGCCGTCCGCGGCGGTGTGGGTGACGGTGGTGCCGGCCTTGCGGGCGTTGACCCCTCCGACGACCTGCGTCCCCGCCTTCAGCATGAGCGCGGTGTGCTTGGTGCCCTCGCCGCCGGTGATGCCCTGGACGATGACCTTGGAGTCCTTGGTCAGGAAGATCGACATCGTTCTCTGCTCCTCTTACTTCGCCGCTGCGGCGAGCTCGGCGGCCTTGTCGGCGGCCTCGTCCATGGTGGCGACCACGGTGACGAGGGGGTGGGCGGCGGCCGCCAGGATGGCGCGACCCTCCTCGACGTTGTTGCCGTCGAGACGGACGACGAGCGGCTTGCTCGCCGCGTCGCCCAGGGTCTTCAGGGCACCGACGATGCCGTTGGCGACGGCGTCGCAGGCGGTGATCCCGCCGAAGACGTTGACGAACACGCTCTTGACCTGGGAGTCGCCCAGGATCACGTCGAGCCCGGCGGCCATGACGGCGGCGGACGCGCCACCGCCGATGTCGAGGAAGTTGGCGGGCTTGACGCCACCGTGCTTCTCCCCGGCGTAGGCGACGACGTCGAGGGTCGACATGACCAGCCCGGCACCGTTTCCGATGATGCCGACCTCACCGTCGAGCTTGACGTAGTTGAGGTCGTTCTCCTTGGCCTTGGCCTCGAGCGGGTCGGCTGACGCCGCGTCCTGCAGCGCCTCGTGGTCCGGGTGGCGGAAGGCGGCGTTCTCGTCGAGGGTCACCTTGCCGTCGAGGGCCAGGATCCGGCCGTCCGGGGTGCGCACCAGCGGGTTCACCTCGACCAGCGTCGCGTCCTCGGAGGTGAAGACGACCCACAGCTTCTGGATGGTCTCGGCCGCGGCGTCGAGCACCTCGGCGGGCAGACCGCCCTGCTCGGCGATGCTGCGGGCGAGGGCGAGGTCCACGCCCTTCACGGCGTCGACCGGCACGCGGGCGAGGGCGTCAGGGTTCTCCACCGCCGTCACCTCGATCTCGACGCCACCCTCGACCGAGCACATGGCCAGGTAGGTGCGGTTGGTGCGGTCGAGCAGGAAGGAGATGTAGTACTCGGCTGCGATGTCGCTGGCCTCGGCGACGAGGACGTTGGGGACCACGTGGCCCTTGATGTCCATGCCGATGATGTTCGTGGCGTGCTCGAGGGCGTCGGCCGGGGTGGCGGCGAACTTCACGCCACCGGCCTTGCCGCGGCCACCGACCTTGACCTGCGCCTTGACCATGACCGGCTTGCCGATCTCGGTCGCGATCGCCTGCGCCTGCGCGGGCGTCTCGGCCACGCGGCCCGGGGTCGTCGGTACTCCGTGCTTGGCGAAGAGGTCCTTCGCCTGGTATTCGAAGAGGTCCATCAGCCCACCGTCTCGTCTGCGTTGACGCCCGAGCCTGGAACGGGATCGGGTCCGGGATCGCACCCTATCGAGGCTGCTCACCGGCGCCGCGACGCCGGTCGCCCCGAGTGGGCCATCTCACCGGGCGCAGGAGCCCGCAGAATCAGGCCGGGGTCACGTTCGCGCGCACCCAGTCCACGATGGACGCCGTGGTGGCGCCGGGGGTGAAGACCTCGGAGACACCGAGCTCCTTGAGCCGCGGGACGTCCTCCTCGGGGATGATCCCGCCGCCGAAGACCACGACATCGGTGGCGTCCTGTGCGGCCAGCAGCTCGCACACCTTGGCGAACAGGGTCATGTGCGCACCGGAGAGCACGGAGAGACCGATGACGTCGGCGTCCTCCTGCAGGGCGGTCTCGACGATCTGCTCGGGCGTCTGGTGCAGACCCGTGTAGACGACCTCCATGCCGGCGTCGCGCAGCGCACGGGCGACGACCTTGGCCCCCCGGTCGTGACCGTCCAGGCCGGGCTTGGCCACCACCACACGGATCGGAGCAGACACGACGACCTCCAGGGACCACGAGCGGCTCCTCGACGAGCACGCTGGACTCCCGTGAGCGTATCGCCAGGACGTCCTAGCGTCGGCGTGGCCCGCGACCCGATCCGGAGCCGCGGGTCGACCGGGACTCGGCGGGGGCGGCAGGCGTCGGCGGCACGCTCCGCACCAGCAGGACCGCGGTCACCCCGAGCGCGAGCACCCCGACCAGCGAGAGGAGCACCCCGGGCCCGGCCGATGCCCCGGGCACCCGGCCCGAGGTGAGCGGCCAGCTCGACAGGTGCACCAGCAGCACCAGCCCCGCGCCGCCCAGGACGGCCAGACCGCGCTCGCGCCGGGCCCGGACGGCCACCGCCAGCGCCCCGACCAGCACCCCGGCCGCGACCAGCAGCGACCAGGTGTCCCAGCCCCAGCCGCCGGCAAGGGGATCTCCCGCCGTGATCCCGGGGGCGGTGAACCCGGCCGCGGTGAACAGCGGCAGCACCAGGCCCAGCACCCCGAACAGCGCCGCGGTCCCCGCGGCCACCACCACCGGCCGCGGCGGGTCCACGTCCTCGGAGGTGTCGACCTCGTCGCGCTCGGCGGCCCCGGCCAGCCCGGCCGCGGCGGCGCCGACCACCGCCAGCCCCAGCGCGACCACGGTGGCCACCGCCCCTGCGCCCCACCCCACCCCGGGCAGGTCCACCCCGCGGGAGGCGGTGGCGGCCCCGGTGACCGGACCCGCTCCGGCGACGTCGGTGGCCACGAGCACGGCCTGCAGGACAGCACCACCGGCCACGACCACGCCCACCCACGCCACCCCGGCCACCGGTCGCAGCACGGGACCGAACCCCGCCAGCATCCCCACCGCCACGGCGGCCAGCACCACACCGGCCACCAGCAGCACGCGCACCGAGTCCACCTCCGGGGCCACGAGCCCGCCCGAGGTGGAGAGCAGGGGCGCCAGCGCGGCCAGCACGGCCACCGCACCGGCGAGCAGGCCGGACAGCGCGACCACCCGGTGCAGCACCGGGGCGCCGGGCAGTCCCGGTCCGGCGGGCGGCGCCCCGGTCGGCGCGCGCTCGGCACGGCGCCGCGCCGTCACCACGAGCCCGGACGCCGCGGCTGCGAGGGCCACCGACCCCACCGTCGCCAGCAGCGCCCCCACCCCCACCTGGAAGCGGTCGTCCAGCGCTCCGACCAGCAGTCGGGGCGCCGCCAGGGCCGACGTGGCCAGCGCGACCCCTGCGAGCACCCCGGAGGCGGTGGCGACGGACGTGGACACCAGCGCCAGGGCGAGGGACACCAGCACCACCACCGCCACGACGGCGGTCCCGGCCAGCACGGCCGCCGGCGACTGCACGACGGCGGGCACGAGCACCACCGGGTCGCTGCTGCGCAGCGGGGAGAGGGCGAGCCCCACCGCCAGGAGCACACCCGCCAGCACCGCGAGGGTGCACGCGAGCGGGGCGCTGCGGCGCACGACCGGGCCTTCCCCCGCCGCGTCACCGAGGACGTCGGGATCGTCGAGGGCGCCGGAACGACGCAGGGCGACCACCCCGACCAGGGCCGCCACGACCAGCAGCACGTGCCCGGCGAGCACGGCCACCGCCCCCGGACCCGCGCCCAGCTCGGCGGCGGTCACCGGGCGGACGAGCTCCAGCCGGTTCGCGTCCAGGGCCCGGACGAACAGCTGCACGTCCAGCAGCGCGAGCCCGACCGCGACGGCCCCCGCCCCGGAGAGCACCCCCACGGCCCCGGCCAGCCGACCGGCTCTCGACAGCCACAGGGCCAGCAGCGGGACGGCGACCAGCGCGAGGGCGGCCACCGTGGCGGCCACGGGCTGACCGCCGCGCTGGGAGCCATCGGCCGCGGTGGCCACGTCGAGCAGCGGGGCGAGGGCAGCGAGGACCGCACCGAGCGCCGCGACCCCGACCGCGAGCGCCGTGCCGCGCACGGCCGCCGCCAGGTCCACCCGGCCACCCTCGGTCCCTGTCCCGTCCTGCACCGCCGCCACCACGGCTCCGACGGTATCGGCTCGACCAGCCGGCACGGGCACGCCCCGCCGCGTGGCGGGCCCGAGCCGCCACCGGTCGGACATGTGATGCCTGACACAGTTGAACATCGCCGGGAACACCGCGGGTTGCGCGGTCCGCGACCGTTTCGTTACCGTCCACCGACCTCGACATCACAGCCAGGTCACGAGCTGGACGAGGCGCAGTTCCCCCGGACCGCGCCCGCAGGCCCCTGCCTGAGCGTCCGCAGCACCCGACGAGCCCGTCGGGCTGCCTCGTGCCCCGGACACGTACCGGAACACGGAAGGCCACGCCTTGGCGCGTCACCGCACCTCGAGCAGCACGGGACCTTCCGCCATCGTCGAGCTCGCCCTGCGCACGGCCGCGCCGCGCACCGCCGTCCCCGAGGAGGTCGTCGCCGCCCGGGTCGAGACCCCCGCCACCGCCCGGCCTGCCACCACCCCGGTCGCTCCCGCCGTCGTGACCCTGCGGGGAGTGCACCGCGTGCCCGCCCCGCCCGCGGCGCTGCGCGGGCGCGTCGTGGCGGCCGCCGTGGCTGCGGGTGCGTTCGTCGCGGCCGGCCAGGCGCTGGGCCCCTCGGACACCTCGGGCACCACCACCTCCGCCGACGTCGCGCTCGCGGCGGGGTCAGCCCCGCTGGGCACCGGCGGCGCCGCGCTGGCCGTCCCGCAGGTGCTCACCGTGGCCAAGGCCGCCGATCCCGTCGCCACCGAGCAGCTCGCCAAGGGCCAGCGCCTCGGTGCCGAGCGCGCCGCCCGCGAGGCGCAGGCCCGCCGACCGCTCTACGTCGTGCCCGCCGTCGGCACGTTCACCTCCGGATTCGGCGCCCGGTGGGGCACGCAGCACCTGGGCATCGACATCGCCAACAGCATCGGCACCCCGATCGTCTCCGTCGCCGACGGCAAGGTCATCGAGTCCGGCCCGGCCAGCGGTTTCGGCCAGTGGGTCCGCGTGCAGCACGACGACGGCACCATCACCGTCTACGGCCACGTCGACCAGCTCGTCGCGCACGCGGGCGACCGGGTGCTGGCGGGCCAGGAGATCGCGACCATCGGCAACCGCGGGCAGTCCACCGGCCCACACCTGCACTTCGAGGTGTGGCTGCACGGCACCGACAAGGTGGACCCGCAGCCCTGGCTCGCCGAGCACGGCATCTTCGTCGGCTGAGCCGACCCGACAGCACCGTCGGCTGGGCCGACCCGTCAGAGCTTGACCATCGGCACGCTGCCGATGAGCATCAGCCGCACCTTCCCGGCGGTGCCGAAGTCGATGGTGGCCGTGGCCCGGGCTCCCGCACCGTCCGCGGCGACCACGGAGCCGAGGCCGTACTTGTCGTGGCTCACCCGGTCCCCCACCACCAGCACCAGGCCGGGGGTGGACGTCCCGCCCTGCCAGCCGCGGAAGCCGGTCGAGCGCATGCCCCGGGCCGCGATCCCGGCCTGCGCCGAGTCACCCCCGGTGCTGCGGCCGGACGACCAGCCACCGGACGAGCTGGCGGTCCGCAGCGGCTCCACCCGGCGCCAGTCCAGCAGGTGCGGGGGGATCTCGGCCAGGAAGCGGGACTCCGGGTTGGCCATCGGCTGGCCCCACGCCGACCGCACCAGCGCCCGGGACACGTAGAGCCGGTGCCGCGCCCGGGTGATCCCGACGTAGGCCAGCCGACGCTCCTCGGCCAGCTCGTCGGGGTCGCCCAGGGCGCGCGAGTGCGGGAACTGCCCGTCCTCCCAGCCGGTGACGAACACGACGGGGAACTCCAGACCCTTGGCGGTGTGCAGGGTCATCAGGGTGACGACACCGTCGACCGAGTCGGGCAGCTGGTCGGCGTCGGCCACCAGCGACACGCGCTCGAGGAACGCGGCGAGCGAGCCGGGCTCGGCGAGGCCATCGGTGTCGGCCGACTCGGTGACCACGCCGTCGGCGTCGACGACCAGCCCGTCGCCGTCGAGCAGCGGGGTGGTGTTCTCGACGCTCGCGAACTCGCGCGCCACGCTGACGAGCTCGGTGAGGTTCTCCAGCCGGGTGCCGTCCTGCGGATCGTCGCTGGCCTCCAGCTCGGCGCGGTACCCGGTGCGCTCCAGGACGGCTTCGGTCACCTCGGCGATGTCGGCGCCGGAGTCCAACAGCTCGCGCAGCCCGTCGAGGAGCTCGGTGAACCCGGCCACGGACTTCTGCCCGCGCGAGCCCAGCAGGCCGATCTCCCCGGCGGCCCCGGCGAGCAGGGCGGCGTGGAAGGACACCCGGTGGCGCTCGGCGTGGGTGGCCACGCAGGCCTCCGCGCGGTCGCCGATCCCCCGGCGGGGGGTGTTGAGGATGCGGCGAAGGCTCGCCTCGTCGTCGGGGTTGGCGAGCACCCGCAGGTAGGCCACGGCGTCGCGCACCTCCTTGCGCTCGTAGAACCGCACTCCGCCGACCACCTTGTAGGGCAGGCCCAGGCGGATGAACACCTCCTCCAGCGACCGCGAGGAGTTGTTGGTCCGGTAGAACACGGCCACGTCGCCGAACACCGCGTCGCCCGCGTCCACCAGCCGGTCGATCTCCCCGGCCACGAAGGCGGCCTCGTCGTGCTCGTTGTCCGCGACGTAGCCGACGATCTGCGCACCATCACCGGAGTCGGTCCACAGGCGCTTCTCCCGACGCTCCGGGTTGCGCGCGATGACGGCGTTGGCGGCGGTGAGGATGGTCTGGGTGGAGCGGTAGTTCTGCTCCAGCAGGATGGTGCGCGCCTCGGGGTAGTCACGCTCGAACTCGGTGATGTTGCGGATGGTGGCGCCGCGGAAGGCGTAGATCGACTGGTCGGCGTCGCCCACCACGCAGAGCTCGGCCATGGGCACCAGGGCGCTGCCGCCCGCCAGCTCGCGGACCAGCACGTACTGGGCGTGGTTGGTGTCCTGGTACTCGTCGACCAGCACGTGCCGGAAGCGCCGGTGGTAGTGCTCGGCCACGTCGGGGAAGGCCTGCAGCAGGCCCACGGTCTCACCGATGAGGTCGTCGAAGTCCAGCGCGTTGGCCGCACGCAGCCGGCGCTGGTACTCCGCGTAGACCTCGGCCACCCGTCGCTGCAGGTCCTCCGTGGCGTCGGCCGCGGCCTCCTCCGGGCCCACCAGCTCGTTCTTGAGGTTGGAGATGTGGGTGGCCAGGGTGCGCGGCGGGTAGCGCTTGGCGTCCAGGTCCAGGTCGCGCGAGACCAGCGTGATCAGGCGACGGGTGTCGTCGGAGTCGTAGATGGAGAACGAGGACGTCAGCCCGGGCAGGTTGGCCGCCTCCCGCCGCAGGATCCGCACGCACGTCGAGTGGAAGGTCGAGACCCACATGATCTTGGCCCTGGGTCCCACCAGGGCGGCGACCCGCTCGCGCATCTCCGCGGCCGCCTTGTTGGTGAAGGTGATGGCCAGGACCCCGCCCGGGGCCACTCCGCGGTGGCCGAGCAGGTGGGCGATCCGCCGGGTGAGCACCGCGGTCTTGCCCGAACCGGCTCCGGCCACGATGAGCAGCGGGCTGCCCGAGTGCAGCACCGCCTCGCGCTGGGGGCCGTTCAGCCCGTCGAGCAGCACCTCCTCCGAGCGGGAGGCGGGGGCGGGGGCGGCGAGCGGGGTGTCCATCGTGCGCCGACGCTACCCATCCGCACCGACAGGGCCGCACCGACGAGTGCCCACCGACCGCTTCCGTCGCCCCTGCCCACGTGGCACACTGACGACGTGCTCAGCGGTCAGCGGTTTCACCGCGGGTGCCGGACTCCGGTGCCCGTGGCCTGAGCACCACCCCACCACGAGCCCTGAGGTCCGCACCGGACCCGGGGCTCTCGTCGTGAGCGGCTCCGGACGCCGGACGACCCCGGGAACCCGCCCCCACGAGGAGACACAGATGACCACCCCCGGCCCCACCGCCTCGACCGGCCCGACCGCCGCGGACGCGCCCGAGGGCACCGGCGCCCCGCTCCCACAGGACATCGACGCCCTGCGCCTGGAGATAGACCGGCTCGACCGGGAGATCCTGGCCGCCGTGCAGCGTCGCAGCGAGGTCTCCCGCACCATCGGGGCCGCCCGCCGGGCCTCGGGTGGCGTGAAGGTCGTGCACGTGCGCGAGATGGCCGTGCTCGAGCGCTTCGGCGTGCTCGGTCCCGAGGGCCGCCAGCTCGCGATGCTGCTGCTGAGCCTGGGTCGCGGCCGCCTCGGCCACTGAGCCCGGACGGGCGCGCCGGGGTGGACCCGGGTCACGGGCACACTGGGGTCATGGACGCCCTCGCCACGCTCATCGCCGTGATCGCCCTGCTCGCCTCGCTGGCCAACGTCGGCTACCACGCCGCTCTCGGGTCCGCCGCCCGCGGCCGGGCCGGTGGCGGCGAGGTGAGCACCTGGGTCCGGGGGAAGGTCGCCCCCACCGCGGGCGCGACCCTCGGGGCACTCGTGGCCCTCCTGATGTCCGGCGGGGGTGCGGTGGTGGACGTCCTGGCCGTGCTCGTCGCGGTGGGGTCCGCCGCGGTGGCGGCGCGGACCCTGCAGTCGACCCGCGGACGATTCCCCACCACCCGCTGAACCACCACCGGTCCGCTAGCGTCACCACTCGTGGCTGAGGACGGCAGGACAGCGTGGATCGTCCGACCGGGCCACCTCGTCGCCGGCCGCTACCGGCTGCTCTCGCGCATCGGCAGCGGCGCGATGGGGGCGGTGTGGCTGGCCCGGGACCAGCTGCTCGGACGGGAGGTCGCCGTCAAGCAGGTGCTCTCCACGGCCGGGATGGAGGCGGGCGAGGCCGCCGAGCAGCGCGCCCGGGCCCTTCGGGAGGGACGGATCGCCGCACGGCTGTCCCACCCCCACGCGATCACCATGTACGACGTGGCCCTCGACGACGGCGAGCCGTGGCTGGTCATGGAGCACCTGCCCTCGGACAGCCTGGCCGGCGTGCTGGCCTCGAGCGGGGTCCTCGACGTGGCCCGGGTGGCCCAGATCGGCGCGCAGCTCGCGGACGCGCTGGCGGCGGCCCACGCTGCGGGGGTGCTCCACCGCGACGTGAAGCCCGGCAACGTGCTGATCGGTCGCGGAGCCCGCGACGACGGCGTCGTGAAGATCACCGACTTCGGCATCTCCCGCGCGCAGGGCGACCTCGTCCCCAGCCGGACCGGGCCCATCACCGGCACACCGGCCTACTTCGCCCCCGAGGTCGCCCGTGGGCACGACTCCACCGGCGCCAGCGACGTCTTCAGCCTCGGCGCCACGCTCTACACCGCGCTGGAGGGTGTGCCCCCCTTCGGCCTCGACGAGAGTGCCACGGTCCTGGTGCACCGGGTGGCCCGCGGTGAGGTCGTGCTGCCTCAGCGCGCGGGCGCGCTCGCCGACCCGCTGCTGCGCATGCTGGAGCCGGACCCGGCGCGTCGCCCGACCATGGAGCAGGCGCGCGACCACCTCGCGGCCGTGGCCGTGGCCGCGGGACGACGGGGCGCTGTGACCTCCGTGCTGGCGGCACGCACCCCGGTGCGGCCCGTCGGACGGGGCGCGGGTGTCCGCAGGATCTCCCGGCGCACCGCCGTCACCGTGCTGGCCGTGCTGGTGGCCGTGGCGGTCTACCTGCTGGTCGCCGCGGGTCCCGCGGTCCTCTAGCGTCGTTGCCGTGGACGCTGACGCACTGCTCGACGACGTGGCCCCCGGGCGCCTCGTCGCCCAGCGGTACCGCCTCCGCTCACCGGTGGGCCACGGGGCGGCGGGGGCGGCCTGGCTCGCCACCGACGAGGACCGCGACCGGGACGTGACGGTCCAGCGGCTCCGCTCGACCGCCGGGCTCGCGCCCGGGGTCGCCGAGCAGCAGCGGGGGCGCTCGGTGCTGCACGGCCGCACCGCTGCGCAGCTGCGCGACGACCACGCCGTCGCGGTGCTGGACGTGGCGGTGGACGACGGCGACCCGTGGCTGGTCACCGAGCACCTGCCCGGCCGCGACCTCGCCGACGTCGTCGCGTCCAGCCACGTGCTGCCGGTGGCCCAGGTCGCGCAGATCGGAGCCCAGGTCGCCGACGCGATGGTGTCCGCGCACGCCGCCGGCATTCTGCACCGCGGGATCACCCCCGCCACCGTCCTCGTCGGGCAGGGGGGTGACACCGACGGGATGGTCCGGATCACCGACCTCGGCCTCGACCGCGAGCGCGACGAGCTCGCGGTCACGGATCCGGGACTGCTCCGCGGCACCCCCGCCTACCTCGCCCCGGAGGTGGCCCGCGGACAGGAGCCGACTCCGGCCAGCGACGTCCACGCCCTCGGCGCCACCCTGTTCGCCTGCCTGGAGGGCACCCCGCCCTACGGCCTCGACGACGACGCGGAGGTGCTGCGGCACCGCGTCGCCACCGGTCGGCACCGCACGCCGACCCGTGCCGTCGTCCTGGAGCCGGTCCTGCTCGGGATGCTCGACGCCGATCCCGCGAGACGCCCGACCATGGCCGCGGTCCGCGACGAGCTCGCCTCGATCGCCGCGGGGCGTCGACGCCAGCCCGCCGACGTGCTCACCGCCCGCACGCACCTCACGCCGATCTCGTTCGCCGTGGTCGGCATCGCGGCCGGTGTCCGTGCTGCTGCTGCCGCTGACGGCGGGCGGACGGCCGACCCGACCGCTGCCGCCGCAGCAGACGCGTCCGCCGACACGACCGAGCTCGTCGCGGCCGGCCCCGACACGACCGAGCTCGTCGCTGCCCCCGCCGCCGTCGCCGCCCACGGACGCCGTCGAACGGTGCTGCGCCGGCCCGCGGCCGTCGCCGCCGCCGTCGCCGCGGTGACGGTGGCCGCCGCGGCCGCCTACCTGGTCGCGAGGGCGTCCTCGCCCGCCCCGGCCGCAGGCGCTTCGACCAGCACTGCCACCACTGCCCCCGCGACGTCGGCGGTGGCCCCGTTGACCGCCGCCGAGTCCGAGCAGGCGGTGCGCACGCTGGTGTCCCGGCTGCCCGCCGATCCGGCCGGTGCCCTCGCCTCGGCCGGCCCCGTGCTGCGGGCGGTGGGGGTGGCGGCGCTGCGCGACTACCTCGCCGGGGTCACCGCCGTGGCGCTGCAGAAGGTGGTCGCGCAGGACGGTGGAACCGTCTCGGCCGGGCTCGTGCTGACCCTGTCCGACGGCACGACACGCACCGAGCAGGTCACCTTCACCGTCACCCGCCCGGTCTCCACCACCCCCGCAGCTGCCTCCGCCCTCGTGGTCGACTCCGTGCCGCTCGCGGCTCTGGTCTCGGCGGGCCCGCCGCCGACGAACCCCGCGACGCCCACCACCACGCGGGTCACCAACGCCCCGACCACCCGCGCCCGGGCCACCACCACCACCGTCGCCCCGGTGGCCCCCGTCGCACCGCCCGTCCGGTCCACCGCCCCGGCACCGGCACCGGCGACCACCGGGCCGACCACCGGGCCGACCACCACAGTGGCCCCCACCACCCCCACCACCGCCGGTCCACCGGCCCCGACGTCGTCGACCGCACCCACCACCACGGCCGGGGTCGCCACGAGCGCGTCGTGACGGCGGGCTCAGAGCTGGTGGCTCACTCCCACTCGATGGTGCCCGGCGGCTTGCTCGTCACGTCCAGCACCACGCGGTTGACCTCGGCCACCTCGTTGGTGATGCGCGTGGAGATGCGCTCGAGCACCTCGTAGGGCAACCGCGTCCAGTCCGCCGTCATGGCGTCCTCGCTGCTCACCGGCCGCAGCACGATCGGGTGGCCGTAGGTGCGGCCGTCGCCCTGCACCCCGACGCTGCGCACGTCAGCCAGCAGCACCACCGGGCACTGCCAGATCTCGCCGTCCAGGCCGGCGGCGGTGAGCTCGGTGCGGGCGATGAGGTCGGCGGCGCGCAGGATCTCCAGCCGCTCCTGGGTCACCTCGCCGACGATGCGGATGGCGAGTCCCGGCCCGGGGAACGGCTGGCGGCCCACGATCGCCTCCGGCAGGCCCAGCTCTCGCCCGACGGCCCGCACCTCGTCCTTGAACAGCAGCCGCAGCGGCTCCACCAGCGCGAACTCGAGGTCGTCGGGCAGCCCACCCACGTTGTGGTGGCTCTTGATGGTCGCGGTGCCGGCGCCACCGCCGGACTCCACCACGTCCGGGTACAGGGTGCCCTGGACGAGGAAGTCCACGGTCGCCCCGTCGGCCGCCGCGTCGCCGAGGACCTGCGCGGTGGCACCCTCGAAGCTGCGGATGAACTCGCGGCCGATGGCCTTGCGCTTGGTCTCCGGGTCCGACGTGCCGGCGAGGGCGGCCATGAACGTGTCCACCGCGTCCACGGTGACCAGGCGAGCCCCGGTGGCCGCGACGAAGTCCTGCTCCACCTGCTCGCGCTCGCCGGCGCGCAGCAGCCCGTGGTCGACGAAGACGCAGGTCAGCTGGTCACCGATGGCGCGCTGCACGATGGCGGCGGCCACCGCGGAGTCGACCCCGCCCGACAGGCCGCAGATGGCGCGCCTGTCGCCCACCTGCGCGCGGACGCCCTCGACGAGTGCCTCGGCGATGTTCGCGGCCGTCCAGGTGGACCCGATGCCGGCAATCTCGTGCAGGAACCGGCTGAGCACCTGCTGGCCGTGCGCGGTGTGCAGGACCTCCGGGTGGTACTGCACTCCGGCGAGCCGGCGGTCCAGGTCCTCGAAGGCGGCAACCGGGGCGCCCGGGGAGCTGGCGGTGACGGTGAACCCGGCCGGGGCCTGCGTGACCGCGTCCCCGTGGCTCATCCACACCCGCTGGCGGGTGGGCAGGTCCTGGTGCAGGACCCCGCCCTCGGTGGTCAGCTCGGTCCGGCCGAACTCCCGCGTCCCGGTGTGCGCCACGGTGCCGCCCAGGGCCCCGGCCATCGCCTGGAAGCCGTAGCAGATGCCGAGCACGGGAACGCCGGCGTCGAACAGGGCCGGGTCGAGCCGGGGCGCCCCGTCCGCGTACACGCTGGACGGGCCGCCCGAGAGGACCACGGCCGCGGGGTTGCGCGCCATCATCTCCGCGACGGACGTGGTGTGCGGCACCACCTCCGAGTACACGTTGGCCTCGCGCACGCGGCGCGCGATCAGCTGGGCGTACTGCGCCCCGAAGTCGACGACGAGGACGGGCCGGGCGTCGGTGGGCGGCGTGTCGGGGGTGGGGGCAGGCACGCTCCGAGCCTAGATGGCGGCGGCGAGGGGCACGTCCACCGCGGGGGCAGCGGGCCGACCACCCCCGAGCGCGCCCCCACCTGCGGCCGCGGGGCGGAGCTCACGACCCGGCGACCGGCGCCGCCACCGTGGCCGCCGCACCCTGGCGCACGGCCACCAGCGGCAGCCGCAGCGCAGCAGGGGCGTGCTCGGGCACGAACGGGCTGCGCGGCGCCACGGCCTCCACCCGCCGGTAGGCCGCCCCCTGCTCGGGGCGCGCGTCGACCTCCCCCGCGTTCGGCCACAGGGAGAACGCACGCTCGGCCTGCGCGGTGATGGTCAACGACGGGTTGACCCCGAGGTTCGCCGAGATGGCGGAGCCGTCCACCACCGACAGCGTCGGGTAGCCGTGCACCCGGTGGTAGGGATCGATCACGCCGTGGTCGGCGTCGGCACCGATGGCGCAGCCCCCGATGAAGTGGGCCGTCAGCGGGACGTCGAAGATCTCGCCCCAGGTGCCGCCGGCCACCCCGCCGATGTGCCGGGCCATCCGCCGGGTGGCGTCGTTGCCCGCCGGGATCCACGTCGGGTTGGGCTCGCCGTGGCCCTGCTCGCTGCTGAGCCGGCGCCCGAGCAGACCCTTCTTCGTGAACGTCGTGATGGAGTTGTCGAGGTTCTGCATCACCAGCGCGATCACCGTGCGCTCGCTCCAGTCCTTCGTCGACATCATCCGGACGAGCTGGCGGGGATGGCGCGCGGCCACGCCGAGGAACTTCACCCACCGCGGGACCGGTCCACCACCGTCGGTCATCAGCGTCTGCAGCAGGCCCATGGCGTTGGACCCCTTGCCGTACCGGCAGGGCTCGATGTGCGTGGTCTCGTCCGGGTGGAACGAGCTCGTGATGGCCACCCCCTGGGTGAAGTCCCGGTCCGGGTCCACCCGGTAGGCACCCGCGCCGACGATGGACTCCGAGTTGGTGCGGGTGAGCCGGCCGAGCGTGGGCGAGAGGTCCGGCAGCCGGCCGCTGTCCTTCATGGCGTGCAGCAGGTTCTGGGTGCCCCAGGACCCCGCGGCGACCACCACCTGCCCGGCGCTGACCGTGCGGCGGCCCTTGCGCAACCAGGACCCGGTCCGCTCGGTGGACACCTGCCACGTGCCGTCGGGGCGCTGGGTCAGGCTCGTGACGGTGGTCATGGGCACCACGTGTGCGCCGGCCCGCTCGGCGAGACCCAGGTAGTTCTTCAGCAGCGTGTTCTTGGCCCCCACCCGGCAGCCGGTCATGCAGGAGCCGCACTCGGTGCACCCCGTGCGCTCCGGACCCACCCCGCCGAAGTACGGGTCGGCCACGGTCTTGCCCGCCTCGCCGAAGTACACCCCGACCGGGGTCGGGTGGAAGGTGTGGCCCACGCCCATCTCCTCGGCGACGGCCTTCATGACCACGTCGGCCGGGGTGTGGGTGGGGTTGGTGACCACTCCGAGCATGCGCTGGGCCTGCTCGTAGTGCGGGGTGAGCTCCTCGCGCCAGTCGGTGATGTGGGCCCACTGCCGGTCCCGGAAGAACGGCTCGGTGGGCTGGTAGAGGGTGTTGGCGTAGTTCAGGGAGCCGCCACCCACCCCGGCGCCGGCCAGGATGAGCACGTCGCGGAGCAGGTGGATGCGCTGCACCCCGAACATCCCCAGCCGGGGCGCCCACAGGAAGCGGCGGAGGTCCCAGCTGGTCGTCGCCATGTCCTCGTCGGCGAAGCGGCGGCCCGCCTCGAGCACGGTGACGGAGTAGCCCTTCTCCCGCAGGCGCAGGGCCGCGACGCTGCCGCCGAAGCCGGAGCCGATGACCAGGACCTGGGTGTCCGGGGCCGGGACGGCCGTGGAGGGAGTGCGTGCACGCATGGTCGCGGGCCTTCCTGATCGTCGTCGGACCCTACTGGTGGGTAACCGTTGTCGACGGTAACCCACAGCTGCGCCCTGCGCGACGGTCAGCGGGCGCGGACGGTCAGCCCCACCCGCTGGAAGTCCTTGAGGTCGGAGTAGCCGGCCTTGGCCATCGACCGCCGCAGCCCCCCGATGAGGTTGAGCGAGCCGAAGGGGTCGTCCGAGGGCCCGCGCAGCACGCGCTCCAGGCTCGGGCGCTCCTGCGCGCTCTCGAGCGGGGCGACGCCCAGCACGGCCCCGCGCGGCATGGACGGGTGGGCCGCCGCGGACGGCCAGTACCAGCCCCGCCCGGGGGCCTCGGCCGCCACGGCCAGCGGCGCGCCGAGCACCACGGCGTCCGCGCCGCAGGCGATGGCCTTGGCCAGCTCGCCGGAGCCGTGGATGTCCCCGTCGGCGATGACGTGCACGTAGCGCCCGCCGGTCTCGTCCAGGTAGTCCCGGCGTGCGGCCGCGGCGTCCGCGATGGCGGTGGCCATCGGCACCCCCATGCCGAGGACCTCGCCGGTGGTGGTGGCGCCCTCGGTGGAGCCGTAGCCGACGATGACCCCCGCCGCACCGGTCCGCATGAGGTGCAGCGCCGTCCGGTGGTCGCTGACCCCGCCCGCGACCACGGGAACGTCGAGCTCGGCGATGAAGGTCTTCAGGTTCAGCGGCTCGCCGCCACCGCCCACGTGCTCGGCGGAGATGATGGTGCCCTGGATGACCAGCAGGTCGATGCCCGCCTTGAGCAGCATCGGCGTCAGCGACCGGGCGTTCTGTGGGCTCACCCGCACCGCCGTCACCACGCCGGCGTCGTGCACCTCCGCGATGGCCGCGGCCAGCAGGTCCGTCTGCAGCGGGGCGGCGTGCAGCTCTTGCAGCAGGCGCACCACCTCTGCGGGGTCCTCGGCGAGCGAGGCCAGCTCCACGATGCGCTCCACCACTGCCGCCACGTCGGCGTGCCGGCCCCACAGTCCCTCGGCGTTGAGCACGCCGAGCGCACCGAGGCGTCCGAGCTCGATGGCGCTGGCCGGGGAGACCAGGGCGTCGGTGGGGTGCACCAGCACCGGCAGGTCGAACCGGTACGCGTCGAGCTGCCAGGCCGTGGACACGTCCTGGGACGATCGGGTCCGCCGGGACGGGACGATGTCCACGTCGTCCAGCTCGTAGGTGCGACGGGCGGTGCGGCCCATCCCGATCTCGACGAGGTCGCGCACGCGCGGGCCCCTCCTCACGTTGGTTGTTCGGGTGGTGGTTGTTCGGGTGGTGGTCGTCCGAGTGGTCAGCGAACGGTGTAGTTCGGCGCCTCGGCCGTCATGGTGATGTCGTGCGGGTGGCTCTCCTTGAGCCCGGCCGCGGTGATCTGCACGAACCGCGCCCGCTGCAGCTCCTCGATGGTCGAGGAACCGGTGTAGCCCATGGCCGAGCGGAGCCCGCCGAGCAGCTGGTGGGTGACCGTGCTCAGCGGCCCCCGGAAGGGCACCCGGCCCTCGATGCCCTCGGGGACCAGCTTGTCCTCGCTGAGCACGTCGTCCTGGAAGTAGCGGTCCTTGCTGAACGAGCGGGCGTCACCGCGGCTCTGCATCGCCCCGAGCGAGCCCATCCCGCGGTAGGTCTTGTACTGCTTGCCGTTGACGAGGATGAGCTCGCCGGGGGCCTCGGCGGTACCGCCGAGCAGCGAGCCGAGCATCACCGTCCCGGCCCCGGCCGCGAGCGCCTTCGCGATGTCCCCGGAGTACTGGATGCCGCCGTCGGCGATCACGGGCACGCCCGCGGCCGCGCAGGCCGCCACGGCCTCGAGGATCGCCGTGATCTGCGGCGCCCCGACCCCGGCCACGACCCGGGTGGTGCAGATGCTGCCCGGGCCCACGCCCACCTTGACCGCGTCGGCCCCCGCCTCGACCAGCGCCGCGGCCCCCTCCCGCGTCGCGACGTTGCCGCCGACCACCTGGACGCGGTCGCCGACCTCGGCGCGCAGCTTGGAGACCATCTGCAGGACCTGGCTGTTGTGACCGTGCGCGGTGTCGACCATGAGCACGTCCACGCCGGCGTCCACGAGCGCCATCGCCCGCGCCCAGGCGTCCTCGCCCACACCCACGGCCGCGCCCACGAGCAGGCGACCGTCGGCGTCCTTGGTGGCGTCCGGGTGCTGCTCGGTCTTGACGAAGTCCTTGACGGTGATGAGCCCCCGCAGGGCGCCGTGACCGTCGACGATCGGCAGCTTCTCCAGCTTGTGCCGACGGAGCAGGCCCAGCGCCGCCTCGGCCGTCACGCCGACCTCCGCGGTGATCAGCGGCGCCCGGGTCATCACCTCGGCCACGGGGCGCTGCTGGTCCAGCTCGAAGCGCATGTCGCGGTTGGTGATGATGCCGACGAGCTCGCCGGCCGCGTCGGTCACCGGCAGCCCCGAGATGCGGAAGCGGGCGCACATGGCGTCGACCTCGGCCAGGGTGTCGGTGGGCGAGCAGGTGACCGGGTCGGTGACCATGCCCGCCTCGGAGCGCTTCACGGTCTCGACCTGCCGGGCCTGGTCGGTCAGCGACAGGTTGCGGTGCAGGACGCCCATCCCGCCCGCGCGAGCCATGGCGATGGCCATCCGCGACTCGGTGACGGTGTCCATGGCCGCGCTGACCAGCGGCGCGCGGAGCCGGATCCCGCGGGTGAGCTGGGTGGAGGTGTCCACGCCGCTGGGGACCACGTCCGAGGCGGCCGGCAGGAGCAGCACGTCGTCGAAGGTGAGACCGAGCATGGCCACCTTGCCGTGGTCGTCGCCGCCGGTGGCGACCGGTCCTGCCGCGCTGCTCATGTGTACGGACCCTCCAGGGTGTGGGCGCTCCCGCGCCGAGGACCTGGCTGGTCTCCGCGGGGAGGGCCCCATCGTATCGGTCGTCGGCGGCGGGCTCCCCGCGTCCGCGCTGGCCGTCGTGCACTCCCCCTGCGTACCGTGGTCCCGTGCGCGACCACCTGCCGCCCGGTCTCCCGCCGGACCCCTTCGCGGGGGACCCCGCCGATCCCTGCGCCGCCCTCGACGCGCTCGAGCCCGGCGAGCCGCTGGACGCCGAGGAGCAGCGCGCGGTCGAGGAGGACCTCGAGGACCTCGCCGTCTACGAGTCGCTGCTGGCCCAGCGCGGCCTGCGGGGTCTCGTCGTGACCTGCGAGGACTGCCAGTCCGAGCACTACCACGACTGGGACATGCTCCGGGCGAACCTGCTGCAGCTGCTCGTGGACGGCACCGTCCGCCCGCACGAGCCCGCGTTCGACCCGAGCTCGGACGCCTACGTCACCTGGGACTACTGCCGCGGCTACGCCGACGCCGTGACCGGGCACGACGCCGGCCGCTGAGCTACCCGCCCGTCGGGAGCCCCTGGTCGCCGGGCGTCGCCCCGCTCGCGCTCCGGCTCGGAGTGGCGGGAGCCGTGGTCGTCGGCGTGGTGCTGGACGCGGGGTCCGTGGTCGGCACCGGATCCGTGGTCGGCGCAGCGCCGGTGGTGGTCGGCGTGGTGCTGAGCGGGGTGGGGGCGGCCGGATCCGTCGTCGGCCGCGGAGCTGCGGTCGTCGTCACCGGCGGCGCTGTCGGGACGCTCGGCTCGGGGGGCGGCGTGGTCGTCGTCGTGGTGGTGGTGGTGGTGGTGGTCGTGGTGGTGGCCAGGAGGCTGGTGGGTGCGGGCGCCGGGAGGGCGGAGGGCACCAGGCGGGCCTCGAGCTCAGAGTGTCGTCGCTGCAGGTCCTTCCGGCCCTCGTCGGTCCCCACCGAGGGGAGGTCCGCCGCAGCGCGCTGGAGGGCCGTGCGCGCCCTCTCCGGTGTGCCCGACGCGAACGCGGTCTCGGCCTCCGCGAGCTCGGCCGTCACGCTGGCCGCCGCCTGCACCGACCGGGAGTGGTCGACGAACAACGCCTGGGAGACGCCCCACAGCGGGTCGCCGGGGGTCGACTGGTGCGCGGCCCAGCCGACGCCGGTGAGCGCGATGCCCACGGCCGCGGCCGCGGCGGCCACCGGCGAGAGGGCGCGCAGCGGCACCCGCAACCGGCCGCGCCGGGTGGCCGCACGGAGGGCTACCTCGGCCTCGTCGAGGTCCGGGTGCAGCGGGAGGGCTCCGGCGTCGACCCGGTCGCGCCACGCGACCAGCAGGGCGACGACCTCGTCGGAGGCGTCGACCGCGGTCAGCTCTCCGGAACCCACCGCCTCCACGACGCGGTCCGCGGCGAGGACGGCGGCGAGCGACGGCTCGCGGTCGTCCTCGTCCGACGCCTGCGGTGCGCGCTCACCCACCCGTGCTGCCCTCGTTCCCTGGTCCCACCGCAGCGCCGGACCCGGCCACCGCGGTCCTCAGCTTGCCCAGCGCCCGGTGCTGGGCGACGCGGACCGATCCCGCGGTGCCCCCCACCGCCTGCGCGGTCTCCTCCGCCGAGAGCCCCACCACCAGTCGGAGCACGAGGATCTCGCGCTGGCGCTCGGGCAGCGTGTCCAGCAGCTCGGACATGCGGCGCGCCGCGTCGGTGTCCACCGCCCGCTGCTCCGGACCGTCCTCCACCGTGGGGGCGTCCGGCACCTCGGCCACCGGTTCGCTCCGGCTGCGCGCCGCACCGCGGTGGGCATCGGCAACCTTGTGGGCAGCGATGCCGTAGACGAACGCCATGAAGGGCCGCCCCTGGTCGCGGTACCGCGGGAGTGCGGTGATCACGGCGAGACACACCTCCTGCGCGACGTCGTCGGCGGACACGGACACCCTGTCCCCGGGCCCGACCCGCGCGCGGCAGTACCGCACGACCACGGGCCTGATCGTCTCGAGGACACGGGAGAGCGCCGAACGGTCACCCTGCACGGCGGCAGCGACCGACTCGTCGAGCGGATCCCCCTGCTGTTCCATCGACGGGACGGGTCCCAGCGTTACGGCACGGGCACGCTCCGTGCGGTGCGAGGCGGTGCTCCCACCGGATGGTGGGCCGAAGTCCACCGTATCCGCTGCTCGGTACCCCATTCCGGCGGCCGCTGCGGCCGGGACGCAGGGCCGGACGCCGCCGGCGCAGCGCTCAGGAGACGAGGCCGCGCCGGAAGCCGTGCGCCACCGCCTGGGCCCGGTCGCGCACGCCGAGCTTGCGGAACAACCGTCGGGCGTGGGTCTTGACCGTGTCCTCCGACAGGTACAGCTCGCGGCCGATCTGCCCGTTGCTCTTGCCCTGGCTCATGCCCCGCAGCACCTGCATCTCGCGCTCGGTCAGGCGTACACCCGTGTCGGAGGACGGACGGGGCGCGGGGACCGACGAGCTCGACAAGGTGTGGGCCAGGGCCGCGACCAGCTCGGTGCGCGTGGCGTCCCAGCGGAGGTAGCCCCGGGCCCCGCCGGCGATGGCCGCGGAGATGCTCCCGGCGTCGTCCGGCGCGCCGAAGACGATGACGTTGGCCTGCGGGTGCGCGCCGACGAGGCGACGGGTGGCCTCGACCCCGGCGGCCACGGCGCGCTGCGTCCCGATCAGGACGACCTCGGCCGGCGACCGGCCGTAGCGGGCCAGCAGCTCGTCGCCGCTGCTCACGGTGTCGATCCGGGTCACGCCGGGCACGGCTGTCATCACCCTGGTCAGGCTCTCGCGGACATTCCTGCGATCGTCGCAGATGATGACAGTGGTCACGGTCGTTCCTCCACCTCGTGCGGCGCCGCCGACGGCTCCCGCTCCCTCGCCCTATCGGACGACCTCCACCCCACCTTGACCCCGGTCGGGTGAGCCGGCGCGGACCCGTGCCGGGGGCACGCGACCGGTCGGAGCGGTCGTGGACCAGGAACGGACCAGGTCCCGGGGTGTGGGAGCGCCCGGGAGCCCTCCACCCCGCAGGGTGAGGATGGCATGACTCACCGTGTTCTCGTGGCGCAACCCTCCCTCGGCCGGGGACCCGGACCGGGGGCCGTCGAGCGCGAGCAGCAGCATCGTCGCGGCCCAGCGCAGCGGCAGCAGGTCGTGCTGGGCGGCGGCGGTCCGCACCCGGTGCGCCGCCTCGCCCGACCCGGTGGCGGCGGCGACCACGAGGGCGGACTTCAGCTCGTGCCGCACGGACCCCGTCGACGCGGCGAGCCGGAGCGCGGTGCCCGCGTGCGCTGCCGCCTCGTCCCGCTCGTCGCCGCACAGCGCCGTCTCCGCCGCCACCCAGTGCCACCTGACGGCGCAGCGCTCGTCGGCGCCGGCCAGGCCCTGGGCCGCCTGCGCCAGCAGCCGACGGGCCAGGGTCACCCGACCCGGCCCCAGCGCGTCGGCCGCCAGCCCCACCAGGGCGTCCGACCGTGCCGTGGCCCCCGCCCGCCCAGGCACCCCGCCGGCCAGGGCCAGCGCACGTCCGTCGAACCGACGCGCGAGGAGGTGCCCGCCGAGCTGGCGCAGGTGCGACCCGCGGGTGCTCAGGGCCAGCGACCGGAGCCCCACGGCGGTGGTCGGTGCACCCAGCCGCTCGAGCTCCGCCGCCGCCGCCGCGTAGCGCCCCTGACCGCCCAGGGCCACGGCCCGCCACCACCGGCCCTCGTCGTCGTGCGCCGGCGGCAGCGGGTGCCACCCGGGCTCCCCGCCCAGGGCCGCGGCACGCAGGACCTCGCGGTCGCGGGCGGGCGTCGTCACAGACCGGCGGCCGCCGTGAGCACGTTGCCGGCCTCGCCGAGCGACCCCAGCGGCACCACCGCCCTCGGCAGCACTGACGTGTCCCAGCCGGGTCCACCGACGTAGCAGCGCGTGCGCGGTCGCGTCCGCGGGAGACCGCCCACCAGGGCGGCATCGGCGCTCTCCGGCGCCTGCGACCAGAGGAACACCGCAGACGGTGCGGTGCGGGTGATCGCCGCGGCCAGCGCCGTGCCGGGCAGGTCCGCCCCCAGCAGGCTGGCTCCCACACCCCGTTCGGCGAGCGTGGCGGCGAGCACCCGGAGCGGCAGGGAGTGGTGCTCGCCGGGCATCGATCCCAGCAGCACCGGACGGACGGACGCCGGGGCGTGGTTCTGAAAGGCCACCCGAGCCATCACCGAGGTGACCGCCTCGGACAGCATGTGCTCCACCTCGATGCCGAGCCCCGTGCGGGACCACCGGTCGGCCACCGCCCGCAGCACCGGCCGGGCCACCTCGTCCCAGGTGCGGATGACGCCGATGTCGTGGACGGAGGTCTGCAGGAGCCGCACCGTCACGTCCCCGTCCAGGGCGAGCGCCGCGCGCCCGAGCCCGCGCGCCTGTCGTCCGGCGCCCGGCATCCGCAGCGCCGCACCGGCTCCGACACCGGGCGCGGTGTCCTCGTGCTCGACCGAGGGCGCCGTCGGCCTCCGGACGGACGCGAGCTGTGTGGCCGGGCCGCGGGTCGGAGCTGCCGCGGGGCGCGGACCGGACACGGCCAGCCGAGCGGCCTCGGCGGGCGTCGCGCCCTCCACGAGAGCCCGCTGCATGACCTCGAGCCGCGCGACGTCCTCGGGGGCGTAGCGCCGGTGGGTGCCCGAGGAGTGCTCGCCCGGTCCCAGTCCGTAGCGGCGGTCCCAGGTGCGCAGGGTTGCGGGGGCGACCCCCATGCGCCGGGCCACCGCCGAGACCGTCAGCCGCAGTCCGGTCGGCTCCCCCGGGGGCAGCACCGCACCATCGTCGTCCACCGCGGGGGGCACGGCACTCACCGGACACCCACCTCCTAGATCAGCGCGCGGTCGACGGTTCGGCAATCGCGTGAGCAGTGTCTCCCCTGCAGCACCCCTGCACAACTCGTGGCCCGCTCGCGAACAGCTTTACGGTTGACCCCGCAGGTGCGGGCGCACCACCCGTGAAACCGGCACTGAACTGCAGCGGGCAGCCTTCGTGACGGGGTTCGGGGAGGGCAACGGGGCGCCCGAGGGCCGTGTCGTCGGCCCGGACTGCTCCGGAAAAGTCAGATGTGAACAATGGTTGGTTCGTTTCATCGGCAGGCATACCGTCAATGCCAGCGACCTACCAGACGCCCCAGACCCCGCCGCACCGCAGGAGATGACATGGCCGACGTACGACGACTGCCCGGACCGAACGCCGACATCTGGGACTGGCAGATGGAGGGCCTCTGCCGCGGGGTCGACTCGTCCTTCTTCTTCCACCCCGACGGCGAGCGCGGACCGGCCCGCGCCCAGCGCGAGGCCCGCGCCAAGGCGATGTGCGCGCGCTGTCCGGTCCTGGCGCAGTGCCGTACCCACGCGCTGGCCGTGCACGAGCCCTACGGCATCTGGGGCGGCATGTCGGAGTCCGAGCGCGAGAGCGCCGTCCGCACCGCCGGCCGCGAGCTCGCGATCTGAGCACGGCCAGGCACGAGAGGGCGGCACCCACCGGGTGCCGCCCTCTCGTGCGTCCGTGGTCCCCGGGATCAACGATCCCGGGGACCAGCGAGATCAGTGCCCGCCGTGCCCGTGGCCGTGACCGCCCGCGGGGGTCTCGTCCGCGACGAACTCCTTCTTCTCGACGATGGCGCTCTCCGTCGTGAGGATCATCCGCGCGATCGAGGCCGCGTTGGTCACCGCTGCCCGGGTGACCTTGACCGGGTCGACGACCCCGTCGTCGAGCAGGTTGCCGTAGGTCAGCGTGGCGGCGTTGAAACCGCCACCGGCCGCCATCTCCGCGACGTTGTTCACGACGACGGAGCCCTCCTCGCCGGCGTTCGTCGCGATCCAGTACAGCGGGGCCGACAGGGCCGTGCGGACGACCGCCACACCGGTGGCCTCGTCCCCGGTGCGTCCCAGTCCGCCGTCGAGCACCAGCGCGGCCTGGACCAGCGCCGAGCCACCTCCGGCGACGATGCCCTCCTCGACCGCGGCCTTGGCCGCCGCGACGGCGTCCTCCACGCGGTGCTTGCGCTCCTTGAGCGCGGTCTCGGTGGCGGCACCCACCTTGATGACGGCCACGCCGCCGGCGAGCTTCGCGAGGCGCTCCTCGAGCTTCTCGCGGTCCCAGTCGGAGTCGGTCGCCTCGACCTCGCGGCGCAGCTGCGCCACCCGGCCCGCGATGTCCTCGCTGGTGCCCGCGCCGTCGACGATCGTCGTGTCGTCCTTGGTGACGACGACGCGGCGCGCGGAGCCCAGCAGGTCGAGCCCGGCCTCCTTCAGCGAGAGACCGACCTCGGCCGAGATGACCGTGGCGCCGGTGACGACGGCGAGGTCGTCCAGGAACGCCTTGCGGCGGTCGCCGAAGAAGGGCGCCTTGACCGCGGTGGCCTTGACCGTCTTGCGGATCGCGTTGACCACGAGGGTGGACAGCGCCTCGCCCTCGACGTCCTCGGCGATGATGAGCACGGACTTGCCGGACTCGGCGATCTTCTCCAGCAGCGGGAGCAGGTCGGCCAGCGCGCTGATCTTGTCGCGGTGCAGCAGGACGTAGGTGTCCTCCAGCACGGCCTGCATGGACTCGGTGTCGGTGACGAAGTACGGCGAGATGTAGCCCTTGTCGAACTGCACGCCCTCGGTGACCTCGAGCTCGGTGCTCAGCGTGGAGGACTCCTCGACGGTGACGACGCCGTCCACGCCGACCGCGGTCATGGCCTCACCGACCATCGCGCCGATGACCTCGTCGCGCGAGGAGACGGTGGCGACCTGGGCGATGGCGTCCTTGCCGCTGACCGGGGTGGCGGCGGCCGCGAGGGCCTCGCACACCGCGTCCGCAGCCGCCGCGATGCCGGTGCCCATGGCCATCGGGTTCGCCCCGGCGGCCACGTTGCGCAGCCCGGCGCGGACCATGGCCTGGGCCAGGACGGTGGCGGTGGTGGTGCCGTCGCCGGCCACGTCGTTGGTCTTGGTGGCGACGCTCTTGGCGAGCTGGGCGCCGAGGTTCTCGAACGGGTCGTCGAGCTCGATCTCCCGGGCGATGGTGACGCCGTCGTTGGTCACGACGGGGCCGCCGAAGCTCTTGGCGAGCACGACGTGGCGCCCACGCGGTCCGAGGGTGACCTTCACCGTGTCGGCGAGCTTGTCGACCCCGCGCTCCATCGCGCGGCGGGCGCTCTCGTTGAACTCGATCTGCTTGGACATGTCTGGTGGCTCTCCTGGGTGGTGGAGGAGCGGGCGCCGTGGCCCGCTGGAGGTGCGTGACGCACGCCGCCCCGGGGTCCGGTCGACGGACCGCCGGGGCGGGTGCGGTTGGGGCCCAGCAGGGCCCCGGAGGTGCTACTTGGAGACGACGGCGAGCACGTCGCGCGCGGAGAGGATCAGGTACTCCTCGCCGGCGTACTTGATCTCGGTGCCGCCGTACTTGCTGTAGATGACGGTGTCGCCCTCGGAGACGTCGAGGGGGACGCGGTCGCCCTTCTCGTTGAAGCGGCCGGGTCCGACAGCCACCACGGTGCCCTCCTGGGGCTTCTCCTTGGCCGTGTCGGGGATGACGAGACCGGAGGCGGTCGTCGTCTCCGCCTCGTTGGCCTGGACGAGGATCTTGTCCTCGAGCGGCTTGATCTTGACGCTCGCCACGATGAGACCTCAGCTTTCCTGGGTCGTAGCGTGCCGGGGGGTTCCCCGGCACTGGGGATCACGAGTGGGGTGACTCCTGCACCTGCCCCGTCGTCGCGGGAGCCGGGGCGGGCTGGGGTGTCTCTGGCACTCTAACCCCGCGAGTGCCAGCGGTCCACCACCCGTCCCGTCGTCAGAGGTGGGTGGTGGTCACGGGCAGACCCGGATCCGCGCCGATCTCCAGCGCGGACGGCGCCGCCCCGGCCGCCACCAGGTGCGCACCGAGCGCGGCCACCATCGCCCCGTTGTCCGTGCACAGCCCGGGCCTCGGCACGCGCAGGGTCAGCCCGGCCGCGCCGCAGCGCTGCTCCGCCAGGGCCCGCAGCCGGGAGTTCGCGGCCACCCCGCCGCCCAGCACCAGCGTGTCGATGCCGGTGTCCCGGGCGGCGCGCACGGCCTTCATGGTGAGCACGTCGGCGACGGCCTCCTGGAAGCTCGCGGCCACGTCGGCCACCGGGACGTCGTGCCCGGCGCGCTGGAGGCCCTCGACGTGCCGCGCCACGGCCGTCTTCAGCCCCGAGAACGAGAAGTCGTGCCGCGAGTCCCGCGGGCCCGTCATGCCCCGGGGGAAGCGGACGGCCGTGGGGTCACCCTCCCGGGCGAGGCGGTCCAGCACCGGACCCCCGGGAAACCCCAGCCCGAGCAGCCGCGCCACCTTGTCGAAGGCCTCCCCCGCCGCGTCGTCCACGGTGGCCCCCAGCGGGACCACGGGCTCCGCGAGGTCCGCGACCCGCAGCAGGCTCGAGTGCCCGCCGGAGACGAGCAGGGCCAGGCAGGGTGGCAGCGGTCCGTGCTCCAGGGTGTCCACGGCCACGTGCGCACCCAGGTGGTTCACCCCGTGCAGGGGCACGTCCCACGCCGCGGCGTAGGCCTTGGCCGCGGCCAGCCCCACCAGCAGCGCACCGGCCAGGCCCGGCCCCGCGGTGACGGCGACGGCGTCGGGACGGGTCACCCCGGCCGTGGCCAGCGCACGCCGCACCGTGGGGGCCATCGCCTCCAGGTGGGCCCGGGAGGCGATCTCGGGGACCACGCCGCCGAACCGGGCGTGCTCCTGGACGCTGGAGGCGACCTCGTCGGCCAGCAGCTGCACCGCGCCGTCGTAGTGCAGCCGGACGACGCCGACACCGGTCTCGTCGCAGGAGGTCTCGATGCCCAGGACGATCACGTCGTCCCCCCCGGGGCCGGTCGTGCCATGGTGAACGCGTCGGCCCCGCTGGGCGAGTAGTACCCGCGCCGGGTGCCCACCACGGTGAACCCGTGCGCCACGTAGAGGGCCTGGGCGGCGACGTTGTCGGTGCGCACCTCGAGGAACACCGGCCCGCCGTGGGCGTCGGCGGTGGCCAGCAGGTCCTGCAGCAGCACACGGCCGGTGCCGGCCCGCTGCCGGGCGGGGTCGACGGCGATGGTGTGCACCTCGTTCTCGGGGTCGCTGCGCCGCCCGAGGCGGGCCAGCCCCGCGTAGCCCAGCAGCTGGTCGTCGTCGTCGCGCGCGGTGACGTAGTGGTTGTGGCCGGCCGCGAGCTCGGCCCGGAACATCTCGGCGCTCCACGGGTCGTCCCCGGGGAACAGCAGCTGCTCCAGCTCGGCGCAGCGCGGCACGTCGGCGTCGGTCATCGCGGTGATCCGGACGGGTACGGTCCTCACCCGGGCACCTGCACCCGGGCGGGCTCCACCGCGTCCGGCCGACGCAGGTAGAGCGGGGTGAACGGCGGTGGCGCGGAGCCGAGGTCGGCCGCGGCCACCAGCGCCAGCGGGTCGGGGTGCTCGGGGCCGAGCACCGGCAGCCCCAGCGGGGTGGCCAGGGCGAGGGCCCCGGCCACCGTGGTGACCCCCGTGAGGTCCAGCTCGGCGGGGCGCTGCACCCAGGGTCCCCGCGTGCGCCGCCCGTCGGTGTAGCGGGCGGCGTAGACCTCCCGGCGACGGGCATCGGTGACCACCAGCAGCTCGCCCGTGCTCGCGGTCGCACCGCCGATGCCGTCCAGGCTGCAGACCCCGTGGACGGCCACCCCCAGCGCGTCGCCCAGCGCGGCCGCGGTGGCCATCCCCACCCGGAGCCCGGTGTAGGGACCGGGGCCGGTGCCGCAGACCACGGCGTCCACCTCCTGCACCTGCACCCCCGCCTCGACCAGGCAGGCGAGCAGGTTCGGCGTGAGCACCTCGGCGTGCGCGCGGGCGTCGACGGTGACGCGTGCGGCCAGCAGCCGGCCTCCCGCACCGTCCACCCGCACCACGGCGGCCGTGACGGCGGGCGTGGCGGTGTCGAGCACGAGGACGAGCACGGTGGGCCAGGCTACCCGCGCGTGCGCCACTCCCAGGTGGCCGTGCGGGTCTCGGTGTCCGGCGCGCGACCCAGCCGCACCAGCAGGTGGCGGTCGGTCAGGGACTCCACCACGCCCTCACCCCACTCCACCACCACCACGGCCGACTCGAGGTCGGTGTCGAGGTCGAGGGCGTCGAGCTCACCAGCCAGGTCGCCGGCCCCACCGAGGCGGTAGGCGTCCACGTGCACCAGGCCGATCCCGCGCGGGCCCGGGCGGTGCGTGCGGGCGATGACGAACGTCGGGGAGGTCACCGGCCCGTGCACGCCGAGGCCCCGCGCGAGGCCCCGCACCAGCACGGTCTTGCCGGCTCCCAGCGGGCCGTCCAGCACGACGAGGTCCCCGGCGCCGAGCGAGGCGGCCAGCCGCTGGCCGAGAGCCTCGGTGTCCGCCGGGGTGACCAGCTCCTCACGCACGGGCGGCGGTGCTCGCTGCGACGGAGCGCTCGAGCAGGCGCTCGAGGGCGTGGTTGACCAGCACGGGCTGCTCCAGCTGCACCAGGTGCCCGGCCCCGGGAGCCACCACGAGATCGGCCTCCCCGATCTCGTCGGCGATCACCCTGGTCTGCCGCAGCGGGGTCAGCCGGTCGCCGTCGCCGCAGAGCACCAGGACCGGGCGCCCGGCCAGCACGGGCAGCGCCGCGTGCTCGTCGTGGCCGCTCAGGGCGGGCAGGAAGTCAGCGATGGTGCGCACCGCCGTGTCGGCGATCATCGTCTCGGAGAGCTCGGCGACCGCGGGGCTGAGGTGGCGGTCGCCGTAGGACATCGCCCGCACCAGGGGCGAGATCAGCGCGTCCACCGGGGTGCGACCCAGCCTGAGCAGGGACGGACGCAACCGCGAGAGTCGGCGCAGCCCGGCCACCACCGGGTTTCGGGCGGTGAGGCCGAGGCGGCCCAGCGCGAGCCCGTCGGCCGCGGTGGAGAACAGGGCCACCCCCACCACCCGGGAGGTGAACAGGTCCGGGCGCTGCCGGGCCAGTGCCATCACCGTCATGCCGCCCATGGAGTGCCCCACCAGCACGACGGGCCCGCGGGGCACCACGGCCCCGAGGACCTCCTGCAGGTCGCGGCCGAGCTGCTCGATGGTGCACGAGGCCTGCCGCGGGGTGCCGGAGCGCCCGTGCCCGCGCTGGTCGTAGAGCACCACCCGGGTGCCCGGCCGCTCGGCGAGCAGGGCGCGCTGGAAGTGCCACGACTCCATCGCCAGGCAGAACCCGTGGACCAGCACGACGGTGAGCGGGGCCTCGCTCTGCCCGACCTCCTCGACCACCAGCGGGACACCGTCGTCGGCGGCCACGGTGGAGACCCGGGTGGCGGGCAGCTCCGGGGCCACCGGGTCGGCGAGGCTGCGACGGTGCCGGGAGCGCGTGCTCACCGCAGCGGCGGCGGCCCCCCCGGCGGCGGCGAGACCGACCGCCGCCCCCCCGACGAGCCCCGCCCGGCTCCGGCTGCTCACGCCCCGGCCCCGACGTGCGTGCGGCGCACGCGCCCCCGCACCCCGGTGACCACCTCGTAGTGGATGGTCCCCAGCGTGTCGGCCCAGTCCTGCGCCCGGGGCTCACCGTCACCGCCGGGGCCGAAGAGCACCGCGGTGTCCCCCTCGGCCACCCCGCCGCCGTCCGGGCCGCAGTCGACGAGCAGCTGGTCCATGCACACCCGCCCGACCACCGGCCGCCGCACCCCCCCGAGCAGCACGTCGAAGCGGGTGCTCAACCCGCGGGGCACCCCGTCGGCGTAGCCCACCGGCAGCAGCGCCACCGTGGTGTCGGCCGGCGCGGTCCACACGTGGCCGTAGGAGACGCCCTGCCCCGCCGCCACCCGCTTCACCAGTGCGACCCGCGCACGCAGGGTCATCGCCGGGCGCAGGCCCAGGTCGCCCAGCGCGGGCACCGGGCTCAGCCCGTAGACCGCGATCCCGGGGCGCACCAGGTCGAAGGACAGGTCGGGACGGGTGAGGGTGGCCGCGGAGTTGGCCAGGTGCACCACCTCGGGGACCAGACCGTGGCGGGCCGCGGTGGCCAGGACCTCGCGCAGCCGCGCGGCCTGGGCGTCGACCACGGGATGGGTGGGCTCATCGGCGCGCGCGAGGTGGGAGAACACCCCGCGCAGGCGGACCGCCCCCTCGGCCTGCGCCCCCGCCAGCGCCACCAGCGTGCCGTCGAGCTCGGTGGCCGACACCCCGTTGCGGTTCAGCCCGGTGTCCACCTTCAGGCTCACGACGGCGGTGCGGCCGGTGGCCCGGGCGGCGGCGAGGACGGCCGACAGGTGCCGCGGCGAGCTCACGGATACCTGGACGTCCGCCGCGAGGGCCGCGCCGAAGTCGTCGTCGACGGCGTGCAGCCAGCTCAGCACCGGCGCGGTGATCCCGGCGGTGCGCAGCTGGAGGGCCTCGTCCACCGTCGCGACCCCGAGCTCGACGGCTCCGGCGGCCAGCGCGGTACGCGCGGTGGCCACGGCGCCGTGGCCGTAGCCGTCGGCCTTGACCACGGCCATCACCCCGGCCGAGCCGGCTGCAGCGTCCAGCGTCCGGACGTTGTGGGCGATCGCGTCGAGGTCGACGACGGCTTCGGCGCGGGGGCTCATCGTCGCTGATCCTCCCAGACGTCCCCGCGGACGGTCCGCACCGCCGCCCGCAGGTGCTCCAGCACGGGCGAGGCCGACACCGGTGCGCCCGTGCCCGCGGACACCGCAGCCAGCTCGGCGGCCAGCACGTGCACGTGCGCCCCGGCCGCCGCCGCGTGCAGCGGGTCCAGCCCGGCGGCGAGCAGGGCCCCGACGAGGCCCGAGAGGAGGTCGCCCGCCCCCGCGGTGGACACCCAGGACGTAGTCGCCGGGTTCACCAGCACCCGACCGTCGCGATCGGCGACGATGGTCGTGGCCCCCTTGAGCAGCAGCGTCACGCCGAGCTCGGCCGACGCCGCCCGCACGGAGGCCACCCGGTCCGCCGTCGGTGCGCTGCCCGTCAGCCGGGCGAACTCCCCGGCGTGCGGCGTGAGCAGGGTCGGCGCGGGGCGCTCCAGCAGCTCCGGGTGCTCACCGACCACGGTGATCGCGTCCGCGTCGAGCAGCACCGGGACGTCGCTGTCGAGCACGTGACGCAGCACCCCGAGCGCGTGCGCCCCGGTGCCGAGGCCCGGCCCGGCCACCCAGGCCTGCACCCGTCCGGCGTCAGCCACCTCGTCGACGGCCACCACCTCGGGGAACCGCGCCAGCACGGCCTCGCGCCCGGAGCCCGCGTAGCGCACCATCCCGGAGGTCGCCGTCACCGCCGCCCCCGTGCACAGCACCGCGGCGCCGGGGTAGGTGGCCGAGCCCGCCACCACACCCACCACGCCCTGGGTGTACTTGTCGTCGGCCGCCCCGGGCACCGGCCACAGCGCCCCGACGTCGGTCCGCGACAGCGCACCCAGCCGGGCCGGGGGCAGCGCGAACGGCATGTCCACCACCACGGTCCGCCCACAGGCCCCGGCGTTCAGCAGGTGCACCGGCTTGAGCCCGCCGAAGGTCACGGTCACCGCGGCCGACACGGCGGGCCCGTCGGACACCCCGGTGTCCGGGTCGACGCCGCTCGGGGAGTCCACGGCCACCACCGGGGACCGCACCTGGTCCACGAGCGCGGCGGCCGCCGGGCGCAGCGGCCCCCGCGCGGAGAGCCCGACGATCCCGTCGACCACCAGGTCGGCACCCAGGACCTCGGTCCCCACCCGACCCCCGGAGCGCAGCAGCGCCGCGAGCCCGGCCGGGTGCGCGCGGTCGGGCACCAGCAGCACGGCCGTCACGGCCACCCCGCGGCGGGCCAGGAACGCGCCGGCCCACAGGGCGTCACCGCCGTTGCCGCCGGACCCCACGAGCAGCACCACTGCCCGCCCGGCGACCCCACCCGTCCGGGCGTGCAGCTCCGCGGCGAGCACGGTGGCCAGGCCGAACGAGGCCCGCCTCATCATCGCGGCGTCACCGTGGGTCCCGTTGGCCGCCGCCTCCGCCGACCGCACGACAGCGGTCTCGTGCGCGGGGATCACGGCGTCGTCCCCGTCACAGCCGCTCGGCGATCACCACGGCCTGCGCCAGGTCCGCGTCGTGGGTCAGGCTGCAGTGCCAGTGGGTCACACCGGCGTCCGCGGCGATCCGACCCAGCAGACCGCTGACCCGGAGCAGCGGACGCCCGCCCGGGCCCACCACCACCTCCACGTCGTGCCAGCTCCAGCCCCGGGGGGCGCCCACGGCCTTGGCCGCCGCCTCCTTCGCGGCGAAGCGGGCGGCCAGCGAGCGCGGGCGGCGGACAGCGCCCCGACCCGTCACGCGCTCCGCGTCGGTCCAGCAGCGGGGCAGCAGGCCCGGGGTGCGGACCAGGGACGCCTCGAACCGCGGCACCCCGACGAGATCCGTGCCGACGCCGACGATCACTCCACCGTCACCGACTTCGCGAGGTTGCGGGGCTTGTCCACGTCGTAGCCCCGGGCCTGGGCCAGCTCGGCGGCGAACACCTGCAGCGGCACGGTGGAGACCAGCGGCTGCAGCAGGGTCGACACGGCCGGGATCTCGATCAGGTGGTCGGCGAACGGACGCACCGTCTCGTCGCCCTCCTCGGCGATGACCACCGTGCGCGCACCCCGAGCCTGGATCTCGCGGATGTTGCTCACCATCTTCGAGTGCAGCAGCGCGCGCCCCTTCGGCGAGGGCATCACCACGATGACCGGCAGGCCCTCCTCGATCAGGGCGATGGGTCCGTGCTTGAGCTCTCCCGCCGCGAAACCCTCGGCGTGCATGTAGGCGAGCTCCTTGAGCTTGAGGGCACCCTCGAGCGCCACCGGGTAGCCGACGTGCCGACCCAGGAACAGCACCGCCCTCGAGTCCTTCAGCTCGCGCGCGAGCGCCCGCACCGGCTCCACCGTCTCCAGGACCCGGGCCACGGCGTCCGGCATGGCCTCGAGCTCGGCGAACTCGCGGACCACCTCGTCGGTGTACTTGGTGCCCCGGGCCTGGGCGAGGGCGAGTCCCAGCAGGTAGTTGGCGGTGAGCTGGGCGAGGAAGGCCTTCGTGGAGGCGACGCCGATCTCCGGGCCGGCCCGCGTGTAGAGCACCGCGTCGGCCTCGCGCGGGATCTGCGACCCGTTGGTGTTGCAGATGGCGAGCACCTTGGCCTTCTGCTCCTTGGCGTGCCGCACGGCCTCGAGCGTGTCGGCCGTCTCGCCCGACTGGGAGATGGCCACGACGAGCGTGGAGCGGCCGAGCACCGGGTCCCGGTAGCGGAACTCGCTGGCCAGCTCCACCTCGACGGGCAGCCGGGTCCAGTGCTCGATGGCGTACTTGGCCAGCAGGCCCGAGTGGTACGCCGAGCCGCAGGCCACCACGAACACCTTGTCGACGTCACGCAGGTCCTGGTCGGTCAGGCGCTGCTCGTCGAGGACGATCCGCCCGTCGACCAGGTGGCCCCGCAGCGTGTCGGCCACCGCGGCGGGCTGCTCCTGGATCTCCTTGAGCATGAAGTAGTCGTATCCCCCCTTCTCGGCAGCGGCGAGGTCCCAGTCCACGTGGAAGGGGCGGGTGGTCGCGGGCACCCCCTCGAAGTCGGTGACCTCGTACCCGTCGGCGGTGATGACGACGACCTGGTCCTGGCCGAGCTCGACGGCCTCCCGGGTGTGCTCGATGAACGCGGACACGTCGGAGGCCACGAACGTCTCCCCGTCCCCCACTCCCACCACGAGCGGGGTCGATCGCCGCGCCGCGACGATGGTGCCGGCGTGGTCGGAGTGGGTGAACACCAGGGTGTACGCACCCTCGAGGCGGCGGCACACGGCCCGGACCGCGCCGGGGAAGTCGCCGGCGGAGGGGCCCTGCCGGTACTCCCGGGCGACGAGGTGCGCCGCCGACTCGGAGTCGGTGTCGCTGGTCAGCTCCACCCCGGCGGCCTCGAGCTCGGTGCGGAGGGCGGCGAAGTTCTCGATGATGCCGTTGTGGACGACGCTGACCGTCCCCGTCGAGTCCTGGTGGGGGTGCGCGTTGCGATCGGTGGGCTTGCCGTGCGTGGCCCAGCGGGTGTGGCCCATGCCGGTGGTGCCGACGAAGCTCTCCGCGGGGGCGCCCGCGAGCTCGGCCTCCAGGTTCGCCAGCCGGCCCGCCTTGCGGTCCACCGCGGTGTGTCCGTGACCGTCGAGCACGGCGACCCCGGACGAGTCGTAACCGCGGTACTCCATGCGCCGCAGCCCCTCGACCACCACGCCGAGGGCCTGGCGGTGTCCGACGTAACCCACGATTCCGCACATGATCTCGACCCTACTGGCGTCGGGGGCAGACACCGCACGTCCGACGGAGCGGTCGAGCACCCGGTGATCGGCTAGCGTCGCCGCGTGGCGAGCAGACGTGGGAAGTCCGGGAACCTGAAGTCCGTGGTCGCCGAGCTCTCGCGGCGCGGACCGCACCGGGTGCTGCGCGGGGACCTCGCCCTGGCGGGACTGCCCGGGGTCCTGATGACCCCCGAGCGCGGCCTCGGCCTGCCGGCCGTCGCGTTCGGTCACGCCTGGCTGCAGCCGGTGCACCGCTACCTGGGAACCCTGGCCCACCTGGCGTCGTGGGGGATCGTCGTGGCCGCACCCGCCACCGAGCGCGGTCCGCTGCCCTCGCACGCCGGGCTGGCCGCCGATCTCGCCACGGCGCTCGACGTGTGCTCCAAGGTGCGCCTGGGCCCCGGGGAGATCAGCGTGGACCCCGACCGGCTGGGCGTCGCCGGCCACTCGATGGGCGCCGGGGCCGCGGTGCTCCTGGCTGCGCAGGACCCGCGGGTGAAGGCCTTCGCCGGGTTCGCGACGGCCGAGACCAGCCCGTCGGCGGTGCACGCCGCCGCGCGGGTCACGGTTCCCGGGCTCTTCCTCGACGCGGAGGACGACAGCGTCACCCCGGCCGCCTCGAACGCGGAGAAGATCGCCGCGGCGTGGAAGGGACCCGTCTCCGTGCGCACGGTCACGGGCGCGTCCGACATCGGGCTGCTGGAGGGGCGCCACCTCGGGGACCTGTTCCTCGACGGCGGCTCCGAGAAGAAGACGCAGCGGGTGGTGCGGGCGCTCGTCACCGGCTTCCTGCTGGGTCAGCTCGCCGATGACGAGCGCTTCGCCGAGCTCGCCTCGGCCACCGCGGAGATCAAGCGCACCACCGTGGTCGACCTCTCAGCGGCCTAGGCGCCCTCAGCGGAGCCAGTCCCGACCCTCCACCTCGTCGTCGGCGGCACCCCCGCCGGTCCCGGACCGACTCGTGCGCGGCACCGGTGCCGCGGACGGGTCCTCGGCGGCGTCCGGGTCCCCGACCACGATCTCGGTGGTGTCCGGCCGGTGGCCCCACCCGCCCTTCTCCGCCTCGACCGCGGCGGCGGACACCTCGGCCGAGGTGCCGGCCGCCGCGATCTCCAGACCGTGCGCCGAGCGCGCCGCGTTGGTGCGGGCCAGCGCGAGGGCATCGAGCGCCCCCGCGAGGACCCGCTGCCGCCGCTCGGTCACCGCTGCCAGCCGCTCCTGGGTCGCCACGTCGAGCTCGGTCACCGCTCCACCTGCTCCTCGTCGCTCGTGCCACCCTCGCCCAGCACGTCGCTGAACGAGGACCACGTCCTGGCCTCGAGGGTGAACGTGTCGTCCAGCACCCGCCACTGCTGCGAGACGCGGTGCTCCTGCGGCTCGCTCCCACCACCACCACCGGCGGCTCCGCCCGTGCCCGCCATCCCGCTCGGACCCCCGGCCGAGGACCCCGACGACGCCCCGTCCTCGGTACCGGCCAGGACTGCACCGCTCGCCGCGTGGGTGCCGGTGGTGGCCTGAGTCGAGGCGAGCGAGGCCCCCGAGCCGTCGTGCTGGGCGCCCTCCTGGGGATCGGACCACGGGCTGCCGACTGCGGCCGAGCGGACCTGGGCGGCCACCGGGCCCTCCGGGCCGGGCGCGACAGCCGCCGCGGTCCCGGGGTCCGACGAGGAGCCGGCGGCGTCCTGCGCGCCGAAGGACGGCGCACCCCCACCACCGGAGGTGACCCCCGCGGCCGGAGCGCTGTCCGAGCGCGCGTCGAACGCGGACGCCTGACCCACCGGGCTCCCGCCTGCTGTCTGCCCGGAGGGAGCGCCGCCACCGGACGCCGGCGCGTCAGGCGTCCGGGCCGGTGCCGTCGCTGCGACAGGTGCTGTGGACGGTGCGGCGACCGGTGCTGTGGCCGCCGGGTCCGGCACGAGCTGTGGTGCCCCGTCCGGACCGATCTCCACGCGGTAGCCGGACACCTCGCCTGCCGCGTCGGTGACCTGGACGTGCGCGCCCGGGCCCCCCGCGTCGGAGGCCGAGATCTGCATGGACACCCCGTCGTCGGCGACCGTGATGACCGATCCGGTCACCCCGTTCGACGCCGCACCGGGTGCTCCGCCCAGCGGGCCGGTCGACGCTGGTCCCCCCACCACGGTCCCTGCGCCCGGAAGGGCGGCGCCGCCGGGGTCTGTCGATCCGGGGCCGTGCGTCCTGGCGGCGCTCGAACCGAGATCACCGTTGCCGTCGCCGTCCAGCAGCGCGTCTGCCGCCGACGAGTGGACCTCGGGGTCCCCTGCTGAACCTGGAGCCCCGGGCGGCAGGAGCTGGCCGGTACCCGGGTCGATGGTCCAGCCCTGCGGGAGGGTGGCGGGATCACTGACCCACCCGGCGCCCTGCGGCAGGCCCACCGGCACGGTCGCGGGCGCCACCGGCACAGTCGTGGGCGCCACCGGCGGAGTCGTGGCCGGCACCGGTCCGGTCACCTGGTCGCCGCCCGGCACAGGCCGAAGGCCCTGGGACGCGACAGGTGAGGGCGACGCACCGGGCGCGCCGCCGGGCATCCCGCCACCGCCACCGCCGGGCACACCGCCACCGCCCGGCACACCTCCCCCACCGCCAGAGCCTTGGCCCCCCGAGCCCTGGTCCGTGGCGTCCGGCTTGTCGGGGGTGGGCTCCTGCGCCACCGGCCCCGGCTTGGCGACCGGTACCGGACCGGGGATGCCGGTGCCCAGGGGGGTGAACCCAGCGGGGTCCAAGCCGTCGAACGCTTGGGCGGCGACGCCGTAGATCTCCCGCACGGAGTCCGAGGTGGCGTCGCAGATCCTGACGAAGGAGTCCGCCGCCTGGGTGTAGCTGGGCGCGAAGACGTCCTGCAGCCAGCCGCGCGCGGACTCCGCGATCTCGTGCTTGAGCTCGTCGAACAGGCTGTCGGTGAGCAGCGACAGCGGGCCGAGGAAGGTGAAGCCCAGCAGGCCTGCGACCTTGTCGATCCACGAGTCCCCGTCGAGCTTCGAGGCCGCGATCACGTCGTCGACGTCAGCGGGTGACATGCCCCCGATCGTCTCCTGGTACGACGGGAGCACGGCCTGGGCCTTGTCCTTGACCGCCTTCTCCACCTGGTCGGCGCACGCGTTCAGTGCCGCCCCGCCCTTGACGAGATCGGCGATCACCGATCCGCAGGTGGACTGGAAACTGGTGAGGTACGTCTGCGCCGCGGTGCCGCCGTCGCCCTGCCAGGTCGACGCCAGCGACTGGGCCTCCGCCCGCTGGGCCGACGAGGCGTCGGCGAGCTGGGTCACGGTGTCGGAGAGGTGCTGGGCATCGGCGCGCAGCGTCGCGAAGCTCATGCCCCGCTCACGGTCGAACATGGCCGCGGCCTGGTCCCACGTCGTGCCAGGGTTCTGGCCGGCCGCCACCATCCGCGGTCGCCACACCTCGAACAGCCGCACGCAGTCCGAGGCGAGGTCGAGGATGACGTCGGCGTTGGGTTGTCCCCCACCCAGAGCCGCGACCTGCTCGGCCTTCGACGGGTCGTCGTGACCGAACAGCGTCGACAGGCCCCACAACGGCAGCCCGATCGGGCCGAGGATCCCGTAGGGGCTGGTCGCGAAGTCCTCGGCGGCGCCGATCACGGTGCCGGCTGCGTCGACGACCTGGCCGGCCGCGTTGATCTCGGCCTTGATGACGTGACCGGCCGCGTCGAGGACGTTGCCGCGGCGTCGACCTCGTACGTGACCACGTCGGACGCGAGGTCGACGCCCGCGTGCACCGTGTCGCTGACGACCCCGACCCCGGCCTCGACCGTGTCGGAGACCGCACCCGAGACAGCGCTGATCCCGTCGTCGAGAGCGTCACCGAGGGGACCGAAGAACCCCATCAGGCCACGATCGCGGTGACGGCGGACGTGGTGCTGGCCTCCTGGGCGGTGTACGCGTCGACCGCACCGATCACCGAGTCGGCCACGTCGCCGGTGGTGCTCTGCCAGGCCATCACGACCTGCACCACCGTGGAGGTGGCCGCCTGGACCGCGCTGCCCTGGGCGCTGTACTCCCTGCCCGCCGTGCCCGAGCCGAACGAGCAGGCGCCGGCCTTGCCGACCGCGTCCTGCACGGTGTCCCCCACCGCACGGAAGCGGTTGGCGGATGCGGAGACCTCGTCCCGCAGGACGTCCACGTGGTCGCTCATGGCGGACCTCTCCTCGTCGGGATCTTCCGAGGTCCGACGCGCCGCGCGGGACTCCGGTTCCCCCGGAGCGTAGGGAGTCCCTGAACCGGCCCGTCCGGTTTCGCCCTAGACCGACCCGACCAGACCGGCCAGCCGCTGCGCGAGGTGCTGGGCGGACTCCGCGGTGGGTGCCTCGACCATCACGCGCACGAGCTGCTCGGTGCCCGAGGGACGCAGCAGGACCCGCCCGGCGCCGCCGAGCTCCGCCTCGGCCTGCGCCACCCCGCCGAGCACCGACGGGTCCACGGCGACGGCGGCCTTGTCGGTCACCCGGACGTTGATGAGCACCTGAGGCAGCGTGCGCACGACCGACACCAGCTCGTGCAGGGCCGTTCCGGTGGTGGCGACGCGGGTCATCAGCCGCAGGGCGGTGAGCACGCCGTCCCCGGTGGTGGCGTGCCGCGGCAGCACGACGTGGCCGGACTGCTCGCCGCCCAGGCTGTAGCCGCCCGCACGCAGCTCCTCGAGCAGGTACCGGTCACCGACGCCCGTGGTCCGCACCTCGATGCCGGCCTGCCGCATGGCCAGGTGCAGGCCCAGGTTGCTCATCACGGTGGTGACGAGGGTGTCCCCCGCGAGCTCGCCGGCCTCGTGCATGGCCAGCGCCAGCACCGCCATGATGCCGTCACCGTCCACCAGCGTCCCGGCTGCATCCACAGCCAGGCAGCGGTCGGCGTCCCCGTCGTGCGCGATGCCCAGGTCGGCCCCGTGCGCCAGCACCGCGGCCTGGAGGTCCTCGGGGTGGGTCGAGCCGCACCCGTCGTTGATGTTCAGCCCGTCCGGATCAGCGTGCAGCTCGACGACCTCCGCCCCGGCCGCCCGGTAGGCCGCGGGGGCCACCGACGAGGCCGCCCCGTGCGCACAGTCGACCACCACCCGCAGCCCGTCCAGTCTTTCCGGGCTGGCGACGGCGAGGTGCGCGAGATACGTCCCGGCCGCACCGTCGAGCGTGCGCACCCGCCCCACCCCGGCTCCGGTCGGGCGCCGCGACCCGGACCCGAGGCACGCCTCGACCTGGTCCTCGGCCGCGTCGTCGAGCTTGTGGCCGCCCGCGGCGAACAGCTTGATCCCGTTGTCGGGCATGGCGTTGTGGGACGCGGAGATCATCACCCCCAGGTCGGCACCGACCGCACCGACCAGGTGCGCGACCGCCGGGGTCGGCAGCACCCCTGCATCCAGGACGTCCACACCCGCTGCGGTCAGCCCGGCCGTGACGGCGGCGGCCAGCATTTCCCCGCTGGCCCGGGGGTCACGTCCGAGCACGGCCACCCCGCGACCAGCGCCGCCGGCGGGCACGAGCACCTCCGCGGCCGCCGAGGCGAGGGCGAGGGCGAGCTCCACGGTGAGCTCGGCGTTGGCGAGGCCACGCACCCCGTCGGTGCCGAAGAGCCTGCGGGCCGGGACGGGCTCCGGTGCACGGGGGCGGGTGGGGTCCTGGGCTGCCATGGGTCGGAGCTCCTCCGGGTGCACGAGAGCAGGCGCCCGGGTGGAGATGGACGCCTGCTCTCGTGTGCGGGCCGTGCGGGCTGGGTGGGTCGGCGGACCGACCCGGCTCAGCGCTTGGAGTACTGGGGCGCCTTGCGGGCCTTCTTCAGGCCGTACTTCTTGCGCTCGGTGGCACGCGGGTCACGCGTCAGGAAGCCGGCCCGCTTGAGGACGGGGCGGTCGTCCGGCTGCACCTCGATGAGCGCCCGGGCGATGGCCAGGCGCAGGGCGCCGGCCTGGCCCGAGGTCCCGCCGCCGTGCAGGCGGGCCAGCACGTCGAAGGTCTCGGTGCGCTCGGTGAGGACGAACGGGTCGTTGATGAGCTGCTGGTGGACCTTGTTCGGGAAGTACTCGGCCAGCTGCTTGCCGTTCAGCGTGTACTTGCCGGTGCCGGGGACGAGCCGGATGCGCACCACGGCCTCCTTGCGACGACCGACGGTGAGGATCGGCCGCTCCATGACGACGGGCACCCGGAGCGCCTCGGCGACGGTCTCCGGCTCCACCTCGGAGGCGACCTCCTCGACGGAGACGTCGGTCTCGACCGTCTCGGCGGTGTCGACCGCCTCGGGGGCGTCCGGGGTCTCGGCGGTGGTCATCTGCGGCTCCTCCGCGCCCTCGGACGAGGCGCTCTCTGCGGTGGTCACTGGGCGACCTGGATGATCTCGAACGGAACGGGCTTCTGCGCGCCGTGCGGGTGGTTCGGCCCGGCGTACACCTTGAGCTTGCCGGCGATGGCGTTGCCCAGCTTGTTCTTCGGGATCATGCCGGTGACGGCCTTCTCCACGAGCCGCTCGGGCATGGTGTCGATCATCTGGCCGACGGAGCGCTTGCGCAGGCCACCGGGGTAGTTCGAGTGGCGGTAGAGGAACTTGTCCTCGCGCTTGTTGCCGCTGACCGCGATCTTCTCGGCGTTGATGATGACGACGAAGTCGCCGGTGTCGACGTGCGGCGCGTAGATCGGCTTGTGCTTGCCGCGCAGCAGCGTCGCTGCCTGCACGGCGAGGCGGCCGAGCACCACGTCGGTGGCGTCGATGACGTGCCAGGTGCGGGTCACGTCACCGGCCTTGGGGCTGTACGTAGGCACAGGACTTCCTCGTCTTCTCGGGTTGAGCAGGTCTGACGGTGCGAGTGCGGTGGAGCCTCGCGGTCGGACACCGGGAGGCTCACGACCGGCACGTGGCCGAGGGGCTCGTCCGCGAGGGCGATAGGCCACGACCACGGCGTTCCGCACGCCGACCCGGAACGATACCGCCCTGCCGCGTCACGGGTCAAAGCGCCCCGTCCACGCTGGTCCCGGCGCCGCCGGCGGCGGGCGGAGCGGCCGGCGGAGGTGGTCCCGGCACGCAGGTGCCCCGGGACCGTGGAGGTCTCGGGGCACCGGTGCGCGCACGCGGCGCGACGGGCTGGTCAGCCGCCGAAGGCGCCGGCAGCGGACTTGTCACTGGCCTTCATGGCGTCGTTGCCCTGGCTGACGACGTCGCTGACCTTGCGGAGGGTGTTGTTCAGGCTCTCCGCGGCCTGGTCCCACTGGACCTTGAGGACGCGGTAGGCGTCGGAGCCCTCGCCCTCCCAGCCCGCGTCCAGCTTCTTCAGCTGGCCCTTGAGGTCCTCGAGGATGCTGTTGATCTGCTGGCTGTTGCCCGCCAGGGACGCGCTGGCCTCGCCGATGGCTGCGTGGTTGTACTTCATCATGTCGCTCATGAGGGTGTCTCCTCCTTCAGTGCTGTGGGGTGGGGGTGGTCAGAGGTTCAGGGAGCTGCTGGCGACCTGGTTGATGGTCGCGACGTGGTCCTGCTGCGCCTGGTCGAAGGACGTGCCGGACGCCTTCAGCGTGTCGCTGATGCCCATGAGTGCATCGTTGAGCTTCTTGACGTCGGTGTCCCACTGGTTCATGAGGCCGGAGAAGGCAGCCTGGGCCTGACCCTCCCAGCCGCTGCGCACGCCGTCGATCACGCCGCGCACCTGGCTGAGCTGGCCCTGCACGCTGCTGTTCGCGTCCGCGGCCTGCTGCGACATGGTCGCCAGCTCGGCGGGGGTGACCTGGGTAGTTCCGGACATGGGATTCCCTCCTGGAAGTTTCGTGCTGACCTGCACTGCGACGTCCGGGTGGTGGACCCCGCCGGTGTGCTGACAACCCCTACGACGAGCACTCTCGCAGGATCGTTCCGCAGCGGTCGCAGTTCGTCGAAGTCGGTTGCCAAAGCGAACGCTGCACGTCAGGACGTCGCCGTGGGTCACGGTCGGTACAGGATTGCGGTGTCCTCGAAGGGCTCGTCCTCCGCCGGCGGGGCGTCCGGGTCCGCGGGCCGCGGGGCGGCCGGGTCCGCGGGCCGCGGGGCGGGCACCGCCGGGGCGAGCCCGAGCCGCTCCCGGAAGGCGACCGCGTCGGCCCGCAGCTCGGCCGGGGTCGCCGTCCCGGCGTCGGGTGCCGCGCGCTGCTGCGGGTCGTGGCGCAACCTCTCCGCGCGCTCCCGGCTCTCCGCCAGCTCCGCGCGCCCGTCACGCAGGGCCCGTTCCGCGCGCAGCACCGACTGCTCGGCCCGGCTCCGGGCGTCCGCGCCCGGCTGCTGCTCATCCACCACTGACCTGCACGCTGCCGACGGCCCGCTCGCACGTCCCGGCACCACCGTCGGGACCCGCGTCGGCGGCGGGGTGCTGGCAGCCCACGCTCAGCTGGTAGCCGCCCTCGACGACGACGAACCAGTCCACCGCGCTCCCGGGGTCCGGAACCTCCCGGTAGCGGATGACCGCCCGTCCGGCGTACTCCGCCCCGTCGTCGAAGGAGTCGTACGCCGACCCCGTGCCGGCCCCCGGCGCTGCAGCCCCGGCCACCTGCTCCCGCAGGGCCGACGCAACCTCCGCCGCGCCGGCCCCCCCGCTCAACCTGGTCTGCACCAGCAGCAGGCGCCGGGGGTCCGCGGACGACCCCGTCGCGCTCAGGACGAGGCGCGCGGTGGCGCCGTCCTCGCTGCGCGCAGCCTCCCGCCACGTGTCGGGCACCACCACGGTGGCGTGCTGGGCCTGGACCGTCCGCGTCTGCGGGTCCCGGGTGAGCAGCACCACCGCGACGACGACGGCCACCGCCACCAGCAGCAGCGGGCCGCCGAGCCGGAGGAGGCGGCCTCGGCGGCGACCGGTCGGGACGGGCGCGGTCGGGTCCGGCTGCGTGACCGCGGGGGCCGCGGTCGGGCCCGGGTGCGGCGGTGGGGGCCGCACCGCGAGCAGCGCACCTCGGGCCACCACGGTCTCGGGCTGGTCGGTCGACACGGCGAGCACCCCGAGCCGCGCGTGCACCAGCCGGGAGACCAGCGGGATGCGGCTGGACCCACCGACGAGGTGCACCGCAGCGGTGCTGCGCCCCTGGGCGTCCAGGGCCCGCACGTCGGCCAGCGCGGCGCCGAGCAGGTCGACCACCGCTGCCACCCGCGGGCCCACCAGCCGCTCCAGGTCGTCCCGGGTGACGTGGGCGTCCGGAAGCGCCCCGGGCAGCGCGACGTCGGCGTAGGCGTGCCGGGACAGCGTCTCCTTCGCCCCACGGAGATCGGCGGTGAGGATCCGTCGCCGACGACGCTGCTCGAGGCCACGACCCAGCACGACGGCGTCCCACTCGCTGCGCTGCTCCCCCACCAGCCCCGACCCGAGGTGCTCGAGCAGCGCCTGGTCCACGTCCACCCCGCCGAACCCGGGGTCCCCACGGGTGGCCAGGACGGTGAACCCGGTGGCCGTGCGCCGGAGCACGGTGACGTCGGTGGTGCCGCCGCCCACGTCGAGCACCGCCAGCAGGGTCCCCGGAGCCACCCCGGCGGCGTGCTGCACGGCCGCGGCCACCGGCTCGGGCACCAGCAGGGTCCGGGCGGCGAGCCCACCGGCCGCGGCCACCAGGACCCCGGTGCGGACGCCCCCCCAGTCGGCCGGGTGGGTGAGCACGAGCTCGTCCACCGCCGCCCCGCCGAGCACCGCGCGCGCCTCGGCCACCGCGCGGCGCAGCACCGCGGCCAGGGCCTGCTGCACGCCCAGGACCGTGTCCCCCAGCAGCAGGGAGCCCTCGTCCACCCGCCGCTTCGGGTGCGGCTCGAACCGCGCCGGGTCGATCGAGGCCTGCCGCTCGGCCTCCGCCCCCACGAACACGCCGCGCCCGTCTGCCCACACCGCGCTCGACATGAGCGGGCTGCCGTCCACCACGACCACACGGGGCTCGGCGCCGTCCACGGCGATCGCCACGCAGGTGGAGGAGGTCCCGAGATCGACCGCGACCCGGACCGTCACGGCCGCGGGGTGGGCGTCGCGGCGGTCACTGGAGCGGCTGCCAGGCGAGCTGGACGAGGCGGGTCCCACCCCTGCGGCTGACCAGCGTGCCGCGCCCCGGGGGCATCGTCGAGGGCTTGACGGTGCTGATCAGCGCACCCTCGTCCCGGCTGCCGCTCATCACGATCCCCGTCGCGGCCAGGTCGCGCAGGCGGGCGATGACCGGCTCGTACAGCGCCCTCGCCGCACCGCCGCTGCGTCGGGCGATGACGAGGTGGAGCCCCACGTCCTTGGCCTGGGCCAGCAGGTCGAGCAGCGGCAGCACCGGGTTGCCGCTGGCCGTCGCCACCAGGTCGTAGTCGTCGATCACGACGAAGATCTCGGGCCCGCTCCACCACGACCGGCTGCGCAGCTGCTCCTGCGTCACGTCCGGACCCGGCATCCGCTTGGCCAGGTAGCCGGCCACCTCCGCGATCATCGTGGTGAGCACCTGCGCCGAGGCCGCGTAGCCGGCCAGGTGGTCGGACTCCACCACCCCCAGCATCGTGCGCCGGTAGTCGCCGATGATGAGCTTGGCCTGGGCGGGGGTGTTGCGGGCCAGGATCTCCGTGCAGATCGTGCGAAGCAGGGTCGTCTTGCCCGACTCGCCGTCGGCGAAGACCAGCAGGTGGGGCTCGGCGTCGAAGTCGAGGTAGGCCGGGGCGAGCTCGTCCTCGTCGATGCCCACGGGCACCTGCAGCCGGACCCTGCCGTCGTTGGCGGTCGCGGCCACGAGGTCGTCGTAGGGGAACCGCTCGGGCAGCATCCGGATGCGCGGGGCCGGCCGGCCGCGCCAGGCCGACGTCAGCTGGGCCCCCACGTCGGCGATGCCGCGGGCGACGTCGGCCGGGTTGGCGTCGGCGTCGATCCGCGGCAGGGCCACCAGCATCTGCAGCTTGTCCCGGGAGAGGCCGCGCCCGGGCCGCCCCTGGGGCACGTTGACCGCGAGCTTGCGGTCCACGTCGGACTCCGAGGTGTCACCCAGCCGGAGCTCGATGCGCGTGCCGAGCAGGTCCTTGAGCGCCGGCCGGATCTCGGCCCACCGCGCGGTGGCGAGCACCACGTGCACCCCGTACGCCAGGCCCTGGCCCGCGAGGCTGGTCACCTGCGCCTCGAGCGCCTCGAACTCGGTCTTGAACGACAGCCAGCCGTCGATGACGAGGAACACGTCGCCGTAGGGGTCGCCGTCCGGGCCGTCGGGAACCTCGCCGCGGCGCTTGCGGGCCCGGAAGTCGGCCATGGAGTCGACGCCCGTGTCGCGGAAGCGGAGCTCGCGGGCCCGGACCAGGCCGGCCAGCTCGGCGACGGTGCGGCGGACGAGGTCCGCGTCGAGGCGGCCGGCCACCGAGCCCACGTGCGGCAGCTGGGCCATCGCCGCCAGCGTGCCCCCGCCGAAGTCGAGGCAGTAGAACTGCACCTCGGCCGGGGTGTGCGTCAGGGACATCGAGGTGATGAGCGTGCGCAGCACCGTCGACTTGCCCGACTGCGGGCCGCCCACCACGACGGCGTGGCCCTGCCCGCCGGAGAGGTCGACCCAGAGGTTGTCCCGGCGCTGCTCGAAGGGCTTGTCCACCACCCCCAGCGGCACCGACAGGCTGCCGTTCGCGGGGTGCCCGACAGCGGTGAGCCCGCGGTCGGGGGTCAGGACCAGCGGCGGCAGCAGCTCGTCCAGGGTGGGCGGCACGTCCAGCGGGGGCAGCCACACCTCGTGGGCGGGCGGGCCGTGCCCCTGCACGCGCTTGACGATCACGTCGAGCAGCGTCTCCTCCACCCCCGAGGACGGCATGGCCCCCGGGAGCGGGTCCGGGGCCGTGTCCTCGGGGATGGACACGTCCACCTGGTCGGGCTCCACGTGCTCGGGCACGAACAGCCGCGGGCGCCGGTCACCGGTCACCGGAGCCGTGCTGGAGACCGAGCCGACCGCGGTCGGACGGTAGGGACCCGAGACGTAGGCGGCCTTGAACCGCACCATCGCGGACGTGTCGAACTTGAGGTAGCCCGAGCCGGGGATGCTGGGCAGCTCGTAGGCGTCCGGCACGCCGAGCACGGCGCGCGACTCCGACGCGGAGAACGTCTTGAGCCCCACCCGGTAGGAGAGGTGGCTGTCGAGCCCGCGGAGCTTGCCCTCCTCCAGGCGCTGGCTGGCCAGCAGGAGGTGCATCTGCAGGGACCGGCCGAGGCGGCCGATCTGGACGAACAGGTCGGCGAGGTCGGGCTTCTGGCTCAGCAGCTCGGAGAACTCGTCGACCACGATGAACAGGGCGGGCAGCGGGTCGAGGTTCGCGCCGTTCTCCCGCGCCCGCTCGTACTCCTTGACGTTGGCGAAGCTGCCCGCCGAGCGCAGCAGCTCCTGGCGCCGGTTCATCTCCCCGGCCAGCGCGTCCTTCATCCGGTCGACCATGGTCAGGTCGTCCTGCAGGTTCGTGATGGTCGCGGCGACGTGCGGGGCCCTGTCGAGGCCGAGGAAGGTGGCCCCTCCCTTGAAGTCGACGAGGATGAGGTTCAGCGCCGAGGACGAGTGGGTCGCGATGAGCCCCAGCACCAGGGTGCGCAGGAACTCCGACTTCCCCGATCCGGTCGCCCCGATGCACAACCCGTGCGGCCCCATGCCCTCCTGGGCGGACTCCTTGATGTCGAGGTCGACGAGCTGGCCCTGCTCACCGATGCCCACCGGTACCCGCAGCCGGTCGCGCAGGGGCCGCGGGCGCCAGGCCTGGGCCACGTCGAAGGTCATCGCGTCGGCGAGGCCGAGCATGTCCATGAAGCCGACGTTGCTGAGCAGCGGCTCGTCACCGGGCTCGGAGGAACCCCCGGCACCGACGCGGTAGGGCGAGAGCGTCCGGGCCAGCGCCTCGCACTGCTCGGGCGTCATCGTGTCCGGATCGGCGAACTTCTCCACCCCGGAGGCGCTGCGCGCCCCGACGCCGGCCGGCGTGGCGACCAGGCGGAGGCCGCGTCGGGCGGGGAGCGTGCCGAGGCAGTCGGAGATGTCCAGCAGGGTGACCCCGGCCAGGCCCTCCTCGAGCAGGATCCGCTCCTCGCCGCTGACCTCGCCGCCGTCGATCACGACCACCAGGTGCGGCTGCTCGGGCAGGGGCGGCGCGCTGCGGCTGAAGCGGGTCCGGTCGCCGAGCTGCTCCGCCAGGCTCTCCTCGAGCGCGGCGAGCGAGGAGAACAGCAGCCGCTCCGAGCCCACCGCGTCGGTGCGCCCCGGGTGCTGGGCGTGCGGCAGCCACTTCAGCCACTCCCACTGCTGGCGCGCCGGACCACCCACCACCGCGGCCACGAGGAGGTCGTCCGGGGCGTGGAAGGTCGCGAGCTGGGCCACCACGGCCCGCAGCAGACCCCGGGCCGTCTCCTCCTCACCGGTGATGCCCACGGCGGCGAAGCCGCGCAGCGAGATGGCGATGGGCAGCGCGCTCACCACCGAGTGCGCCCGCACGAAGCGACGCAGCGCGACCGTGGAGATGGGCTCGAGCTCGTCGACGGGACCGGTCTGCGGCGGCACCAGCCGCGTCGCGAGGCGCTGGTTCCCCCGTCCGACCCGCACGTGGCAGAAGTCCGGGTCGCCGGGTCGGCGCTCCCACATCCGGCGCGTGCGGGCCATCGACCACAGCGCCTCGGGGTCCGGGTGGGTCCACTCGAGGCCGGCGCGCTGCTCGTCGCCCGCCTCGCGGGCCCGCTCCCGCATCTGGCCGAGGTAGCGCAGGTAGTCCTTGCGGTCCTCGTTCATCTCCGACTTGCGCTGGCCACCGCCCTTGCCCCCGCCGCCGGCGACCATGCCCACCATCGACATCACCATCATCATGGGGAACAACAGGACCGTCGGGTTCCGCGTGACACCGCTCCCGGAGAAGACCAGCCCCATCATCCCGAGCATGGCGACGACCATCACGACCGGCATGATCTTCATGACGATGCCGGCCGGGACGACCCGCGGCACCTCCGGCGGCGCCTCCAGGTGGACCTCACCGCCGGGCGTGCGGGGTGCGGGCAGGCGAGCGGTGCGCTTGTACTGGACCGTGCTCATCGCTGCGACTCCCCCGTCACCTGCGTCGACCGACCAGGTGCTCCCCCGGCCCGGGCCCCACCCGGGTCACCTGATCGGATCCGGGCTCCGCCGAACCGCGTCCACGGCGGCCGAGCCCGGTCATACTAGGGCCGAGCCCGCCCCCACAGTCCGCTTCCGCGCACACCTGCGTGCAGCGCCGCCGGGGCCGGGACGGGCGGGACACGACGATGACAGCCGGGTACCCACGCCCGGCGGGGGCGGAGCGGCAGTGACGATGACGGCAGCCACGACGGGCTCCGGCGCAGCGGGCTCCAGCGCAGCGGCCTCCACCCCGCCGGCCCCCGCCGGGCGTGCAGCCACGGGTGGCGGTGCCGCCGTGTTCAGTCGGGTCACCGTGGTGGCACCCCGCACCCGCATCGACGTCGCCCTGCCCTCGGACGTCGCGGTGGCCGACCTGCTTCCCATGCTGCTGGAGATGGCGCGCGAGTCCACCCCGGACGGCGGGGCGCGGCACGGCGGGTGGGCCCTGGCCCGCCTGGGGCAGGCGCCGTTGGAGAGCTCCCGCACGCTGACCGGGTCGGGCGTCCTGGACGGGGAGCTGCTGCAGCTGTGCAAGCGCGCCGAGTCCCCGCCCCCGCCGCTGTTCGACGACGTGATCGATGCCGTCGCCCTGAGCACGCCGGGCAGCTACCGCCCCTGGACCGAGGCGACCGCGCGGGCCCTCGGGGCGGGCGCCGCCGTCGCCGCGCTGCTCGCCGCGGCCGTCGCCCTGTACCTGGCCGGCCCCGGCCTGGCCGAGGCGGTCACCGCCGGGGTGGTCGGCGTGCTGCTGGTCGCCGTGGGCGCCGTCCTCAGCCGGGTCTACCGCGACCCGAGCGCCGGCACGGTCCTCGCCGCGACCGCGCTCCCGCTGGCCTTCGTGGCCGGGCTCTACGGCGTGCCGGACGGCCCCGGCCGTCCGAACCTGCTGCTCGCGTTCGTGGCGGTGGTGGTGTTCGCCGCCGCGGCCACCGGTCTCCTGCGCGCAGGGGTCACCGTCTTCACCGCTGCGGCCACCGCCTCGCTGCTCGGGGCCGGGGCGAGCCTGGTGGCCGTGCTGGTGGCCCACCCCGTGGCGGGCATCGCGGCGGGGACGGCGGCGGTGGCCCTGGTGGGGCTGTCCTTCGCGCCGCGGCTGACCATCCAGCTCGCGCGGCTGCCGCTCCCGGCCGTCCCCACCACCGCGCGGGAGCTCAACGAGGACGACACGGCGGACTTCCCGGACTTCATCACGATCGAGCGACAGGCGGCCCTCGGCCACCAGTACCTGACGGGTCTCGTGGTGGGGTTCGGCTCGGCCGCTGCCGTCGGCGGGCTGCTGGCCGGCCCGCACGGCACGGTCGGGGTGGTGCTGGCCGCCACCGTGGCCGCCGTGCTCATGCTGCGTGCCCGCACCTACGCGAACGGGGTGCAGGCGGTGGCCCTGCTCTCGGCCGGGCTGCTCACCGCCGGCGGTCTCGTCATCGGCTGGATGGTCGGTGCGGACGACTCGACCCGCCTCGTCCTGGTCTTCGGCGCGACGGTGGCGCTCGGCGTGGTCGCGCTCGTCCTCGGTGTGGTGTTCCCCCGCCAGCGCTTCTCCCCGCCGATGCGCCGCGCCGTCGAGGTGCTCGAGGCGCTGCTCATCGCGGCCGTGCTGCCGCTGGCCCTGGGCGTGATGGACCTCTACGCGACGATGCGCGGGCTCTGACGTGCGGCCCGGGGGACGCAGGGCGGCTGCTCGGCGCGCTGCCGCCCTGGTCGTCGTGGCCGTGCTCGCGGTGTCCCCCGCCGCTCTGGGCGCCGGTACCGCGAGCGCCCAGCCGACCGCCCCGGTGGGGCCCGGTCCGCTCGGGGTGCTGCCCGCATCGACACCCCCCACACCCGACCCGGCGGCGGCGCAGACCACGGCCTGCCTGGCTGGCACCGCGAGCACGACGCCGTCCATCGTCACCAAGCCCTGGGCCCAGCGGCAGCTGGGCTACGAGGCGGCGTGGAAGTTCGGTCGCGGCGCAGGGCAGGTGGTCGCCGTGATCGACACCGGCGTGAACCCGCTCCCCCGGCTCACCGTCGCCCCGGGCGGCGACTACGTCGCCGGTACCGACGGGCGCACCGACTGCGACGGCCACGGCACCATCGTCGCGAGCCAGATCGGCGCCAAGCCGGCGGCACCGGGCGACCCGACCGACCCGTCGGGCTACGCCGGGGTGGCCCCGGACGCCACCATCCTCAGCGTGCGCCAGTACAGCGCGCTGTACGAGACGACCACGAGCCAGCCGCCCGGCAGGAAGGGCCAGCCGGGCGACCTCAGCACCCTGGCCAGGTCGATCGTGTGGGCGGCCGACCAGGGAGCCACGGTCATCAACATCTCCGAGGCGGCCTGTGGCGTGGCCGGCGCGGCCCTGGGCAGCGACGACCAGGTGGGCGCGGCCCTGCAGTACGCCGTGGACGTCAAGAAGGTCGTCGTCGTGGCCGCGGCGGGCAACGCCGAGCCGAGCGGGGACTGCAGGGCCAACCCCTCCGACGGCGTGACCCCGCCCGTCACCGCCGTGAGCCCGGCGTGGTGGGACGACTACGTGCTCGCGGTGGGCTCGGTCGGCGAGGACGGCCGGCCCTCGCCGTTCACCCTGGCCGGCCCGTGGGTGGACGTGGCCGCCCCCGGGGAGGGCACCGTCTCGCTCAACCCCGTGGGCGGGCCCGCGCTCGTCAACCAGCTCGCCCCGGCCGGCAACGGCGCACCCGGACCGATCCAGGGCACGAGCTTCGCCACCCCCTACGTCGCCGGCACGGTGGCCCTGGTGCGCGCCCGCTTCCCCGAGCTGACCCCGCGCCAGGTGATGGCGCGCATCGAGGCCACCGCCCAGGCCCCGGCCGGAGGGTTCGACGAGCTCGTCGGCCACGGCGTGGTGGACCCCGCGGCCGCCGTCACCGTGCTCCCCGCGGCGATCGCTCCCCAGGGCATGGACCAGACGAGCGCGGCGTTCGTCGTCCCGCCGGCGCCCCCCACGCCCAGCTCGAGGCCGCGCGCGGTCGCCTTCATCGGCTCGGCCGCAGCGCTGGGCACCGTGCTGGTCACCTTCGCCGTGCTGAACGCCGTCCAGCGGTCCCGGCGGTGCAGCAGCTGAGCTCAGGGGCTGCGCTCGCCGATGACCGGGGGTGCCGTCCTCTGCGGGGTGCCGAAGACCTCCTCGGTGTCCGCGACGTACGGGGTCGACCGCGTGCGCCTGGTGTCCTTGCCGCCCGCTCCCCCGGCACCGCCCATGCCCATGCCCATGCCCATGCCCATGCCCATCATCCCGCCACCCTTGGATCCGCTGCGCCCCGGGCTGCCGGCGTCCGCGGCCGCCGCGGCCGGTGCTCCCGGGGCGGCGGGACGGGCCGGGGAGACTTCCTCGGCTGCCGCGACCCGGGCGCCACCGGTGAGCGGCGCGGGCGCTGGCGCGGGTGCGGCGGTGGGCGTCGAGGCCCTCCCGCCGAGACCGCCGGCCCCGCTGTCGCCAGCTGCCCCTGGTCCGGGGGACACCGAACCGGCTCCGCCCCCACCGGCCGTCGCCGGCTCGGGACCGACGGCGGCGGCCGCGACGGGTACGGGAGCGGCGGGCAGCTGGGCGAGCTCCACGTGCGCACCCCCGGTGGTCGTCACCGCCACCTGCACGCCGCCGGCGCTGAGCACCTCGTGCTGCCCCATCAGGGCGGCCGAGGCCGGGGGCGACGTCGAGGTCACGGCCAGCAGCGGCTCGTCCCGCAGCCCGGCGCTCAGCTGGGCCCAGCGCTGGGCGAGCGCGTCCACGAGATCGTCGACCGACCCGGCACAGACCCGGACCCGCTCGTCGGCCTCCAGCACGATGCGGCGGGCTTCGTCCACGCCGAGCACGGGAAGGGAGAGGACCAGCGATGCCGTCCGGCCGACGTCGGCGAGCAGCTCGGCCGCGTCGACCACGAGGCGCTCCGCATCGGCGGAGGTCTGCTCGAGCGCCTCGGCCGCGGTCCGCAGGGCGTCGGCGGTGCCGCGGTGCCCCCGTGCCACCAGGGCGGTCACCGGTTCGTCCTGCACGCGCTGGGCGTCCTCGGCCAGGGCGTCGAGCCCGCCGGCCACCCGGGTCCAGTCAGCGGCGGCCGCCGTCATCTCCGACCAGCCCCCGACCAGCGGCTCGAGGTGCGCGGCCACCGGGTCCGGCAGCGACAGCCCCGCACACACCGTCCCGAGGTAGTCCAGCTCCGGGCGCAGGTGCTCGACCGGATCACGCACGCCGACCGCCTCCCCCGGGGTTGCCGCCGGACGGGTGGCGGCCACCGTGCGTGCCCCCACCCCAGGGGTGGGCGGGGGGCGCCGGGTGCAGGTCGGCCGGCAGGGCCCGGATGCGGTCGGCCGTGTGCTGGTCGATCTCCCGGGCCCGCAAGGCCTGGTCGCGCAGCTCCTGCGTCCGGGCGGCGAGAGCGGTGGTCGCGGCCTCCGTGGTCGCGGCGACGGCGTCCAGCAGCGCGACCGCGGCGGGCGGGAGGCCGGCTGCCCGAACGTCGCCGGGGACCGCCCACCGAGCTGCGTCCGACGCTGCGGAACGGACCTTCCCGAGGACGGTGCGCGCGTCGTCGGCCATGGCGTCGAGCTGCGCTGTGCGCCTGCCCACGGCCTCGCTGTCGTGCCCGGCGGTGTCCACCCTCACGGCGCCTCCCCTCGTGTGGCGGCCGGTGCCGCTCCTTCTGCGACGGTCGACCGCCCGGCGTGGTTCCGCCCGGGCGGCTAGCTGCCCGCCGGAGCCGCGAACGGCTCGGCCGCCGGATCCGGGGCCACGCCGTTGTGCGACTGCCGGGCGTTGGCGGCGCTGAGCTCGATCCCCTGGGGCAGCAGGGCCACCACCGACTCGGGCGCCGGGCTGGTCACCGTGCCCAGGCCGAGAACACCGGCCGTCTCCTTGTCCGGGATCCCGAACCGGGTGCCGGTGTCCGCCACCAGGTAGCGGGTGCCCACTCCGAGCGGCTGACCGCCCGCGATCGTCTGGACCACCGAGGCGCGACCCGGCTGCACGTAGAACGAGTCGAGGTGGAACCCACCCGCCGGGCTCGCGCCGCCCGGCCTGTCGTCGGCGCCGGCCAGCGGCACGGCGCGGGCGCCCGCCGGCAGGGGGAGCCGGTTGCCGGCGCGCAGGGTGAGCACCGGGTCGAAAGAGCTGGCGTCCGCGGCCGTCGCGGCGCTCGTGCCGTCCCAGGACAGGCAGCTGACGCGGGCGTCGCCCGCGTCCATCGTCCGGGGCACCTCCAGCGGGTAGCGGGTGAGGTCGAGCCGACCCGGCTCGGCGACGTCGGGAGCGGCGACGAAGACGTCCGCCTGCACCGGTGTCACGTCGCCGGAGACGAACTGCAGCAGCGCGGCCACGACCGGGCTCACCTTCTGGACCCCGTCCAGCAGGAGCACGTAGGGGGTGGAGCCGCCGGAGTCCTGGACGCTGATGACCTTGCCGACGGCGAGACCCGGTCCGAGGGCACGCGTGTAGGCCGGGGTGCTGCCCTTGCCGGGGACGTCCGGCACGACGAGGGGCGCGACCTCGGGAACGGTGTTGAGCAGCCCCTCGCTGACCGGCCGCGGCACCGTCCCGGTCAGGTTCAGGGCACGTGCGGTCGCCGTGTCGCGGAGGTCGACACCTGCGCGCACCACGCCGGCGCCGGAGGTGAACAGCAGCTGGGTGGCACCACCGGGGGCCGAGACGAGCAGCGAGCCGCCGTCGGTGAGCGGGTCGGCACCGCCGCCCAGGCCACCGGAGAGCACCGTCGTCGACAGCGTGAGGGCTGCGCTCGGGGCGCTCGTGTCGCCGAGCACGTCGTCGCACACCGTCCACACCGCTGACGGACGGTCACCTGCCGCCGGCAGCACGTCCGGTCCGCCGACGATGCCGAGCTCGGCACCTCGCGGCAGGGTGTCGAGCGCCGCGTCGTCCACCAGGGTGAAGGGGGCCGGCTGCCCGGCGATGAGGCGCGCCGAGGCCAGGTTGTAGACGGGGTGCAGGACCCGCGTGCCGTTCTCGTCGGGCACCACGACGAAGGTCTGGGTGGAGGTCTTGCTGACCAGGATCGTGGCCTGGTCGATGGTCTCGGCGGGGCGGAAGACGGAGAACAGCGCAAAGCCCGCGAGGCCCAGGATGCCGAGGATGATCCCCACGGCCGTCGCGCGCACCTGCGTGCGCATCGGGTCGTGGAGCATGACGGCGTCCTTGCGGACCAGGGCGTGCTCCATGCGGCGGAGCACGAAGCGGTACGCCTGGACCTGAGACTTCGTCGTCGGCGTTGCCGCCATCCACCCTCCCCGTGTGCTGCGCGCTGTACGGTGCCAGACACTAGACCGGGGGGCGGTGCCGGTCCGGGTTTCCGGCTGGCCGGGACCCGGGCCCGCCGCGCTCCCGGTGGGGCAGCCGTCGGCACCGGTCGACGCGGGACGTCGGGGAGCGCCGCACGACATGACCGCACCCGGAGCAGGTCCCCCGGGGCGGCACGGAAGCCCCCCACCGTCCGCCGCCCAGCCGGGTGCCCAGCCTCCCCGGCCGCCGGGTCCGCAGGGTCCGCCCCCGAGCCAGCCGCCCCGTCCGCCGATGGGCCCGCCCGGTCGTCGCGCCGCCGGGCCGCCCCAGCCCGGTCACGCCCGGCCCGGCCAGGCTCCACCGCCCGGCGCCCACCGTCCCGGCCCCCCTGCCCCGCCCCCGGGACGCGCCGATCCCCGTGCCGTCCCCGGACCGGGTGCCGCCCCGCAGCAGGGGCGCGGCCCGGGCAGCACCGCCGTCCGCACCCGACCGGCACCGCCGGTGCCGGCCGGTCGGCGCAGCGGCCCGCGGGGCGACGCCGACGGGGTCCGCCGTCGGACCATCGGGGCGAGCTTCGGGCAGCTCCCCCTCACGAACGTCGTGCTGGTCGAGGTCGGGGCGGCCGTCGCCGTCGTGCTGCTCGCCGTCGACCGTGCGCTCTGGCCCGCCGCGGTCGTGGTGGGACTGCTGGCCCTGGTCGGGGCAGGGTCGCGCTGGCACGGCCGGTGGATCACCCAGTGGACGTCGATCGTGGCCCGCTACCTGGTGCGGCCGCACCAGCGGCGGGTCGACCCCACGGTGCCGCAGGACGACAGCGTGGACCTCGCACGCTCGGGGACGACCGTGCTGATCGGCCCGGAGGACGCCCGGGTGGCGCTGCTTCGCCTGCTCGTCACCGACCTCGTCGTGGCCAGCACCACCGACCACGAGAAGAAGCCGATCGGGCTCGCCTGGCACCAGGGGACGTGGACGGCCGCCGTGCTCGTCGACCCGCTGCCCGCCATGATCTCCCCGGTGGGTGCACACACCGACGTCCCGCTGTCGTCGCTGGCCGGGTGCCTGCAGGACCGGGGCGTGGTGCTCGACGGCATCCAGGTCGTCTGGCACTGCTACCCCGGCAGCTCGACACTGCCCCCCGACTCGCCTGCCCTCGCCGCCTACCACCAGGTGCTGGGGCCGCTTCCGGCCGTCGCCCGCCGCAGCACCTGGGTCGCGGTCCGTCTCGACCCCCGGCGCTGTCCCGGGGCCGTCCGCGAGCGGGGCGGGGGCGTCCCCGGCGCCCACCGGGCCCTGCTCGGCGCTGTGTCTCGGGTCCGCGGGGCCCTGGACGCGGCGGGGCTCAACAGCCGGGTGCTCGACACCGACGAGCTGCTGCGTGCCGCGCTGTCGTGCGCCGAGCTCACCGGCGCCGCCGGCCGCGGCCAGCAGGTCGGGCTGCGCGAGCGCTGGAACGGGGTGACGAGCGGCGGGATCGGCCACTCGAGCTACGCGATCAGCGGGTGGCACGGATCTCCCGGCGGCCTCGACGCCCTCACCAGCGTGCGCGCGCTGTCCACCACGGTCGCCCTCGCGCTCAGCCCCGGCACGGACGACGGCAGCGTCGGGCTGCGAGGCCTGGTCCGCCTCTCGGCCAGGACCCCGGGCGAGCTCAGCTCGGCGGAGGTCGTGCTCCGTGAGCGCGCCGCGGGCTCCGGCGTCACCCTCACGCCGCTCAACGGGCAGCAGGCCGCGGCCGTGACCGCGACCCTGCCGGTGGGGGGTACCGCGTGACCCGGCCGGTGCGCGCCAGCAGCCGCTCGCAGGAACGGATCGGTGGCTTGCGCGGACTGGGCCCGGACTTCCTCGTGCCACCGGCCGCGCTCGACCGGCTCAGCCTCACCGGCGACCGTGGCGGCGTCGTGCTCGGCTCCGACCAGAACGGCGGAGCGGTCCAGCTCAACCTGCTGCGCTCCACCCCGACCCGGGTGGTCCTGCTCGGTGGGCTCTACCTGGCCCGCCAGGTGGTGCTCCGCGCTGCCGCCACGGGAGCTGCCGTCGTCATCGCCACGGGACGTCCGGCCGCGTGGGCACCCGTCCTGCGGGCGACGGGCAGCTCGCCGGGCGGCCGCGACACCGACCCCACCGGTCCGGTGCAGCTGCGGGGGCTGCAGCCCGACACGCTGCCGCGCCCGAGCGAGGACCACCCGCTGCTGGTGGTGCACGACGGCAGCGCCGTGCCCCAGGAGCTGTACCCCCCGCGCAGCGGGTGGCAGACCACCGCGTACGTGCTCCCCTACCTGCACCCACAGGTGGGCACCACGGCCTCCGGCGCAGACCTCGCGCTCGTCCAGCGCCTGCCGGTCGGCCAGGCCCAGCTCGCCGGTCGAATGTGGCGGCTGCGCCCCTCGGCGGTGCAGAGCCTCGCCACGCTCACCGACGACGGGCTGGCCGCGATCGGCACGGACCTCTGGCTGCCCCTGCGGCTGGTCACCACCCCGCTGGAGTCCGCCCTGCTCGGACCGGTGCGCCGGGGCGACTGATCCCCCCGGTCAGCCCCGGCGCGTCCGCGGCTGCGCCACCGGACCCCGCACGGCGCGCGTGCGCAGCACCCGGGCCGCGAGCTCGTCGTCGGCGGGGTAGTCCACGCCCACGAGGGAGAGGCCGTGGGCGGGGGCCACCGCCACCGAGCTCGAGCGTGCGGGCAGCTCCAGCAGCGACACCGCCCACGCCGGGGTGCGCCGGCCCTCCCCCACCGCGAGCAGGGCGCCGACCAGGCTGCGGACCATGGAGTGGCAGAACGCGTCCGCGCTCACCCTGGCCACCAGGATCCCGGGCTCGTCGGCCGACCAGTCCAGCCGCTGCAGCTCGCGAACGGTGCTCGCCCCCTCCCGTCGCTTGCAGAACGCCGCGAAGTCGTGCTCCCCGAGCAGCCCCGCCGAGGCCTCGCGCACCGCGTCCACGTCCAGGGGCCGGGGCCACGAGACCGTGTCCCGGCTCCGCACCGGGTCGCTGCCGTGCGGGGCGGTTCCGAGCCGGTAGGCGTAGTGCCGGCGCAGCGCCCCGAACCGGGCGTCGAAGGCGTCGGGCACCACCCGCACACCGGTCACCCGGACGTCGTCGGGCAGGAACCGCGCCAGCCGCCGGACGAGCCGGTCCGGGTCGTCCGGCAGCACCGCGGTGGGGAGGTCGAGGTGGGCCACCTGCCCGGCTGCGTGGACCCCCGCGTCCGTGCGTCCGGCCACCGTGAGCTCGACCGGGGTCCGCAGCACGGTCGACAGCCCGTCCTCGACCACCCCACGCACCGTGCGCAGACCCGGCTGGCGGGCCCACCCGGAGAAGTCGGTGCCGTCGTAGGCGATGTCCAGGCGGACGCGGACGAGCCCGCCACCCCCGAGGTGCGGGGTGACGGGCTCGCCGTGCGGTTCCGGAGCGCTCAGCTCAGGACCCGCTCTTGGTCGAGTCGTCCTCGAGAGCGACCGGGGCCACCTCGTCGAGCTCGGCGTCCGCCCCGTCGGTGGGGACGTCCGCGACGGCCGTCTCCTCGGGCGCCGTCTCCTGGGGAGCGGTCTCCTCGGAGACCTCCTCCTCGAGCACGGCCTCCTCGGCTGCGGTGTCGTCGTCCGCAGTGTCGTCGTCCGCGGTGGTCGCGGCCGCCGCGGCCGGAGCCGTCTGCGAGGCGGTGACACGGCGGGCGCGGTCAGCCTCGTCGGTCACGGTCTTGTCCTGCAGCAGCTCGATGATCGCCATCGGCGCGTTGTCGCCCTTGCGCGGGATGGTCTTGATGATGCGGGTGTAGCCGCCGTCGCGCTCCGCGAAGAACGGGCCGATGTCCGCGAAGAGCGTGTGCACCACATCCTTGTCGCGGATGATCTTCATGACCTCGCGACGGTGGTGCAGGTCGCCGTGCTTGGCGTGGGTGACCAGCTTCTCCGCGAACGGGCGCAGGCGCTTGGCCTTCGCCTCGGTCGTGGTGATGCGGCCGTGGGTGAACAGCGACGTGGCCAGGTTGGCCAGCATCAGCCGCTGGTGGGCCGGAGACCCGCCGAGACGGGCACCCTTGGTGGGCTTGGGCATGGTGGAGAGCTCCTCTGGTCTCGCCCGCCCCGGTGCAGGTCAGTCGCCTGCACCGGGTCGAGTTGAGCGGCTTACAGCTGTTCGGTCTCGGCGTAGTCGGTGTCGTCGGTGGTGGCGGCGTCCGTGGTGTCGCTCCACGTTCCGGTGGCGGCGTCGTAGCCGGCGACCGTGGACGGGTCGAACCCCGGGGGGGAGTCCTTGAGGGTGAGGCCGAGCCCGATGAGCTTGACCTTGACCTCGTCGATGGACTTGGCCCCGAAGTTGCGGATGTCGAGCAGGTCCGCCTCGCTGCGGCCGACGAGCTCGCCGACGGTGTGCACGCCCTCACGCTTGAGGCAGTTGTACGAGCGCACCGTGAGGTCGAGGTCCTCGATCGGCATTGTGAACGCCGCGATGTGGTCGGCCTCGGCCAGCGAGGGACCGATCTCGATGCCCTCGGCCTCCACGTTGAGCTCGCGGGCCAGCCCGAAGAGCTCGGTGAGGGTCTTGCCCGAGGAGGCGACGGCGTCGCGCGGGGTGATGGAGGGCTTGGTCTCCACGTCCAGCACCAGCCGGTCGAAGTCGGTCCGCTGCTCGACGCGGGTGGCCTCGACCTTGTAGGTCACCTTGAGCACGGGCGAGTAGATGGAGTCGACCGGGATGCGACCGATCTCGGCGCCGGAGGCCTTGTTCTGCACGGCCGGCACGTAGCCGCGACCGCGCTCGACGACGAGCTCCACCTCGAGCTTGCCCTTGTCGTTCAGGGTTGCGATGTGCAGCTCCGGGTTGTGCACCGTGACGCCCGAGGGCGGCACGATGTCACCGGCGGTGACGGCCCCGGGGCCCTGCTTGCGCAGGTACATGGTGACCGGCTCGTCCTCCTCGGAGCTCACGACCAGGCCCTTGAGGTTCAGGATGATGTCGGTGACGTCCTCCTTCACCCCCGGGACGGTGGTGAACTCGTGCAGCACACCGTCGATGCGGATGCTGGTCACGGCCGCACCCGGGATCGAGCTGAGCAGCGTGCGGCGCAGCGAGTTGCCGAGCGTGTAGCCGAAGCCGGGCTCGAGCGGCTCGATGACGAACCGCGAACGGGTGTCCTCGATGGGCTCCTCGGTGAGCGAGGGGCGCTGGGAGATGAGCATGTTGTGGTGTTCTCCTCCACCGACGTCCGCCATATGACGCCGAAAGGGTGTGGCGAGGTCCGTGCGGGTCGCACGGGCCGGGTGGTGCGTGGGAACCCCCTGGTGGCGGTGCCCGGCGAGCGCACCCCCGGCCGGAGCGGCTGCTCAGCGCAGCACGGTCCGGCCGGGGGCGGGGCTCACTTGGAGTAGAGCTCGACGATCAGCTGCTCGTTGAGCGGCACGTCGATCTGGGCGCGCTCGGGCAGCTGGTGCACGAGGATGCGCATCTGCTGACCGACGACCTGCAGCCAGCCCGGGACGGGCCGGTCACCGACGGTCTCCTTGGCCACCTGGAACGGCAGCGTCGCCAAGGACTTCGTCTTGATGTCGATGATGTCGTACTGCGACACCCGGTAGCTCGGGATGTCCACCTTGTGGCCGTTGACCGTCAGGTGGCCGTGGCTGACCAGCTGGCGAGACATCCGCCGCGTGCGGGCGAGCCCGGCGCGGTAGACGACGTTGTCCAGGCGGGACTCCAGGATCTGGAGCAGGTTCTCGCCGGTCTTGCCGGGCTTGCGGACGGCCTCAGCGTAGTAGCGGCGGAACTGCTTCTCCATGACGCCGTAGGTGAAGCGCGCCTTCTGCTTCTCCTGCAGCTGGAGCAGGTACTCGCTCTCCTTGATCCGCGCGCGGCCGTGCTGGCCGGGCGGGTAGGGACGACGCTCGAACGCCTGGTCGCCTCCGACGAGGTCGACGCGCAGGCGACGGGACTTGCGGGTGATCGGTCCGGTGTAACGGGCCATGAGCTGGTTCCTTCCCTTCCCGCTAGACCCGGCGCCGCTTGGGCGGCCGGCAGCCGTTGTGCGGCTGGGGGGTGACGTCGGAGATGGTGCCGACCTCCAGGCCGGCGGCCTGGAGCGAGCGGATCGCGGTCTCGCGGCCGGAGCCGGGACCCTTGACGAACACGTCGACCTTCTTCATGCCGTGCTCCTGCGCCTTGCGGGCAGCGCTCTCGGCCGCCATCTGCGCGGCGAAGGGGGTGGACTTGCGGGAGCCCTTGAAGCCGACGTGGCCCGAGGACGCCCACGAGATCACGTTGCCGGCCGGGTCCGTGATGGACACGATCGTGTTGTTGAACGTGCTCTTGATGTGCGCGGCGCCGTGGGTGACGTTCTTCTTCTCCCGGCGACGGGTCTTCTGCGTCTTCTTGGGTCCGGAGGCGGACCGAGCCTTGGGGGGCATCGTTTACCTGGCCTTCTTCTTGCCGGCGATGGTGCGCTTGGGTCCCTTGCGGGTGCGCGCGTTGGTCTTGGTGCGCTGACCGTGCACCGGCAGGCCACGGCGGTGCCGGACGCCCTGGTAGCAACCGATCTCGATCTTGCGACGGATGTCGGCCTGCACCTCGCGACGCAGGTCACCCTCGACCTTGAGCGACTCGGTGATGTAGTCGCCCAGGGTGCGCAGGTCGGTGTCGGACAGGTCCTTGGTCCGGAGGTCGTAGCTGATCCCCGTGGCGTTCAGGATCTCCTGCGAGCGCGTGCGGCCGATGCCGTAGATGTAGGTGAGCGCGATCTCCATCCGCTTGTCGCGGGGGAGGTCGACTCCAGCGAGCCGTGCCATGTGGTGCGTTCCTCTCGGTGCGGAGGTCTGCTCCCCGTCCGTCCCGCCGTTCCGCCTGGGTGTGAGCACGGTGGTCGGGCCCCGGCCTCCGTGCCGGGGGTGTTCTCCGCGCTGCCCTCGATCAAGGCCGGGCTCGGAGGTGGTGCGGGGAGGTCGTCTTGGTCCTGGTGGTGCTGTGTGCTGGTGGTGCTGTGTGCTGGTGGTGCTGGGCAGTCAGAGGACTGCGGGTCGTGCGTGGTGCTCGCTCAGCCCTGGCGCTGCTTGTGGCGCAGGTTCGAGCAGATCACCATGACCCGCCCGTTTCGGCGGATCACCTTGCACTTCTCACAGATCTTCTTGACGCTGGGGTTGACCTTCACGTCAGTCAGCTCTCCTGGTCGTTCCGGCAACCGCCGCGGACGGCGGGCTCCGGGTGTTCGGTGGAGCAGCTCTCCCCGTCGTGCGGGGGGCCAGCTGCCTTACTTGTAGCGGTAGACGATCCGGCCACGGGACAGGTCGTAGGGCGAGAGCTCCACGACGACCTTGTCCTCGGGCAGGATGCGGATGTAGTGCTGCCGCATCTTGCCGCTGATGTGCGCGAGCACCCGGTGGCCGTTCTCGAGCTCCACCCGGAACATCGCATTCGGCAGCGGCTCGACAACTCGGCCCTCGACCTCGATGGCCCCGTCCTTCTTTGCCATGTCCTCCGCGATCCGTGGTTGGCTGCTCGGTGACCGGCACACCCTCCTGACCAGGACGAACCTGGATCGGAGAGGACCGGACGGAGCGCACGAACGTCGGCAGGGACGTGAGCCGACGAACCAGTTCGACCTGGTAAACCACAGCGAGCACGCACGACACCGACGCGCACTGCGCGCCGACGTTGGATCCTACGCGTCCACCACGGGCAGGCCAAATGGCCCGGGCACCCGCTCAGGCGCGGGTGGTCAGGATGCGAGGACCGGCGGCCGTCACGGCCACCGTGTGCTCCCAGTGGGCGGCCCGGCTCCCGTCGATGGTGACCACGGTCCAGTCGTCGGACAGCGTCCTGGTCTCGGTAGTGCCGAGGGTCAGCATCGGCTCGATGGCGAGCACCGAGCCCTCGACCAGACGGGGGCCACGCCCGGGGGCGCCCTCGTTGGCGAGGAACGGCTCCGCGTGCATCACGCGACCGATCCCGTGGCCGCCGTAGCCGTCGACGATCCCGTACACGCGCCCGTCCCTGTCCCCCGCGGCACGCGTCTCGGTCTCGATCGCGTGCGAGACGTCCGTGAGCCGGTTGCCCGCCACCATGGCCGCGATCCCTGCCTCCATCGAGCTGCGGCAGGCGGCGGAGAGCTGCTCCTCCTCCGGGGTGAGCGCACCCACCCCCACGGTCAGGGCCGAGTCGCCGTGCCAGCCGTCCAGGATCGCGCCGCAGTCGATGGAGATCAGGTCCCCCGCGGCGAGCACCTCGGTGGCCGAGGGGATGCCGTGCACCACGCGGTCGTTCACCGACGCGCAGATGCTGGCCGGGAACCCGTGGTAGCCCAGGAACGAGGGCACTGCCCCGGCGTCGCGGATGACCTGCTCCGCCACGGCGTCGAGGTCCGCGGTGCTCGCGCCGGAGCGGACCGCACCGACGCAGGCAGTGAGGGCAGCCCCGACCACGGCACCGGCCGCGGCCATCGCCTCGAGCTCCCCGGCCGTGCGTGCCGGCACGGTGCCCCGGTTGCGACCGAGGATCATCAGCGCTGCGCGGGGGGCAGGGCGGCGAGGACCCGGGCTCCCACCTCGTCCACCTCGCCGACCCCGTCCACGGTGCGCACGATCGACCGGTAGCGGTCGAGCAGCGGGGCGGTCTCGGCGGTGTAGAGCTCCAGCCGGTTGCGGATCGCTTCCTCGGTGTCGTCCGAACGGCCCCGGGCCAGCATCCGCCCGACCACGACCTCACGGCCGACGGCGAGCTCCACGACGGCGTCCAGGGCCACGCCCAGGACCCGGAGGATCCCGTCCAGCACGTCGGCCTGGCCGTTGGTCCGGGGGAACCCGTCCAGCAGGAAGCCTGCGGCCGTGTCCGGCTCCTGGAGGCGCTCGCGCACCATCTCGTTGGTGATCTCGTCCGGCACGAGCGACCCTGCGTCGAGGTAGACCCGGACCTGCTTGCCCAGCTCCGTCTCCTCGCCCAGGTGCGCGCGGAACAGGTCGCCGGTGGAGATGTGCGGTATGCCGAGCTCGGCCGAGAGCAGCTGCGCCTGGGTGCCCTTGCCGGCCCCCTGGGGACCGAGGATGAGGAGTCTCACTACCGCAGGAACCCTTCGTAGTTGCGCTGCATGAGCTGGCTCTCGATCTGCTTCACCGTGTCCAGCCCGACACCGACCATGATCAGCACCGCCGTGCCTCCGAACGGGAAGTTCTGGCTCGGCGAGCTGCTGCCGAGATCCAGGAACACGTTGGGGAGCACGGCCACGGTGCCGAGGTACAGCGAGCCCGGGAGGGTGATGCGACCGAGCACGAAGCTCAGGTACTCAGCGGTCGGGCGTCCCGGCCGGATGCCGGGGATGAAGCCCCCGAACTTCTTCATCTCGTCCGCGCGCTCCTCCGGGTTGAAGGTGATCGCGACGTAGAAGTAGGTGAAGAACACGATGAGCGCGAAGTACAGCGCGATGTAGCTCCAGCTCGACGGGCTGACCAGGTAGGTGTTGATGAACCGCTGCCACACGTTCGGTGCCGCCGTGCTGGACCTCGTGAGCTGCGAGAGCAGGTTGGGCAGGTAGAGCAGCGAGGACGCGAAGATCACGGGGATCACGCCGGCCTGGTTGACCTTGAGCGGCAGGTAGGTCGAGGTGCCGCCGTACATGCGGCGGCCGACCATGCGCTTCGCGTACTGGACGGGGATCCGGCGCTGGCCCTGCTCCACGAAGATGACGCTCGCGATGATGACCAGCGCGGCCACGAGGACGAGGACGAAGACGAGCCCGCCCCGGCTGTCCAGCACGGCCTTGCCCTCGGCCGGGATGCGGGCGGCGATCGAGGTAAAGATGAGCAGGGACATCCCGTTGCCGATGCCACGGTCGGTGATCAGCTCGCCGAGCCACATGATGACGGCAGTGCCCGCGGTCATCGAGATGACCACCACGACCATCGAGAAGATGGAGCTGCCGGGGATCGCGGGGTACAGGTTGTTGTCGCAGCCCGCGAACAGGTTCCCCCGCACCGCGAGAGCCACGATCCCGGTGGACTGCAGGATCGCCAGTGCGATCGTGAGGTACCGGGTGTACTGCGTCATCTTCGCCTGGCCGGACTGACCCTCCTTGCGGAGCTCCTCGAAGCGCGGGATGACCACCGTCAGCAGCTGCACGATGATGCTCGCCGTGATGTACGGCATGATCCCGAGGGCGAAGACCGAGAGCTGCAGCAGTGCGCCGCCGCTGAAGAGGTTGATCAGCGCGTAGATGCTCTGGCTGTCGCCCCCCTCCACCGTCCGCAGGCACTGCTGGATGTTGGAGTACGACACCCCCGGTGACGGGAGTGTCGTCCCCACTCGGTAGAGCGCGAGGACACCGAGGGTGAAGAGGATCTTCCGCCTCAGGTCCGGCGTCTTGAAGGCGGAGACGAAGGCGGAGAGCACGGATCCTCCTGGCAGCTGCGGGCGGGTCTTCTCCAGCCCTGCGGGCTCGCGGGTCGGTGGACGGGTGGCGGGTGGCGGGTGGCGCGACTCACGACGCCGACTGCCGACTGTAACAGCCGGTACATCGCCGGACGTCGTCTCGCGCGGTGGGACGGGAACGAGAACGGCCGTGGATCCCAGGAGCGGGTTCCACGGCCGTCGTCGAGCGCTGCGGGTCGCGATCAGACCTCGGTGGTGCTCCCACCAGCGGCGCTGATCTTCTCCTTGGCGGCGCCGGAGAACTTGTTCGCGCTGATCTGGAGCGTGACCGACCCCAGGTCCCCGTCTCCGAGGACCTTGACGAGCTCGTTCTTGCGGACCGCTCCCGCGGCCACCAGCTCCTCCGGGCCGACGGTGCCACCCTGCGGGAAGAGGCGGGCGAGGTCGCCCACGTTCACCACCTGGTACTCCGTGCGGAACGGGTTGGTGAAGCCCTTGAGCTTCGGCAGCCGCATGTGCAGCGGCATCTGGCCACCCTCGAACGACGCGGGAACGTTCTTGCGCGCCTTGGTGCCCTTGGTTCCGCGGCCTGCGGTCTTGCCCCGCTTGCCGCCCTCACCACGACCGACACGGATCTTGTCCTTCTTCGCGCCCGGGGCGGGACGCAGGTGGTGCAGCTTGATCGTCACGATGACACCTCCTCCACCGTCACCAGGTGGCGAACAGTCTTGATCATTCCGCGGACCTGCGGGCTGTCCGCACGGACCACGCTCTGCCGGATCTTGTGCAGGCCGAGCGTGCGCAGGGTCTCGCGCTGGTTCTGCTTGCACCCGATGGTGCTGCGGGTCTGGGTGACCTTGAGGTCGGACACGTCAGGCCCCCTGTCCCGCGCGGGCGCGCAGCATTCCGGCCGGCGCCACGTCCTCGATCGGCAGACCGCGACGTGCGGCCACCTCCTCGGGACGCTGCAGGCCCTTGAGCGCAGCCACCGTGGCGTGGACGACGTTGATCGCGTTGTCGCTGCCAAGGGACTTGGACAGGATGTCGTGGATGCCGGCGCACTCCAGGACGGCGCGGACCGGACCACCGGCAATGACGCCGGTACCGGGGCTGGCCGGACGGAGCATGACGACTCCGGCCGCAGCCTCACCCTGGATCGGGTGGGTGATCGTGCCGCCGATCATCGGGACGCGGAAGAAGGCCTTGCGGGCCTCGTCCACGCCCTTCTGGATCGCGGCGGGCACCTCCTTGGCCTTGCCGTAGCCGACGCCCACCATCCCGTTGCCGTCACCCACGATCACGAGGGCGGTGAAGCTGAAGCGACGACCACCCTTCACGACCTTGGAGACGCGGTTGATGGCCACCACGCGCTCGAGGTGGCTGGGCTTCTCGGGCGCCGCACCGCGGCCACCGTCGCGGCGGTCGCGACCGCCCCCACCCTGGCCGCCCGAGGGCGGACCCCCGGCTGCTCCGGTTGCGCCATCGCGCCGTGCACGTCCCGGCATCAGGCTGTCCTTCCGTTCGTCTCGTTCTCGTGTGCGAGGTGCGTCTGGCTCATCAGAACTCCAGGCCTCCCTCGCGGGCGGCGTCGGCGAGGGCCGCGATCCGGCCGTGGTAGTCGTGACCACCGCGATCGAAGACGACCTTCTCGACACCGGCGGCCTTGGCCCTGGCCGCGAGGAGCTCGCCGACCTTGGCGGCCTTGGCCGACTTGTCGCCACTCACGGCACGGACGTCGGCCTCGATGGTGGAGGCCGCCGCCAGCGTGTGGCCGGCGAGGTCGTCGATGAGCTGCGCGTGGATGTGCCGGGAGGACCGGTTCACCACGAGGCGCGGACGTGCCGCCGAGCCGTTGACCTTCTTGCGCAGCCGGAAGTGGCGACGCGCCTTGGACAACCGGCGACGGGTGGAGACGTCCTTGCCCACCGGGGTGCGCTTGGTGGTGGTAGCTGCTGTGCTCATGTCACTTACCCGTCTTTCCGACCTTGCGGCGGATGACCTCGCCGGCGTAGCGGACACCCTTGCCCTTGTACGGGTCGGGGCGGCGCAGGCGGCGGATGTTCGCGGCGATCTGACCGACCTGCTGCTTGTCGATCCCGGTGATGGAGAACCGGGTCGGCGTCTCGACGGCGAACGTGATGCCGGTCGGCGCCGCGATCGGCACCGGGTGGCTGTACCCGAGCGCGAACTCGAGGTCCGAACCCTTCAGCACCACGCGGTAACCGACGCCGTGGATCTCCATCTTGCGGGTGTAGCCGTCCGTGACACCGACGACCATGTTCTGCACCAGGGTGCGGGACAGGCCGTGCAGCGACCGGCTGCGGCGCTCGTCGTCGGGCCGGCTGACGGCGAGCGTGCCGTCCTCCGACTTCTCGACGGCGATGGGCTCAGAGATCGTGGTGGCCAGGGTGCCCTTAGGCCCCTTGACCGTGACTGTCTGTCCCTCGATGCTCACGTCGACCCCGGAGGGGACGGGCACGGGGAGCTTTCCGATGCGCGACATGTCAGTGCTCCCTCACCAGACGTAGGCGAGGACTTCCCCGCCCACTCCCTGCTTGGCCGCCTGGCGATCGGTGAGCAGACCGGTCGACGTGGAGATGATCGCCACGCCGAGGCCGCCCAGGACCTTGGGCAGGTTGGTGGACTTCGCGTAGACGCGGAGCCCGGGCTTGGACACCCGACGAACGCCGGCGATGCTGCGCTCCCGGTTCGGGCCGTACTTCAGGTCGACGACGAGGGACTGGCCCACGGTCGCCTCCTCCGTGCGGTGCCCGGCGATGTAGCCCTCGCGCTGGAGGATCTCCGCGATGTTCGCCTTGAGCTTGGAGTGCGGCATCACGACGACGTCGTGGTACGCCGAGTTGGCGTTGCGCAGACGGGTCAGCATGTCTGCGATCGGGTCGGTCATGGTCATGCAGGTGACCTGTTCACTTTCCCGCCCTGGTTCCTGGCCCCACCGCGTGGGTGGGCAGGCCTGTGGCGAAGCAGAGCTCGAGCGGACCGGGTGGCCCGACGGGTGGAGCAGAGGGATTGATCCCTCAGGTCTGTGGTGCGCTCACCAGGACGACTTGCGCACGCCGGGCAGCTCGCCGGCGTGGGCCATCTCCCGGAGGCAGATCCGGCACAGGCCGAACTTGCGGAACACCGCGTGGGGACGACCGCAGCGCTGGCAGCGTGTGTACGCGCGCACCGCGAACTTCGGCTTTGCGTTGGCCTTGTTGACGAGGGCCTTCTTGGCCATGGGTCACGCCTCCTTGAAGGGGAAGCCCAGGTGCTTCAGCAGCGCCCGACCCTCCTCGTTGTTCGTCGCGGTGGTCACCACGGTGATGTCCATGCCCCGAGGCCGGTCGATGGAGTCCACGTCGATCTCGTGGAACATCGACTGCTCGTTCAGGCCGAACGTGTAGTTGCCGTTGCCGTCGAACTGCGTGCCCGACAGGCCGCGGAAGTCCCTGATGCGCGGGAGCGCGATGCTCACCAGGCGGTCGAGGAACTCCCACATGCGGTCGCCGCGCAGCGTCACGCGGGCACCGATCGGCATGCCCTCGCGGAGCTTGAACTGGGCGATGGACTTGCGGGCCTTGCGGATCTCCGGCTTCTGGCCGGTGATGAGGGCGAGGTCGCGGACGGCCCCGTCGATGAGCTTGGCGTCGCGGGCGGCGTCACCGACACCCATGTTGACGACGACCTTGACGACCCCGGGGACCTGCATGACGTTGTCGTAGGTGAACTGCTCCTGGAGCCCGGCGCGGATCTCCTCGCGGTAGCGGACCTTGAGCCGGGGAAGGCTCGTGACCGTGGTGTCCGTGCTGGTCATCAGATGTCCTTCCCGTTCTTCTTCGAGACGCGCACGCGGCGCACCTTGCCGGCCTCGTCGGCCTCCTCGGTGCGGTACCCGACGCGGGTCGCCTTGCCGTCGGAGTCCACGACCATCACGTTCGACACGTGGACCGAGGCCTCCTGGGTGACGATGCCACCGGTCGACGCGCCACGCTGGGTGCTCGAGATCGGGGTGTGCTTCTTGATCCGGTTCACGCCCTCGACGAGCACGCGCTCGGTCTCGGGGTAGGCCTGGATCACCTTGCCCTTGGCGCCCTTGTCCTTGCCGGACACGACGATGACGGTGTCGCCCTTGTGGATCTTCATCACAGCACCTCCGGAGCCAGCGAGATGATCTTCATGAACCGCTTGTCCCGCAGCTCGCGACCCACCGGGCCGAAGATGCGGGTCCCGCGGGGCTCGTTGTCGGGCTTGATGAGGACGGCGGCGTTCTCGTCGAAGCGGATGTAGGAGCCGTCGGGACGGCGCCGCTCCTTGGAGGTGCGCACGATGACGGCCTTGACCACGTCACCCCGCTTCACCCCCGCTCCGGGGATGGCGTCCTTCACGGTCGCCACGATGATGTCGCCGATCCCGGCGTAGCGCCGGGACGAGCCACCGAGGACGCGGATGCACAAGATCTCCTTGGCACCCGTGTTGTCGGCGACTCGCAGTCGCGACTCCTGCTGGATCACGTCAACTCCTGACCTGCTTGGTGCGTGGCGGATTTCCGACCCGACACGCGGTCTGACAGTGCTGTCTCGTCTAGCTGCCCGACGGAGCGGACGCTCCTCCGCCGGGAGTGGTCACTTGGCCTTCTCGAGCACCGCGACGAGGCGCCAGCGCTTCGTCGCGGACAGGGGCCGAGTCTCCATCAGGCGCACGCGGTCGCCCACCCCGGCCTCGCTCAGCTCGTCGTGCGCCTTCACCTTGGAGGTGCGACGAATGATCTTGCTGTACATCGGGTGCTTCACGCGGTCCTCGAGCTCGACCACGATCGTCTTCTGCATCTTGTCCGACACCACGTAGCCGACGCGAACCTTGCGGTTGTTCCGCTCGGTCTCGGTGGCCGGGGTCTTCGCCGGGTTCTCCGTGCTGCTCGTGCTCACTGCCTTCTCCTCGCTCACGCCGCACCCTCGTCCGTCTCGGGGGCCACGGCCAGGCCGAGCTCGCGCTCGCGCATGACGGTGTAGATGCGGGCGATCTCGTGCTTGATGGTCCGCAGCCGACGGTTGTTGTCGAGCTGCCCGGTGGCCATCTGGAAGCGGAGGTTGAACAGCTCCTCCTTGGCCTCGCGGAGCTTGGTGACGAGCTCGTCGCCCGTCAGCTCGCGGAGCTCCGCGGCCTGCGTCGCGCCTGCCATCAGAACTGCACCTCCCTGGTCACGATCCGGCACTTCATGGGGAGCTTGTGCATCGCGCGGCGCAGGGCCTCGCGAGCGGTCTCCTCGTCGGGGTAGCTCATCTCGAACATCACGCGACCGGGCTTGACGTTCGCGACCCAGTACTCGACCGAACCCTTGCCGGAACCCATGCGGGTCTCGGCGGGCTTCTTGGTCAGCGGGCGGTCCGGGAAGATGGTGATCCAGACCTTGCCGCCGCGCTTGATGTGACGGTTGATTGCGATACGTGCCGACTCGATCTGCCGGTTGCTCACGTACGCCGGCTCCAGGGCCTGGATGCCGAACTCGCCGAAGGTCACCTGGTTGCCACCCTTGGAGGCACCCGAGCGACCGGGGTGGTGCTGCTTGCGGTGCTTCACCCTGCGGGGGATCAACATGTCCTCACGCCTCCGTGTTCTGGGCGGGAGCAGCGGCCTCGGCCGGGGCGGCCTCGACGGCGGGGGCCGTCGCCGACTCCGCCGCAGCGCGCCCGGCGTCCGTGCTCGTGGCGGTGGTGCCCGAGGAGCCCGAGCGTCGGGGACGCGTCGCACCGGTCGGACGCTCGCGACGGGCGCCGCGGGGGTCCGCCTCGACGGCCTCGTGCCGGCCGCCGACGATGTCACCCTTGTAGATCCAGACCTTCACGCCGATCCGACCGAAGGTGGTCTTGGCCTCGTACAGCCCGTAGTCGATGTCCGCCCGCAGCGTGTGCAGAGGCACACGACCCTCGCGGTAGAACTCCGAGCGCGACATCTCGGCGCCACCGAGACGACCGGAGCACTGCACGCGGATCCCCTTGACCTGTGGCTGCCGCATGGCCGACTGGATGGCCTTGCGCATCGCGCGACGGAACGCCACCCGGTTGGACAGCTGCTCGGCCACACCCTGGGCGACCAGCTGCGCCTCGGACTCGGCGTTCTTCACCTCGAGGATGTTCAGCTGCACCTGCTTGCCGGTGAGCTTCTCGAGCTCGGTGCGGATGCGGTCCGCCTCGGCGCCACGGCGACCGATCACGATGCCCGGACGCGCGGTGTGGATGTCGACCCGGACGCGGTCCCGGGTGCGCTCGATCTCGACCTTGGCGATGCCGGCGCGCTCCATGCCCGTGGCGAGGAGACGCCGGATGGCGACGTCCTCCTTCACGTACTCCGCGTACTGCTTGTCGGCGTACCAGCGGGACTTCCAGTCGGTGGTGATGCCCAGCCGGAAGCCGTGGGGGTTGATCTTCTGGCCCACTAGGAAGCACTTCCCTTCGCGCCGGCCCTGGAGGCCGAGCTCCTGCGGTTGCGGGCGGAGGCCGTGCCGACCTGCGGCCGCGACTCCACCTCGATCGTGATGTGGCTCGTGCGCTTGCGGATGCGGAACGCGCGACCCTGGGCCCGCGGCTGGAACCGCTTCAGAGTCGGTCCCTCGTCCACGAACGCGGTCGAGACCACCAGCGTGCTGGGGTCCAGACCGAGGTTGTTCTCGGCGTTGGCCACGGCGCTGGCGAGCACCTTGGCAACGGGCTCGCTCGCGGCCTGCGGCGCGAACTTCAGGATGGCCAGCGCCTCGGTGGCGGTCCGACCCTTGATCAGCTCCACCACGCGGCGCGCCTTCATCGGCGTGACGCTGACATAGCGAGCCCGCGCCACGGCATGCGGGAGCTCCGCGGTACCGCTTGCGACGTCTTGGGCGTCCATGTGCTGCTACCCCTTGCTTCGTCTGGTCTGGTGCACGGTCCCGGGCTGGACCCGGGTCGTGCTCGTGCTCGTGTCCTGCTTCGATGCGCGCCGTTCGGCGCACTGCGCGCAGTCCTCGCGGACCGCACCGTCGTGCTGCCTAGCGGCGACGCGCCTTGCGGTCGTCCTTGATGTGGCCGCGGAAGGTCCGCGTGGGGGCGAACTCCCCCAGCTTGTGGCCGACCATCGAGTCGGACACGAACACCGGCACGTGCTTGCGGCCGTCGTGCACCGCGAACGTGTGGCCGATGAAGTCCGGGATGATCGTCGAGCGGCGGGACCAGGTCTTGATGACCTGCTTGGTCCCCTTCTCGTTCTGGACGTCCACCTTCGCAAGGAGGTGGTCATCGACGAACGGGCCCTTCTTAAGGCTGCGTGGCATCCTTCACTCCCTCCTTGGTCAGCGCTTGTTCTTGCCGGTGCGGCGGCGCCGGACGATGAGCTTGTCGCTCGGCTTGGACTTGCGGGTGCGGCCCTCGGGCTGGCCCCACGGGCTGACCGGGTGGCGACCACCGGAGGTCTTGCCCTCTCCACCACCGTGCGGGTGGTCGACCGGGTTCATCACGACTCCACGGACGGTCGGGCGCCTGCCCTTCCACCGCATCCGGCCGGCCTTGCCCCAGTTGATGTTCGACTGCTCGGCGTTGCCGACCTCACCGATCGAGGCGCGGCAGCGGACGTCGACGTTGCGGATCTCGCCGGAGGGCATGCGCAGCTGCGCGTACGGCCCGTCCTTCGCGACCAGCTGGACCGAGGTCCCCGCGGACCGCGCGATCTTCGCTCCACCGCCGGGGCGGAGCTCGATGGCGTGGATCACGGTGCCGGTGGGGATGTTGCGCAGCGGCAGGTTGTTGCCGGGCTTGATGTCCGCCCGGGGACCGGCCTCGATTGCGTCGCCCTGCTTCAGCTTCGCCGGCGCGATGATGTACCGCTTCTCGCCGTCGGCGTAGTGCAGCAGCGCGATGCGCGAGGTGCGGTTGGGGTCGTACTCGATGTGCGCGACCTTGGCCGGCACGCCGTCCTTGTCCGCCCGACGGAAGTCGATGATGCGGTACGCGCGCTTGTGACCGCCACCCTTGTGCCGGGTGGTGATGCGGCCGTGGGCGTTGCGGCCACCGCGGCCGTGCAACGGACGGACCAGCGACTTCTCCGGCGTGGAGCGCGTGATCTCGGCGAAGTCGGCCACGCTGGCGCCACGACGACCGGGAGTGGTCGGCTTGTACTTGCGGATTGCCATGTCTACTCAGTCCTCAGCTTCTCTGCCCTGGATCCTCGTCGTCCCGGCGCCTCAGGCGGCCGGGCCTCCGAAGATCTCGATGGGCTTGCTGTCGGCGGACAGCGTCACGAGAGCCCGCTTCGTGTCCTTGCGCTTGCCGTAGCCGAACTTCGTCCGCTTGCGCTTGCCCTGTCGGTTCATGGTGTTCACGTTGGTCACCGTGACGCCGAAGACCTTCTCGACCGCGATCTTGATCTGGGTCTTGTTGGCCGTGGGCAGCACGATGAACGTGTACGTGTTCGAGTCGAGCAGCCCGTAGGACTTCTCGGAGATCACGGGTGCCAGTAGCACGTCGCGCGGGTCGTCGATCACTTGCTCTCCTCCTCGACCAGCTCGCTGGAGCGGGCCGACGCCGTGACGCTGCGACCGCGCTGCGGGCCTGCGACGTAGGTCGCCAGCGAACCGCTGGTGAAGACCACGTCGTCGCTGGCGAGCACGTCGTAGGTGTTCAGCTGGTCCGGGGCGATGGGGTGCACACCCGGCAGGTTGTTCAGGCTCTTCCAGCCCGCGACGTCATCGCGGTCCAGGACCACCAGGAAGCGGCGGCGGTCCGACAGCAGACCCAGGAAGGTGCGGGCCGACCGGGTGGACGGTGCACCGTCGGCCACCAGAGCGTCGACGACGTGGATCCGCGCCGAGCGCGCCCGGTCGGACAACGCACCACGCAAGGCGGCGACGATCATCTTCTTGGGCGTGCGCTGCGCGTAGCTGCGTGGCACGGGACCGTGCGAGACACCACCACCGGCGAACTGCGGGGACCGGGTCGAACCCTGGCGGGCGCGACCGGTGCCCTTCTGGCGGTAGGGCTTGCGCCCACCGCCGGACACCTCCGCACGTGTCTTGGTCTTGTGGGTGCCCTGGCGCGCTGCGGCCATCTGGGCGACGACCACCTGGTGCATCAGCGGCACGTTGGCCTGGACGTCGAACAGCTCGGCGGGAAGGTCCACCGTGCCGGCGGTGGTCCCGTCGGCCCTGCGGACGTCCAGCGTGAGCGAGGTGGCCGTGTCGGCCGCCTTCTCCGTGTCAACTGCCATCAGAGAGCACCACCCTTCGTGGCCGTCTTGACGAGCACCAGCCCGTACTTGTTGCCGGGGACCGCGCCCTTGATGAGCAGCAGGCCCGCCTCGGCGTCGACCCGGTGCACGGTGAGGTTCTGCGTGGTCACGCGCTCGTTGCCCATGCGGCCGGCCATCCGGACGCCCTTGAACACACGGCCGGGGGTGGACGCGCCACCGATGGAGCCGGGCGAGCGGTGCTTGCGCTTCACGCCGTGCCCGGCGCCGAGGCCGTGGAAGCCGTGGCGCTTCATGACGCCGGCGGTGCCCTTGCCCTTGCTCGTGCCCACGACGTCCACCAGCGCACCGTCGGCGAACACGTCCGCCGTCAGCTCCTGGCCGACCTCGTACCCCGAGACGTCCGCCATGCGGATCTCGACCACGTGCCGCCGCGGCGTGGAGCCCGAGGCGGCGAACTGGCCGGTGACCGGCTTGGTCACCCGACGCGGGTCCACCGCGCCGTAGGCCAGCTGCACCGCGGTGTAGCCGTCCTTCTCCACGGTCCGGATCTGCGTCACGACGCAGGGTCCGGCCTGGACCACGGTCACGGGCACGATCCGGTTGTTCTCGTCGAACACCTGGGTCATCCCGAGCTTGCTGCCCAGGATCCCGGTCATCTTGTTGTCAGCCATCGTTCCTGTCTCCGCCACACTCACTGGATGTTGACGTCGACGCTCGCCGGGAGGTCGATGCGCATGAGCGCGTCGACCGTCTTCGGCGTCGGGTCGAGGATGTCGATCAGCCGCTTGTGGGTGCGCATCTCGAAGTGCTCGCGCGAGTCCTTGTACTTGTGCGGCGAACGGATGACGCAGTACACGTTCTTCTCGGTGGGCAACGGCACCGGCCCGACCACGCGCGCCCCTGTGCGGGTCACGGTCTCCACGATCTTGCGCGCGGACGCGTCGATCGCCTCGTGGTCGTAGGCCTTGAGCCGAATGCGGATCTTTTGTCCCGCCATGGTGGCTTGCCGTTCCTGTCTCGCAGAAGCTGCGGTGATCGTCTGTGGTCTCGCTGGTGGGCCCTGCCCCGGTCCACGCGGTCGGGCGTGTCGCCTTCGCGCTCGCACCGCTCCCGCGGTGCCGATCGGGCAGGTGGGCTGGTGTCCACGACCTCTCGGCCGGTGATCCCGCCCCGCTGACCCACTCCGGCTCCGTCCACCGAGGTGGACGGCCGGCCGAGGGGGCCCGCTCAGCGGGGCGGTCGCTCGCCGTGTTCGTGCGCGACCGACCGCCCCGATGGGCAACCTGATCAGTCTGGCACAGGGCTCGGGCCAGACCAAATCACGGTGCTACTTGTTGATCTTGGTGACCCGTCCGGCACCGACGGTGCGTCCACCCTCGCGAATGGCGAAGCGCAGACCCTCGTCCATGGCGATCGGCTGGATCAGCGCGACCGTCATCTCGGTGTTGTCGCCGGGCATGACCATCTCGGTGCCCTCGGGCAGCGTGACGACGCCGGTGACGTCCGTGGTGCGGAAGTAGAACTGGGGGCGGTAGTTGTTGAAGAAGGGGGTGTGACGACCACCCTCCTCCTTCGACAGGATGTAGACGTTGCCCTCGAAGTCCGTGTGCGGCGTGGTCGTGCCGGGCTTGACCACGACCATGCCGCGCTCGACGTCCTCGCGCTTGATGCCGCGGACCAGCAGGCCCACGTTGTCACCCGCGCGACCCTGGTCGAGGAGCTTGCGGAACATCTCGACGCCGGTGACGGTCGTCTTCTGCGACTTCTCGCGGATGCCGACGAGCTCGACGTCCTCGTTCACGTTGACCACGCCACGCTCGACGCGACCGGTGACCACGGTGCCGCGGCCGGTGATGGTGAAGACGTCCTCGACGGGCATGAGGAAGGGCTTCTCCGTCTCGCGGACGGGCTCGGGGATGGACTCGTCCACCGCCGCCATGAGCTCCATGACCTTCTCGGCCCACTCGGGGTCGCCCTCGAGCGCCTTGAGGGCGGAGACGCGGACGATCGGGAGGTCGTCGCCGGGGAACTCGTAGTCCGACAGGAGCTCGCGCACCTCGAGCTCGACGAGCTCCAGGATCTCCTCGTCGTCGACCATGTCGGCCTTGTTCAGCGCCACGACGATGTAGGGGACGCCCACCTGGCGGGCCAGGAGCACGTGCTCCTTGGTCTGCGGCATGGGGCCGTCGGTGGCTGCCACCACAAGGATCGCGCCGTCCATCTGCGCCGCACCCGTGATCATGTTCTTGATGTAGTCGGCGTGCCCGGGGCAGTCGACGTGCGCGTAGTGGCGCTTCTCCGTCTGGTACTCGACGTGCGCGATGGAGATGGTGATGCCGCGCTGGCGCTCCTCGGGAGCCTTGTCGATCTGGTCGAAGGCCGAGGCCTCGTTGAGGTCGGGGTACTTGTCGTGCAGCACCTTGGTGATGGCAGCGGTCAGCGTCGTCTTACCGTGGTCGATGTGACCGATGGTGCCGATGTTGACGTGCGGCTTCGTCCTCTGGAACTTCGCCTTCGCCACTAGATGTCCTCCTGGACTGGTTGCGCTGCACGTTCCGCGCAGCAGTTCTGGTTGTCAGGTCTTGTCGTGGGTGTCGGAGCAGGTGCTCGTCGCCCGCTGGTCGTGCGCGCTGCCCGGGCTCGCCGGAGCGCTGCGTGGCCTGGACCCGGTGGGCCAGGCTACCGGGTCACTCGCCCGTCGCCTTCGCGATGATCTCCTTGGCGACGTTCTGCGGGACCTCCGCGTAGGAGTCGAACACCATGGAGTAGTTGGCCCGGCCCTGGGTGCGCGACCGAAGGTCGCCCACGTAGCCGAACATCTCCGACAGCGGCACGAGCGCCTTGACGACGCGGGCACCGCTGCGCTCCTCCATGGCCTGGATCTGGCCGCGGCGGGAGTTGAGGTCCCCGATCACGTCCCCCATGTAGTCCTCGGGGGTGATGACCTCGACGGACATCATCGGCTCGAGGATGACGGGCGACGCCATGCGGGCCGCCTCCTTCATCGCCATGGAGCCGGCGACCTTGAAGGCCATCTCGGAGGAGTCGACCTCGTGGTAGCCGCCGTCGAGCAGGGTCAGTCGGAGGTTGACCAGCGGGTAGCCGGCCAGCACGCCGTACTGCATCGCGTCCTGGGCACCGGCGTCGACGGAGGGGATGTACTCCCGCGGCACGCGGCCACCGGTCACGGCGTTGACGAACTCGTACATCGCGCCGTCCTCGCCGTGCCACGGCTCCAGCTTGATGAGGACCTTCGCGAACTGCCCGGAGCCGCCGGTCTGCTTCTTGTGGGTGTACGAGTACTTGTCGACCGTCTTGCGGATGGTCTCGCGGTACGCGACCTGGGGCTTGCCCACGTTGGCCTCGACCTTGAACTCACGGCGCATGCGGTCGACGAGGATGTCGAGGTGGAGCTCGCCCATCCCGGCGATGACCGTCTGACCCGTCTCCTCGTCGAGGTTCACCCGGAACGTCGGGTCCTCCTCGGCCAGCTTCTGGATGGCCGTGCCCAGCTTCTCCTGGTCGCTCTTGGTCTTCGGCTCGATCGCCACCGAGATGACCGGCTCCGGGAACGTCATCGACTCGAGCACGATCTGGTGCTGCGGGTCGCACAGGGTGTCACCGGTGGTGGTGTCCTTCAGCCCGATGACCGCGTAGATGTGACCGGCCGAGGCCGTGTCCACCGGGTTCTCCTTGTTGGAGTGCATCTGGAACAGCTTGCCGATGCGCTCCTTCTTGCCCTTGGTGGAGTTGATCACCTGGGAGCCGGAGTCGAGCTTGCCCGAGTAGACGCGGACGTAGGTCAGCTTGCCGAAGAACGGGTGCGTCGCGACCTTGAACGCCAGCGCCGCGAAGGGCTCCGTCGTGCTCGGCTTGCGGGTGATGAGCTCCTCCTCGTTGCCGACGACGTGGCCGGTGGTGGCCTCGACGTCCAGCGGGGAGGGCAGGTAGTCCACGACCGCGTCGAGCATGGGCTGCACGCCCTTGTTCTTGAACGCGGAGCCGCAGAGCACCGGGTAGATCTCGCTCGCCACGGTCATCGCCCGGATGGCCTTCTTGACCTCCTCGACGGTCAGTCCCTCGCCGCCGAAGTGCTTCTCCAGCAGGGTCTCGTCGGACTCCGCCACCGTCTCGAGCATCTTCTCGCGCCACTCGGCCGCGAGCTCGACCATGTCGGCCGGGATCTCCTGGATGTCGTACTTCTCGCCGAGCTTGGTCTCGCCGCTCCACACCAGCGCGCGGTTCTCGACCAGGTCGATCAGGCCCTCGAAGCCGTCCTCGGCCCCGATGGGGAGCTGGATGACCAAGGGCTTCGCGCCGAGCCGCTCGATGATGGTGCGCACCGTGTAGTAGAAGTCCGCACCGAGCTTGTCCATCTTGTTGACGAAGCAGATGCGCGGGACGTCGTACTTGTCCGCCTGACGCCAGACCTGCTCCGACTGGGGCTCGACGCCCTCCTTGCCGTCGAAGACCGCGACGGCGCCGTCGAGGACGCGCAGGGAGCGCTCGACCTCGACGGTGAAGTCCACGTGGCCGGGGGTGTCGATGATGTTGATCTGGTTGCCGTCCCAGAAGCAGGTGGTGGCGGCGGAGGTGATGGTGATGCCCCGCTCCTGCTCCTGCTCCATCCAGTCCATGGTCGCGGCGCCGTCGTGCACCTCACCGATCTTGTAGCTGATCCCGGTGTAGAAGAGGATCCGCTCGGTGGTGGTGGTCTTGCCGGCGTCGATGTGCGCCATGATGCCGATGTTGCGGACCTTGTTGAGGTCGGTCAGCACGTCCTGTGCCACGAGTGTTCGCTCCCGATCGGGTGTCTCGGAGGTGGACCCGCCTTGCGGCGCACCCCCGGTGTTCGACGGGGGCAGGTGGTCCTGGGAAGGGCTGCGGTGCTGGTGCGCCGCCACGCTGCCGGGCTCTCGCCCGGCAGCGCCGGGTCACCAGCGGTAGTGCGCGAAGGCCTTGTTCGACTCGGCCATCTTGTGCGTGTCCTCGCGGCGCTTGACGCTCGCACCGAGTCCGTTGCTCGCGTCGAGCAGCTCGTTCGCGAGGCGGTCGACCATCGTCTTCTCGCGGCGACCGCGGGAGAACGACACCAGCCAGCGCAGCGCGAGGGTGGTGGAGCGGCCCGGGCGGACCTCGATGGGGACCTGGTAGGTCGCACCACCGACGCGACGGCTGCGGACCTCGAGGGCGGGCTTGACGTTGTCGAGCGCCCGCTTGAGGGTCACGACCGGGTCGGTACCCGTCTTCTCGCGGCAACCCTCGAGGGCGCCGTAGACGATCGACTCCGCGATCGACTTCTTGCCGTCGAGCAGGATCTTGTTGACCAGCTGGGTAACGAGCGGCGATCCGTAGACCGGGTCGTTGACCAGCGGGCGCTTGGGTGCTGGGCCCTTGCGCGGCATCAGCTCTTCTCCTTCTTCGCGCCGTACTTGCTGCGAGCCTGCTTGCGGCCCTTCACGCCCTGCGTGTCGAGGGAACCGCGGATGATCTTGTAACGGACACCGGGCAGGTCCTTCACGCGACCACCCCGAACCAGGACCATGGAGTGCTCCTGGAGGTTGTGACCCTCACCAGGGATGTACGCCGTGACCTCGATCTGGCTGGTCAACCGCACGCGGGCGACCTTGCGCAGCGCCGAGTTCGGCTTCTTGGGGGTCGTGGTGTACACGCGGGTGCACACGCCACGCCGCTGGGGACTCCCCTTCAGGGCCGCCGTCTTGAGCTTGGCGACCTTGTCCTGGCGACCCTTGCGGACCAGCTGCTGGATGGTGGGCATAGACCGGCTTTCCTCAAATCTGGGTGATCACGCTTGACGGACCGAGCTCTGATCAAAACTTTCCGAGCACCTGCGCGCCCCTACCCGCGGTCGGGCGTGTCGGGGGCCCTGCGACGCAACCGGCCCGTTGGGCCCTGCTGCCGTGCTGCAGGCACGCGGATCGTCCCGACCAGGTCGGGCACGATCGACGACGATACCTGCCGGCGCGCCTGCTGGTCAAAGCAGGCACCCCGTGGTCGCGCGAGCGCGGTGGAACGGCACGCACGGTGGGTCCCCGTCCGGGGACGGGGACCCACCGTGCACGACGATCAGCGGTAGTCGCCGCCGAAGCCGTAGTCGTCCAGGGGCACGGCCGCACCGCTGGCCGCACCGAAGACGTCGGGCGAGTAGAACCCGTCGTCGTAGGCCGGCACGGCGTAGGCCGCGGCCCGGGCCTCCTCGGTCGGCTGCACCTGGATGTTCCGGTACCGGTTGATGCCGGTGCCGGCCGGGATGAGCTTGCCGATGATGACGTTCTCCTTGAGACCCACCAGCTTGTCGCTCTTGCCGTTGATCGCGGCGTCGGTGAGCACCCGGGTGGTCTCCTGGAAGGACGCGGCCGACAGCCACGACTCGGTGGCCAGGGAGGCCTTGGTGATGCCCATCAGCACCGGACGGCCGGCGGCGGGCTCGTTGCCCTCCGCCACCACTCGCCGGTTGGCCGCCTCGAACTCGCTGCGCTCGGTGAGCGAGCCCGGCAGGAACTCGGTCGCCCCGGAGTCGATGATCGTCACGCGACGCAGCATCTGCCGCACGATGACCTCGATGTGCTTGTCGTGGATCGACACGCCCTGGCTCCGGTACACCTTCTGGACCTCGTCGACGAGGTGCATCTGCACCTCGCGCGGACCCATCACGCGCAGCACCTCGTGCGGGTCGGAGGCCCCCTCGAGCAGCTGGTCGCCCACCTGCACGTGGTCACCGTCGGCCAGCACGCGCTCCGTGCCGTCGACCGCGATGGTCTTCAGGCGCGAGCGCTTGGACAGCTTCTCGTACACGACCTCCTCGCCCCCGTCGTCCGGGGTGATGGTGATCTTGTAGAAGCGGTCGGTGTCCTCGAGCCGGATCCGGCCGGAGACGTCGGCGATCGGCGTCTTGCCCTTGGGGACCCGGGCCTCGAACAGCTCCTGCACGCGGGGCAGGCCGCCGGTGATGTCGCCACCACCGATGCCACCCGTGTGGAAGGTGCGCATGGTCAGCTGCGTGCCGGGCTCGCCGATGGACTGCGCCGCGACGATGCCCACCGCCTCGCCCACGTCCACGAGCTTGCCGGTGGCCATCGAGCGGCCGTAGCAGGTCGCGCAGATGCCGGTGGCCGACTCGCAGGTGAGGACCGAGCGGACCCGGGCCTCGGTGACGCCCCCGGCGAGCAGCGCCTCCAGGGCGGGGTCGCCCAGGTCGGCACCACGCGGGACCACGACGTGACCGTCCTGGGCCACCGCGTCGGAGGCCAGCGTGCGGGCGTACGTGCTGGTCTCGACGTGGGCGTCGCGGACGAGCGTCCCGTCGGCCAGCTTCTCCGCGATGGTCATCACGATGCCGCGCTCGGTGCCGCAGTCGGTCTCGCGGACGATGACGTCCTGGGACACGTCCACCAGACGCCGGGTGAGGTACCCCGAGTCGGCGGTCCGCAGCGCGGTGTCGGCGAGACCCTTGCGGGCACCGTGCGTGGAGATGAAGTACTCCAGCACGGACAGGCCCTCGCGGAAGTTCGCCTTGATGGGCCGGACGATGTTCTCGCCCTTGGTGTTGGCCACCATCCCGCGCATGCCGGCCAGCTGGACGACCTGCTGCATGTTCCCGGCCGCACCCGACTTCACGATCATCGGGATGGGGTTGTCCGGCGGGAAGTTCGCCTCCATGGCGGCGGCGACCTCCTCCTTGGCGGCGGTCCAGATCTTCTCGAGGTCGCTCTGCCGCTCGGCGGAGGCGATGGCCCCCCGCTGGAACTTCTTCTCGATCGCGTCGGCCTGGGCCTCGTAGCCGTCGAGGATCTGCTGCTTGTTCGGCGGCACGATGACGTCGGAGATGGCGATGGTGACGCCCGAGCGGGTGGCCCAGTAGAAGCCGGCGTCCTTGAGCTTGTCGAGCGTCTGGGCGACGACGACCATCGGGTACCGCTCGGCCAGGTCGTTGACGATCGCGGCCTGGCGCTTCTTGGGCATCTCCTCGTTCACGAAGGGGTAGTCCAGGGGCAGGAGCTGGTTGAACATCACCCGACCCAGGGACGTCTCCGCGAGCCACGGGGTGCCCGGGGTCCAGCCGGCCTCGATCAGCTCTGTCTCCTGCCCGCGCGCGGGGCGCAGGTCGGAGACCCTGATCTTGACCTTGGCCTGGACCGAGAGCACACCGAGGTCCATCGCCATGATCGCCTCGGACGGCGTGGAGTACGCGCCACCCTCGCCCTTGGCGCCCTCCACCTCACGGGTGAGGTGGAACAGCCCGGTCACCATGTCCAGCCTCGGCATGGCCAGCGGACGGCCCGAGGCCGGGCTCAGGATGTTGTTCGAGGACAGCATGAGGATGCGGGCCTCGGCCTGCGCCTCGGCGCTCAGCGGCAGGTGGACCGCCATCTGGTCGCCGTCGAAGTCGGCGTTGAAGGCCTCGCACACCAGCGGGTGCAGCTGGATGGCCTTGCCCTCGACCAGCTGGGGCTCGAAGGCCTGGATGCCCAGGCGGTGCAGGGTCGGCGCACGGTTGAGCAGCACCGGGTGCTCGGAGATGACCTCCTCGAGCACGTCCCACACCTGTGCACGCTGGCGCTCGACCATGCGCTTGGCGCTCTTGATGTTCTGCGCGTGGTTGAGGTCCACCAGCCGCTTCATCACGAAGGGCTTGAACAGCTCGAGCGCCATGAGCTTGGGCAGCCCGCACTGGTGCAGCTTCAGCTGGGGGCCGACGACGATGACCGAGCGGCCGGAGTAGTCGACGCGCTTGCCCAGCAGGTTCTGGCGGAACCGTCCCTGCTTGCCCTTGAGCAGGTCGCTCAGGGACTTCAGGGGCCGGTTGCCCGGACCCGTGACGGGGCGGCCACGACGGCCGTTGTCGAACAGGGCGTCCACGGACTCCTGCAGCATCCGCTTCTCGTTGTTGACGATGATCTCGGGCGCGCCGAGGTCGATCAGTCGCTTGAGGCGGTTGTTGCGGTTGATGACCCGGCGGTACAGGTCGTTCAGGTCGGAGGTCGCGAAGCGGCCACCGTCCAGCTGCACCATCGGACGCAGGTCCGGCGGGATGACCGGGACGCAGTCCAGCACCATGCCCTGCGGGTTGTTGCGGGTGGCCTGGAACGCTGCGACGACCTTGAGCCGCTTGAGCGCACGGAGCTTCTTCTGCCCCTTGCCGCTGCGGATGGTCTCGCGGAGCAGCTCGGCCTCGGCGTCGATGTCGAAGCTCGCCATCAGCTTCTGGATCGACTCCGCACCCATCGCGGACTCGAAGTACTCGCCGTAGCGGTCCACGAGCTCGCGGTGCAGCAGCTCGTCGACGACGAGCTGCTTGGGGGCGAGCTTGGTGAAGGTGGACCAGATCTCGTCCAGTCGCTCGAGCTCGCGGCCCGCGCGGTCGCGGAGCTGACGCATCTCGCGCTCGCCACCGTCCTTGACCTTGCGGCGGACGTCGCTCTTGGCACCCTCGGCCTCGAGCTCGGCGACGTCGGCCTCGAGCTTCTGGGCCCGGGCCTCCAGGTCGGCGTCGCGCTGGTCGGCCACGCGCTTGCGCTCCACCGTCATCTCGGCCTCGAGCGTCGAGAGCTCGTTGTGGCGCAGCTCGGTGTCGACACCGACGATGACGTAGGCCGCGAAGTAGATGATCTTCTCGAGGTCCTTGGGCGCCAGGTCCAGGAGGTAGCCCAGCCGCGACGGGACGCCCTTGAAGTACCAGATGTGGGTCACCGGGGCGGCGAGCTCGATGTGGCCCATCCGCTCACGGCGGACCTTGGCCCGGGTCACCTCGACGCCGCAGCGCTCGCAGATGATGCCCTTGAAGCGCACGCGCTTGTACTTGCCGCAGTAGCACTCCCAGTCCCGGGTGGGACCGAAGATCTTCTCGCAGAACAAGCCGTCCTTCTCGGGCTTGAGCGTGCGGTAGTTGATGGTCTCAGGCTTCTTGACCTCGCCGTAGGACCACTGGCGGATGTGCTCCGCCGTGGCAAGACCGATGCGGAGCTCATCGAAGAAGTTGACGTCGAGCACGTCGCTTCCTTTCCCCCGTGGGGGTTGTGGCGCCCGCACGTCTACGTGTGCGGTGCGGGCAGCCGGAGGGGTGGGGCCGGCGCTGACCCGGGGCAGCCGTGTGCGGCTGCCCCGGGTGGGCGCGTCAGTTCACGATGTCGTCGACCGTGGCCGACTCGTTGCGCGAGAGGTTGATACCCAGGTTGGCCGCAGCCCGCTCCAGGTCCTCGTCGTCGCTGTCGCGCATCTCGATCGCCGCGCCGTCGCTGGAGAGCACCTCGACGTTCAGGCACAGCGACTGGAGCTCCTTGAGGAGCACCTTGAACGACTCCGGGATGCCCGGCTCCGGGATGTTCTCGCCCTTGACGATGGCCTCGTAGACCTTCACGCGGCCGAGCACGTCGTCGGACTTGATCGTCAGCAGCTCCTGCAGCGTGTACGCCGCGCCGTAGGCCTGCATCGCCCAGCACTCCATCTCGCCGAAGCGCTGGCCGCCGAACTGGGCCTTACCACCCAGCGGCTGCTGGGTGATCATGGAGTACGGACCCGTGGAGCGGGCGTGGATCTTGTCGTCCACCAGGTGGTGCAGCTTGATGATGTACATGTAGCCGACCGAGACCGGGTACGGGTACGGCTCGCCGGAGCGGCCGTCGTACAGCTGCGCCTTGCCGTCCCCGCCGACCATCATCTGGCCGTCGCGGTTGGGCAGGGTGGACCCGAGCAGACCCGTGATCTCGTCCTCGCGCGCACCGTCGAACACCGGGGTGGCGGTGTTGGTGCCCGGCGCGGCCGAGTACAGCTCCTCGGGCAGCTTGCTCGCCCAGTCCGGGTCCCCGTTGATCGACCAGCCGGTCTTGGCGATCCACCCGAGGTGGATCTCCAGGATCTGGCCGAGGTTCATCCGTCGCGGCACACCGTGCGTGTTCAGGATGATGTCGATCGGCGTGCCGTCGGGCAGGAACGGCATGTCCTCCTGCGGGAGGATCTTGCCGATGACGCCCTTGTTGCCGTGCCGGCCGGCGAGCTTGTCGCCGTCCTGGATCTTGCGCTTCTGGGCGACGTAGACCCGGACCAGCTCGTTCACGCCGGGGGGCAGGTCGTCGTCGTCCTCGCGGGAGAACACCCGGATGCCGATGACCTTGCCGGTCTCGCCGTGCGGCACCTTCAGCGACGTGTCCCGCACCTCGCGGGCCTTCTCGCCGAAGATCGCCCGGAGCAGGCGCTCCTCCGGGGTCAGCTCGGTCTCACCCTTGGGCGTCACCTTGCCGACCAGCACGTCGCCGTCGCGGACCTCGGCACCGATGCGGATGATCCCGCGCTCGTCCAGGTCCGCGAGGACCTCCTCGGAGACGTTCGGGATGTCCCGGGTGATCTCCTCGGCACCGAGCTTGGTGTCGCGGGCGTCGATCTCGTGCTCCTCGATGTGGATCGAGGTGAGGACGTCCTCCTCCACGAGGCGCTGCGACAGGATGATCGCGTCCTCGTAGTTGTGGCCCTCCCACGGCATGATCGCCACGAGCAGGTTCTTGCCCAGCGCCATCTCGCCGTTCTCGGTGCAGGGACCGTCGGCCAGCACCTGGCCGGCCTCCACCCGCTGGCCCTCGTCCACGATCGGACGCTGGTTGGTGCAGGTGCCCTGGTTCGAGCGGGCGAACTTGCGCATCCGGTGCGTGGTGCGCTTGCCGTCGTCGGCCATCACCGTCACGTAGTCGGCCGAGACCTCCTCGATGACCCCGGAGACGTCGGTGACGATGACGTCGCCCGCGTCGACCGCGGCCCGGAGCTCCATGCCCGTGCCCACCAGCGGCGCCTGGCTCCGCACCAGCGGAACCGCCTGGCGCTGCATGTTGGCGCCCATCAGCGCGCGGTTGGCGTCGTCGTGCTCGAGGAACGGGATCATGGCCGTGGCCACGGACACCATCTGCCGCGGGGAGACGTCGATGTAGTCGACCCCGTGCGGGTCGATGTAGTCGACCTCGCCGCCCTTGCGACGCACCAGCACGCGCTCGTCGGCGAGGTTGTCCTCGGCGTCGAGCGTCGAGTTGGCCTGCGCCACGACGTAGCGGTCCTCCTCGTCGGCGGTGAGGTAGTCGAGCTGGTCGGTGACCTTGCCGTCGACGACCCGGCGGTACGGCGTCTCGATGAAGCCGAACGGGTTGACGCGGGCGAAGGACGACAGCGACCCGATCAGGCCGATGTTCGGACCCTCCGGGGTCTCGATCGGGCACATCCGGCCGTAGTGGCTGGCGTGCACGTCCCGAACCTCGAAGCCGGCGCGCTCGCGGGAGAGACCACCGGGGCCCAGAGCCGACAGGCGGCGCTTGTGGGTCAGGCCCGAGAGCGGGTTGGTCTGGTCCATGAACTGGCTCAGCTGGGACGTCCCGAAGAACTCCTTGATCGCGGCCACGACGGGCCGGATGTTGATCAGGGTCTGCGGCGTGATCGCCTCCACGTCCTGCGTGGTCATCCGCTCGCGGACGACACGCTCCATCCTGGACAGACCCACCCGGATCTGGTTCTGGATGAGCTCGCCGACCGTGCGCAGGCGACGGTTGCCGAAGTGGTCGATGTCATCGACCTCGACGGGGACCTCGACGCCGTCGGGCGCCGTCATCGTGGTCTCACCCGCGTGCAGGCGCACCAGGTACTCGATGGTCGCGACCACGTCCTCCTCGGTCAGCGTCGAGGACGTGACCGGCTGGCCGTGGTTGAGGCCGAGCTTCTTGTTGATCTTGTAGCGGCCGACCTTGGCCAGGTCGTAGCGCTTGTCCTTGAAGAACAGGTTCTCCAGCAGCGTCTGCGCACTCTCCCGCGTGGGGGGCTCGCCCGGGCGCAGCTTGCGGTAGATGTCCAGCAGCGCCTCGTCGGTGCCCGCGGTGTTGTCCTTCTCCAGCGTGGCCATGAGGATCTCCGAGAAGCCGAAGCGCTCGGTGATCTGCTCGTTGGTCCAGCCGAGTGCCTTGAGCAGGACGGTGACGGGCTGACGGCGCTTGCGGTCGATGCGGACGCCGACCGTGTCGCGCTTGTCGACGTCGAACTCGAGCCACGCACCACGGCCGGGGATCACCTTGACGCTGTGCACGTCCTTGTCGGAGGTCTTGTCGACCGCGTGGTCGAAGTAGACGCCCGGGGAGCGCACCAGCTGGCTCACGACGACGCGCTCGGTGCCGTTGATGACGAAGGTGCCCTTGTCGGTCATCATCGGGAAGTCACCCATGAAGACCGTCTGGCTCTTGATCTCGCCGGTGTTGTTGTTGATGAACTCGGCGGTCACGAACAGCGGCGCCGCGAAGGTCATGTCCTTGTCCTTGCACTCCTCGACGGAGGCCTTGACCTCGTCGAAGCGCGGGTCGGAGAAGGACAGCGACATGGAGCCGGAGAAGTCCTCGATCGGGGACAGCTCGGTGAGGATGTCCTCGAGGCCGCCCGACGTCGCGTTGTCACCCCGCGAGGCGGCACGCTCGCGCCACGCGGGCGCGCCGATCAACCACTCGAAGGAGTCGGTCTGCAGATCGAGGAGGTCAGGCACCTCCAGCGGCTCGTTGATCTTTGCGAACGAGACCCTCCTGGGGGCACCGGGAATGCCAACCAGGGGGACGACCGTGGTGGAACCGGCCTTCGCAGGAGTGGTCTTGGTCTGGCGAGAGACTGCCAAGATGCGTCCTTCCAGCACCTCATGCGGGCCGTCACGGAGCGGACGGCCACTGCTGTGTCGACAACCGGAGCGCCGGGTTGATCCCGGCGACCGGACTGAAGTTGCGGGCAGCCCGAAGGAGCCCCGTCAAGGGGCTGAGTCGGGCGGAGACCAGCGCAACGTCGAAGGCTAGCCGCTCGCAGGCTCGTTGTCGAGCCGGGCAGCACCGCAGGCGCGGGAGCAGTGGCTCGCGCGATCGGGGGACAGCCTCTCTCCCCGGTGACCGCTCGTCAAGGCCACGCGCCCGAACCGGCTAGAGAGGAGTCAGGTCCGCGAGCTTCCAGGTCCCGTCCACCCTCTGGAGCTGCGCGGTGAACCGCAGGGGCACCGGCGCGAGGGCGGTGCCCGCGTTGTCGCTCGTGACCACCACGAAGGCCACGACCTCGGCACGGTCGCCCTGCAGGAGCTTGACCCCGTCTGCGGTGACCTGCGCCTTGCTCGTGGTCTTCGCCTGGGTCACCGCGGACACGGTGGTGGCCCTCGTGGCCTCGATCTTGCTGGCCATCTCGGGCGTCATGAGGTCGGTGGCGGCGGTCAGGTCGGCGTCGATGGTGCTGAAGGAGTAGCTGTACGTCTTCTGCAGGACGTCGACCGCGGCGGCGGCCACCTCGTCGGTGGCCGCGGTGTCCACGAGAGCGGTGTTGCCGCTGCCGGCTGCGGTCCTCACGCCGGGTTCGAGGGCGGCGACGACGGCGAAGGCGCCCAGCAGCACCGCGAGCACGGCCATCACCGCGGCCGTGCGCAGGCCCCGACGCCGGGCGGGCGGGGTTGCGCCGGGGTCGGTGGCGGGTGCGGCGGTGCCCTCGGGAGCAGGCTCGCCGAGCGCGCTCTCGCCCGGCACGACCGGGGTTGCCCGCGGCACCTTCCGGATCACGACCGGCGGGGTGGGGACGGCCGAGATGGCCGGCTCGGGCGCGGGGTGGGGCTCGACCGGTTCCGGCTCGAGCTCGGGCGCCACCGGCTCCGGCTCGGGGTGGGACTCGGGGTGGGGCTCGACCGGTTCCGGTTCCGGCTGGGGCTCGGGGACGGCGGGGGTGTCCACCGGAGCCGCAGTCGGCGCCGGCGGGCGCGTCGACTCGACCAGCGGCTGCGCCGGGGCGTCCACCACGTCCTCGTCGTCGCCGGCCGGCCCGGCCGGGCCGGCCGGTCCCACGATCCGCGTGCCGGCCACCCGTGGACGACGGGGTGGACGCGGGCCGGCGGGACCGGAACGACGCACGGGGGGCACTAGTGCACTCTCCTGTTCGGGGTGGCGGTCACTTGCCCGTACCGCCCTGGGCGAGGCTCTGCAGCGCGGATGCCTTCCACCCGGTGTCGGTCCGCTGCACCGACATGCTCAGCGCGAACCGCTGGGGCACCGGCTTCGCGCCCTTGGCCGTGGTGGTGACGTCGGCGAAGATCACGGCGGTCGCGGTCCCCGCGCTGGCGTCCAGCGTGGTCAGCGCTGCGTCGACGATGGTGGCGGAGGTGCTGCCGGGGTTGGCGGTGATCTGCTGCTCGAGCTGAGAGCGCGAGGAGGTGAACTGGGTGGCGAGATCCCCGGTGACCACGGAGTCCCAGTTGGACAGGGTCCCGGCGACGTCGCTGGAGTCCACCGTCGTGAGGTTGACGGCGGCCTGGCGCGCATCGTCCAGGGCGGTGTCCCGGGCCTGGGCGACCGAACCCTGCCCTCCCCCGGCCCGGGCCCAGCGAACCCCGAAGAAGACGGCGCAGACGAGGGCCACGACGAGCAGCACGGCCGCCACCAGGGTGATCGTGGCCGGGCGCCGCCGGGGACGGGCGGCCTCCGTCACGGGGGCGGGGGCATCCGCGTCGGGCGGGGTCGTCGTCGTCTCGGTCATCGCGCTCCATGCTAGGCCGGGACGAGGGGCGGCCCGGCGGGTGAGGTGGCCGGCCGCCGCTAGAGCGGCAGGAGCTGGCCCAGCAGCTGCAGCAGGGAGTTCGCCGTGCCCCCGAGTGCCGAGGACCCGCCGAGGCCCTGTCCCGGCTGGGCGGTGCCGCCACCGGGCGCCGCGACGGCCGTGTTGGAGGTGCCCCCCGGCCGCTGGGCGTTCTGCGCCCCGCGCACCGAGATGGGACTTCCCCGGGGCTCGGCGCAGTAGGCCTGGGTGTTCAGCGGGATCTTGGACACCGAGTCGTCGTAGACCGGGTCCCGGGCCTGCAGGGCGGCCAGCTCCTGGGCGGTCCCCTCGTAGCCCGCGGTGCAGACCGGCGGGTCGTTGAGCATGAGCACGGCCCCGAAGTGGGCGGTGCCGTCGCCGGGCAGGGCGGTGAACCCACCGGCGACGATCCCGGGCAGCACCTGGAAGATGGTGCGGACCTGGGTCTGCCGGGGCGCGACGACGTCGGTGACGGTGAGCAGGTTCGCCACCAGCTGGGAGAGGTCCTGGGCGCTGGCGCCGAGGAAGGCCGACAGCTGCGCCCCGGTGGCCTGGCCGGTGGTGATCAACCGGCGCAGGTCGGGGTCGCTGGCCTTGAGCTGGGCCGCGATGAGCTGCAGGTTCGCGCTGTAGTCCTGGATGGACGAGCCCTGCGCGTTCTGGGTGTCGAGGACGGTGCGACCGTCCCGGATGAGCGCGAGGGTCTGCGGGAGCGCCTGGGTGGCGGCACCGGTGAGCAGGTCGCCCTGGTCGAGCAGGGTCTGCAGGTCACCGCCCTTGCCCGCGAAGGCCTGGCCGAGCTCGGAGACCACCGTCTGCAGGGAGCCCAGCGGCACCGACCGGACGAGGCCGTCGACGTTGGTCAGCAGGTTCTCGGTGGTCACCGGCACCTGCGTGCGGTCGGCGGGGATGACCGAGCCCTGCTCCAGGAAGGGCCCCTGGTCGGTGTCCGGGCGGAGGTCCACGTACTGCTCGCCGACGGCCGAGCGGTTGGCCACCACGGCGGTGAGGGAGGTCGGGATGGTGTTCGCGTCCTTGTTGATGACGAGCTCGACGGCCACGCCGTCCGGGGTGAGGGTGAGATCACCGACCCGGCCCACCGGGACCCCGCGGTAGGTGACCTCCGCGTTGGAGAAGATCCCTCCGGAGCTGGCCAGCTGCATCGAGACGCGGTACCCGCCACCACCGAAGTAGCGGTCGAGACCCACGTACTTCACGCCGACGTAGGCCATGCCCAGCAGGGCCACCGCCACGAAGACGACGATCTGCCGTCGGACGAAGGTGGTGATCATGATCCGCCCCCCATGAGTCCGCCGAGCAGACCACCCAGCCCGCCGGAGCCGGCGGGGGAGCTGCCGGAGCCCGTCCCCCCACTGGTGCCGCCGAGCAGACCCGGGAGGCCGGGCAGCGTGGGCAGGGTCGGCAGGGTCGGCAGCGCCGGGAGGTTCGGCAGGGCGGGCGAGGTGGACGGGCCGGTGGTCGTGCCGGGGGTTCCGGTCCGCGGCGGCGTGGTCGCCGTCGACGGCTTGGGTGCGGTCAGGTTGCTGAGCAGGTCCCCGAGCTGGAGGTCGGCGTTGATGTAGAGGTTGGTCTGCGACCCCTGGATGGCCTGCACCGACTGGTCGGTGAAGGGGTAGGTGCCCAGGATCTGCAGAGCGTTCGGCAGGTCGCTGCCCGCGGCCGCGAGAGCCTGCAGCGTGGGCGTGAGGGCCTGCAGGTCCGCCACGGTGCTGTCCTTGCTCTTGGTGATGACGTCGGTGGCCACCGCACCGAGGCTCTGCAGCGAGGTGAGCAGCTGGGTGAGCTCCGGCTCCTGCTCGCTGAGCACCTGGAGGCCCTGCGGGAGCTGGTCCAGGGCGTTGGCGATCTGGCCGCGCTGCGCGTTGACGGTGGCCGTCAGGGTGTTCAGGCTGTCCAGCGCACGGGAGATCTCCGACTTCTGGTCGTCGAGGCCGCTCACCAGGGTGTTCAGCTGGTCGAGCAGGCTGCGGACCTGCGGCTCGTTCCCGGCGAGGGCCTTGTTGAGCTCCTTGACGATGGACTGCAGCTGCGCCACGCCCCCCCCGTTGAGCAGCAGGGACAGGGCGCCGAACGCCTCCTCGAGCTCGACGCTGCGCTGGGTGCGGTCCACCGTGATGACGTCGCCGTCGTGCAGCGACCCGGTGGGTGCCTCGTTCGTCGGGGGCGAGAGATCGATGAACTTCTCCCCCAGCAGGCTGCTCTGCTTCAGGGCTGCTGCGGCGTTCTCCGGCAGCTTGACGTCGCTGTTGACCACCACGGTCACCTCGGCGGTCCAGCCGTCGGCCGCGAGGTTCACCGACTCCACCCGCCCGACCGGCACGTCGTCGACCTTGACGGCGGACTGGGGAACCAGGTCGAGGACGTCGGCGAACTGCACCTTCACCCGGTACGGGGAGGACCCGGTGTCCGCCCCGCCGGGCAGTGGCACGTCGTAGAGGTTCACGCCGCAGCCGCTGACCAGCACGGTGACCGCGGCCAGTGCTCCCACGAGCTTGGGCAGGGGCCTCACTTGGCCGCACCCGTCAGGCTGCCGATGGGCAGGGTCGGGACCACGCCGGCGCCGATGCCCTGGATGATCTGCTGCAGCGGCAGGATGTCCAGCACCCCGCCAGGCTGGCTCAGCAGCCCCTTGCACGCGTTCAGCAGCGGCTGGGCCGCAGCCCCCAGCGCCGCCAGCGCCGGGTCGCTGGGAGCCAGGTTCTTCGGGTTGACGAGGCTGCAGACCAGCTGGCCGGGGTCGGACAGCTGCGTCACGTTGACCCGGGTGTCCAGGGTGCCCGAGGTCGAGTTGTAGGAGTTCAGCAGGTTGCCGGCCGCCAGGGGCGCGTCGTCCAGGGTCTCCGCGAGGGCCGCGCGCTGGTTGACGAGGGTGCCCGTGATGGACGAGAGGCCCGCGACGTTGCTCGAGAGCGACTCGCGGTTGGCCTGCACGAACCCGGCGACGTCGCCGAGGGCCACCGAGAGCTGCTGCAGGGCCTGCCCGAGGTTGCTGCGCTCACCGGCGAGGTACCCGCTGAAGGTCTGCAGCTGGGTGTTGAGCTGGCGGACCTGGGTGTCGTTGGCGGCCAGCACCGACACGAACTTCTGCAGGTTGGTGACCGTGCCGAACAGGTCGCCGCGCGAGCTCGCCAGGGTGTCGACGGCCTTGGACAGCTCGGTGAGGGTGCCGCCCAGGGCCGCGCCGTTGCCGTCGAGGTTGGCCGCGGTGGTGTCCAGCAGCTGGGAGAGCGCGCCGTTGGCGTTGGCACCGTCGGGACCGAGCGCCTTCGAGATGTCGTTCAGGCTCGAGTAGAGCTGGTCGAGCTCCACGGGGGTGGCGGTGCGCTCGCGCGGGATCTCCCCCCCGCTGGCCATCCGGTCGCCGCCGCTGTACGCGGGCAGCAGCTGCACGTAGCGGTCGGCCACCACCGAGGGCGACACCTCGGCGGCCTGGGCGTCGGCGGGCACCGGGACGCTGTTGTCGACGATGAGGACGACCTTGACCACGTCGCCCTGCGCCTCCACCGAGTCGACGGTGCCGACCTTCACGCCGAGCACGCGCACGTCCGAGCCGGCGTAGACACCGACCGCGGAGTCGAAGTAGCTGGTGATGCGCGTGGTGTTGTCGCGCAGGAACACGTACCAGACCACCGTGGCCGCGACCAGCACGAGGATCGTGCCGGTCGCCACGGTGCGGAGCAGGTCTCGGGAGCCCATGGGTCATCCGCCGTTCAGGATCGGGGCGCGGCCGCTGAGGACGTTGGGCAGCCCCGGCGGGAGGAGGTTGGTGACCGTCGTGTCGAACCAGCGCCCGTTGCCGAGGGTGTTGGCGAACAACCGGTAGAACGGCGCGAGCAGCGCCAGCCCGGAGTCGAGCTGGCTCTGGTTGGTCTTGAGGATGTCGACCACCCCCTGCAGCTGGGCCAGTGTCGGGCCGAGCTGAGCCTGGTTGTCGGCGACCAGGCCGGAGAGCTGGGTGGACAGCGCCTGGGTGTTGGTGAGCAGCTGGGAGATGGCTTGTCGCCGGGTGTTGAGCTCGCCGAGCAGCAGGTTGCCGTCCTGCAGCAACCGCTCGAACTCCGTGTTGCGATCGGCCAGCACCTGCGTCACCTGGTCGGTGTTCGAGAGCAGTGTGGTGAGCTGCTGGTCCCGGCTGGAGATCGTCTGGGAGAGCCGTGTGAGCCCGTCCAGCGAGGTCCGCACGTCCGCCGGCGTGGCGGAGAACGCGTCGCTGAGCGTCGTCAGGCTGCTGGCCAGCTGACCGGTGTCGATGCTGCCGACGGTGGTCGCGAGGCCGGAGAACGCCTCGATCACGTCGTACGGGGCCACGGTCCGGTCCAGCGGGATGGGGGTTCCCGGGTCCGCCGCCTGCACACCCTGCGGGTCGAGCGAGACGTACTTGGAGCCCAGCAGCGTCTTGATCCGGATCGCGGCGGTGCTCTGGTCGCCGACCCAGGTCCCGTTGACCCGGAAGGCGACGGCCACCTTGTTCCCGTCCAGGCTGACCGAGGTGACCTTGCCGGCCCGGACCCCGGCGACCCGCACCTCGTCGCCGGTCGTGAGCCCTGCCGCCTCGCTGAACTCGGCGGTGTAGGTGGTGCCGCCACCGACGATGGGCAGGTCCTCCGAGAAGAACGCGGCGGCCGTGGCCAGGGCGATCACGAGGATCCCGACGGCCCCCGTCACCACCGGGTTCCGTCGACGTGGGGCGCTCATCCCTGTCCTCCCGTCGGCCTGGGGCTGCACCGGGCCGGGTTGTTCGTGTAGAGCGGCAGGGACAGCGGACCGGTCAGCCCCGTGGGAAGGCCGAGCAGGTTGGCGCTTCCCCCGAGGCCGACCGTGGCGTCGAGCCCGCAGAGGTAGAACTGGAACCACGAGCCGTAGCTGGCGGTGCGGGTGATCGTGTCCAGCTTCGACGGCAGGTTCGCCAGGACGCTGTTCAGGGCGTCGCTGCTGGAGTTGAGGTTGCTGGCCAGCTGGTTGACCCCCGCGATGTCGGCCTGCAGGGGCCCGCGGACGGGTCCGAGCAGACCGGCCGTGGAGGTGGCGAGGTCAGCGATCGACTGGATCGACGAGCCGATGGCCACGCGGTCGTTGGACAGGCCGCTCACCAGCTGCTGGAGCGACACGATGAGGCTGCTGAGCTGGTCGTCGCGGGAGTTCACGGTGTCGAGCACGCTGTTGAGGTTGTCGACGAGCTGGCCGATGACGGCGTCCTTGTCGGCGATGGAGCTGGTGAGGCTGGCCGTGCGGCTGAGCAGCGACTCGATGGTGCCGCTCTCACCCTGGAAGACCTGGATGATCTCGAAGGACAGCTGGTTGACGTCGTCCGGGCTCAGCGCCTGGAACAGCGGCTTGAAGCCGTTGAACAGCACCGTGAGGTCCAGCGCGGGCTTGGTGCGCTCGAGGGGGATGGTCTCCCCCGGCTTCATGGTCGCCGTCGGCGAGCCCGCTCCGCGGTCCAGCGCGACGTAGCGCTGACCGACGATGTTGCGGTAGCGGACCACGGCGGTGCTCGACTCGGGCAGCGGCTGCGGGGTGGTCACCTTCATGCTGACCTCGGCGAGCCGGCGGTCGACCACGTCGATGGAGGCGACCTGGCCGACCTTGACACCGGCGACCCGGACGTCGTCCCCGACGTTCAACCCGGTGACGTCGGTGAACCTGGCCTTGTACTCGGTGCCTCCCGAACCGCCGAGGTTCGCGATGGTGGCCGCCAGCAGACCGGTGGCCAGCAGCGTCACCGTGGCGAAGGCGACGAGCTTGAGGATCGGGGCGAGGAGACCTCTCACTTGACCGTCACCTCGTTGCCGCGCAGGGCCGGTGCGGCCACGAGGGCGCTCCAGCCGGGGACGTCCTGGACCGCGGTACCCGTGGTCTGGGAGAAGATCGTCGCCAGTGCACCGGCCTCCGCGGGCGAGCCCGTGATGCCGAGCGCGTCACCGGAGCCCGGCAGGACCGATGCCTGCCCGGGTGCGCGCTGCTCGGGTGCGACCGATCCGTCCTTGAACGGTGTGGGGGGCAGCTGGAAGTTGCCCTGGTCCGGCGGCACGATCGGGTAGCAGACCGGACCCCGGGTGTCGGTGAAGTTCGGCTCGTCGCGGTTGGGGAGGTACTTGCCGCGACCGTTGACCACCTCGAGGCTGATGCGGAGGCCGGGGGTCGACGTGCCCACGCCGAGGGCCGTGTTCACCCTCGGGATGGTGTTCGTCAGTCCGTTGAGCAGGCACCCGTACTCCGGGGAGTACTGCGCCAGCAGCTGCAGGGTCTGCGTGGAGTCGGCGGAGAGCCGGATGAGGTTGCTCGCGTTGGCCTGCAGGAAGCCCGTCAGGTCACCCGAGGCGCCGATCAGGCTGGAGTAGAGCGAGTCGATGTTGGTCCGCTGCTCCACGACGGTGCGGCTGGTGGTGGTGAGGTCGTCGAGGGCCTGGATGAGGTCCGGCGCGGCCACCGTGTAGGTGTTGCCGAAGTCCGCCAGCCCGGAGATGTCCGCCTTGAGGTTCGGCAGCTCCGTGTTCAGCTGGCCGACGTAGTCGTTCAGCCGGACGAGGTTGGTGCCGAGCTGGGCTCCGCGACCGTCGAGGGCCTGCGACAGGGCGCCGAGGGTCGCCGACAGGTGCTGGGGCTTCACGGCCTGCAGCAGCGGCAGCAGGTCGTCGAGCACCTTGCCGACCTCGATGCCGGCCGCGCTCCGGTCCTGGGTGATGGTGTCGCCCGCCCGCAGCGGCCGCGCGGCGTCATCGGTCGGCAGGACGAGCGAGACGTACTTCTCGCCGAACAGCGTCTTGGGCAGCAGCCGCGCGGAGACGTTGCTCGGCACCAGGTCGACCATGTCCGGGTTGATGGCCAGCGCGAGGGTGGCCCCGCTCCCGTCGCTGGAGATGTCGCGCACCTCCCCGACCACCAGCCCGCGAACCTTCACGTCGGAGTTGGGCAGCAGCTGGTTCCCGATGCGGTCGGTCTTCAGGCTCACCATGACCACGCTGGTGAACTGCTTGTCGAAGATGGCGATGGTCAGCCCGATGCTGCCCACGATCACCACGATGAAGCCGACCCCCAGCAGCCGCTGGCGCAGGCGCGCACCTCGCTTCATCCCGCGATCCTCACCGTCGTGGTCGTGCCCCAGATGGCGAGGCTGAGGAAGAAGTCCATCAGGCTGATCGTCACGATGGCCGTTCGCACGGCCCGCCCCACGGCCACCCCCACCCCTGCCGGTCCACCACTGGCGCGGTAACCATAGAAGCAGTGCGTGAGGATGATGACGATGGAGAACAGCAGCACCTTGGCGAAGGACCACAGCACGTCCACCGGTGGCAGGAACAGGTTGAAGTAGTGGTCGTAGGTGCCGGTCGACTGGCCGTAGAACAACGTCGTGATGGTCCGCGAGGCGAGGTAGGAGGCGAGCAGCCCGACGACGTAGAGGGGCACCACGGCGACGAAGCCCGCGATGATGCGGGTGGTCACCAGGTAGGGAAGGCTCGGCACCGCCATGGTCTCCAGGGCGTCGATCTCCTCCGAGATGCGCATGGCACCGAGCTGGGCGGTGAACCCGCAGCCGACGGTGGCCGACAGCGCGAGCCCGGCGACGAGCGGGGCGATCTCCCGGGTGTTGAAGTACGCCGAGATGAACCCGGTGAGCGCGGAGCTGCCGATCTGGTCGAGCGCCGCGAAGCCCTGCAGGCCCACGACGGTGCCCGTGAACAGCGACAGCGCCGCGATGACGCCCACCGTTCCGCCGATGACCGCCAGCGCACCGCTGCCGAAGCTCACCTCGGCGAGCAGCCGCACGATCTCCTTCGAGTACCGCCGCAGCGCCCGGGGCGTCCACGCCAGGGCACGGAGGTAGAAGGAGAGCTGGTCGCCGAGGTCGTCGAGGAACTCCAGGGGCCGGTTGGCCGCGCTGCGGACGCGGCGCACGACCAGGTTGGCCCGGGTGCTGGTGAGGACCACGGGTCAGCCGCCCTTCGAGGGGACGACCTGGAGGTAGATCGTCGTGATGATGAAGTTGAAGAAGAACAGCAGCAGGAACGTGATGACCACCGCCTGGTTCACCGCGTCACCGACACCCTTGGGCCCTCCCTTGGGGTTGAGCCCCTTGTACGCAGCGACGATCGCGGCGAGGAACCCGAAGATCAGCGCCTTGAGCGTGCTGACGTAGAGGTCGGGCAGCTGGGCGAGCGCGGAGAAGGACGACAGGTAGGCCCCCGGGGTGCCCCCCTGGAGCACCACGTTGAAGAAGTACCCGCCGACCACCCCGACCACGCTCACCATGCCGTTGAGCAGCACGGCGACGAGCATCAGGGCCAGCACGCGGGGGACGACGAGCCGGTGCAGCGGGTTGACCCCCAGCACCTGCATCGCGTCGATCTCCTCGCGGATCACCCGCGAACCCAGGTCGGCGCACACGGCTGACCCGCCCGCCCCGGCGATGAGCAGTGCGGTCACGATCGGGCTCGCCTGCTGGATGACCGCGAGAACGCTCGCTGCGCCGGTGAAGGACTGCGCACCGAGCTGACGGGTGAGCGAGCCGAGCTGCAGGGCGATCACCGCGCCGAACGGGATCGCCACCAGCGCCGTCGGCAGGATGGTGACACTGGCGACGAACCACGCCTGCTGGATGAACTCTCGCAGCTGGAACGGCCGCTGGAACAGCGCCTTGACGATGTCGATGGTGAGCTGGAAGAGCTTGCCGGACTCCCGGAGGGCACCGCTGCCGGGGAGTGCGTCGAGCCCTGAGCGACCGCTCACGCGCCACCCCGCCGGAACCATCGCCGCTGAGCGGTGGCGGTCGCGGGACCGTCCTGCGAACCGCCTGGGGCCCCGTCCACCGGGGCGGCGTCGGTGGTGGCCGCGGGGGCGTCCCACGGCGAGGCCGGGACCTCGGCCACCGGCGGGGCCGGCCGCGGGACGGGGCTGGGCTGGGCGTGGGAGCCGGGCTGGGCGTGGGAACCGGGCTGCGGGCGGGGGGCGGGTGCGGCGGCGGCCGCACCGGCCGACGGCGCTGCGGGGGCACCGGCCATCGCCGGCTGGCGCTCCCCTGCCCCCACCGACCGGGTGCCGGGGGCGATGCCGTAGCGAGCCAGGGTCTCCGCGTCCAGGCTCTCGATGATGCCCTCCTGCGCGTTGACCGGGAGCGTGTGCAGGATCGCCATCACCCTGTCCTGGCGGCGCCGGACCGCACCTCGCACGGGAGACCCGGGAGTGGGCTCGATCTGCGGCACGATCCCCCGCACGTCCTCGTCCCCCGAGCCGTCGCTGTGACCGGCGGCCCGCATGGCGAGCTCCTCGGCCATCTGGGCCTCGTCCTTCTCCTCGCTCATGCCGATGGGGCCGACCCGGCGGCCGTTGAGGAACTGCTCGACGACGGGCTCGTCGCTGGTGAGCAGCACCTCGCGGGGGCCGAACATGACCAGGCGGCGGCGGAAGAGCATGCCCAGGTTGTCCGGGACGGTGCGGGCGACGGTGATGTTGTGGGTGACGATGAGGACGGTTGCGTCGATCTGGGCGTTGATGTCGATGAGCAGCTGGCTGAGGTAGGCCGTGCGGACGGGGTCGAGGCCGGAGTCGGGCTCGTCGCAGAGAACAATCTCGGGATCGAGCACCAGGGCCCGGGCGAGGCCGGCGCGCTTGCGCATCCCGCCGGAGATCTCCCCGGGCAGCTTCATCTCCGCGCCCAGCAGACCGACGAGCTCCATCTTCTCCATGACCGTCTTGCGGATGTCCGACTCGCTCTTGCGGGTGTGCTCCCGCAGCACGAACGCAACGTTGTCGTAGAGGTTCATCGAGCCGAACAGCGCGCCGTCCTGGAACAGCACCCCGAACAGCTTGCGGATCTCGTAGAGCTCCTTCTCGGAGCAGGTCAGGATGTCGGTGCCGTCGATGATGATCTCGCCCTGCTCGGGCCGCAGCAGCCCGATGAGGGACTTGAGGAACACCGACTTGCCCGTGCCGGACGGACCGAGCAGGACGCTCACCTCACCGGACGGGAGGGTGAGCGTCACGTCCTGCCAGATGCGCTGGCTGCCGAAGGACTTGGTGAGCCCGTTCACGGACACCTCGACGCCCATCACACCTCCTGCGCTCGGCCCCGGGGGGCGCTGGACCGTCGGCACTGTATCGGCCGTCACAGTGCCCAACGACAGGGGGGCACGGGGGTTACTGACGGGTTGCGTCCGGGGTGAGCACACGTGCACCGACGCCACGAGGGCGGCTCCCCGGAGTGGGGAACCGCCCTCGTGCTGGTGCTCCGCGGCGTCCGGGGACGCGCGGGGTGCTGGGACTCGCGCCTCAGCGGTGGTGCGGGGGGAGCTGCGTCACTTGACGGTGACGGTGGCTCCGGCGCCCTCGAGCTTCTCCTTGGCGGCCTCGGCGGCAGCCTTGTCGATCTTCTCGAGGATGGCCTTCGGGGCGCTCTCGACGAGGTCCTTGGCCTCCTTCAGACCCAGGCCGGAGACGACCTCGCGGACGACCTTGATCACCTGGATCTTCTTGTCACCGGCGGCCTCGAGGACGACGTCGAACTCGTCCTGCTCCTCGGCGGCCTCGGGGGCGGCAGCGCCACCACCGGCGGCGGCCACGGCCACGGGGGCGGCCGCGGTGACCTCGAAGGTGGTCTCGAACTTCTTCACGAAGTCGGAGAGCTCCAGGAGGGTCATCTCCTTGAACGCGTCGAGCAGCTCGTCGTTGCTGAGCTTCGCCATGGTGGCGGTCCTTCCTCGTCAGTGGTGCTGGGGTCGTGCGTGCGGGGGTGGTGCGTGGTCGCGGACCCGTCGGGCCCGCGGGGATCAGCTCTCGGCCGGTGCCTCGGCGGCCTCGGCCGGAGCCGCTGCCTCCTCGGTGGTGGCCTCGGGAGGAGCAGCCTCGACGGCGACGGCGCCCGGCTCGGACGCCTTCTTCTCCTGCAGCGCGAGCAGCAGCCGCGCGGCCTGGGAGACCGGGGCGTTGAACAGCCCGGCCGCCTTGCTGAGGTTGCCCTTCATGGCGCCGGCCAGCTTCGCCAGCAGCACCTCACGGGACTCGAGGTCGGCGATGCGCTCGATCTCGTCGACGGTCAGCGTGCGACCGTCCATGTAGCCGCCCTTGATGACCAGCGCCTTGTTGTCCTTGGCGAACGTCTTCAGGGCCTTGGCGGCCTCGACCGGCTCGCCGGTGATGAACGCGATCGCGGTGGGGCCGACGAACAGCTCGTCGAGACCCTCCACTCCGGCGTCCGCCGCGGCGCGCTTGACCAGGGTGTTCTTGGCGACGGCGTAGGTGGATCCCGCGCCCAGCGCGGAACGCAGCTGCGTCATCTTGGCGACCGAGAGACCTCGGTACTCGGTGATGACCGCCGCCGAGCTGCCCTTGAACTGCTCGGAGATCGCCGCTACCGCTGCGACCTTCTCAGGCTTTGCCACACTCGCCTCCTCTCTACGGATCTGGGTCCGGAGAGGACGAACGCCCCGGCGCAGGGCGCACGGGGCGGGGGACGACCGGATGATCCGGTCGGACGCTGACCACGTTCTCCTGCGCGGGCCGCCCGGGCTCTCCGGGACCTTCGGCCACGCCCCTCACGGGGCGCGGTGACCTGCGGTCTGTGGTGGAACGGACCCGACAGTACCGGATGCGGAACAGCCTCACGACCACGGCGGACCGGGACCCCGGGAGGTCGGGGGCCGTCCAGGAACGCGACGGACCCCGGGGCACGTGGCCCCGGGGTCCGGTCGAGCAGGTGGAGATCAGCCCCAGCGAACCCCGTCGAGGCCCCAGCGGACGCCCTCGCGGGCGGAGGAACCGGCGACGCCCCAGCGGACACCGTCGCGGGTGGCCGACGTGCTCACGACGCCCCAGCGGACCCCGTCGCGGGTGGTGGAAACGTTCATGTCGACCTCCAGGCTCGCTTCATCACCCGTTTGGGCGTTGGGAAGAAGGCTATGGAGCGATCCGGTCGCGGACAATCGGCTGTCAGCGTGATACTGGGTAGTCGGAACAAGATCGAACCTGACGCGTTCGGAGCAGTGCACGGCCACGGAGGGGCGCGGCAACCACGTCCGTGGTTGCCGCACCCCCTCCGTGGAGTGCGCTCGATCGGGGTGCCGGTGTCAGTCCGTGGTGGTCGCGTCCGCCAGCAGGTTGCGGGTGCGGGTCGGGTCCACGGGGATGCCGGGGCCCGTGGTCGTGCTCAAGGTGACCTTCTTGAGGTAGCGCCCCTTGGCGGCGGCCGGCTTCATCCGCAGCACCTCGTCCAGGGCGGCTGCGTAGTTCTCCACCAGCTTCTCGGTGGCGAAGGACGCCTTGCCGATGACCAGGTGCAGGTTGGCCTGCTTGTCCACCCGGAAGTTGATCTTGCCGCCCTTGATGTCCTCGACGGCCTTCGCGACGTCGGTGGTGACCGTGCCCGTCTTCGGGTTGGGCATGAGACCACGGGGACCGAGGACACGGGCGATGCGACCGACCTTGGCCATCTGGTCGGGGGTCGCGATCGCGGCGTCGAAGTCGAGCCAGCCGCCCTGGATGCGCTCGATCAGATCGGCGGCCCCGACGACGTCGGCTCCGGCCGCCTCGGCCTCCGCGGCCTTCTCACCCTCGGCGAAGACGATGACGCGCGCGGTCTTGCCGGTTCCGTGCGGGAGGTTGACCGTGCCGCGCACCATCTGGTCGGCCTTGCGGGGGTCGACACCGAGGCGGATGGCGACCTCCACGGTCGCGTCCATCTTGGTGCTCGCCGTCTCCTTCGCCATGGTGGCGGCGCTGAGGGGGCTGTAGAGCTCGTCGTAGTCGATCTTCTCCGCGGCCTGGAGGTAGGCCTTGCTGCGCTTCATGCTGCTGTCCTTCTGTTCGGTCAGGGGTGGTCGTCGAGCCGAAGCTGGCTCTCCCACGCTTGCTCGCGTGCGGTGGAACAGGTGGAGCCGGGCTCTCAGCCCTCGACCGTGATGCCCATGGAACGGGCGGTGCCGGCGATGATCTTCGCGGCCTGGTCGAGGTCGTTGGCGTTGAGGTCCTCCATCTTGGTCTGCGCGATCTCGCGGACCTGGGCCATGGAGACCTTGGCGACCTTCGTGGTGTGCGGCGTGCCCGAACCCTTGGCGACACCGGCGGCCTTCAGGAGCAGACGGGCCGCGGGCGGGGTCTTCAGCTTGAAGTCGAAGGACCTGTCCTCGTACACCGAGATCTCGACCGGCACGATGTTGCCGCGCTGGGACTCGGTGGCCGCGTTGTAGGCCTTGCAGAACTCCATGATGTTGACGCCGTGCTGACCCAGGGCAGGGCCGACGGGCGGGGCCGGGGTGGCGGCGCCGGCCGAGATCTGGAGCTTGATGATCCCGGCGAGCTTCTTCTTCTTGGGGGGCATCTCGTACTTCCTGCGTGTCAGGGTGCCTGGCCGGAGCCGGTCGCCCAGTGGTCGTGGAACCGTGCGGTGGTGCAGCACGGTCGTGGAACCCGCTGCGTGGAGCTGCGGTGCGGTGCGGGGTGTTCCCGCACCCGTCACCCGGCGGAGCCGGGATCAGATCTTGGAGACCTGCGTGAACGACAGCTCGACCGGGGTCTCCCGGCCGAAGATCGACACCAGGACCTTGAGCTTCTGCTGCTCGGCGTTGACCTCGCTGATGGTGGCCGGCAGCGTCGCGAACGGGCCGTCCATCACGGTGACCGACTCGCCGATCTCGAAGTCGACCACGATGGTGGACACGGCACCGCCGTCGCCCGCCGAGCTCGCGCCCGCACCCGCCGCCTTCTTCTGCTCCACGGCGGGCAGCAGGAACTTGAGGACCTCGTCGAGGGTCAGCGGGGACGGGCGCGAGGTGGCCCCGACGAAGCCGGTGACCCCGGGGGTGTTGCGCACCGCGCCCCAGGAGGCGTCGTTGAGCTCCATCCGCACGAGGATGTAACCGGGCAGGACCTTCCGGTTGACCTGCTTGCGCTGGCCGTTCTTGATCTCGGTGACCTCCTCCACGGGCACCTCGACCTGGAAGATGAACTCCTCCACGTCGAGGGTCTGCACCCGGGTCTCGAGGTTGGTCTTGACCTTGTTCTCGTAGCCGGCGTAGGAGTGCACGACGTACCAGTCCCCGGGGGCGCGCCGCAGCGCTGCCTTCATCTCCTCGACCGGGTCCGCGTCCTCCTCGACGTCGGCACCGGCCGTGGCCACGTCCTCGGTCGTCGCCTCGACGACCGGGGCGGCGACGGGCTCGAGGTCCGCCTCCTGCACCGACGTGTCGTCGTCGGCCTCTGGCTGAGTGGTCGCGGCCACCACGGCGGCGTCGGCAGCCTCCACCTCCTCGGAGACCGCTCCGGCGGTGGTCGCGTCCTCGCCGGTCTCGTCCTGCCCGGCCTCGTAGACCTCGGCATCGGAGAGCTGGACCAGCTCCGCGTCCTCACGGCCGACCTCGGGGGTGCTCACGTCTGCGACTCGCTTCCTCTCGTCTTCTCGCGGTGGGTGGGCGCCACGGACCTGGTCCGTGCGCCGCCGCCCGCCACGCTCCTCGGCCGGTCGGCCGTTGGGAGGGTGGATCAGCCGAACAGGGCCAGCACACCCTTCGCGAACAGGATGTCCAGCCCGGACACCAGCGCCACCATGAAGGTCACGAAGACCAGGACGACCGACGTGTAGGTGACGAGCTCCTTGCGGGTGGGCCAGATGACCTTGCGGAGCTCCGACACCACCTCCCTGAGAAAGCGGGCGACCCGCGACACCGGGCTGCGCCGGGACGGGGCCTCCGCCACGCTGCGCCGCGCCGTGGATCGACCAGAGGCCCGCTTGGATCCCTCGGCCACCGGCCGGGCCGGGCGCGAACCCGCTCCGGCGGTGCGACGCTTGCCGGTGGGACGGGCGGCGACCTCCGGCGCGGAGTCCTGCTCGGCGGCGTCGTCCTGCTCGGCGGCGTGGGCGTCCGCGCCGGCCGGCAGCTCACCGCCGGGGGCGTCGACACCCTCCACCGGACCGATGTCCTCGGCGTCGGTGGGCGTGGTGGCGTCAGGGGCACCGGGGTCGTCCGACCCTGGCGTGACGCCGTCCCGCTCGTCGCTCACCCTCACTCCTCCAGTCGGTGTTGCCGTGCGCAGGGGCGACAGGACTTGAACCTGCAACCTGCGGTTTTGGAGACCGCTGCTCTGCCAGTTGAGCTACGCCCCTCCGGCCGACGACGGGCGACGGCCGAACCAGGTTGCCGTGCTGCGCACCCACCGGTCCGGTGACCGACGCCGGAGCGACAGCACGGGGACAGCGGGCAGCACAGGGACGCCCCAGGAAACCGAGTGTACGACACGGCCGGCGCACCCCTCCACCACGCAGGACCGCTCAACCGCGGCCGTGCGGGAGCGCAGCAGCGTCGGCCGGGCGCCGCAGCCGCTCGGGCAGCCGGTCGACCAGCCGCCCCAGGCGCTCGCTGGTGCCCTGCAGCGGCGCCACCGCCCCGGCGAGCACGGCCACGGAGACGTCGAGCCTGTCGATCACCTCTGCGACGGCCTGCAGGTCCGGCGCCACGCCACCCAGGCTCGCCTGCATCTGGACCACCACGTCCTGGAGCACGACCACCGCGGCCGGCAGGTCCGGCAGCGCGGACAGCGCGGGCTCGACCAGTGCCGACCCCTCGGCCTCCGCCAGCCGCACCAGCAGGGGTTCGAGTCGCCCCAGGGCATCGATCGAGTCGGCCGAGGCGGCCAGCCGCTCCAGGGCCAGCACCGCGCGCGGCAGCACGGCGGCAGCCTCCAGCAGCACCCCACCGGCGCGGGTGGCCACCGTCGCCGTCGTCAGGGCCGCCCCCAGGGACGCGAGCGCAGCGGTCCGGCCGACCTGCACGAGTCCCCAGGGGTCCAGCGCCCTCACCGGGAGCCCGCTGCTCACGAGAGCCGGACGAGAGCGGTCGACTTGCCCAGGACCTTCACGCCACCGGTGGTCGCCGTCAGGGCGAGCATCGCGGTCGACGCCGCGGGGTCGAGCGCGCTGACCCGGCCGCCGAGCACCACCAGCACACCCTCGTCGTCGTCCGGCACCGGGACCGGCCGGGTGAACACCACGCCGTACTCCAGGACGGCTCCCGGGTCCCCGCACCAGTCACTGACGAGCCGGGCCCCCAGCGCCATGGTCAGCATCCCGTGTGCGATCACGCCGTCGAGGCCGGCGCTCCGAGCCGCCCGGTCGCTCCAGTGGATGGGGTTCATGTCCAACGACGCCCCGGCGTAGCGGACGAGGTCGGCGCGGGTCAGCCGGACCTCCAGCTGCTCGAGGACGTCTCCCACCCGCACGTCGTCGAGGGCCCGCACGCTCACGACACCACCGCCGCGGTCCCCCGGGCGACGAGGGTCGAGCGCGCCGTCAGGACCGGCAGGCCCGCGGCGTCGGTGACCTCGGTGCGGCAGGACACGAGGTCGTTGCCCGCCACCTCCCGGACGTCGGCCAGGAACACCTCGGCGGTGAGCACGTCACCGGCGAGCACCGGGCGGTGGTGGGTGAAGCGCTGCTCGCGGTGCACCACCCTGCTCCAGTCCACCCCGGCCTGCGGGTGCGTCACCACGGCCTGCTCGGCGCCCAGCGTGAGCACCACCGCGAAGGTGGGTGGCGCGACCAGGTCGGCGTGGCCCAGCGCGGCCGCCGCGGTCAGGTCGTGGTGGGCCGGGTCGAGGGCGCCGACAGCGGTGGCGAACTCGCGGACCTTCTCCCGCCCGACCTGCCAGGGGCCGACGGGAGGGTGCGGGCTCTCGAGGAACGAGCGGTTGACGGGCACGGCGGTGACGCTACAACCGTGCACGACCAGCCGGACGCACCACGACGACGGCGGCCGTCCTGCGCGAGCAGGACAGCCGCCGTCGTCGGGGGCTCGGGGTGGTGCGCCGCTCAGCGGGTCTCGCGGTGCACGCGGTGCGTGCCGCAGTTCGAGCAGAACTTCTTCATCTGCATGCGGTCCGGGTCGTTGCGCCGGTTCTTCCGCGTGATGTAGTTGCGGTGCTTGCACTCCTCGCACGCCAGCGTGATCTTGGGACGGACGTCGGTGGCGGCCACGGGGATGCCTCTTTCTGCTGAATCGAGAGCTTCGTCGATCGTGATCGGGGTGGAACGGGGTGGGGCACTCGCCAGGGTACCGGGAGCGCGCCGGGGGTAGCGGTGGCCGGACTTGAACCGGCGACACAGCGATTATGAGCCGCTTGCTCTACCGACTGAGCTACACCGCTGTGCGTCCGGCGGGTGGAGCCGCCGGGCACGGGACGAACCTGTCGAACGAGCCCCTTTACGGAATCGAACCGTAGACCTTCTCCTTACCATGGAGACGCTCTGCCGACTGAGCTAAAGGGGCGCGGCAGCACGCAGGAAGCCTGCGCGTGAAGCCTTGCAGAGGTTACACACGCCGGGCCCAGGATGTGAAACCGGCTTCTCGACGCCTCAGCGGGAGAGCCGGGGGGACACCGGCGCCCGGCCGACACCGCCCGGCGCCAGGACGGTCCGGGTGTGCAGCCACGCATCGAAGCGCTCGGGATCGAGAGGACGCGAGATGAGGTAGCCCTGCACCACGTCGCACCCCATCTCGGCCAGCAGGTCGCGCACCACGTCGGTCTCGACGCCCTCGGCCACCACCCGCAGCCCGAGCGAGCGTCCGAGGTCGATGATGGCGCGCACGACAGCCAGGTCGCCGAGGTCGGTCTCGATCCTCGCCACGAAGCTCTTGTCGATCTTCACCTCGTCCACCGGCAGCCGACGCAGGTAGGACAGCGAGGAGTAGCCCGTGCCGAAGTCGTCGACCGACAGCGCGACGCCCATCTCGTGCAGCACGCGCAGGGCGGGCAGCGTCCGCTCCGCGTCGCCCATCACCGACGTCTCGGTGATCTCCAGCGTCAGCATCTCCGCCGGCACGTCGTGCTCGGCGAGCGCGGCGGAGATCATGCCGGGGAAGCCGGGCGAGAGCAGGTTGCGGACCGAGACGTTCACCGCGGGCGCGATGCGCAGGCCGCGGTCGAGCATGGTTCGGCACCGGCGCAGTGCGTCGTGGAGCACGAAGTGCGTGAGGTCGTCCATCAGCCCGGTGGCCTCGAGCACGCGGACGAGCTCCTCGGGGTCCACCGGCCCGAACTCGGGGTGGGTCCAGCGCATGAGCGCCTCAGAGCCGACCACCTCCCGCCCGGGCAGGGCCACCTTCGGCTGGTAGTGCACCGTCACCTGCCCCGCGGCGAGCGCGGCCCGGAACTGGGTCACCAGCTGGAACCGTCGCAGGAACCGCAGCCCCATGCCCTCGTGGTAGGTCCGCACCGGCTGCCCGGCCACCCTCGCCTCCTGGACGGCCACGTCCGCGTGCTGCAGCATCGCCTCCACGTCCGGGCCCGGCTGACCCGCGGAGTGCACCACCACCGACACCCCGACCGCCGGGGAGGCCTCGACGGTCAGCTCGTCGAGCGGGAACGGCGGGGCGAGCCGTGCGGCCAGCACCTCGGCGAGCCGGACGCACTCCTCGGCGGGGTGGTCCAGCAGCAGGACGGCGAACACGTCCCCCTCGACCCGTCCGAGGACCGGGCCGGGACCGACGGCCTCCTCGACGGCGGCCTGCACCCGTTCCGCCGCCTGCACCACGAAGCGGTCCCCCCAGAGGTGCCCCAGCGCGTCGTTGACGGGGCCGAGCGCACCGAGGTCGAGCAGCACCACGCCGCACGTCCGGGATGCGGTGCGCAGGTCTGCGCTGCTCGCCACGGCAGAGGCGGCAAGTTCGACGAAGCCCAGCCGGTTGCTCAGGCCCGTCAGCCGGTCGTGGTAGGCCGCCCCACGGAGCTCGGCGAGCAGGCGGTGGTTGTCCACGGCCGTGGACACGTGCCGGGCGAGGGTGTCCAGCAGCCGCACGTCGCCCGCCCCGAAGCCCCGAAGCTGGTTCTGCCGGTCGTGCAGCTCGATCGACCCGGCGCCGCGGCCGACCCCCAGTGGCGCGACGAGGACCTCGGCCACCCCGCGCGCGGCGAGCGCGGCGGCGACCGGCGAGGCGGCGCCGGACAGGGTGACCAGCCGGGTGGACGTCGAGGCCGCCAGCACGTCACGTCCCAGGTCCGCGTCGCTGCTGCACGGGTCCCCTGCCACCGCCGCGGGCCCCCCGTCGGGTGCTCGCACGATCGCTCGGCGGGCGTTGAACTGCTGGCGGAACAGCTCGGCCACCCGGGGCCAGACGTCGTCGGACTGGCCGACGACCTGGCTGATGTCCTGCACGATCCCGACGTCCCGCCGCTCGCGCAGCAACACCGAGTAGGCGCGGTAGAGAACCGCGAACGCGAGCAGCACCCCGGCGACGAGCAGCCAGCCGTAGGGCCCGCTGCGGACCAGCTGGGCACCCAGGACCACGAGCAGGGGCATGACGATGGTCATCGTCGTCAACGTGCCCGACAACGTGCTCCGCAGCCCGGCGCGGCGGTCGCTGCCCATCGCCAGCGAGAGGCCGAGCCCGTTGATGCTCGCCGTGACGTTGGAGAGGACCAGAGCGCAGAGCACGGCGAGCAGCTCGGGCACCGCGCGGCCGACCAGCAGGTCGACCACGAGGTAGGCCGTCGCGATCTCGATCGACGTCGCCGCGAGGTTGAAGGCCGCGATGACGGGGTGCTGACGCCTCCAGAGCGCCCGGCCCACCAGCACCAGCAGCGACGCGCTGAGGGCGACGGGCAGCGGGAGCAGGAGCAGGGCGGCGCCCAGCGGTAGCTCGTTGAGCGGTATCGACACGGTGCCCCGACGCACCTCGACCTGCAGGGCGGCGACCTCGGCGAGCCCGAACGCGGCCACCAGCGCGGGCAGGCCGGCCCACCACTGCGGGAGTGAGCCACCTTCGGAATGGACCAGACCGAGGGCGACCAGGACGACGGCGATGACGACACCCGCCAGCACGTACCGACGCACCGGGGGTGAGTGCACGGCCGACGGGGTGCTCGAGCGGTGCGCGCGACCTTCGCCGGGGTTCGCGCCAGGAGCAGCGAGCTGGGTCACCCGCCACCTCCCCCTGCGGACGCCCGCCCACCTCGGAGGAGCGTGACGCACGGGGACCAGGATCGCCAGCAGGGTGGCGTCACGTCCCCCGACGGGGCGCTGGTCCTGCACCCTGTCGGGGGCTTCTCACCGCACGTCCTCACGCTCAGTGACTCCTGATCGGTGCTGCGGGGGTGGGGCGTGGTGGCAGGTGTTGGGTTCGAACCAACGTAGGCGATGCCGGCGGATTTACAGTCCGCTCCCTTTGGCCACTCGGGCAACCTGCCGTGGCACCGCGAGGTCGATCTCGGTGCAGGAGGCAGACTACAGATCATTAGGCGAAGTCCCGAACCGGGGCCGCGCGCACGGCCCGGGGCCGCTCGAGGGCCCCGGGTCGACCAGCAGCAGGAGGAGCAGCCGTGGCAGACGCGTCGTTCGACGTCGTGAGCAAGGTCGACCGCCAGGAGGTGGACAACGCCCTCAACCAGGCGGGAAAGGAGCTCTCCACGCGCTTCGACTTCCGCGGCACCGAGACCGGCATCGAGTGGGCCGGCGAGGAGGCGGTCACGATCACCTCCTCCACCGAGGAGCGCTGCAAGGCCGCCGTCGAGGTGTTCCAGGAGAAGCTCGTGCGCAGGGACATCTCCATGAAGGCCTTCGAGGTGGGTGATCCCGCACCCTCGGGCAAGGTCTACAAGGTGACCGGCACGCTGGTGCAGGGCATCACCAGCGAGAACGCGAAGAAGATCGCCAAGACCATCCGCGACGGCGGGCCCAAGGGCGTGCAGGCCCAGATCCAGGGCGACGAGCTCCGCGTCAAGGGCAAGAAGCGCGACGACCTGCAGGCCGTCATCGCGCTGCTGCGCGGCGAGGACTTCGGGATCGCCCTGCAGTTCGTGAACTACCGGTAGCCCCTCACGGCAGGCGGCGACCGGCCATCCCCTCCAGGCGCGCGATCCGCTCCGCCATCGGGGGGTGGGTGGAGAACAGCCGCGCCGCCCGCTCCCCGGGCCGGAACGGGTTGGCGATCATCATGTGCGACTGCGCGGTGAGCGCGGGCTCCGGCGGCAGGGGGGCGGCGGCGGTGCCCTGCTCCAGCCGCCGCAGGGCCGAGGCGAGCGCCAGCGGGTCACCGCTGAGCTCGGCCCCGGAGGCGTCGGCCTGGAACTCCCGCGAGCGGGACACCGCCATCTGCACGACGCCCGCCGCGACCGGCCCGAGCAGCGCCACCAGCAGCAGGGCCAGCGGGTTCGGCCGGTTCTGCCCGCCGCCGAAGGCCCCCCCGAAGTAGGCGAGGGTGCTCAGGTAACCCACGATGGCGGCCAGCGCCCCGGCGACCGAGGCGATGAGGATGTCCCGGTTGTAGACGTGGCTGAGCTCGTGGGCCAGCACGGCGCGCAGCTCCCGCTCGTCCAGCAGGTCGAGGATCCCCGTGGTGCAGCACACCGCGGCGTGGCGCGGGTTGCGGCCGGTCGCGAACGCGTTGGGGGCCTGGGTGGGGCTGACGTAGAGCTGGGGCATGGGCTGGCGGGCGACCGTGGCGAGCTCGCGCACGATCCGGTACATCGCGGGCTGCTGCGCCTCGGTCACCGGTACCGCGTGCATGGCCTTCAGCGCGATCCGGTCGCTGCGGAAGTAGGACCAGGCGTTGACCGCGAGCGCCAGCACCACCGCCAGGAGCAGCGTGGTGCGGCCGAACAGGCCCCCGACCAGCACGATGACCGCCGACGTCCCGCCGAGCAGCAGCGCGGTCTTGAGCCCGTTCGCGTGGCGGTGCACGGCGGCGTGGTCCTCCAGGGTCGGCGGTCGGTTCCGAGACCGTGAACGAGCCGCACGCGCGCGTCGTTCCCGTGCGCTCAGTCCAGCGGGGGCGGGACCCGGGCCACGAGCTCGCCGAGCACGTCCCGCTCGGCCACCAGCTCGGCCACGGCCCGCTCACCGGCGGCGTCCACCCCGGGGAAGTCGTGCTCCGGGGACCAGTGCAGCGCGTCGAACGGGCAGACCTCGATGCAGATGCCGCAGAACAGGCACGCGCCGAAGTCGATGGCGAAGCGCTGCAGCACGGGGCGGGCCCGGGTGCGCGAGCGGCCGGCGTCGTCGCGCTCGGGCTGCTCGGTGGTCGACTCGACGTGGATGCACCAGTCCGGGCACTCGCGGGCGCAGATCATGCACGACGTGCAGCTCGCCTCCAGCAGCGCGATCGTGCCCCTGGCCCGGTCGGGGACGCTCCCCGTGCCCCGCGCCCGGTCGGGGTCGAGAGGCCCCGTGCCCCGCGCCCGGTCGGGGTCGAGAGGCCCCGTGCCCCGCGCCCGGTCGGGGACGCTCCCCGTGCCCCGCGCCCGGTCGGGGTCGAGAGGCCCCGTGCTCACGGTGTGCCCCACCCCGCCGGCGGGAGCCCGGGAGCGGTGGCGCGGCGTCGTCCCGCTCCGGTGGCCTCCGTGCCGTCCGCGGCCTCACCCGGCTCCAGGCGACCCGGCCACGGTCGCACGGCCCGGGAGACGAGCAGGGTGTCCTTGCGGAGCGGGTGCAGGCCGGCTCCGGTGGCCAGCAGCAGGGGGCGCAGGTCCGGGTGCCCGGTGACCTCGAGACCCGCCATCTCGGCCGCCTCGCGCTCGGGCCACGCCGCGCCCGCCCACACCCCCGTGAGGCTGGGCAGCGCGATCCCGACGGGCAGCCGGGTCCGCAGGAGCAGGCCGGCCGCGGGCAGCCGCACCACGTGGAGCACGACGTCCCAGCTCTCCCCGCTGGCCGTCGGCCCGCCGGCGTCCCCGACCAGCAGGTGGTCGAACAGCGCACAGCCCAGCTCGTCGCGGGCCGTGGTGGCGGCCCGGACCCAGTCCTCGGGCCCGACCAGCACGCAGTGCTGGCCGTAGGACTCGTGCACCACCCCGCCGCCCAGCGCGGTCACCAGCGCCGCCGCGAGGTCCGCCTGGCCGACGCTCACGCGGGCGACCCCGCGAGCATCTCGCCCAGGGCGCGGAGCCCGCCGAGCACCGCCTCGGGCCGCGGCGGGCAGCCGGGCACGCTGACGTGCACGGGCACCAGCTGGTCGACGCCCTTGGTCACCGAGTAGGAGTCCCAGTACGGCCCGCCGGTGGCGCAGCAGGCCCCGATGGAGACCACGTAGCGCGGCTCCGGCAGCGCGGCGTGGGCCCGGGCGACGGCGCCCGCGAGCACGTCGGTGACCGTCCCGGAGACGAGCAGCACGTGGGCGGTGGGCGCCACGTCGACCGGACCGGCGTCGACCCCCGTGCGCGAGCCGTCGTGCAGGGCGGCCATCACCTCGACCCCGCAGCACGCGAGCCCGAGGTCCAGCACGTGGACGGCGAGCACCTGCTCCCCCACCACGACGGTCGTCAGCACCGGGTCAGGCTAGCTGCGGTCGTCCAGCTGGAGGCCCCGCAGCTCCATGGTCACGCACTTGGGTCCGCCACCGGCCTTGCGCAGCTCGCTGACGTCCACCAGGTGCGGGACGAAACCACGCTCGGCCACCAGGTCGGCGAGCCGGGTGGCCTCCTGCGCGAGCACCACGTTGCGGCCGTCGCTGACGGCGTTGAGACCGAGGCACGCGGCGTCCGCGGCATCGGCGAGCACGGCGTCCGGGAACAGCCGCGCGAGCACCTTCTGGCTCCCCGGGGAGAACGCCGCCGGGTAGTAGGCCACGGTGGCCGCCCGGTCCGCCGCGTCGTCGAGCACCACCAGGCAGGTGTCCAGGTGGTAGTAGCGCGGGTCCACCAGGTGCAGCGAGACCACCGGTACCCCGAGCACCTCCTGCGCCTCGGCGTGCGCACCCGGGTCGGTGCGGAACCCGGTGCCGGCCAGCAGCACCTCGCCGGTCCACGCGAAGTCGCCCTCCGCCTCGTTCACGGCCGTCGGGGCGACCACCCGGACACCCCGCTCGGCGAACCACCCCGCCACGTGGGCAGCCTCCGGGGCGCGCTGCGGGGTGCGGAAGCGGGCGCCGTACGCGGTGCCCTCCACGACCGTGGCGGCGTTGGCGGCGAACACCATGTCCGGCAGGCCCGGCTCCCCGTCGACGACCTCGACCCGGTGGCCGAGGGAGAGGTAGAGCTCCCGGATGGTCGACCACTGGGCCCCGGCCAGGACCGCGTCGACCGGCTGGCCCGGGTCCATCCACGGGTTGATGACGTAGGTGACGTCGAAGTGGGTGGGCGTGGTCATCAGGAAGTGCCGGGCGGTGGCGACCCGGGAGGCGAGCGCAGCGGCGGGCAGGGGCAGGACCGTCATGGATGCAGGGTATTCGGACCGGTGACCGCCGGTCGATGCCGCTGAGCGACCTTCGCAGGCCCATGATGTTGCGTGTGGACGCCCTGGACCAGCAGATCGTGTCGTGCCTCGTCGCCGACGCCCGCTCCAGCTACGCCCAGATCGGGTCGGTGGTGCGGCTCTCGGCCCCGGCGGTGAAGCGCCGGGTGGACAAGCTGGTGGCCGCGGGGATCGTCCGGGGCTTCACCGCGGTGGTGGATCCGGCCGCCCTGGGCTGGGGCACGGAGGCCTTCGTCGAGGTGCACTGCCGCGGCAACGTCACCCCTGCACGGATCCGCACCGAGCTGCAGCGGCTGCCCCAGGTGGTGGCGGCGTACACCGTCTCCGGCGCGGCGGACGCGATCGTGCACCTGCGCGCGGCGAGCATCGGGCACCTCGAGACCGGGTTGGAGGCCCTGCGCGCGATGGACGTGGTGGAGAGCACGACCTCCACCGTGGTGCTCTCGACCCTCATCGACCGACCGCCCGCGGCCCAGCCGGACGCCTGAGGCTGGCACGATCAGGGCCATGACCTCTCCCGCTGCCGTGCACACCGTCGTGACCGACCACGTGGCGGTGCTCACCGTCTCCGACCCCGACCGGCGCAACGCGCTCACCCTGGAGCTCTCCGCCGCGCTGGCCGACGCCGTCGCCTCGGCGGAGGCGGACACGGACGTGCACGCCGTGGTGCTGACCGGGGCGGGCTCCGCGTTCTGCGCCGGGGGCGACCTCGGCGAGCTGGCCCGGGCCGACGCCGCCGGCCTCGAGCGCATCTACGCCGGCTTCGTCGCCGTCGCCCGGTGCACCCTGCCGACCATCGCGGCGGTGAACGGAGCGGCCGTGGGAGCAGGGCTCAACCTGTCGCTGGCCGCGGACGTCCGCCTCGTCGGTCCGCGCGCCCGCTTCGACGCCCGGTTCCTGCAGCTGGGCCTGCACCCCGGCGGTGGCATGACGTGGATGCTGCAGCGTGCCGTGGGCCCGCAGGTGGCCCGGGCCATGGTCCTGCTCGGCACCATCCTCGACGCGGACGCCGCGGTGGCCCAGGGCCTGGCGCTGAGCCGGCACGAGGACGTGGTGGCCGCGGCCGTCGAGCTGGCCGCCGTGCCCGCCGCGGCCCCCCGCGAGCTCGTGCTGGCCACCAAGGCGAGCATGCGGGCCACCGCGCAGCCGGGATTGGTGGACACCGACACCCACGCCGCGGCGCTGGCCACCGAGCTCGGTCCGCAGGCCCACTCCGCGACGACGCCGGAGTTCGCGGCCAAGGTCGCCGCCCTGCAGCAGCAGATCACCCGGCGCTGAGGGCGTCCCGCGTGAGGTACGTCCCCTCCGGCGCGGGCGCACCGCTCGCCCCCGGGCCGTAAAGTCGGTCAGTGGACTCACCGACCGGTTCCTCCCGGTCGTGCCACGCCCGGAGAAGGGGTCTCGAACCCGATGAGCACCGACACCAGCCCGCACGACCACCCTGGGTCCGGCACCGGCCTGCCCGGCGAGCGCGGCCCGCGCGAGAACGTCGAGATCAACCGGGTGGTGATCCGCTTCGCGGGTGACTCCGGTGACGGCATGCAGCTCGCGGGCGACCGCTTCACCTCGGAGGCGGCGGCGTTCGGCAACGACCTGGCGACGCAGCCGAACTTCCCGGCCGAGATCCGCGCTCCCCGCGGCACGCTGGCCGGTGTCTCCAGCTTCCAGATCCACTTCGCGGACTACGACATCCTCACCGCCGGCGACCGGCCCGACGTGCTGGTGGCGATGAACCCCGCGGCGCTCAAGGCGAACCTGGCGGACCTGCCGCGCGGCGGGACGCTGATCGTGAACACCGACGAGTTCAGCAAGCGCAACCTGGCGACCGTCGGCTACGCCAGCGACCCGCTGAGCCCCGTCGAGGGCGAGCCCGACGAGCTGGCCGACTTCGTCGTCCACAAGGTGGCGATGGCCACCCTGACCCGCGGCGCGGTGGAGTCCACCGGGTTGAGCAAGAAGGACGCCGAGCGCGCGAAGAACATGTTCGCCCTGGGCCTGCTCTCCTGGATGTACCACCGCGACACCGAGGCCACCGCGGAGTTCCTGCGCACGAAGTTCGCCAAGAACACCGCCGTGGCCGAGGCCAACGTGCTCGCGTACAAGGCGGGCTGGAACTACGGCGAGACGACGGAGGCCTTCGCCACCACCTACACCGTGGCGGCCGCGCGCCTGCCCGAGGGCACCTACCGCCAGGTCACCGGCAACACCGCCCTGGCCTACGGCCTCGTCGCCGCGGGCAAGCGCTCCGGGCTGCCGGTGTTCCTGGGGAGCTACCCGATCACCCCGGCCAGCGACATCCTGCACGAGCTGAGCAAGCACAAGAGCTTCGACGTGACCACGTTCCAGGCCGAGGACGAGATCGCCGGGGTCGGTTCCGCGCTGGGGGCCGCGTTCGGCGGGGCACTCGGGGTGACCACCACCTCCGGACCGGGACTGGCCCTGAAGTCGGAGACCATCGGGCTGGCCGTGATGACCGAGCTGCCGCTGCTCGTCATCGACGTCCAGCGCGGCGGGCCCTCCACCGGGCTGCCGACCAAGACCGAGCAGGCCGACCTGCTGCAGGCCCTCTACGGGCGCAACGGCGAGTCCCCCGTCCCCGTCATAGCGCCGCAGTCGCCGTCGGACTGCTTCGCCGCCGCGCTCGAGGCCGCCCGCATCGCCATCACCTACCGGACCCCGGTGCTGCTGCTGAGCGACGGGGCCATCGCGAACGGCTCCGAGCCGTGGTCGGTGCCCGACGTGGACGACCTCCCGCTGATCGACCCCGGCTTCGCCCGCGCCCCCTCCACCGGTGACCTCGCCGGGGCCGATGCCCCCGCGCCCGACGCGGCCGGGGCGGGGCGCTCCGCGGCCGGCAAGGCCGAGTTCTCCCCCTACACCCGGGACCCGGCGACCCTGGCCCGGCCGTGGGCAATCCCGGGCACCGCCGGCCTCGAGCACCGCATCGGCGGCCTGGAGAAGGCCAACGGCGGCGGCGGGATCTCCTACGAGCCTGCGAACCACGAGCTCATGGTGCGGCTGCGCCAGGCCAAGATCGACGGCATCACGGTGCCGGACGTGACGGTCGACGACCCGTCGGGCACCGCACGGATCCTGGTGCTGGGCTGGGGATCGAGCTACGGGCCGATCGGGGCCGCGTGCCGTCGGGTCCGCGCGCTGGGCACGAACGTGGCCCAGGCCCACCTGCGCCACCTCAACCCGTTCCCGGCCAACCTCGGACAGGTGCTGCGCGCCTACGACCGCGTGGTGGTGCCGGAGATGAACCTCGGCCAGCTCTCGATGCTGCTGCGTGCGGAGTTCCTCGTCGACATCCAGCCGGTGACCAAGGTCGCGGGCCTCGCCTTCCTCGCCGAGGAGCTGCAGGAGGTCCTCCTGGAGGCCGCCGCCGGCACCCTCGCCGCCTCCGAGGCCGCCAAGACCACGAACGCCCGGAACGCCGTCATCCCCAGCCACGCCATCCCGACCAGCACGGAGGTCTCCGCATGACCGCCACCATCGGTACCGACAGCGCTCACCGGGACATCGGCCTGACCGCCCTGGCCGGCGTCCCCACCACCGACACCCCCCAGAAGGCCAAGGACTTCACCTCCGGCTCCGAGGTGCGCTGGTGCCCCGGGTGCGGTGACTACGCCATCCTCGCGACCATCCGCGGCTTCCTGCCCGAGCTGGGCCTGCAGCGGGAGAACATCGTCTTCGTCTCCGGGATCGGCTGCTCCAGCCGCTTCCCCTACTACCTCGAGACCTACGGCATGCACTCCATCCACGGGCGCGCCCCGGCCATCGCCACCGGCCTGAGCGTCTCCCGCCCGGACCTGTCCGTCTGGGTGGTCACCGGGGACGGCGACGCGCTGAGCATCGGCGGCAACCACCTGATCCACAGCCTGCGCCGGAACGTGAACCTCAAGATCCTGCTGTTCAACAACCGGATCTACGGCCTCACCAAGGGCCAGTACTCGCCCACCTCCGAGGTCGGGAAGGTCACCAAGTCCACCCCGATGGGCTCGCTGGACACCCCGTTCAACCCCCTCAGCCTCGCCCTCGGGGCGGAGGCCACGTTCGTCGCCCGTGCCATGGACTCCGACCGCAAGGGCCTCGCCGAGGTTCTCCGCGCGGCCGCCGCCCACCGCGGGACCGCCTTCGTGGAGATCTTCCAGGACTGCCCCATCTTCAACGACGGCTCGTTCGACGTGCTCCGCAAGGGCGACGAGGCGGAGCACCGCCTCATCCCGCTCACCCACGGCGAGCCCATCGTGTTCGGGCCCTCCGGCGAGCACTGCGTCGTCCGGGACGGGTTCGGCCTGAAGGTCGCCGCCACCGCCGACGTCGAGGCCACCGACGTGGTGGTGCACGACGCGCACACCGACAACCCCGAGTACGCCTACGCGCTGAGCCGGCTCTCGGACCAGGAGCTCACCCACACCGTCACCGGGGTGTTCCGCTCCGTCGCCAAGCCCACCTACGACGACCTGGCCCGCGACCAGGTGGCCCGGGCCAAGCAGTCCCGCCCCGGGGACCAGGACGCCCTGCAGGACCTGCTGCGCGGCAAGGACACCTGGACCGTCGGCAGCTAGGCGTACCCGGCCATCAGCTTGGTGCCGGTCGGCTGGTCGGGGGCTTGCCGCCGAGTGCGCGGTGGCGGAGTCAAGACGTGGGCGGCGACGGAGGCCGCGGCCCGGATGACGAACCCGGCGCAGGTGGTGCCCTTCTCCTCGCCGAGGACCTCGGAGCAGGCGAGGCGGGGGTCGTCGACGAGGGAGCGGACGTCGTCGTAGCCCACCGGTTGTCTGCACTTGACCGTCTCGGCGACGGCCCGCCCGTGCACTCGCCACCCGCCGCCGGTGGTGGGGATGCGGCCGATGAACATCAACCCCGACAAGGCCCCGGTCCTCACCCCACCACCACCCGGTGCCGTGGTGCACGGCCCTGCCCTCTCCATCGCCGAGCGTCTGCTTCTTCGCAGACGGCTCTCTGGCGGGCACCATGAGGGTGGACAAGGTCCACCCCAACGAGTCCCTCACCGATGCGGCTTGGTACCGCACGCGGAGCTGGACGGGAAGCAAGCCCATTGCTCCCGCTCGCCCCTGACCGCGCATGCCGATCGGTCAGTGGTGCCGGTGTTGGTGGACCGACCAAGGCGACAAAGGGGTGAGTGCAGTGAAAACCTCTGGGCGCGGCAGGCGGTGCAACCGGGTTCTCTGCATCCTGACCTGGGCCGTGCTGCTTCCTGTTCTTCTTGCCACCGCGTGGACCCTGGGTAGCGCACCCGCGTGGGCTTCGTGTGCCGGCCCCGGAGCTCTCACGTCGCCGAACGCCTTCGCTGGGACGGTAGTAGCGACCAGCCGCGCCGGCCGCGTCGCCGAGGTGCGCACCGACGACGGTCGCCACGTCACGGTGATAGGCACACCCGCAGTGCCGGACCCTTCCGGCGGGGACACGGCGACCTCGGTCGACCGGACGTACGAGGTCGGGGTCCGGTACGAGTTCGACCCACGGAACTCAACGTCGCCCTACGAGGACAACGCGTGCACCTCGACGCATGTCCTGCCGCCCCTTGCGCCGACTGCTGCACCCACCCCCTCGGCACCTGCGGTGCCCTCCTCACCGTCCACTGCAGCGGCAGCCCCCGACACGGGCGCGGCATCATCCACCACGACCATCGCCGTCACGGGCGTCGTCGTCCTCCTCGGGTTGAGCGTCATCGCAGTCGCGTTGTTGCGTCACCGCACGCGCAGAGCTCGCCGGCACCCCCGAGCTCCCCGGCTCAGGTAGCGGGTGCGAGAGTCCGCTGTCGCGCGGGCGCGACAGCTCCGATGTCACCTATCGCCGTCGCCCTGCAGGGGCGTGCCCTCGGTGCACCACCGTCGTCACCTCCAGCTCGGTGCCCGGTGCCCGCCGGGGTTGTCCTCACCCAACCCGTTGACCATGGCCTGGAGTGCGGTGTCCAGCTGGGCGTCGGAACAGCCACCGACGCCGACGACGAGCCCGGACCGGGCTGCTGACCGGCAGTAGTCCGAGAGCAGGGCAACGTCGAACCCTGCTCTCCGTGCGTCGTCGCGGGCGCGGGTTGCGGCGGCGGCGGGCACCAGCCACGTCGAGTACATGCCCGCGAGCGGTCCGGCGCGCACCGCGAAGGGCGACAGTGCCGCGTCGACACGGGCGAGGCGTTCGGCGTAGACCGTGCGGGCGCTGCGGATCACGCGGTCGAGGTACCCGTCGCGCAGCAGCGAGACGAACGCGCGCTGCACGGCCCACGCCGGGGTGTCATGGGTGACGGCGCGCTGCGCCACGAGGCGCTCGGTCAGGGGGGCCGGCGCCACGACCCACCCCAGCCGTAGGCTCGGGGACACCGCCTTGGACGCGGTTCCGAGGTAGGCCACCTGGTTGTGGTCCAGCGCGGCCAGGGCCGGGATCGGTGCGACGTCGTAGCGGAGCTCGGAGTCGTAGTCGTCCTCGACGACGAGGCAGCGTGCGCCTCGGGCTGCCGCCAGCAGCGCGACGCGTTCAGGTGCCCCCATCGTCACCCCGGTCGGGTGCTGGTGCGCGGGGGTGACGTAGGTGGCGATGATGCCGTCGAGCCGTGGTGGCGTCGTGCCCGCCGGCAGGTCCACCACCGATCGGCCCACAGCGACGGCCGTGACGACGGCGGCACGGTAGCCGGGGTCCTCGATCGCCACCGGCCCGGGGTCGAGCACACCCAGCAGCTGACGCCACCCGTCGGTCGCGCCGGCCGTGGTCAGCACCTCGTCGGGGTGCACGACCAGCCCGCGGCTGCGGGCCAGGTGCTCGGCCAGCGCTTCACGCAGCTCGGGCAGTCCCCGCGGGTCGTCGTACCCGCGAGGTGGTCGAGCGGCGGCAACCTCGCGCCACGCCCGTCGCCACCCCGCGGACCACCGGGGGTCGATCCACGGCGTGCCCGTGTCGAGACGGGTCAGCGAGCTGCCGGTGCGTGCCGTGGCGGGCCGGACGGGTGGGTCCAGGAGGTTCGTCCCGTCCGAGGCGACGTAGGTCCCCGACCCCGGTCGTGCGGCCAGCCAGCCCTCGGCGACCAGCTGCTCGTACGCCTGCGTGGTGACCACCCGGGACACCCCCAGGTCCGTCGCGAGCGTCCTGCTGCTGGGCAACCGCTCGCCACGACGCAGCGTGCCGTGGGCGACGAGGTCCCGGATGCACCGAGCCAGCTGGTGGGGAAGCGGAGCGGGATCAGCCCGGTCCAGCACGACCGGCAGCACCACCGTCGTCATGGGGAAGCCCTTCACAGTGGTCTGCTCGACGTGCCCCGAACTGGCCTGGTCGACAGACCGGTGGTGCCGTCAGGCTAGCTGCATGACCACCGCTCGCCCACCCTTGTCACCGACCGCACGGACCACCATCGGCCGAAGCCGCGAACGGGCCCGGGAGGACCGGACCGAGCTGCACGCCCTGCTCGCCGGCGCCGTCGTCGCCCACCTCGGGGTGATCGTCGACGACCACCCGGTCGTGCTACCGGTGGCACTGGCGGTCGACCCCGACGGACCCGACTCGGCGGGGAGCCTCTACGTGCACGGCTCGGTTGCCGCCGGGTGGTTGCAGCGGGCGGCCGGCGCGGCCGTCTGCGTGACCGTGACCGAGGTCGACGCCCTGGTGCTCGCGCGCTCGGGGTTCCACCACTCGATGAACTACCGGTCCGCGGTGGTCATCGGCACAGCCAGGCGGGTGAGCGACCCGGTGGAGGTCACCCGCGTGCTCGACCTCGTGGTGGACCACCTCGTGCCCGGCCGCGCGGCCACGTTGCGCCCGCACACTCGCCGCGAGCTCGCGGCCACCGCCCTGCTGGCGGTTCCCCTGCTGGAAGCCAGCCTGAAGCAGCGCACCGGTGACCCCCACGACGACGACGACGACGTGGCCGCGGGCACGTGGGCCGGGCTCCTGCCGCTGACCCGAACCATCGGAAGTCCCGTCACGGCCGGCGACTCGCACGCGGAAGTACCACCTGACGTGCGGCGCCGCGCCGGCCGGCGGCCGACGACGTCGCGCTCCTAGACCCTGACCGCGCAGTGCCGACCATGGCGGGTGGGACCCGGGGCCTGAGCGACGAGCAGGCGGTCTCGCTCCTGAGGTGTCAGGGGCACGTCAAGCCTCTCGCCCCGCGGCGTCGGCGGGGTCCACGTCCCAGCGGCCGGTGGCGTCGAACGCCGCGTGGCCCTCGATGACCGTGGCGAGCACCTCGATGTCGCGGATCCGCTCCGGTGCCACGGTGGTGAGGTCGTCGGAGAGGACGGTGAGGTCGGCGAGCTTCCCCGGCTCCAGGCTGCCCAGCTGCCCCTCGAGGAAGGCCGCGTGCGCGGAACCGTAGGTGTAGGCCCGAAGCGCCTGCTCAGGGGTGAGCGCCTCGTGCGGGGCGAACTCCTGTCCACTGTCGGTGCGACGGTTGACCATGTCGTGGATGCCGTACAGCGGGGCACCATCGACGACCGGACGGTCGCTGCTGCCCGGCAGCTCGATGCCGGCGTCGAGCAGCGAGCGGCCTCGGTAGCACTGCGGCACCCGCCCCGGCCCGAGCGCGGTGATCATGCCATCGCCCAGCTCGCCGATGAACCGGCCTTGCGGGTTGGGGATGAGGCCCAGGATGGCCATCCGGGCCACCGCCGCGTCGCTGGCGATGCCGGCGTGCTCGATGCGGTGTCGGTGGTCGGCGCGTGGCACCGCCGCCAGCGCCGCTGCATACGCCTGCACCACCTGGTCGACGGCTCGGTCGCCGATGGCGTGCGTGGCGATCTGCCACCCGCCGCGGTGGGCGTCCATGATGATCCGATCCAGCTCCCCCTCGGCGAGCGCGAGCAGCCCGTGGTTGCAGGGGTCGTCGGCGAAACCGTCGTTCATGGCCGCGGAGCGGCCGATGAGCGAGCCATCGCTGAAGACCTTGAGCGGCCCGAGCCGAAGCCACGCGTCACCGAACCCGGTGAGAAGTCCGAGACCGAAGCCGTAGGCGTCGTCGCCCGTCGCGCCGGGCAGGGACTGCGCACCGGCATAGGCGGGCATGAGCGTCGTGCGCACCCGTAGCAGGCCGCGGCGGCGAGCCTCCTGGTAGGCAACTGCCTCGATCGGCGAGGCACCGGCCAGACCGCCGCCGATCCCCGCCTCCTGCACGGCGGTCAACCCCTCACGGACGTACTGCTCGTGAGCCGCGGCGATGTAGTCGACCATCGTGTCGACCGGTGTCGGCCAGGTGAGGGGCCGCAGGAGCTCCATCGCCGACTCCTGGAGCAGGCCGGACGGGCGACCGCTCGGCAGCCGGTCGACCCGCCCGCCGGTGGGGTCCGGCACGTCGTGCAGCCGGAGCTCGTCGATCACGCGTGAGTTGACGAAACACATGTGCCGGGAGTTGTGGCCCAGGCGCACGAGGTGGTCCGGGGCGACCCGGTCCAGCGCCTCGAGGCTGGGGTGGCCACCGAGCTTGTTCTGGTCGTAGTTGTCGCCGAAGATCCACGATCCCTCGGGCGTCTGCCGGGCGGCCGCCCCGACGGCGTCGTACAGGTCGTCGAGGGTGCGCACCTCCGGGTAGCGCAGCTCGATGCCCGTCAGCGACTTGCCGTACATCACCGTGTGGTTGTGGGCGTCGTGAAACCCCGGCACGACCGTGGCACCCCCGAGGCGCACCGTGCGGCGGGCCGGCGGCCGGTCATCACCGTCGCCGAGCGCCACGATCTTCCCCTGGTGCACCGCGATCCAGTCGGCCCGCGGCCGCCGCGGGTCCACGGTGAGGAAGGCGGCGTCGGTGAGCAGCAGGTCGGGCCTCAGTGCGTCGACCATCACCCGTCCACCTCCGGCGCGAGGCACGTCTCGCGGATCCCAGGATGCGCCTCGACCACGCCGAGTGGTTCCGCCACCGCCTGCCGCTCCACGGCAGCCGGCACGGCGCAGCACGTGGCGGCCACGGGGAACACCCCCGGCCCGGCCCCCGTGGAGGAGGCCTCGCGAGCGGGTCCTGCGGTGGTCCCGACGTTGTCCTGGACGTCGTGCCCGAGCCCGAGCTGGCGCCTCGAGTTGCGCACGTCGCGTCCAAGCTCCTTCCCACTGGCATCCGTTCGCCGGTGCGCCGCAGGGCTACGGGATCTTGTCGACCTCATCGATCGATCTTTCGCGAGGTCGAGCGATTCCCTGCCTCGGACATGAAGAGGGTGGCGCTGCCGTGCTCGACCTGATCCGCGCTGAGCTGCGGGAGCGTCACTGCTTCCGTTCATGCTCGGGCTCCATCCTGCTCGTCGCGGACGTGCTGACCACCGTCCCCAAGCTGTCGTCGATCCTCATCCGGTTTGACGACCGGGTCAACGTCGGTTGAGCCGAGCTGGCCCACCACCAGCAGCAGGACGCGAGGAGATGGGTCCGCGGGCGCCGTTGGTGTGCACCGCGGATCCTCCTCCGGTGGGGTGCTGCGGGGTCCGGGACTACTCTCGCCCACCGTGAGCACGCCACGCCCCGATGCCCGTTCGACCGCCACCACGGGGCTGCTGATGGGGCTCGGTGCGTACGGGGTGTGGGGGCTGTTCCCGGCGTTCTTCCCCCTGCTCGCCCCGGCCGGCGCCACCGAGATCCTGGCCCACCGCATCGTGTGGACCCTGGTGCTCATGCTGGGCGTGCTGATGGTCAGCGGTCGGCTGCGCACGCTGCGCGGGCTGCCCCGGCGCACCTGGCTCATGGTCACCGCCGCGTCCGGACTCATCGCCGTCAACTGGGGCGTGTACATCTACGCGGTCAACTCCGGGCACGTCGTGGAGGCCGCGCTCGGCTACTTCATCAACCCGCTGGTGAGCGTGCTGCTGGCGGTGGTCGTGCTGCACGAGAAGCTGCGCCGGGCGCAGGTGGTGGCCCTCGGCGTGGCCGCCGTGGCCGTGCTGGTCCTCACGATCGACTACGGACGCCCGCCGTGGCTCTCGCTGGTGCTGGCCGCGAGCTTCGGGCTCTACGGGTTGATCAAGAAGACCATCCCCCTGGACCCGCGCGCGAGCCTGACCGCCGAGGGCCTCGTCATCGTCCCGCTCGCACTCGGCTGGTTGGTGTGGCTGCAGCTGGCCGGCACCGCCACGGCCACCAGCGGGGGTACCGGGCACCTGCTGCTCCTGCTCGCCACGGGGCCCATCACGGCCGTGCCCCTGCTGCTGTTCGGCGGGTCCGCCAAGAGGGTGCCGCTGGCCACCCTGGGCCTGCTGCAGTACCTGACCCCGATCCTGCAGCTCCTGTGGGGCGTGGCCGTGGTGCACGAGGAGGTCCCCGCCCCCCGGTGGTTCGGCTTCGCCCTGGTGTGGCTGGCCCTGGTGGTGCTGACCACCGACGCGGTGCGCGGGGCCCGGGCCGGACGGCGGACCGCTCAGGCCGTGCGCGCCACCGTGTAGTCCACCAGGCGCTGCAGCGCGGCCCGGGCCGGCAGGTCCGGGAGGGTGGCGAGCTCGGCGTGCGCCGCAGCGGTGTAGCGGTCCAGGGTCTCCTGTGCGCGCTCCATGCCCGGGGAGCGGCGCAGCAGCGTCAGTGCCTCGGCCAGCTCGTCCTCGTCGGTCACCGGGCCGGCGAGCAGCACCCGGAGCCGGTCGGCGTCGGGTCCGGGCTCGGCCAGGGCGAACAGCACGGGCAAGGTGTGCACCCCCTCGCGCAGGTCGGTGCCAGGGGTCTTGCCGGACTCGTCGGAGGCCGAGGAGATGTCGATGATGTCGTCGGCGATCTGGAAGGCGGTGCCCACCGCGTCCCCGAGGCGGCGCAGGCTCTGCACCTGGGCGTCGTCAGCACCGGAGAACATGCCGCCGTACCGGCCGGCCGTGGCGATGAGCGAACCGGTCTTCTCCGCCACCACCGTGAGGTAGTGCTGCACCGGGTCCACGCCCTCACCGGCCCCGACCGTCTCGCGCATCTGACCGGTCACCAGCTCGGCGAAGGTCTCGGCGATGATCCGCACCGCCTCCGGACCGAGCTCGGAGACCAGTCGCGAGGCGTGCGCGAACAGGAAGTCCCCGGTGAGGATCGCCGCGCTGTTGTCCCAGCGGGCGTTGGCGCTCACCGCACCCCGGCGCATGGTCGCCTCGTCCATCACGTCGTCGTGGTAAAGCGTGGCCAGGTGGATGAGCTCGGTGACCGCGGCGGCCTTGACGGCGTCCGCCGAGCTCGGGTCCGGACCCAGCTGCGCACAGAGCAGGGTCACCAGCGGGCGGTAGCGCTTCCCGCCGGCGTTGACCAGGTGCAGGGCGATCTCGGACACGAACGGCTCCCCGGAGCCGAGCTCGGCCTGCAGCAGGGCCTCGACCCGGTCCAGGCCCTGCTGCACGGCGGTGGCCAGAGCCGTGTCCCCCATGTCCACCCCGGCCACGGTGGTGCCGGGCGCGGGGTTCTCGGGGGCGGGTCCGCCGAGCTCGGGGACCGTTCCGGTGCTGCTCACGTCGATCAGGCCCCTCTGGCGGACGAGCACCTGCTCAGGACGAGAAGGTGCTGACGGTGGCGAAGTCGAGCACCGGACCCGGCACGACGCCCAGCAGGACGGTCGAGAGGGTACCGATGCTGATGGCCACGGTAGTGAACACCCCCGGGACCGTCACCGTCGGCCCGTCCGGGTGGGGCTCGTTGAAGAACATCACCACCACCACCCGCAGGTAGAAGAAGGCCGCCACGGCGCTGAACACCACCGCCACCACGACCAGCGGGACCATCCCGTCGGCGTACGCGGCGGAGAACACCGCGAACTTGCTGATGAACCCGCTGGTGAGCGGGATGCCGGCCAGCGACAGCATGCACAGCGTGAACACCCCGGCCACGACCGGTGAGCGGCGACCGAGCCCGGCCCACTGGGAGAGGTGGCCCGCCTCGCCGGTGCCGTCCCGGACCAGGCTGATCACCCCGAGGGCGGCGAGCGTGGTGAACCCGTAGGCCAGCAGGTAGAACAGCGTGCCGCTCAGCCCCGCCGGGGTCAGCGCGATGGTGCCGACGAGGATGAAGCCGGCGTGGGCCACCGACGAGTAGGCGATCATCCGCTTCATGTCCGTCTGGGTCAGCCCGAGCACGGTCCCGATGACCATGCTCAGGATGGCCACGGTGATGAGCACGGGCCGCCAGTCCCAGCGCACCCCGTCGAAGGCGACCGTGAGCACCCGCAGGATCGCGCCGAACGCGGCGACCTTGGTGCAGGTGGCCATGAAGGCGGTGATGGGCGTGGGGGCGCCCTGGTAGACGTCCGGGGTCCACGTGTGGAACGGGCCGACGGAGGCCTTGAACAGCAGCCCGACCAGCAGCAGCGCCAGCCCGGCGAACAGCAGCGTGTCCGAGCGGTCCGAGCCGCCGGTGGCGGTGGCGATGCCGGCGAGCGAGACCGTGCCGGCGTAGCCGTACAGCAGGGCCAGTCCGTAGAGGAAGAAGGCCGATGCGAAGGCCCCGAGCAGGAAGTACTTGACCGCCGACTCCTGCGAGAGCAGGCGCCGGCGCCGGGCGAGGCCGCACAGCAGGTACAGCGGCAGGGAGAGCACCTCGAGGGCCACGAACATGGTGAGCAGGTCACCGGCTGCGACGAAGGCCATCATCCCGGCCAGGGAGAACAGCACCAGCGGGAAGACCTCGGTGTGGGTCGAGGTCGCGCTGGCCTGCTCACGGGTGAGCACGGTGCCCACCGGCGGCGCCTGGACGTCGGCCACGAAGGCGCCGCCCGGCTCGACGGAGCGGTCCGCGACCATCAGCACCGAACCGGCCCCCAGCAGCAGCAGGGTGCCCCACAGGAACAGCGTGGGCTGGTCCACCGCGACGGCCCCGGACAGGGTGGACAGGTCCACCCTGGATGCGGACGTCGCGTACAGCCCGAGCGCGGCGCCGGCCACGAGCAGCGCGCCCAGCGTCACGGCGACCTGGGTGGCCCACCGCGACGCGCGGGGCACGAACGCCTCCACCAGGACACCCACGCAGGCGGCGCCGAGCAGCACGAGCAGCGGGCTCAGCGCCCCGTAGGCCACGGCGGGGGCCGGCAGGGTGTCCTGGGCGAGGACCGAGCCCTGGGCGAGGACGTTCATCGGGTGCCTTCCTCGGCGGTGGCGGGGACGGGGTCGCTGGCCGGTGCCCCGAGCTCGGTGAGCGTGGCGGTCACCGAGGGCGTGATGACGTCCAGCACGGGCTTCGGGTAGAAGCCGAGCAGCAGGGTGAGCGCGACCAGCGGGGCGAGCACCGCCACCTCGAGGCGGGTCACGTCGACCAGGCGCCCCTGCGCCTTCGCGGCGACGACGGCATCCCCACCCTCCGGACCCTGCATGACCCGCTGGTACATCCAGAGCACGTACAGCGCGGCCAGCACGATCCCGCTGGTGGCGAGGATCGCGTACACCGGCTGGGTCGGGTAGCTGCCCAGCAGGACCAGGAACTCCGAGACGAAGGAGTTGGTCCCGGGCAGGGCGAGGGCGCTGAGCCCGGCCAGCAGGAACAGCCCGGCCAGCACCGGTGTGGAGCGCGCCATGCCCCGGTAGTCGCGGAAGCGCCGCGAGCCGCCGCGCTTGATGATCATGCCCACCACGAGGAGCAGCAGGGCCGTGGCGATGCCGTGGTTGACCATGTAGAGCACCGCCCCGGTGCCGGACTGGGTGGTGAAGGCGAACACCCCCAGCGCGATGAAGCCGAAGTGCGCGATGGACGTGTACGCCACGAAGCGCTTCATGTCCGTCTGGCCCACGGCGAGCAGTGCGCCGTACAGCACGCCCACGACGGCCATGACGAGCACCAGCGGGGCAAGGGTCCGGCTCGCGTCGGGGAACAGCGGCAGGCAGTAGCGCAGGAACCCATAGGTGCCCACCTTGTCCAGCACGCCCACGAGCAGCACACCGGCCCCGATCGGCGCCTCGGCCCCGGAGTCGGGCAGCCACGTGTGCAGCGGGACCAGGGGGGCCTTGATCGCGAAGGCCAGGAAGAACCCGAGGAACAGCCAGACCTGCGTGCTGTGCGGGATCTGCGGCGCGACGGCCACCAGCTCGCGCCAGTCGAAGGTGCCGCCCAGCGCGCCGCGGGCCTTCGACCCGGACACGTAGAGCCCGATGACGGCGGCGAGCATCACCAGCCCGCCGAGCAGCGAGTAGAGGAAGAACTTGATGGCCGCGTACTGGCGGCGCGGACCGCCGAAGCGTCCGATGAGGAAGTACATCGGGACGAGCATGACCTCGAAGAAGACGTAGAACAGGAACACGTCGGTGGCCAGGAACACCCCGACCATCGCCGACTCGAGCACGAGCACCAGCGCGAAGAACCCCGCGCTGCTGCGGCCGGCCGGGAGCTCGCCCTCGGTGGTCCCAGGAGCCCAGCTGTAGCCGAGCACGATGGGTACGAGCAGCCCCACGAGCGCGACCATGACCAGTGCGATGCCGTCCACGCCGAGGGCGAAGTGCGCCCCGAAGGTCGGGATCCAGTCCACCGAGAGGGTGCCCTGCAGCCGCACGCCGTTGACCGCGTCGGCCGTGGAGTACTGCGCCCAGAGCACGGCCACGCCCACGAGCTCGAGGATCGAGATCCCGACCGCGACCCCCTTGGCCGCGGTCTCCCCCGCTCCCCGGCCCACCCCGGCGGCCACCAGGGCCCCGGCCAGCGGGAGGAGGAGCAGGACGAGCAGCAGCGCGCTCACGCGGTACCCACCAGCAGCAGTGCGGCCACCACGACGACGGTCCCTCCCAGCATCCCCAGGGCGTAGCTGCGGACGAAGCCCGTCTGCAGCCGGCGCAGCCTCGACGAGCTGCCTCCCAGCGCGGCGGCGGAGCCGGTCACGAGACCGTCCACCCCGCGGTTGTCCACGAACACCAGCGCCCGCGCCAGCCAGGTGCCGGGCCGGGCGATGAGCGTCTCGTTCACGGCGTTCGCGTAGAGGTCGGCCCGCGCGGCTCCCACCAGGACCGAGACCCGCTGCGGGCGCTCGACCGGGACCTCTCGACGACCCACCAGCAGCCAGGCCGCGACCACTCCGAGCGCCGAGACCACCAGGGTCGCGGCCGCCACCACGCCGATCGGCACCGGGGAGAGCGCGTGGGTCTCCACCAGCTCCCCCAGCGAGGGGCTCAGCCACCCGGCGAGGCGCTCGCCGTGGGTCAGCAGGAAGCCTGCCGCCACCGAGCCCACGGCCAGCACGACCATGGGTGCGGTCATGCTCACGGGGCTCTCGTGCGGGTGGTAGGCCTGCCCGTCGGCGGTGCGCAGGTCCTCCCAGCGGCGCGGACCGAAGAAGGTCATGGCCATCAGCCGGGTCATGTAGAAGGCGGTGAGCCCGGCCGCGAGCAGCGCTGCGCCGCCGAAGACCCAGCCGCGCCAGCCGTCCTGGGAGAAGGCGGCCTCGATGATGGCGTCCTTGGTGAAGTAGCCGGACAGGAACGGGAACCCGATGATGGCCAGGTAGCCGAGCCCGAAGGTCGCGAACGTGACGGGCATGAGCCGCCACAGCCCCCCGAAGCGCCGCATGTCGGTCTCGTCGGCCATGCCGTGCATCACCGACCCGGCCCCGAGGAACAGCCCGGCCTTGAAGAACCCGTGCGCCAGCAGGTGCGCGATGGCCAGGGCGTAGCCCGCGGGTCCGAGCCCGGCGGCGAGCACCATGTAGCCGATCTGGCTCACCGTGGAGTAGGCCAGCACCTTCTTGATGTCGTCGTAGGCGCAGCCGATCACGCTGCCCAGGAGCAGGGTGATCGACCCGATGACGACCACGACGAGCCGTCCGTCGGGGCTGAGCTCGTAGATGGGGTTGCTGCGGGCGATGAGGTACACCCCGGCGGTGACCATGGTGGCGGCGTGGATCAGCGCCGAGACCGGGGTGGGGCCCTCCATCGCGTCCGGCAGCCAGGCCTGCAGCGGGAACTGGCCGGACTTCCCGGCCGCGCCGAGAAGGAGCAGCAGGGTGATGGCGGTGACCGTGCCTGGCTCGGTGGCCGCGAGGTCCCCGATTCCGGCGAACACCCCGGCGTAGCTGATGGTGCCGAGCTTGGTCCACAGCAGGAAGGTCGCCAGCAGCAGCCCGACGTCACCCACCCGGTTCATCAGGAAGGCCTTCTTGGCCGCGGTGGCCGCCGCCGGCCTGTCCTGCCAGAACCCGATGAGCAGGTACGAGGCCAGCCCCACGCCCTCCCAGCCCAGGTAGAGGCTCGCGAAGCCGTCGCCCAGGACGAGCACGAGCATGGCCGCGACGAAGAGGTTGAGGTAGGCGAAGAACTTCCGGCGTGCGCCGTCGTGGCTCATGTAGCCCACCGAGTACACGTGGATGAGCAGGCCGACCCCGGTGATCAGCAGGACGAAGGTCAGCGACAGCGGGTCGATCCGCATGCCGAGGTCGAGGCGGAAGCTGGCGACGTCCATCCACGAGAACATCCGGACGTCGCGGACCCGTTCCTCCGGCGCCAGGGAGCGGACGTCGGAGAACAGCAGCAGCCCGTAGACGAAGGCAGCCGCCACCGTCGCGGTGCCCAGCCAGTGGCCCCAGCGGTCGGTGCGCCGGCCCCCCAGCAGGAGCACGGCGGTGCCGAGGGCGGGCAGCGCGACCAGCAGCCACGCCGATCCCACCAGCCCGCCGCTCGCGGTCACCGCCATCGTCGGTCCCCCGGCCAGCGCAAGCACGTCCATCCCCTTGTCCTCAGTACTTCAGCAGGTTTGCGTCGTCGACCGAGGCCGACCGGCGGGTGCGGAAGATCGCCATGATGATGGCCAGGCCGACGACCACCTCGGCCGCCGCCACGACCATGACGAAGAAGGCCATGAGCTGGCCCTGCAGGTCACCGTTGATCCGCGCGAAGGTGACGAGCGTCAGGTTGACGGCGTTGAGCATGAGCTCGACGCACATGAACACGACGACGGCGTTGCGCCGCACCAGGACCCCCACGGCCCCGATCGAGAACAGCAGCGCCGACAGCAGCAGGTAGTAGGTGGGGGTCACGCGCCGTCCTCCCCGGGGGCCGCGATCGACTCGGCCGGGGCCAGGGAGCGGGCGCTCGACCGGTCCTCACCGCCGCGGACGGGGGCGAGGTCGCCGGAGAGCCGGTCGGCGGTGACGGAGTCCAGCAGCACCGACAGCGAGTCCGGGGCCACGGACCCGTCGGGCAGCAGGGCGGGGGTGGCCACCGAGCTGGCCGTGGCGAACACGCCCGGGCCGGGCAGCGGCGAGATGCGCTCGCCCTGCAGGCGGGCGACGACCCGCTCGCGCTGGGTGGCCTTGCCCGCGCCGTCGGAGCCGGTGAACGCCAGCACCATCGCGCCGAGCGCGGCCACGATGAGCAGGGCCGAGGTCAGCTCGAACGAGAACAGGTACTGGGTGAACAGCAGCGCACCGATCTGGGCGACGTTGCCGCCGCCGGTGTCGTTGACCGGGGCGAGCCCGGCCGGCGGCACGTCGGTGAGCGCACGGGCGAGCGCGCCCACCACGAGCCCCGCGAAGCCCAGGCCCAGCACCGTGCCGGCCAGTCGCTGCCCGCGCAGCACCTCCACCACGGAGTCCGAGGAGTCCCGGCCCACCAGCATCAGCACGAACAGGAACAGCATCATGATCGCGCCGGTGTAGACGATGATCTGCACGAACCCGAGGAACGGGGCCTGCTGGACCATGTAGAGCACGCCGAGGCTGAGCATGGTCACCACGAGGAACAGCGCCGAGTGCACCGCGTTGCGCGCGAGCACCAGGGCCAGGGCCCCGGCCAGCGCGACCGGCCCGAGGATCCAGAAGGTGACCTCCTCGCCGGTGCTGACGGGACCGCTGTCGGTGCCCGCCCGGGCCAGGCTCGCGGAGACCGACTGCGCGAGCACCAGGGCGGTGCTCACGCGACACCCGTCCCGGGTCCGCGCACCGTGGGCTCACCCTCGGCGGGCTCCCGGGCCAGCTCGGGACCGCGCACGTAGTAGTCGTCCGAGCTGTCGCCCAGGCGCAGCGGGTGCGGCGGCTGCTCCATGCCCGCCAGCAGCGGGGCGAGCAGGTCCTCCTTGGTGTAGATCAGCGACTGCCGGTTGTTGTCGGCCACCTCGTACACACCGGTCATGGTGAGCGAGCGCGTCGGGCAGGCCTCCACGCAGAGCCCGCAGCCGATGCAGCGCAGGTAGTTGATCTGGTAGTCCTTGCCGTACCGCTCGCCCGGGGAGTACCGGGCCTCCTCCGTGTTGTCCCCGCCCTCGACGAAGATCGCGTCCGCCGGGCACGCCCAGGCGCACAGCTCGCAGCCCACGCACTTCTCCAGGCCGTCCGGGTGCCGGTTGAGCTGGTGGCGTCCGTGGAAGCGGGGGGCCGCCACCTTCACCTCCTCGGGGTACTGCTCGGTGGCGGCCTTGGTGAACATGGTCGCGAAGGTGAGGCCGAAGCCCTTCACCGGGTCAAGCAGACCCATGACGGTCCTTCCTGGTCAGGGTGGTGGCGCCGGCGCGCACTTCCTTCGGGCGCCCACCGCGGCCCTCGACCGCGGGGGGTGGGGTGGTGGCACGCGCAGGGCGGGGCGGCACCACGAGGTCGAGCGGCGGGACCGGGAAGCTCCCCGCGAGCTGCACCTCGTCGGTGTCCTCGGCCACCGAGCGGTCCGGCACCAGGAACGCCACGGCCAGCAGGATCACGAGCACCACGCCCCCGATGATCAGGACGTCCTGCGCGGAGACGCCGTTGCTGCGCTGCAGGGCTCGCACCGCGGACACGGCCAGGATCCACACCAGGCTGAAGGGCACGAGCACCTTCCAGCCCAGCTTCATGAACTGGTCGTAGCGGAAGCGGGGCAGGGCACCGCGCAGCCAGATGAAAAAGAACAGGAAGCCCAGCGTCTTCACGACGAACCACAGCAGCGGCCACCAGCCGGTGTTGAAGTACCCGCCGCCGATCGCGCTGATGGGGAACGGCGCGCGCCAGCCGCCGAGGAACATCGTCGTGGCCAGTCCGGAGACGGTGACCATGTTGATGTACTCGGAGAGGAAGAACAGCGCGAACTTGAGCGAGGAGTACTCCGTGTGGAAGCCACCCACGAGCTCGCTCTCGGCCTCCGCGAGGTCGAAGGGCGCACGGTTGGTCTCCCCCACCATGGCCACGACGTAGACCACGAAGCTGCCGAGCAGGATGACGACGAACCACCGCCCGGACTGCGCGTCGACGATGGCCGTGGTGGACAACGAGCCGGTGTAGAGCACCACCGCGACGATGGACAGTCCCATGGCGATCTCGTAGGAGATGACCTGGGCGGCCGAGCGCAGCGCCCCGAGCAACGGGTACGGCGAGCCGGAGGACCAGCCGGCCAGGACGATGCCGTAGACCCCGATCGAGGAGGCGGCGAGCACCACGAGCACCCCCACCGGCAGGTCGGTGACCTGCAGCAGCGTCTGCTCGCCGAAGATCGAGACCTGCCCGCCGAGCGGGATGACCGAGAACGCGACGAACGCCGGGATCGTCGCGATGACCGGTGCCAGGAAGTAGACCCACTTGTCCGCGAGGACGGGCCGGATGTCCTCCTTGAACGCGAGCTTCAGGCCGTCGGCCAGCGACTGCAGCAGGCCGAACTTCCCGGTGCGGTTGGGGCCGTAGCGGTTCTGCATGCGACCGATGAGGCGGCGCTCCCACCAGATCAGCAGCAGCGTCATGACGAGCAGGAACACGAAGATGCCGACGACCTTGAGCAGGATCAGCCACAGGGGGTCGTCCGCGAGCAGGGCCGCGCCCGGCCCGGTGCCGTCGCCGGTGCGCTGGGCGAGGACCGAGGTGGTGCCGGTGGTGGTCATCGAGAGCCTCCCGTGACGGTGCTGGACCTGCGCCCACCGGTCACGGTGACGAGGCTGCCGTGCCCCACGCCCAGGACCCCGGTGGTGGCGGACCCGGTGGGCACCCAGACGACGTCGTCGACCACGTCGGCGACCTCCAGCGGCAGCGTGGTGCCGCCGTGCTCGCTGGCCACCGCCAGCAGCTCGCCGTCGACGAGCCCGAGCCGGGCCGCGGTCCTCGCGGAGGTGCGCGCCACTGCGGCCCGGCGGGTGCCCGCCAGCGCGGGCTCGCCGGACTGCAGGGCACCGTCGTCGAGCAACAGCCGCCAGGTGGCCAGGACGGCCTGCCCGGAGCCGGGCGTGCGCACCGTCGCGGCGGTGGTGGTCGGTGCGGCCGTGGCGGTGACCGCCACCCCGAGCCGACGCAGCTCGCCACCGGCTGCGGCGGGGGTCTGGGTGAACAGGTCCGTGTCCATCTCCACGGCCAGGGTGTCCAGGACCCGGCAGTCGGGCAGCGCCCCGGACCCGTCGAGGGTGGTGCGGAAAGGCCGCGGTCGGCCCTCCCAGTCGAGGTAGCTGCCGTCGCGGTTGGCGTCCGGCGCGACGGGGAGCACGACGTCGGCCAGCGCGGTGACCTCCGAGCGCCGCAGCTCCAGGCTGACCACGAACCCAGCCGCAGCCACCGCCCGCCGGGCGAGGCCGGGGTCCGGCAGGTCGTCCAGCTCCACCCCGCCCACCACGAGCCCGCCGAGCTCGCCCGAGAGCGCTGCGGCGAGGATCTCGTCGGTGCTGCGACCGGGGGTGCCGGGCAGCGTGCCGGGCTCCAGCCGCCAGGCGGCCTCGAGCGCGGTGCGCGCCCCGGCGTCGGCGACGGCGCGGCCCCCGGGCAGCAGGGTCGGCAGGGCGCCGGCCTCGACGGCCCCGCGCTCACCCGCCCGCCGCGGGATCCACGCGACCCGAGCCCCCAGCGCGGACACCGCCGAGAGCAGTCCGGGCACCGCGGCAGCGCGCTCCCCCACGAGGACGACGGTGCCCGCGGGCAGGTCGAGCACCGACAGCGCGGCGACCTCGGCCCCGGGGACGGCGGGAACCAGGTGTCCACCGGTCTTCACCACCGCAGGGCTGGCCCAGGCGGCGACGTGGAGCACCCTGGTGCCGGCGCGCGCGGCCTTGCGCAGCCGCAGGAAGACGATCGGCGACTCCTCCTCCGGCTCGAACCCGACGCAGACCACCGTGGGCGCGGTCTCCAGCTCGGCGTACGTGACGCCGCCGGTCTCCGGGGACGTGCCGACGACGTGGGCGGCGAGGAACTCGAGCTCCTCGGCCGAGTGCACCCGCGCCCGGGCGTCGATGTCGTTGGTGTGCAGCGCGACCCGGGCGAAGGCGGACCACGCGTAGGCGTCCTCGAGGGTGAGCCGGCCTCCCGGCAGCACACCGACCCCGGCCCCCCGCGCGGCGAGCAGCCCGTCGGCCGCGGCCCGGAGGGCGTCGGTCCAGCTGGCCTCGTGCAGCGCCCCGTCGGCCCCGCGCACCTGCGGACGGGTGATGCGGGCGTCGTCGGTGAGGTAGCCGAAGGCGAAGCGGCCCTTGTCGCAGCTCCACTCCTCGTTCACCTCGGGGTCGGGCGCGGCGAGGCGGCGCTGCACCGTGCCGCGGCGCCAGTCCGTGCGCTGGGCACAGCCGGAGGCGCAGTGCTCGCACACCCCGGGGGTGGACATGAGGTCGAAGGGTCGCGACCGGAATCGGTACGCGGCGCTGGTCAGCGCCCCCACCGGACAGATCTGGATGGTGTTGCCGGAGAAGTAGCTCTGGAAGGGCTGGTCGGCGGCCACCCCCACCTGCTGGTTCGAGCCCCGCTCCAGCAGCTCGATGAACTCGTCACCGGCGATCTGGGAGGAGAAGCGGGTGCAGCGCTGGCACAGCACGCAGCGCTCGCGGTCCAGCAGCACCTGGGTGGAGATGGGCAGCGGCTTGGGGAAGGCCCGCTTGGCCTCGGTGAAGCGGCTGTCCGCACGGCCCGAGGTCATCGACTGGTTCTGCAGCGGGCACTCGCCGCCCTTGTCGCAGACCGGGCAGTCCAGCGGGTGGTTGATGAGCAGCAGCTCCATCATCCCCGCCTGCGCCTTGGCGGCCACCGGCGAGGAGTGCTGGGTCTTGACGACCATGCCGTCGGCGACGGTGATGGTGCAGCTGGCCTGCGGCTTGGGCATCGGCCGACCGCCCATCTCCACCTCCACCAGGCACTGGCGGCAGGCACCGGCCGGGTCGAGCAGAGGGTGGTCGCAGAAGCGCGGGATGATGATGCCGATCCGCTCGCAGGTGCGGATGATCAGCTCGCCCTTCGGGGCGTCCACCGTGGTGCCGTCGATGACGAGGCGCACGTGCCCCTCGGGCACCGGGGTGCTGTCCGCCGGGGTCTCCGCGACGGCCGTCACCGTGCTGCTCCGGCCAGTGCGGAGGTGGCGGGCGCTGCCCCGGCCAGTGCGGGCTCGGCCGGTGCGAGCTCAGCCGGTGCGGCGCACAGGTCCAGGAACTCCTGGCGGAAGTACTGGATGCCGCTGACGATGGGGCTCACGGCGCCGTCGGCCAGGGCGCAGAAGCTGCGACCGAAGACGTTGTCGCACACGTCGAGCATGGTCTCGATGTCCTCCGGACGCCCGTTCCCACCGACCAGGCGCTGCAGGAGCTGGGTCAGCCAGTAGGTGCCCTCCCGGCACGGGGTGCACTTGCCGCAGCTCTCGTGCTTGTAGAACTCGCTCCACTTCATCACGGCCCAGGGCACGCTCACGGTCTCGTTGAACACCTGCACGGCCGTGGTGCCGAGGATGGAACCCGCCTCGACGGCCCCCTCGAAGTCCAGCGGCACGTCGAGGTGCGCCGTGGTGAACATCGGGGTCGAGCTGCCGCCCGGCGTCCAGAACTTCAGCGGCACACCGTCCTTCATGCCGCCGGCGAGCTCCAGGAGCTGGCGCAGGGTGGTCCCCATCGGCACCTCGTACTGCCCGGGTCGCTTCACGTGGCCGGAGAGGCTGAAGATCTTGGGGCCCGGGGACTTCTCCCGGCCCATCGTGCGGAACCAGTCGCTGCCCCCGTTCACGATGAAGGGGATGCTCGCGATGGTCTCGACGTTGTTCACCACCGTGGGGCTGGCGTAGAGCCCGCTCACCGCGGGGAACGGGGGCTTCAGGCGGGGCTGGCCGCGGCGTCCCTCCAGCGAGTCCAGCAGCGCGGTCTCCTCGCCGCAGATGTAGGCCCCGGCCCCGGCGTGCACGACGATCTCGAGGTCGAAGCCCGAGCCGAGGATGTTCGTGCCGAGGTAGCCGGCGGCCCTCGCCTCCGCGACCGCCTGGTTCAGCCGGCGGATGCAGTGCAGGATCTCCCCGCGCACGTAGATCGCGCAGAAGCTCGCCCGGATGGCGTACGCGGTGATGATGCAGCCCTCGATCAGCGAGTGCGGGTCGGCCATCATGAGCGGGGTGTCCTTGCAGGTCCCCGGCTCGCCCTCGTCGGCGTTGACCACCAGGTACTTCGGCTTGAGGCCCGGGCCGGAGGTGTCCCCGGGCTTCGCCTGCGGGATGAAGCTCCACTTGAGCCCGGTCGGGAAGCCCGCACCGCCGCGGCCGCGAAGCCCGGATGCCTTGACGAGCTCGACGAGCGCGGCCGGTTCCACGGTCAGCGCGGTGCGCAGCGCGGAGTAGCCCTCCAGCGCCTCGTAGGTCTCCAGCGTCCACGACGTCGGGGACGGCCAGCGCTTGGTGAGCACGGGGGTGATCGGGTCGGTCATGGCTTCTTCTCCGGGACGGGCGGGATGACGTGCTCGGGGGGCATCGACGGGGCGCTCCAGCCGTGCTCGGCGGCGATCGTGTTGCCGCGCAGGGTCTCCGGGCTGGCCGAGGGGCCTGCGACGTCGCCGGGCCGGTCGAAGAAGCCGGCCAGCTGTCGGGAGGCGTCGCGGAAGTCGGTCAGCGGCGCGCCCCGGGTGGGGGCGGGGCGGTCCCCGGCCCGCAGCGCCCGGACGAGCGCCACGGCACCCTCGGGGGTCTGGTTGTCGTAGAACTCGTAGTTGACCTGGAGCACCGGGGCCAGGTCGCACGCGGCCAGGCACTCGGCGTGCTCCAGGGTGAGGGAGCCTGGGGTCCCTGGCTCCCCCGCCGTCTGCTCGTGGCCCAGGGGCGCGTCCTGCTCGCCGAGCTCGGCCCGCACCGCTGCGTAGATCGCGTCCCCACCGAGCACCGCGCAGAGGGTGTTGGTGCACACGCTGACGAGGTGCTCCCCGCACGGGGTGCGCTTGTACATCGTGTAGAACGTCGCCACCGCGCTGACCTCTGCCGTCGTGAGGTCGAGCTGGTCCGCGCAGAAGGCGATGCCGGCCAGGCTGACGCAACCCTGCACCGACTGCACCAGGTGCAGCATGGGCAGCAGCGCTGATCGCGCCACCGGGTAGCGGGCGACGATCGCGGCGGCATCGGCCACCGTGGTCGCGTCGAACAGCGGAGCGGAGGCAGTGGGATCGAGGGCCGGGCTTGTCGGTGTGCTGGTGTCGGTCATCGGTCGACGCCTCCCATCACGGGGTCGATGGAGGCGATGGAGGCGATGACGTCGGCCACCAGGCCGCCCTCGCTCATCGCCGGCATGGCCTGCAGGTTGACGAAGCTTGGCTCGCGGACGTGCGCGCGCAGCGGACGGGTGCCCCCGTCGGAGACCAGGTGCACACCGAGCTCCCCACGCGGGGACTCGATGGAGCTGTACACCTGACCGGGGGGCACACGGAAACCTTCCGTGACGAGCTTGAAGTGGTGGATGAGCGACTCCATGGACTGACCCATGATCTTCTTCACGTGCTCCAGGGAGTTGCCCAGGCCGTCGCTGCCCACGCTGAGCTGGGCGGGCCAGGCGATGCTCTTGTCCGCCACCATCACCGGCTCCCCCGCCGTGGCCCGCAGCTTGTCGATGCACTGCTCGACGATGCCGAGGCTCTCGTGCATCTCCTGCACCCTCAGCAGGTAGCGGGCCAGGCAGTCGGCCTCGGTGGCGGTGGGGACGTCGAACTCGAAGTCCTCGTAGCCGCAGTACGGCTCCACCTTGCGCAGGTCCCAGGCCAGCCCGGCCGAGCGCAGCACCGGGCCGGTGACGCCGAGGGCCAGGCAGCCGTCCAGCGGCAGGTAGCCCACGCCCTCCAGCCGGTTGCGCCAGATCGGCTGACCGGTGAGCAGGGTGTCGTACTCGGGCAGCTTCGCCTTCATCTCCGCGATGAACGCGACCAGCAGCGCCTCGGTGTTGGCCGGCAGGTCCTGCGCCACCCCGCCCGGCCGGATGAACGCGTGGTTCATCCGCAGGCCGGTCAGCTGTTCCAGCAGGTGCAGCACGGTCTCCCGCTCGCGGAAGCCGTAGGTCATGGCCGTCGAGCTGCCCAGCTCCATGCCGCCCGTGGCCATGTAGACCAGGTGCGAGGAGATGCGGTTGAGCTCCATGAGCAGCACCCGGACCAGCTGCGCCCGGGGTGGTGCGGTGACGCCGAGCAGCTTCTCCACCGCGAGGCAGTAGGCCGTCTCGTTGAACAGCGGGCCGAGGTAGTCCATCCGGGTCACGAAGGTCACGCCCTGGGTCCAGGTGCGGTACTCCATGTTCTTCTCGATGCCGGTGTGCAGGTAGCCGATGACCGAGCGCGCCTGGGTCACCGTCTCGCCCTGCAGCTCCAGCACCAGGCGCAGGACGCCGTGGGTGGAGGGGTGCTGCGGTCCCATGTTGATGACGATGCGCTCGTCGTCGGCCGGGTCACCGATGGCCTCGGACAGGGAGTCCCAGTCGCCGCCGGTGACGGTGAAGACCCGCCCCTCGGTGGTGGCGCGCTCGGTGGCCGGCCGTGGCGGGGTCGCTGCGCGCGGCGGCGTGGCGGCGGACCGCGCGGCACCGGGGTGGGTCTGCTCGGAGGGGTCCGCGGTGGTGCCGTCGCTGGCCAGCCGAGCGTCGGTGGTGCCGGCGTGGTCCGCGCCGCCAGCGTGGTCGGTGGTGCTCACGAGTACGCCCTCCGCTGGTCCGGCGGCGGGATCTCCGCACCGCCCTTGTACTCCACGGGGATGCCGCCGAGCGGGTAGTCCTTGCGCTGCGGGTGCCCGGCCCAGTCGTCGGGCATGAGGATCCGGGTCAGCGCCGGGTGTCCGTCGAAGACGATCCCGAACATGTCCCAGGTCTCGCGCTCCTGCCAGTCCGCGGTGGGGTACACCGCGACCACGCTGGGCACGTGCGGCGTCTGGTCCATGCCGCCGTCGCCCGGCACGTCCAAGGCCACCTCGAGGCGGACGCGGCGGCGGTAGGTCATCGACGTCAGGTGGTAGACGACGTGCAGCCGCTGCGGGACGTCGGGCCCGTGGTCGACGGCCGAGACCGAGCTGCAGAGCTCGAAGCGCAGCGCCTCGTCGTCGCGCAGGGCGCGGCAGACGTCGAGCACCGTCTCCGGCTGCAGGTAGTAGGTGATCTCGCCGCGGTCGACCACCACCTGCTGCAGCGCGGTGCGGGCGGTGCCCCGGGCGTCCAGCGCGGCCAGCAGGTCGTCGGTGAGCTCGTCGAACCAGCCGCCGAAGGGGCGCTGCGCCGCCGCGGGGGCGTACGCGGGCAGCCGCAGCCCGCCGAAGCCGCTGGTGTCACCGGTACCGGTGACGCCGAACATGCCCTGCCGCGCACTCCCGGCCGCCACGCCGCCCCGAGCCTGGAAGTCCTGCTCCTGGGCCACCGAGCGGTCGGCCCCGTCGAGCTCGGTCGTGGAGAGCCCGGCGGTGGACAGGTCGGTCGTGGACCGGTCGTCGGCGTCCACGGGGGGGTCCTGGGGGGCCACCGCTCAGCCCTTCGCGTACGCGATGGAGGACGGCACCATCTCGGTGGTGGCCCCGCTGGCCAGGCGGTTCGCGGTGCGGGTGGCCCCGAGCGGCTCGTCCATGATCGTGGCGTGCAGCTTCAGGATGGCGTCGATGAGCATCTCCGGGCGGGGCGGGCAGCCGGGCAGGTAGATGTCCACCGGCACCACGTGGTCCACACCCTGCACCACCGCGTAGTTGTTGAACATCCCGCCGGTGGACGCACAGACCCCCATCGCGATGACCCAGCGGGGCTCGGGCATCTGGTCGTAGATCTGGCGCAGCACCGGGGCCATCTTGTTGGTCACGCGGCCGGCGACGATCATGAGGTCGGCCTGCCGCGGCGTCGCGGAGAAGCGCTCCATGCCGAAGCGGGCCAGGTCGTACCGCGAGCCGCCGACGGTCATCATCTCGATGGCGCAGCAGGCCAGGCCGAAGGTGGCCGGCCACACCGAGCTCTTGCGCGACCAGTTCACCAGCTTCTCCACGCTGGCGAGCAGGACGCCGTTGGGGAGCTTGTCCTCGAGTCCCATGGTGCGTGCCTCTCAGTTCCAGTCGAGCCCGCCGCGGCGCCAGACGTAGGCGTACGCGAACCCGACGGTGGCGATGAACAGTGCGACCTCCACGAGGCCGAACAGGCCCAGGGCGTCCGCGCTGACGGCGAAGGGGTAGAGGAAGACCATCTCGATGTCGAACAGGATGAACAGCATCGCCGTGAGGTAGTAGGCCACCGGCATCCGGCCTCCCCCGGCCACGGGCTGCGGCGAAGGCTCGATGCCGCACTCGTAGGAGTCGAGCTTGGCCCGGTTGTAGCGGCGGGGGCCGATGAACGGTGCGGCCGTGACCGAGAAGACCGCGAAGCCCCCCGCGAGGACGATCATCACCACGATGGGGATGTAGGGATCCAGCACCCGCTCCCGCTCCTCCCCGAAGTCGATCAGATGACCGGGGTCACACTACGCAGACGGTCCGACGGTCCGGACCACAGGGGTGACTGCCGCCGCACCCTGGTGCGGGGACCCGGCGCGGCGCACCCCGGCCGCCCCGGCCGCCGGCGCTCGGCGGGCCCGCACCCCAGCGCTCGACGGGCCCGCACCCCAGCGCTCGACGGGCCCGCACCCCAGCGCTCGGCGGGCCCGCCCGCGGCGCTCGGCGGGCCCGCCCGCGGCCTGGGAGACTGGAACCGTGCCCGACTCCGCTGCTGCCCCGCCGACCTCCACCGACGTGCTCGTGGTGGGCGCCGGGCCCGCCGGCTCGGCCACCGCGGCGTGGAGCTGCTGGGCCGGCCTCGACGTGGTGCTCGCCGACGCCGCCGTCTTCCCCCGGGACAAGCCGTGCGGGGACGGGCTGACCCCCCGGGCCATCGCCGAGCTGCAGCGCCTGGGCCTGGGCAGCTGGGTGCGGGGCAAGGGCACCAACCGCGGGCTGCGCGCGGCCGGGTTCGGCCAGGAGCTCGAGCTGCCGTGGCCGGGGGGCGCCCTGCCCGCCGAGGGCGGAGCGGTGCCCCGCCTGGAGCTCGACGCGAAGATCCGGGACGTGGCGCTGCAGGCCGGGGCGCTTCCGCTGGAGGGTGCGCGCGCTGTCGAGGTCATCCGCGACGGGGCCCGGGTGACCGGGGTGGTCTTCGACACCGCGGACGGCCCGCGCACCGTGCACTGCCGCCGGCTGGTCGTGGCCGACGGGGCGCGCTCCACCCTCGGCCGGCTGCTCGGCCGGGAGTGGCACAAGGACACCGCCTTCGGCGTCGCGGCCCGCGGCTACGTCGACTCCGGCCGCAGCGACGACGAGTGGATCTCCTCGCACCTCGAGCTGCGGGGGGAGTCCGGGGAGATCCTGTCCGGCTACGGCTGGGTGTTCCCGCTGTCGGATGGCTCGGTCAACATCGGGGTGGGCACCCTGGCCACCGACAAGCGTCCCGCCGGGGTACGGCTGCGCGGGCTGATCGAGCACTACACCGACTCCCGGCGAGCGGAGTGGGAGCTCACCGGTGACGTGCGGACGGTGCAGTCCGCGCTGCTGCCCATGGGCGGGGCGGTGTCCGGTGTGGCCGGGCCGAACTGGGCGCTGGTCGGCGACGCAGCGGGGTGCGTGAACCCGCTCAACGGCGAGGGCATCGACTACGGGCTGGAGACGGGACGGCTGATCTCCGGCCTCCTCGCGTCCGGCGAGGACCTGGAGCTGGCGTGGCCGGCGGTGCTGCGCCGCCACTACGGGCAGGCGTTCTCCATCGCCCGGCGCCTGGCCGGCCTGCTCACCCTGCCGCGGCTGCTCCCGGCGGCCGGGCCCATCGGGATGCGGTCCACCGCGCTGATGACGGTCGCGCTGCGGGTCATGGGCAACCTCGTGACCCCGGAGGACACCGACGTGGTGGCGCGGGCGTGGCGTGCGGCGGGCTCGCTCTCGGTGCGCCTGGACACCCGTCCGCCGTTCCCGGCCGCGGACCTGCGTCGCTGACCCGGCCCCAGCCCCCACGCGCCGCGGCCGCGGCCACGTGCCGCGGCCACGTGGAACCTTCTGGACGCACAGGCCGTGCGCAGCGCGGCCAGGTGGAACCTTCTGGCCAGGCAGGCCGTGCGGCACGCGCGGGCCGTGCGGTAACGGCTACGCCGCGGGCTTGACCGCCCGGTGCAGGGCGACGATGCCGCCGGTGAGGTTGCGCCAGCCCACGCCCGTCCAGCCCGCGTCCTGGATGCGGGTGGCCAGGGCGGCCTGGTCGGGCCACGCCCGGATCGACTCCGCCAGGTAGACGTAGGCCTCGGGGTTGCTGCTCACCGCCCGCGCCACGGCCGGCAGCGCCCGCATGAGGTAGTTCATGTAGACCGCGCGGAACGGCGAGAACGTCGGGGTGGAGAACTCGCACACCACCAGCCGTCCGCCCGGCCGGGTCACCCGGGCCAGCTCGACGAGCCCCTGCTCGTGCTGGACCACGTTGCGCAGCCCGAAGCTCATGGTCACCGCGTCGAAGGCCCCGTCGGCAAAGGGCAGGTGCAGCGCGTCCCCGGCCACGAAGGGCACCGAGCGCCCCTCCCCGGCCCGCAGCATGCCGAGCGAGAAGTCCGTCGCCACCGCCCAGGCGCCGGAGCGGGCCAGCTCCTCGGTGGAGACCCCGGTGCCGGCGGCGAGGTCGAGCACGCGGTCACCCGGGTGCAGGTCGAGCGCCGCGCGGGTGGCCCGGCGCCAGCGGCGGTCCTGGGCGAAGGAGAGCACCGAGTTCGTCAGGTCGTAGCGCTTCGCCACCCCGTCGAACATCGACGCGACGTCACGGGGATCCTTGTCCAAACCTGCACGGGCCACGTCCGACGACGCTACCGGGGCGCCACCAGCTCAGCAGCGCCGCCGCGGGGTGTCGCTGCCCTCACGGGGCGCGGCGGCGCACGCCCTCGCCGAGCACCGCCCGGTGGTGCCCGAGCAGCTCGTCGCAGACCACCGGCCAGATCCGCTGCCGCACCGAGCGGCGGGCGGGCGTCCCGACGCCGTGGCGGAGGTCGACCTGGGCCAGGTGCACGACGTCCGGTGCGACGTGCGCGATCGCCGCGGTCATCCCGGGCGAGGGGATGCCGACGGGCAGCGAGCTGACCCGGGGGACGCCGTCGGCGGGGACCCGGAGCACCCGCACGACCGATCCGGAGACGCCGTCAACACTGGGCAGGAACGACTCGGCGACGACGGCTGCGCGGACGCCGACGAGCCTGCGCGGGTGAGCGGTCCGCCCCGAGGCCCGCGGCGCGACGGGCGTGCGGACGTCCCCCGGACGTCGTCGGGCGTAGCGTCACCACCGCCAGGCCGTCACCGAGGTCGGCCCCCGGGAGGAGCCCCATGACCCAGACCGTCGATCCCGCCACCGAGTCCGTGCTGCCCGGGAACATCCCGCAGCCCGCCGGTGGTCTGCAGTACCGGATGCCCCCGACGTTCGACTCCGTCGCCGACGAGCGCCTGCACCGCAAGCAGCGCCTGGCCGCGGCGTTCCGGCTGTTCAGCAAGGCCGGCTTCGACGAGGGCGTCGCGGGGCACATCACCGCCCGCGACCCGGAGTTCCCGGACACGTTCTGGGTGAACCCGTTCGCCATGCACTTCAGCCTCATCAAGGTCAGCGACCTCATCCGGGTCGACCACGCCGGCACCGTCGTGGAGGGCACCTGGCCGGTGAACCCCGCCGCCTTCGCGATCCACAGCCAGGTGCACGCGGCTCGGCCGGACGCGGTGGCCGCCGCGCACACCCACTCGACCTACGGTCGCGCGCTCGCCTCGCTGGGCCAGAGCCTCGAGCCGATCACGCAGGACGCCTGCGCCTTCTACGAGGACCAGTCGCTGTTCGACGACTTCACCGGCGTGGTGCTGGACACCGAGGAGGGCAAGCGCATCGCGCACGCCCTCGACGACAACAAGCTCGTGGTGCTGCGCAACCACGGGCTGCTCACCGTGGGCAGCTCGGTGGACAGCGCGGCGTGGTGGTTCCTCACCGCCGAGCGCAGCGCGCAGGTGCAGCTGACCGCCAAGGCGGCGGGCACCGTGGTCCCCATCGCCGAGGCGGACGCGAAGCAGACCTACGGCGTGATCGGCAGCGAGTTCCTGGGCTGGCTCAGCTTCCAGCCGATCTACGACCGCATCGTCGCCGAGCAGCCCGACCTGCTCGACTAGGTGCGCCGGCCCGTGCGGTGCCCGCCGGGAGCCGGCGCCGCACGGGCCGTGGGCGTCAGAGCCCGGAGGTGCGCCTCGGCATGATGCGGGGCGCGACGGCGGTGATGACCCGCTGGTAGCCGGAGCCGGTGATGCGGACGAGGACGTCGAGCACCTTGGCGTCGGCGCCGACGAGGATCCGGGCGTGGCCCTTCTCCACCCCCCGCAGGATGACCCGCGCGGCCTCGGTGGCCGTGGTCCTGGCCAGCTTCGCGTCGAACAGGGCCGCGACGGCCGCGTTGTCGGTGCCGGCGGCGGCGGTGCCGTTGCGGACGATGTTGGTCTTGATCCCGCCGGGGTGGACGCAGCTGACCTTGACCGGCCGCCCGTCGATCAGCATCTCCTGGCGCAACGACTCGGTGAAGCCGCGCACTGCGAACTTGGCGGCGTTGTAGGCGCTCTGGCTGGGCATCGCCAGCAGCCCGAACAGGCTCGAGGTGTTCACCACGTGCCCGTCCCCGGAGGCGATGAGGTGCGGCAGGAACGCCTTGGTCCCGTTCACCACCCCCCAGTAGTCGACGTCCATGATGCGTTCCATGTCCTTGAACTCGCTGACCTCGACCTCGCCGGAGAACGAGATCCCGGCGTTGTTGAACACGATGTTGACCGCGGCGAACTGCTCCTGCACGGCCTCGGCGTAGGCGAACACCGCCTCACGCTCGCCCACGTCGAGGTGGTCGGTGCGCACCTCGGCACCGAGCGCCTCGGCCTGGCGCACCGTCTCGGCCAGACCGGTCGGGTCCACGTCGGACAGGGCGAGCCGGGCACCGCGGCCCGCGAGGTCCACCGCGAGGGCGCGGCCGATGCCCGATCCGGCGCCGGTGACCACGGCGACCTTCCCGCGGAAGTGGGTGCTGGTGGCGCTCATGCGGAGGCTCCTTCTCGGGTGGTGCGCGGGGCGACGCGGGGGCTGGTGCGGTAGGCGTCGATGTCGAAGTGCCGGGTCGCCCGCCGGAAGGCGAAGGTGAAGTCCGGCCAGAGCGTGGTGTTGTTGCCGTGCGCGTCGAGGTACCAGCTGCCGCAGCCGCCGGTCGTCCAGACGGTCCGGGCCAGCTTGCGCTGCAGCTCGGCGTTGTAGGTGTCCATCGCCTCCCGGCGCACCTCGACGGTGGCGAGCCGGCGCTCGTCGAGGGTCTTCAGCGCGTCGAGGACGTAGCCGACCTGCGACTCGATCATGTAGACCATCGAGCTGTGGCCGAGGCCCGTGTTGGGCCCGACGAGGAAGAACATGTTGGGGAAGCCCGCCACCGAGGCACCCTTGTAGGCCTGCATGCCGGACTCGCGCCAGGTCTGCGCCAGCGTGCGGCCGTCGGCCCCGGTGATGACCTCGTAGGCCGGGGAGTCGGTGACCTGGAAGCCGGTGGCGACGACGAGGGCGTCAACCTCGCGCACGGTGCCGTCGGCGGTGACCACCGCGTTCGGGCGGATCTCGGCGATGGGATCGGTGACCAGCTCCACGTTCGGTCGTTGCAGCGCGGGGTACCAGGCGTTGGAGATGAGCATCCGCTTGCAGCCGATGCGCCAGCTCGGGGTGACCTTCGCCCGCAGCGCGGGATCAGCCACCTCGTCGCGGATCTTCTTGGCCGCCACGAGCTGCAGCAGCCTGGTGAGCTCGGGGTGCTTGGCCAGGGCCAGCACCTGGAGCTCGCGGGCGCCGTAGATCAGCGCACGCGAGAGCCGCTGGAAACCGGGCACCCGGCGGAAGGCCGTCCGCTCGAGCGCGGTGTACGCCCGGTCGTTGCGCGGCAGCAGCCAGGGCGCGGTGCGCTGGTAGACGTCGAGGCGCTCCACCTGCTCGGCGATGGCGGGCACGATCTGGATGGCCGAGGCGCCCGTGCCGATGACGGCGACCCGGGCGCCGGCGAGCTCGGCCTCGTGGTCCCAGCGGGCCGAGTGGAAGACGGTGCCGCCGAAGCTCTCGATGCCAGGGATGTCGGGCAGGCGCGGCTCGCACAGGGCTCCGACGGCGGAGATGACGACCCGGGCGCGGTAGGCCCCGCCGGTGGTCTGCACGTCCCAGGTGCCGGTGGCCTCGTCCCAGCGGGCGGAGGTGACCTCGGTGCTGAAGCGGTGTCGGTCCAGCACGCCGTGCTTGTGGGCCACGCCCTGCAGGTAGGTCTGGATCTCGCCCTGCTGGGAGAACGATCGCGTCCAGCCCGGGTTCAGCTCGAAGGAGTACGAGTACAGGTGCGAGGGCACGTCGCACGCCGCCCCCGGGTAGGTGTTGTCCCGCCACGTTCCGCCGACGTCCGCACCGCGCTCGATGACGACGAAGTCGGTCCGGCCCTGCTCGGCCATCTTGATCGCCGCGGCCAGGCCCGAGAACCCGCTCCCGATGACCAGGACGCCGACGTCGGTGGGCCGGTCGGTCGGGCTCGTCGGCGTTCCGGCGGGCTGGGTGGCTGTGGTCACGCCGATCACCGTAGGTCGTTGTTGAACGTCAGTCAACAGTTGCTGATCCCCGTTCAACAGGTGCGTAGGGTGATCCGCGTGAGCACCGACCGCAAGCGACTCACCCCCGAGGCCAGGCGCGCGCAGCTGCTGGCGCTCGGGGTCGAGATGCTGGCCACCCGCACCCTGGACCAGCTGTCCGTCGAGGAGATCGCCGAGCAGGCGGGGGTGTCCCGGGGGCTGCTGTTCCACTACTTCAGCTCCAAGCAGGACTTCCACCTGGCCGTGGTCCGGGAGATCAGCCGGGCCATGCTGGAGGCGACCGAGCCGGACCCGGCGCTGCCCGCGCTGGAGGCCGTGCGCGACTCGGTGTCGAGCTTCGTGGACTTCGTGGGCGAGAACCGGGACGCGTACCTGGCCCTGCTCCGCGGTCCGGCCAGCAGCGACCCGGCGATGCGGGAGGTCTTCGACGCCACCCGCTCGGCCATGGCCGAGCGCACCTTGCGCGCCGTGTCCGGCTTCGGCGTGACCACCGGAGCGCGGGAGCGCCTCGCGGTGCGCGGCTGGATCGCGTTCACCGAGGAGACGGTGGTGAGCTGGCTCTCCGGGGAGGATCTCGACCGCGAGGAGCTCCTCGACCTGGTGACCAGCGCGTTCGTGGTGCTGCAGCCGCCGGGGACCCTCAGCTGAGCTCGGCGGGCACGGGGCGCACCCGACGGTGCAGCAGCGCCAGCGCGCCGGCCGCCACGAGCCAGGTCACGACCACCACGGAGCCGGCCGGAAGCAGCGCGAGCGTCCAGCCGCGCCCGGCCACCCGCACGAGGTTGGGGTTCACCGTCGAGTACTCGACGTCGATGCGCTGGCCGGCCGTCAGCCCGGTGGGGTAGAGAACGCCAAGCTGTGGGGCGTGGGTGACGCCGTCCGGGGTGGTGAAGCTGATGGCAGCGCTGCGCGGGGAGACGCTGAGCACGTCCGCGACGGCCGTGCCCCGGTGCCCGGTGATCGCGCGGTCGTCGCTGAACGCGGCGACGACCAGCAGCACCGCCAGCACCGTGAGGCCCGCTGCCACCACGAGCACCGCGCGGTGCAGGCGGGACCGGGTGCGGGACGTCACGTCCACGAAGGGTAGTGGGCGGGCCCGCACGTCAGCGGGCACCGACATCGGCTCCTACTCTGGACGGATGAGCACCGCCACCCGCGCGCCCGTCGAGCAGCTGCTCGCGCGGAGCCGCCGCGTGGAGCACGACGGGGACCTGCTGGACCTGCTGCCCTCCGCCGACCACGTGTGCTCCTGGGTGCGGGAGGGCGAGGGGCTGGTCGGCTGGGGCGAGGTCGCGCGCGTCGTCACCGCCGGTCCGCGTCGCGCCGAGGACGCGCAGGCCTGGTGGGACCGGCTGTGCGCAGGGCTGGACGTCGAGGACGAGGTCCGGCTGCCGGGGTCCGGTCCCGTGGCCTTCACGTCCATCGCCTTCGCCGACGAACCGGGCACGTCGGTCCTCGTGGTGCCCCGGGTGGTGGCCGGCCGCCGCGACGGCGTCACGTGGGTCACCGAGATCGGACCGACGCGGACCGACGCCGTCGAGCCGGTGGGTGCACCCCGGGGGCTGCGGTACTCGGCCGATCCCGTGCGCTGGCGGGCGGCGGTGGGGGCGGCCGTCACCCGCATCCGCGCCGGCGAGCTGGACAAGGTGGTGCTGGCCCGCGACCTGGTCGTTGAGGCCGACGACGCCATCGACCCACGCTTCGTGCTGAGCCACCTGGCCGCGCGCTACCCCTCGTGCTGGACGTTCGCGGTGGACGGGATGGTGGGCGCGACCCCCGAGCTGCTCGTGCGCCGCAGCGGCCCGCAGGTGTCCTCCCGGGTCCTCGCCGGCACCACGTGGCCGCACGACGGGGTCACCGAGGCCGAGCTCGCCGCCGAGCTGCGGGCCTCGACCAAGGACCAGGGCGAGCACCGGTACGCGCTGACCTCGCTGGTCGCCGCGCTGGAGCGGGTGTGCGCCCGCGTCGAGGTGCAGGAGACCGAGGTGCTGCAGCTGCGCAACGTCGCCCACCTGGCCACCACCGTGACCGGCGACCTGGCCGACGCGACCACGGGGGTGCTGACCGTCGCCGCCGCGCTGCACCCCACGGCCGCGGTGGGCGGTACCCCGACCGAGGTGGCCGTGCGGGTGATCGCCGAGCTCGAGGGCATGGACCGTGGGCGCTACGCCGGACCGGTGGGCTGGGTGGACGCCCACGGCGACGGGGAGCTCGGCCTGGCGCTGCGCAGCGCGGAGCTGGCCGGCGCGACGGCGCGGCTGTTCGCCGGGGGCGGCATCGTGGCCGACTCCGACCCCGACCACGAGCTCGCCGAGACCGACGCCAAGCTCGTGCCCGTGCGGGACGCGCTGGAGGGCGTGGAGGCCTGAGCCCGGCTGCTCCGGGGGTGGTGCCGCCGGTGGCGGGTGGGGTGGGCGAGCTCAGGTGGTGGCGGCGCGCAACCGCGCGTGCAGCTCGCGCAGCCCGGAGCGCTCGGTCCGCACCTCGAGCACGCGGAGTCCACCCTGCTGCGCGGACAGGGCGGCGGACAGCTCGTCGACGGTGACCCGCGCGTGCGGCACCCCGTGCGCCGTGCACAGCGCGGCGAGGTCGGTGCCGTGCGGGGTGCCGAAGACCCGCTCGAAGGCCGCGGCCCGCTCGGGCGCGCCCTGCTCGAGGGTGGCGAAGATGCCGCCACCGTCATCGTTGGCGACCACGAGCGTGAGGTCCGGTCGCGGCTCGTGCGGGCCGAGCAGCAGCCCACCGGAGTCGTGCAGGAACGTGAGGTCGCCCAGCAGGGCCAGCGCGCGGCCCGGCGCAGCGCCGGCGGGGTGGGCCAGCGCCGCCCCGATCGCGGTGGACACCGTGCCGTCGATGCCGGCCACCCCGCGGTTGGACAGCACCCGCACCCCCGGCGCGGGCAGCCCGGTCAGCGCGGCGTCGCGCACGGGGTTGGACGAGCCCAGCACGAGCAGGTCGCCCCCGGCCAGCGACCGGCACACCGCCCTGGCGACGTGCAGGCCGGTGGTGTCGCCGGCCGCGTCGAGCACCCGGTCCACCGCCGCGACCGCCCGCGCCGACGCCGCCGCGCAGACGTCGACCCAGCCCCGCGGGGACGCGCCGACCGTGACCAGGCGGGTGCCCACGGAGGTGGCCGTGGCCGCGACGTCCGTCCACCCGGCGCCGGAGCCCACCACGTGCACGGGAACGCCCGAGCCGAGCAGCCGGGCCACCTCGCGGTGCAGGGTGGGCCGGCCGAGCACGACCACCTGCTCCGGCTCCAGCGCACCCAGCGCCAGGGGGTGGACGGGCAGCATCGGCGCGGACGCCCCGGGCTCGGCGACGGTCGGGAGGCAGGGCCCGGCGGGGGCTGCTGCCCCTGCGACCACCAGGGTCGGCAGCGTGACGTCCAGCTCGACCGGCGCGTCGACCGTGCACGGCAGCACCCGGGTCCACGGTCCCCCGTCGGACCGCCCGGCCGGGAACCCCTCACCGTCGGGCACCAGCGGCTCCGCGAGGGGCACGTCCAGCTGGACGGGACCGGGGTGACCCGTCCGTGCTCCGGTGGCCGCGGCGAGCACCCGGCCCACCGCAGCCCGCCACCGGGCCGGGACGTCCCCGCCGAGCACCACGGCCTCGCGCACCGCACCCCCGAACAGGCCGCGCTGGTCCACCGTCTGGTTCGCCCCGGACCCCAGCAGCTCGCCGGGCCGGTCGGCCGACAGCACGAGCAGCGGCACCCCTGCGTGGGAGGCCTCCAGGACGGCCGGGTGCAGGTTCGCCACGGCGGTGCCGGAGGTGGTCACCACGGGCACGGGAGCACCGCTGGCCAGGGCCAGCCCGAGGGCCAGGAAGCCGGCGGAGCGCTCGTCCACCCGCACGTGCAGCCGCAGCGCCCCGGCGGCGTCCGCCGCGTGCAGGGCGTAGGACAGGGGGGCGTTGCGGCTGCCGGGGCAGAGCACGGCCTCGCGCACCCCGCCGCGGACCAGCTCGTCGACCAGGACGCGGGCCAGCGCGGTCGAGCGGTTCACCGGTGTCTCGCTCACCCGCCCAGCGTGCCAGGGCCCGCAGCGGGTGGCAGTCTCGGCGCTCGTGACCCTCACCGCTCGGACCGACTTCGACCCCGACGACCTCGGTCACGGCCGCTTCTACCGGCTCATGACGTCGGTGATCGTGCCGCGGCCCATCGCCTGGGTGTCCTCGCGCTCCGCGGCGGGGGTGGACAACCTCGCACCGCACAGCTTCTTCACCGTCGCGGCCGTGAGCCCGCCCGTCGTGCAGTTCACCTCCGTGGGTCGCAAGGACAGCCTGAACAACGTCGAGGCCACCGGCGAGTTCGTCGTCTGCCTCACCACCGAGTCGTTGTTCGAGCAGGTCAACGCCACGGGCACCGACTTCGACCCCGGGACGAGCGAGTTCGACGCCGTGGGCCTGGAGCGCGAGCCGAGCCTGCGGGTGGCCCCTCCCCGGGTGGCCGCCTCGCCCGTGGCGCTGGAGTGCCGGTTGCGCCAGGTGATCGAGATCGGCAACAGCTTCGTCGTGCTCGGGGACGTCGTGCACGCCGCCGTGGACACGGCGGTGCTGGGCGAGGACGGGCTCGCCGACATCGGCAGGCTCCTCCCCCTGAGCCGGCTGGGCCGCGACGAGTGGGGCACCACCCCGCCCACCCGGGAGATCACCCGCATCCGTGCGTCCGAGTGGCCGGGGCACTACCAGCAGGGTTGACCCCTGCGTCCCGATCGGCCACCGCCGCCCGGACCACCCGGTCGTGTCTAGGGTGACCAATGTGCTGAGCCCTGCGAACGACTCCTACCTGCACCACCCCACGCTGCACGGCGACCTCGTCGGGTTCCTCGCCCACGACGACGTCTGGCTCGCACCTGTGGCCGGGGGTCGCGCGTGGCAGGTCACCGCCGACGCCGCGCCCACCAAGGACCTGCGCTTCTCCCCGGACGGCACGCACCTGGCGCACCTGAGCCAGCGCGACGGGGCTCCGGAGCTGCACGTCGTCCCGGCGGGGGGCGGCGAGAGCGTGCGCACCACGTGGTGGGGCGACGCGGGCGCACGGGTGCTCGGCTGGGCCGACGCCACGCACGTGCACGTGGCCACCGCCTGGCGGGAGCCCTTCCGCAACAAGACGTGGGCGCGCTCGGTCCCCCTGGACGGCGGTGCGTCGGTGCGCCTGCCGCACGGGCCGGTCACCGCGCTGGACGTGGCTGCCGACGGGGCGACCGTGCTCGGCACCGGTTTCGGCGGGCGACGGCGCGACCCGGGCATGTGGAAGCGCTACCGCGGCGGCACGGCCGGACGGCTCTGGGTGGACGCCACCGGAGGTGGGGAGTTCACCCGCCTGCTGCCCGAGCTCACCGCCCAGCTCACCGCGCCCATGTGGGTGGCCGGACGGGTCGCGTTCCTCTCCGACCACGAGGGCGTGGGCAACGTCTACTCGGTGACCCCCGACGGCGCCGACCTGCGCCGGCACACCGACCACGCGGACTTCTACGCCCGGCACGCCAGCACCGACGGCGCCCGGGTGGTCTACGCCGTGGCCGGGGAGCTGTGGGTGCTCGACGGTCTCGACGCCGACTCGCAGCCGCACCGCCTGGACCTCCGCACCGGCGGCCCGCGCTCGGCCCGCACCGCCGCGCCGGTGGCCGCGGGCAAGCACCTCGGTGAGGTCGCCGTGGCCGCCGATGGCCGGGCGAGCGCGGTGGAGGTGCGCGGCAGCATCCAGTGGGTGACCCACGCGGACGGCCCGGTGCGCACCCTGGCCGCCGGCTCCGGCGTGCGGGCCCGGCTGCCCCGCCTGCTGGGCCCGGAGGTGGTGTGGGTGGACGACGCCACCGGCGAGGACGGTCTCGTGGTCAGCGACGCCGACGGCACCACCCGGCGCACCCTGGCCGCCGGCGAGCTCGGCCGGGTGGTGGGGCTCGCCGCCGCCCCGGACGGCTCGAGCCTCGCGGTGGGCACCCACGACGGGCGCCTGCTGCTCGTGGCCCCCGCCGACGGTGCGGTCCGGGAGCTGGCGTCCACCCGGGACGGGACCGTCGAGGACCTGGTGTTCTCCCCGGACTCGGCGTGGCTGGCGTGGTCGCACCCCGACCGGCACGACCTGAGCCAGATCAGGCTCGCGCGGCCGGCCGACGGCGTGGTGCACGACGCCTCGCCGCTGCGCTTCGCCGACACCGAGCCCGTGTTCACCCTGGACGGCAAGCACCTGGCGTTCCTCTCCACCCGGACCTTCGACCCCGTCTACGACGAGCACGTCTTCGACCTGGGGTTCCCCGCCGGCACCCGGCCCCAGCTGCTGGCGCTCGCCGCGGCCACCCCGTCGCCGTTCGCGCCCTCCGCCGCCGGTCGTGGGCCGGCACCGCAGACGGGTCCCGACGACGGGCCCCCCGCCGTGGTCGTGGACGTCGAGGGGCTCACCGACCGCGCCGTGGCCGTCCCCGTCCCCGCCGGCCGGTACTCCGGGCTGCGCGCCGTCGAGGGCGGGCTGGTGTGGCTGCGCGAGGGGGTGCACGGCGTCCTCGGCGACGCCCGCGCCACCCCGTCGGCCGAGGCGCCCCGTCCGACGCTGGAGCGGCTGACCCTCGCCACCGGCGTCACCACAGTGCTGGCCGAGGGCGTGGACGACGTCCGGGCGAGCGGCGACGGCACCCGGCTCGTGGTGCGCGACGGCGAGTCGCTGCGCTCGGTGCCAGCCGGTCGCAAGGCTTCCGCCGACGCCGAGAAGGGCGACCCGGCCGCCGCCGTGGACGTCGACCTGGGCCGGCTGCGCGTGCTGGTCCGACCGACCGACGAGTGGCACCAGATGCTCGACGAGGCCTGGCGGCTGATGCGCGACCACTTCTGGGTGGCCGACATGGCGGGCAACGACTGGCCCGACGTGCTGGACCGCTACCGCCCCCTGGTGGAGCGCCTGGCCACCCGGGACGACCTCTCCGACCTGATCTGGGAGGTCCAGGGCGAGCTGGGCACCTCGCACGCGTACGAGACCCCGCCGGAGCGCCCCGCCACGGCCGCCCACCGGCTCGGGCACCTCGGGGTGGACCTCGATCTCGGCGCGGACGGTCTCTGGCGCATCGCCAGGGTGCTGCCCGGCGAGCCGTCCGCGGCCACCGGGCGCTCGCCGCTGCGCGCCCCCGGGGTCGGAGCGGTGCAGGGCTGCGCCGTCGTCGCCGTGGACGGACGTGGCGTCGACGCCGTCCAGGGTCCCGGCCCGCTGCTCGTCGGCACCGCCGGCACGCCCGTCGAGCTGCGGCTGCGCGCCGCGGACGGCGCCGAGCGCACCGTGGTGGTGGTGCCCGTGGGTGAGGAGGCGCCGCTGCGCTACTTCGACTGGGTGGCCGAGCGCCGCGCCGTGGTGCACGCCGCCACCGGCGGCCGGGTGGGCTACCTGCACGTGCCGGACATGATGGGCGGCGGCTGGGCCCAGCTGCACCGCGACCTGCACACCCAGATCTCCGCCGACGCGGTGCTGCTGGACGTGCGCAGCAACGGCGGCGGGCACACCTCGCAGCTGGTGGTGGAGAAGCTCGCCCGCCGGCTCACCGGGTGGAGCGTGCCGCGGGGCAAGCGGGCCGGCACCTACCCCGACGACGTCCGCCGCGGTCCCATGGTCACCATCACCGACGAGAACGCGGGCTCCGACGGCGACATCGTCACCGCGATGATCCAGGAGCGCGGCCTGGGACCCGTCGTGGGGATGCGCAGCTGGGGCGGGGTGGTCGGCATCGACGGGAAGTTCCGGCTGGTCGACGGCACCGCGGTGACGCAGCCGCGCTACGCCACGTGGATCGTCAACCGCGGGTGGTCGGTGGAGAACCACGGCGTGGACCCCGACGTGGAGGTGCCGGTGCCGCCGCAGGCGTGGGCCGCGGGGCTCGACCCGCAGCTGGACACGGCCCTCGAGCTGGTGCTGGCCGAGCTGGAGCGCAGCCCCGCCGCCGTGGCGCCGACGACCGACGACCACGCCTCCACCGCCCCCGGGGTGCTGCCGCCCCGCCCGTGACGGCCCCGCAGGCAGCAGTGGTCAGGGGAACCACTGCTCGACGTGCGCGGGGTCAGCTGTCGGGGTGACGTCCTGGTCGCGCGGCACCACCGGGGCCGCCCCCGCAAACCCGACAACGCCGTCGGGTCGCGCGGCGTCGCGCGGCGTCGCGCGGCGTCGCGCGCACTCAGCCCCCCGGCGGCGGCCAGGACGGGTGCCCCGCGGCGAGCAGCGCGTGCGCCCGGCGCAGCCGCTGCTCCCACCACGCCCGCCGGTCCGCCGGGGCCGCCAGCGCCGTCAGCCGCTCCTGCTCCGGCACCACCGCGCCGACGGCCAGCACCCCGCCGACCGGCCGCACGTCCGCGGTGACGTCCGCGGCCAGCAACCCGCCGGTGGCCAACCCGCACGCGAGCGCCTCCCCGGGCACCGCCGCAGCCGCCGCGAGCCCGGCGGCCATGCCGACGGCGGAGTCCAGCCCGCTGGAGATCACCACCGGCACCCCGAGGGTGTCCAGCTCCGCGGCCAGGGAGAGCACCCGGCGCACCCCTCCCAGCGGCGGCACCTTGAGCACGGCCACGTCGGCCGCCCCGGCCCGCACCACGCGCAGCGGGTCCGACGCCTTGCGGATGCTCTCGTCCGCCGCGATCCGCACGCCGGTGCCGGCGGCCCGGACGGCGGCGAGCTCCTCGACCGACGCGCAGGGCTGCTCCGCGTACTCCAGCGGTCCCTGCTCCGCGAGTGCACGCAGAGCAGCCGTCGCCTCGTCCACGCTCCACAGCCCGTTGGCGTCCACCCGCACCCCGAGCCCCGCCGCCCGCACCGCCGCCACCCGCGCGAGGTCGTCGGCCAGCGGGCCGTCGGCCACCTTGACCTTGGCGACCGTGCACCCGGGGAACTGGTCCAGCACCGCCGCCACCTGCTCGGGCCGCACGGCGGGAACGGTGGCGTTCACGGCGACGTGGTCGCGCAGCGCGGCCGGGAAGCCCCACCACGCAGCCTCCAGCCCCGCCGCGAGCCACGGGGCCGACTCGGCGTCGTCGTACTCGGTGAACGGCGCGAACTCGCCCCAGCCGGCCGGCCCCCGCACGAGCGCCACCTCGCGCACGTCGATGCCCCGGAACCGCGTGCGCAGCGGCAGTGCCACCACGTGCAGGTCGGCGAGCACCGAGGCGAGGTCGGGCAGCTCGGGCAGGTCCACACCTACGATCCTGCCGTGACCCCCGAACCCTCGCCCTTCGACCCGACCGTGTGGCAGGCCGTCCCCGGCTTCGACGACCTGGTGGACATCACCTACCACCGGCACGTCACCGACGGCACCGTGCGGGTGGCCTTCGACCGGCCCGAGGTGCGCAACGCCTTCCGCCCCGGCACCGTCGACGAGCTGTACCGCGCCCTGGACCACGCGCGGATGACCTCCGACGTGGGCACCGTGCTGCTCACCGGCAACGGGCCTGCCCCCAAGGACGGGGTCTGGAGCTTCTGCTCCGGCGGCGACCAGCGCATCCGCGGCCGCAGCGGCTACCAGTACGCGGACGGGGACACCGCCGAGACCGTGGACCCCGCGCGGGCCGGACGGCTGCACATCCTGGAGGTGCAGCGCCTCATCCGCTTCATGCCCAAGGTCGTCATCGCGGTGGTGAACGGCTGGGCGGCCGGGGGCGGTCACAGCCTGCACGTGGTGTGCGACCTCACCCTGGCCAGCCGGGAGCACGCCCGGTTCAAGCAGACCGATGCCGACGTGGGCAGCTTCGACGGCGGCTACGGCAGCGCCTACCTGGCCAAGCTCGTGGGCCAGAAGTTCGCCCGGGAGATCTTCCACCTGGGCCGCACGTACTCCGCCGAGCAGATGCACCGCATGGGCGCGGTGAACGAGGTGGTCGACCACGCCGAGCTCGAGGCGACGGCGATCCAGTGGGGATCGGAGATCAACGGGAAGTCACCGCAGGCGCAGCGGATGCTGAAGTACGCGTTCAACCTCGCCGACGACGGGCTCGTCGGTCAGCAGCTGTTCGCGGGCGAGGCCACCCGGATGGCGTACATGACCGACGAGGCCGTGGAGGGCCGGGACGCGTTCCTGGAGAAGCGTGCGCCCGACTGGAGCCCGTACCCGCGCTACTTCTGACGCGCCGGGCCGCCTGCCGCTCGGGCTGCGCGGCCGGCCGGGGACTCCAAGAGCAGCGAAGAGGGCGAAGATCTCGGAGAGGGGTGCGACGTGGAGGTGCTCGCGGGCCGCGTGCTGCTGCGACCGGCCGACCGGGAGATGACGACGGCGTTCTACCGCGACACCCTCGGCCTGGCCGTGGCGCGGGAGTTCCCCGGCGGCACCGTGTTCTTCCTCGGCCAGGGGCAGCTCGAGGTATCCGGCAGGGGGGGCGGCCCGTCGACGGCCACGCTGTGGCTGCAGGTGCGCGACCTCACCGCCACCGCCGCGGAGCTGAGGGCGGCCGGGGTGGTGCTCGACCGGGAGCCGCGTCGGGAGCCGTGGGGCCTGCTCGAGCTGTGGCTCCACGACCCGGACGGTGTGCGCATCGTCGTCGTCGAGGTCCCGGTCGAGCACCCCTTGCGCCGTGATCCCCGCTGAGACGTCGCGTCAGGCCACGGCGCTCGCGATCGCGGTCCGGTTCACGTCGCGCAGCAGGTCCATGATGACGGTGACGTCGTTCGGGAACACGACGTCGACCTGACCGTGGTCGGTGTACGGGGATTCGAACAAGCGCCCCGGCTCCATCACGCCGTTGGCGGTGAGCTCGTCGACGATCGCGCCGACGTACCGGACCTGGGCCAGGGGGGAGCGGGTGTCGTCGAGGTAGGCGGCGAAGCGCTCCGCGACCACGGAGCGGTCGAGGCCGACGAGTGAACGGACGAAGGGACCCAGCTCACCCGCGCGCTCGATCACCCAAGCCTGCGCGGCTCGTCCCCGTCGGTCGAACCAAGGTGACACGGTCAGGGTCGGCTCCTGGAGCACCCCCGTGCGCTGCAGGTGCAGGACGACGAGCAGCCGCCCGAGCCGGCCGTTGCCGTCACGGAACGGGTGCAGCGTCTCGAACTGGTAGTGGGCCATCGCGGTCGCCACCACCGGGTCGATCCGGCCGGCGTGGTCGGCGCGCAGCCAGCCGACGAGGTCTTGCACTCCCATCTCCAGTGGCGGCCCCGGTGGCGCCGGCACGAGACGCGCTCCATGAATCGGGAACCGAGACGCGTCAGCATCCGCGCGTCGACCGATCACCACCTGCGCCTCGCGCAGGTCGCCGAACGTCTCAGCCAGCGGCATCCCGAGCATGAGCAGCGCGTTCAGCTCGCACAGGAACGCAGTAGAGATGGGACGGCGCTCCCCTACCCAGGCGAGTCCGTGGTTCGCCATTCGCTCGTAGCTGAGGATCTCGCGCAGGTCAGCCGAGCCCGGGTCGTCCTCGTCCGCCACCAGGACAGCGTCCAGCGGCGCGCACGTGCCTTCCAGCGCCGACGTGCTCTGCGCCTCGGTGCGCAGCGTCGGCAGCCGCCTCGCGGCCGACCATCCGGTACATGACGTCGGCGTCAGTGTTTGTGAGCTCGCTCCACCGCAGGTGCTCGTGGCCAGGCAGGAACGGCGGGTTGGTCACCGGGCCGCCGATGGCGCGCCCCTTGACCTCGGCGAGGGTCTGCAGGCCGTCCAGGCGCCGCAGGACCAGAAGGTAGGTGATCTGCTCGATCACCCGACGGGGTACTTGTCCCCCGACTGACCAGGAGGCGCCGCGGACGCGCTCGACCGTGCCCGCGAGCTCGCCCGTGACACTCCCGCTGACCCTGTCGGCCGAGCCGGTGGGACCATCGCCAGCGTGACCCGCACCCTGGAGCCGCTGGCCGTGCCGACCGGTCCGGCCGTGCTCGCGCTGCTGCCCGCGCTGGCCGACGCCCTCGACGGTCGTGGTCCCGCGTGGCTGCCCGTCCCGGCCGGCGACGAGCGCGAGACCGCCCGGCTGACCTCGGCGCTCGACGCGGGCGGTCCGGTGGACGACGCAACGGCCCTGGTGGTGGCGACCTCCGGCTCCACGGGCACCCCCAAGGGCGCGCTGCTCTCCGCGGCCGCCCTGCGCGCCAGCGGCGCGGGTGCCTACCGCCACCTCGGTGGGCCCGGCTCCTGGCTGCTGGCCCTGCCCGCGCACCACGTGGCGGGCATGCAGGTGCTGGTCCGAAGCGTGCTGGCCGGCACCGAGCCCGTGGTGGTCTCCCCCGGAGCGGCCCCGGCCGAGCTCGAGGTGGCCCTGGCCCGGATGCCCGCCGGGCGGCGGTACGGATCCCTCGTGCCCACCCAGCTCGTGACCGCCCTGGACCACCCCGGGGCGACCACCGCCCTGGCGTCGCTGGACGCCCTGCTCCTCGGCGGTGCCGCCACCCCGCCCGCCCTGCTCACCCGGGCGGTCGCGGCCGGGATCACGGTGGTGCGCACCTACGGGATGAGCGAGACCTGTGGCGGCTGCGTCTACGACGGCGTCCCGCTGGACGGGGTGGCCGTGCGCATCTCCGGCGGCCGGGTGCTGCTCGGCGGACCCACCCTCGCCGCCGGGTACCGCGGCCACCCCGAGCACCCCGCGTGGGCGGAGCCCGGGTGGTTCCGGACCGACGACGCAGGGGTGCTCACCGATGGCGTCCTGACGGTGCTCGGCCGCCTCGACGACGCCATCTCCACCGGCGGGCTCACCGTGGTGCCCCAGCTCGTCGAGGCCGCGCTGGGCACCCACCCCGGGGTGCGCGAGTGCGTGGTGCTGGGCGTGCCCGACGAGCACTGGGGGCAGCGGGTGGTGGCCGTGGTCGTGCCCACCTCGCAACCGCCCTCCCTCGCCGAGCTCCGCGACCACGTCGCACGGACCCTGGACCGCTCCGCCGCGCCCCGCGAGCTGCACCTGCGCACCGGGCTCCCCCTGCGGGGACCGGGCAAGGTCGACCGCCGCGCGCTGCTGGCCGAGCTGACCCGACCGCGCGGCTGAGCAGCCTCTCGGCGAGGATCAACCCATGGCCACAGCCGCACAGTGGGTGGAGGGCGCGCGCCCCCGCACCCTGCCCAACGCGATCGCCCCTGTCCTCGTCGGCACCGGGGCGGCCGCCGGGCTCGACGGGTTCGCCCCCGGCAAGGCGCTGCTCGCGCTCGTCGTCGCCCTCGCCCTCATCGTCGGCGTCAACTACGCCAACGACTACTCCGACGGCATCCGCGGCACCGACGACGAGCGCGTCGGTCCGCTGCGCCTGGTCGGCTCGAGGGTCGCCGCGCCGCAGCAGGTGAAGATCGCGGCGCTGGCCTGCTTCGCCGTCGCCGGGGTGGCCGGGCTCGTGCTCTCGCTCACCACCGCGTGGTGGCTGCTGCTCGTCGGGGCCGCCTGCGTGGCGGGCGCCTGGTACTACACGGGCGGGCGGAACCCCTACGGCTACAGCGGGTTCGGTGAGGTCTCGGTGTTCGTCTACTTCGGCCTGGTCGCCGTCCTGGGCACCGAGTTCGTCCAGGCCGAGCGGGTCAGCTGGTCGGGCCTGGGCTGCGCGGTGGCCGTGGGTGCGTTCTCCAGCGCCGTGCTGGTGGCGAACAACCTGCGCGACATCGGCTCCGACACCGCGACCGGCAAGCGCACCGTGGCGGTCCGCCTCGGCGACGCCCGCACCCGCACCCTGCACCGGGTGCTGCTCGGAGTGCCCCTGGTGGTGAGCCTGCTGCTGGTGCTCACCACCCCGTGGTCGCTGCTCGGGCTGCTCGCCGCCCCGCTGGCCGTGCGGGCGAACGCCCCGGTGCGCTCCGGCGCCCTGGGGATGGCGCTCATCCCGGCGCTGCGCGACACCGGCCTGGCCATGCTCGCCTGGGCCGCGCTCACCGGCCTCGCGCTCGCGGTGGGCTGACCCGCCCGACGGTCAGCCGCCCTGGGGGGCGTCGGGCAGCGGGGTGGAGCTGAACGAGTCCTGCCAGGTGGCCGCAGCCCCCGAGTCGCCGATGAGGTAGACGTCGTAGACCGCGGCCACGGCGGCGAGCACCGCGAGCACGGCGACGACCGTGGTGACGACCCTGGTGGTCGGCGCGAGGTAGGTCCGCGTCAGGGTGGCGACGCCACCGCCGCCGCCGCCCGGCCGCTCGATGAGCGCATCGGCCTCGCGACCGCGCCACCACACCACCAGCGCCATGGCGGCGAGCGGGATCACGACGTAGAGGGCCGTGTCGCCCTGCTCGGCGTGCTTGCGCACCGTCTCGGTGGATCCGACCCGGCTCTGCAGCCACTCCCCCGCACTGGTGGTCACCGGCACCAGGGCCAGCACCACGAGGGAGAGCACGGCGTTCGGACCGGCCAGGCGCTCGCGCAGCGACGGTCGGGCGATGCTGAGCACGAGCAGCAGCGCCGCGAGCGGCACGAGCACCACGATCGCGTGCACCAGGAGGATGTGGGCGGGCAGGCCGTTCAGGGTGGACATGGACACCAACCCACCACAGCAAGCCCGCGCCCGCCCACGGTGCTCAGCCGGCGCTCAGCCCGACGGCCGCGCCCGTGCCGGGAGCTCGCCGGGTCAGTCCCACTCGCCCGTCGTCGCGAAGCGCTCCAGCACGGCCGTCGCCGGGGCGAGGTCGAGCCCCTGGGAGGCCACCCACGCGTCGTCGTAGTAGGTGTGGCCGTACCGCTCGCCGCCGTCGCACAGCAGGGTCACCACGCTGCCGCGCCGACCCTGCTCCACCATCTGCGCCACCAGCCCGAACGCGCCCCACAGGTTGGTCCCGGTGGAGCCGCCCACCCGGCGCCCGAGCGCCGTGCTCGCGTGCCGTGCGGCGACGATGGACGCGGCGTCGGGCACCGCCACCATCCGGTCGATCACCTGGCCCACGAACGACGGTTCCACCCGCGGGCGGCCGATGCCCTCGATCCTCGAGCCCCGGACCCCGACCACGCCGGGATCGCTGTCCCGCCACGCGTCGAAGAAGACCGAGTGCTGCGGGTCGACGACGCAGAGCCGGGTGGACAGGCGCTGGTAGCGCACGTAGCGACCGATGGTGGCGCTGGTGCCCCCGGTGCCCGCCCCCACCACCACCCAGTCCGGCACGGGGTGCCGCTCGAGCTGCATCTGCGTGAAGATCGACTCGGCGATGTTGTTGTTGCCCCGCCAGTCGGTGGCCCGCTCGGCGTGGGTGAACTGGTCCATGAAGTGCCCGCCCCCGGGGCCCGAGCACTCCTGGGCCAGCCGGTGCGACTCGGCGTAGATGGTCCCCGGGTCGGCCACCAGGTGGCACCGACCGCCCCGGGCCTCGATGAGGGCGATCTTCGACGGGCTGACCGTGGCGGGCATGACGGCGACGAAGTCCAGGCCCAGCAGCTGGGCGAAGTACGCCTCGCTGATCGCGGTGGACCCCGAGGACGCCTCGACGACGGTGCTGCCCTCCTGGACCCAGCCGTTGCAGATCGCGTACAGGAACAGCGAGCGGGCCAGGCGGTGCTTGAGGCTGCCGGTCGGGTGGGTGGACTCGTCCTTGAGGTAGAGGTCCACGCCCCAGCGTGCGGGCAGGGGGTAGCTCAGCAGGTGGGTGTCCGCGCTGCGCTGGGCGTCCGCCTCGATCAGGCGCACCGCCTCGTCCACCCACACCCGCGAGCGGGACCGGTCCAGGACCTCCCCCGCGGCGCTCACCGGGGCTGGTCGGTGTCCGGCTCGCCCGACAACCTCGCGTGCAGGCGGTCCTTCTCGGCCCGGCGCCGCGCGTCGACCACCACGATGCCCGCGTTGACCCGCTTGCGCAGGCCGTTGAACAGCACCAGCGACAGCGGCAGCTGCGCCACCAGCGCCACCAGCAGCGCGACGATGAGGGGCACCGGGGCGCCCAGCAGGGAGCTGACACCCAGCACCACCCCGGCGATCACGACCACCAGCAGCAACCGGGCCCCGCTGAACATCGCGACGTCCCTGGCCAGTCGCTTCTTGGCCGCCGACAGCTCGGCCGGGGTGGGCTCGACGGCGTCCGCGGGGGTGGTCACGGAGCCCACGGTACCGCCGCCCGTCCCGCTCAGCCCTGGTCGGGCCCGCCCTGCGGCACCCCGGTGTTGGGCCGGCCCTCGAAGCGGGTCGACAGCACCACGGTGGTGCGGGTGCGCGCGACGCCGTCGACCTTGCGCAACAGGACCAGCACCCGCTCCAGGGCGTCCACCGTCGGTACCCGGACCTTGACGATGAACGCCTGGTCGCCGGCGACGGCGTAGCAGCTCTCCACCTCCTCGACGGCGGCGAGGGACGCGGCGATGGCCTCGTCGTCCCCGGTGTCGGACGGCTCGATCCCCACGAGCGCGGTCACCCCGAGCCCGACGGCCGCCTGGTCGACGACGGCGTGGTAGCCGGTGATGACCCGAGCGGTCTCGAGCTTGGACACCCGCTCGTGGACCGCGGAGGCCGACAGGCCCACCGTGCGGCCGAGGTCCGCGAACGTGGCACGCCCGTTCGCGCGGAGCTCGTCGAGGATCAGGCGGTCGGTGGTGTCCAACGGGGGCTGCTCCTCGGGCTCGGGTGTCGACGGGTCCCACCCTGCCGCACCCGGGCGGTGGTGCGCCCGCTCGGGCGCGACGGGCCTCGGTGGCGGCCCCCGGCGGACGCAGGCACAGTCGGGGGTGGCGGTCCCGCCGCAGCCCGGGTGGTGGTGCTCGTGCAGACCCGCAGAGCTCCCCCGGTACCCGCCCGATTGGCCCGAAACGACCCTTACCTGCGCTTTACCAACAGACAAGCGGTCGAGTACCCGGGGGGTGCGGTGTCACCATTGGGGCACCGGTCCCGCCCGACCGGATCGTCTGGATGCTGGAGGCACTCATGACCACCACCGCTCACTCCCCGATCACCACCGAGCAGGGTGCGCGCACCGAGCGCCTGCTGACCCCGGGTGAGGTCGCCGGCCTGTTCCGTGTCGACCCCAAGACCGTCACCCGCTGGGCCTCGGCCGGGCGCCTGGGTTCCATCCGCACCCCGGGTGGCCACCGCCGCTTCCGCGAGTCCGAGGTCCGCGGGCTCCTCGCCACCCTCACCACCGAGGCCACGCACCCCGTCGTCAGGCCCTGAGGGCCTGCTCGTCGGCGCTGCCGCCGCGCCCCGTCAGAACCAGGGTTACCCTCGGTCAAGGAGGTGCGTGACGTGATCTACCTGCTCGCCCTGATCGGCCTGGTGACCCTCGGTGTCCTGTTCTGGCGCGTTTTCGGCCCGGACGTCACCAGCCAGCCCGCCCATCGCACCATCGGGCCCGACGACGACCCGGACTTCCTGCGGCGCATCGACCCCGGCGCGGCCAAGGGCCAGTCCGGCGACAGCGACGACACCGGCCCCTCGAAGCTCTGACGCAGCACGACGACGGCTCCGCAGCGCGTGCGCGCTGCGGAGCCGCTGTCGTCCTCGCTCAGGCGCCGGTCTGCCGGGCCATCGCGTAGGGGAAGTCGTCGGCCACGGTGGCAGCGAGCTCGAGCAGCGCGGCCCTCGTGGCGGGGCTCAGGCTCTCCAGCTCCACCTCCGCGCCCTCCTCGAGGTGCGGGTCGAACGGGATGACCTTGACCGCTCGGCAGCGGGCCGCGAAGTGCTCGGCCACCTTGGCCAGGTCCACCTTGCCCGAGCCCGGGCGCACCGAGTTGATGACGGCCACGGAGCGCCGGACCAGGTCGGCGTAGCCGTGCACGTCGAGCCAGTCCAGCGTGGCCGACGCGCTGCGCGCACCGTCGATGGAGCCCGAGCTGACCAGGACCAGGCAGTCGGCCTGGTCGAGCACACCCTTCATGGCCGAGTGCATCAGCCCGGTGCCGCAGTCGGTGAGCACCACGTTGTAGAAGTGCTCGAGCAGGTCCAGGGTGCGGCGGTAGTCGTCCTCGCTGAACGCCTCCGAGACGGCCGGGTCGCTCTCGCTCGCCAGCACCTCCAGGCGGCTGGGGCCCTGCGAGGTGTAGGCACGCACGTCGGAGTATCGGGTGATGCGGTGCGCGTCGCGCAACAGGTGCCGCACCGTGGCCGTGGTCTCCAGAGGGATCTTCTGGCTCAGGGTTCCGCGGTCGGGGTTCGCGTCCACCGCCACCACCCGGTCGCCGCGCAGGGAGGCGTAGGTGGAGCCCAGGGTGACGGTGGTGGTGGTCTTGCCCACCCCGCCCTTGAGGCTCAGCATGGCGATCTTGTAGCACCCCTGCAGCGGCTGGTTGATCCGCGCGATGAGCTCGCGACGGTGCACGTCCTCGGCGCTCTCGCCGAGGTTCACCGTGCGTCCGGAGGCGACGTAGAGCGCCCTGCGCCACCCGCTGCCGGGGGTGCGCCTGGTCTGGCGGAGCAGCCGGGCGGAGCTGAGGTCCTCCACCGAGGACCCCTGCTGCTCGGGCTGCGGGGCGGAGGACGGCGGGCCCGCGTAGCCGTTGTCAGGTGCGTACGGCGAGGCGTGGTAGCCCTGCGGTGCGGATCCGGCCGGGCGCGGACCCTGGCCGGCGGGCGGCAGGGGGTAGCGCCCGCTTCCCGCGGGGGCAGGCGGCGCGTGCGGACCGGCCTGGGCCCCCGGGGCCGGGTGCGGGCCGGACGCGCCCGTCGGTGGGACGGGCGCGGCGTGCGCCCCGCTGCCCTCGTCGGACGGCGGCGGCTGCCAGCCCTGCGCGGTCACCCCGTCCGTGTTCTGCTCAGACACCCGTGCTGCTCCCCTCGTGGCCCGCGCTCGGCGAAGACGCTAGCCGACGCCGACCGCCGGGACAGCCGGTGCGGCCCCGGCCACCAGGCTCAGTTCAGGCCGGCGTAGGAGTGCAGGCCCGAGACCACGATGTTGATGAAGAACAGGTTGAACAGCACGACGCCGGTGCCCACGACGTTGATCCAGGCGGCGCGCGTGTTGCGCCAGCCCGCCGTGGCCCGGGCGTGCAGGTACGCGGCGTAGACGACCCAGGTGATGAAGGCCGTCACCTCCTTGGGGTCCCAGCCCCAGAAGCGGCCCCACGCGGCCTCGGCCCAGATGGCCCCGAGGATGACCCCCACGGTGAACAGGGGGAACGCGAAGATCGCGGTGCGGTAGGCCACCCGGTCGAGCGCCTGCGCCCCGGGCAGCCGTGCGGCGAGCCGGCCGACGGTGCTCGAGCCCTCGGCCCCTTCCGCGTGGTGGCGGCGCAGCAGGAACAGCAGGCTCGCGATCCCCGAGAGCAGCAGCACCCCGGACGCCGTGGCGATGACCGAGACGTGGATGACCAGCCAGTAGGACTGCAGGGCCGGAACGACGGGGGCCGAGCGGGCGTAGAGCACGGTGCCGGCGATGAACATCAGCACCACGACCGGCAGCAGCACGAACACCGACAGCGGCCGCACCGTGTGCTTGCGCAGCATGACGAGCGTCCCCAGCACGGCCACGGCGGTGGCCAGCGAGGTGAACTCGTACATGTTGCCCCAGGGCGCCCTGCCGGCGGAGATGCCGCGGAAGACGAGGGAGGTCACCTGGAGCACGAGGCCCAGACCGACCAGCGAGATACCCATCCGGCCGAGCCGGTCGCTCAGCGGCCGTCCCGCGGGGGTCTCCACACGACCGGGCCCTGCGGGCTCGGCCAGCGGCACCGACCCGGCCCCGACGAGCTCGCGGGCGGTGTCCCGGCGGACGACGGCCCGGGTGCTGGTGCTGGCCAGCTCGCACACGAGAAGGGCGGCGGCGAGGACGTAGACGGCCGTGGCGGAGCGGAAGGCCAGGTCGCTGTACTCGGCGAGGTCGGCGGTGGTCATCGCGGCGTGTCTCCCGGGGTGGTGAGGGTGGGGCTCGGGGTCGTGGAGGTGGTCGGGGCGATCGTGGTGGTGAGCCGGTCGAACTCCTCGCCCCAGCCGGCCTGGTCGGTGCGCGCAAGGCCACCCACCTCCACCACGGTACGGCTGCGGGACCCGTCCGGCCCGGTCGGGCCCGGCACGAGCCGTACCCACACCCGCCTCCGCTTGACCACCAGCGAGGCCATCAGGCCTGCGGTCATGGTGACGGCGAAGATCAGCACGTACACCTGGCCGGGGTCGTGCGAGGTCTGCAGCGAGACCCACTGGGTGACGGAGGCGAACTGCACCGTCGTGCCGTCCGACAGCGTCGTGGACTCGCCCTGCTTGAGGTTGACCCGTGCTTCGCGCACCAGCCGGCCGCTGGCCTCCAGCTTCGGGTCCAGGGTGAAGATCGACTGGGGGGCGCCGCTGTCGAGCCCGGCGTCGCCGCGCAGCACGTCCACGGCCACCTGCGGGTCGTTCAGCTGGGGGTTCGAGGAGCTGAGGATGGTGCCGTCGAGGTTCGCCGTCGGGGCGAACAGCCCGGTGACGGCGATCTGGTTCCGCCGGCGGTCGTCGGCGTCGGGGTAGAGCCCGGCCGGCGGGTCGAAGCGCAGGGTGCCCGAGCTGAGGAACGTCGTGGCGTCCTCGGGACGGAACTGCAGGGTCTGGGTGCGGGTCTCGCCGTCGGGGTAGGTGACGGTGAACGTGGGCGCGAAGCCGTGGCCCAGCAGGTAGACGCGGTCCCCGTCCAGGCGCAGGGGGCTGTTGACCCGGAGGTCGTAGGGCCGCCAGGTGCCCGTGGTGAGGTCGTCCCCGCTCTGGTACTCCACGTTCGCGTTGAAGCTGCTCGCCTGCCCGCTCGGCAGGTACGTGGCGGTGAAGGTGTCGACCTTGACGCAGAACGGGACGAGGCCGGTGCCGTCCTCGTTGAGCCCGGCGCGGAAGGAGTCGTAGGCCGCGGTGGAGGTGTTGCAGAACTCCGAGGCCGGTCCACCGTCGGCCAGCGCGATGACCTGGCCCTCGTAGCCGAACAGCTTGCCGACGCCGATGCCGATGAGCAGGCCGACGAGGGAGAAGTGGAAGACCAGGTTGCCCCACTCCCGCAGGTGGCCGCGCTCGGCGGAGATGACGACCTCCCCGGCCCGGTCGCCGGTGCCCTCGTGCCGCGCGGTGCGCCAGCGCCTCAGCGAGGCCTGCACCTGCTCGGCCGCGGCGTCCACGTCCAGGTCGATGGTGGACTCGTGGTGGTGGGGCAGCCGGGCGAGGTTTCGGGGGGCCGGCACGGGCCTGGCCCGCAGGTTCTTCGCGTGGTCCCAGCTGCGCGGCAGCAGGCAGCCGATGAGCGAGACGAACAGCAGCACGTACACCGCGGCGAACCAGGGGCTCGCGAACACCTCGAACAGCCCCACCCGGTTCATCAGCGGACCGAAGGTGGGGTGCGCCACGATGTAGGCGTCGACCTTCTGCACGTTCAGGCTGCGCTGCGGCAGCAGCGCGCCCGGCACCGAGGCCAGCGCCAGCAGGAACAGCAGCACCAGGGCGGTGCGCATGCTGACCAGCCCGCGCCAGGCGTTGCGCACGGCGGCGAGCGGCCGGCGGGGCGGCTCGGGAGCCTTCGGTGCCGGGGTCGGCCGGTTGTCGGTCGTGGTCACGCGTCCTCCGTCATATCGGTAGCACCGTGCTCGCGATCGGGCCGGTCTGCAGGGCAGCGACGAGCTCGGCCCACGCGCCGGTGACGAGGGCGACCCCCACCCCGACGAGCAGCACGCCCCCGGTGACCTGGATGGTGCGGGTGTGCCGGCGCAGCCACCCGACGCTGCGCAGCGCGGCGGTCCCGCCCAGGGCGAGCAGCACGAACGGCAGGCCCAGGCCCAGGCAGTAGGCGACCACGAGCACCAGTCCGCGCAGGGCGGTGGTGCCCTCGGTGCCCGCGGCCAGGGAGATGACGCCGGTGAGGGTGGGCCCCAGGCACGGTGCCCACCCGAGGCCGAACACCGCGCCCAGCAGCGGGGCACCGATCAGGGTGGGGATGCGCCGCGGCTCGGGGCGCGTGTCGCGCTGCAGGGCGGGCAGCAGGCCCACGAACACCAGGCCCATGACGATGGTGACCACGCCGCCCACCCGCTGCAGCACCTCAGAGTTCAGCCGCAGGGTGGAGATGACGCCGAGCACGGAGACGGTGGCCAGGCTGAACACCACGGTGAACCCGGCCACGAACAGCCCTGCGGCCCCGGCGACCCGCCAGCGCCCGGAGCGCCGGGTGCCCGCCTCGGCGGCGGTGACGGCGGGGGCGTCGGCCCCGACCACCCCGGCCAGGTAGGAGAGGTAGCCGGGCACCAGTGGCACCACGCACGGGGAGGCGAAGGAGACGGCCCCGGCCAGCACGCTCGCACCGAGCGCCAGCAGCAGCGGGCCGGAGATGGCCGTGGTCTGGAACGCCTCCCCCACCCCCTGTGCGAGGACGCCCTGCGCGGCACTCACGAGGTGGGCACCGGGACGGTGGTGCTGCTCGCGCCGGTCGTCGGCGGGCTCTGGCTCGGTGCGGGGGACTCCGCTGCCAGCCTCTCCACGACGGGCCGGAGCTGGGCCGCCGTGACCCTCCCGATGAAGATCTGCGCCACCCGGTGCTCCCGGTCGAGCACCACCGTCGACGGCGTCGTGCTCGTGGGGAAGTCGCCGCCCAGCGCGACCAGGGTCCGGTACGACGGGTCCCAGATCGACGGGTAGGTGATGCCGGTGTCGCGGACGTAGTCCTGCGGGGCGGAGATGTTGGGGTCCTTGACGTTGAGGCCGAGGAACGCGACGCCGGACGCCTGGGTCGCGGTGTAGACGTCCTCCAGCTCCGGGGTCTCGACCCGGCACGGTGCGCACCACTGGCCCCAGATGTTGAGCACCACCACCTGGCCCGCGAAGTCGTCCACGGAGACGGACCGGGTGGGGTCGAGCAGGTCGGGACCGGACAGTGTCCCGATGGTGCCGCGGCTGCTCGGCGGGTCGTAGCTGATCTCGGTCTTCCCACCGGGCGAGACGAACTGGAAGCTCCCGCCCTGGACCACGGCGTCGGAGCCCGAGCTGCAGCCGGAGAGGACCAGCGCGGCCGCGAGGACCCCGACGGCCAGGCGGGCCCTCATGCGCCCGTGATCCGCGGGTCGGACGCCCCCGCCGGCTCCGAGTACACGACGTCCACGAGCTCGGTGCCGGAGAACACCAGGCTGGTCAGCGACGCGAGGCCGCACTGGCGACGACGCGGGTCGTGCCACAGCCGCTGGCCCTGCAGGAACCGCCGCAGCGTCCAGACCGGGAGCTGGTGGCTGACGCACACGGCCTCGTGGCCCTCGGCGGCCTCGCGGGCGCGCTGCGCGGCGGCCATCATCCGGTGCGCGATCTGCAGGTAGGGCTCGCCCCAGGAGGGGGTGAACGGGTCGCGGAGCTTGGCCCAGTGGCGCGGCCGGGTCAGCGCGCCGTCGCCCACGGCCACCCGCAGGCCCTCGAACTGGTTGCCCGCCTCGATGAGGTCGTCGTCGGTGGCGAGGGTGAGCCCGTGCGGGGCCGCGATCGGATCCGCGGTCTCCTGCGCGCGCTGCAGCGGCGAGGCCACCACGTGGGTGATGTCGTGGTCGGACAGGGCGGTGCCGACGGCCCGCGCCTGGGCCACGCCGACGTCGGAGAGCCGGAACCCGGGCAACCGTCCGTAGAGGATCCCGTCCGGGTTGTGCACCTCGCCGTGGCGCAGCATGTGCACGACGGTGGCGGGCCCGCTCACGACCGCGTCTCCTGCGCCTGCGCCGCCGCGCGGGCCGCGTGCGGCAGGGCAGCCGCGACGACGTCGAAGGCCTCGTCGTCGAGCGCGGCGGAGATGAACCACGCCTCGAACGCGCTCGGCGGCGCGTACACCCCGTGGTCGAGCAGGGCGTGGAAGAAGGCCGGGAAGCGCCAGGTCTGCGCCGCCTTCGCCCCCTCGTAGTCGGTGACGGCCCCGGCGGCGAACACCGGGTTGAGCATGCTGCCGGCGCGCTGCACGTGGTGCACCACGCCCTCGGCGGCCAGTGCGTCACCGATGAGCCCCGCGAGCCGGTCGGCGTTGGCGTCCAGCGCCGCGTACACGGCGGCGTCGGCGTGCCGCAGCGTGGTGAGCCCCGCGGCCACGGCGACGGGGTTCCCGCTCAGCGTGCCCGCCTGGTACACGGGCCCGTTCGGAGCGAGGTGCGCCATGACGTCGGCCCGCCCGCCGAACGCCGCGGCGGGCAGCCCGCCCGACATCACCTTGCCGAAGGTGTAGAGGTCGCCCGCCACCCCGTCCAGGCCGTACCAGCCGGCCGCGGAGACGCGGAAGCCCGTCATCACCTCGTCCATGATGAGCAGCGCGCCGTTCTCGGTGCACAGCCGCGCGAGCCCGGCGTTGAAGCCCGGAGCGGGCGGCACCGCACCCATGTTCCCGGCGGCGGCCTCGGTGATGACGCAGGCGATCTCGTGGCCCCGCTCGGCGAACAGGGCGGCCACGGCGTCGAGGTCGTTGTAGGGCAGCACCACCGTGTTGGCGGCCTGCGCACCGGTGACCCCGGGGGTCGAGGGCAGACCCAGGGTGGCGACCCCGGAACCGGCCTCGACCAGCAGCGCGTCCACGTGACCGTGGTAGCACCCGGCGAACTTGACGACCACGGTGCGGCCGGTGAACCCGCGCGCCAGGCGCACCGCGCTCATGCAGGCCTCGGTGCCGGAGTTCACCAGGCGCACCTGCTCGACGGGCTCGACGCGACGGATGATCTCCTCCGCCAGCTCGATCTCGCCCTCGGTGGGCGTCCCGAAGCTGAGCCCCTTGCCGGCGGCGGTGCGGATGGCCTCGACGACCGCCGGGTGCGCGTGACCCAGGATCATCGGCCCCCACGAGGAGATGAGGTCGACGTAGCGGTGGCCGTCGGCGTCGGTGAGCCACGGGCCGGAGCCCGACACCATGAACCGGGGTGTGCCCCCGACCGAGCGGAAGGCCCGGACGGGCGAGTTCACCCCGCCTGGGGTGACCTCGCTGGCCCGGGCGAACAGCGCGGCGGAGGTCGGGGCGGCCTCGCTGCGCGCACCCGTCGTACTACCCGTTGTCGTCGTCACGCAGACCAGTGTCCCAGCCCCGGCGAGTGCTCGTGGTGTGGGGGCGCGAGACCCTGCCCACGTCGGTCCGACGTGTCGGTCGCGTGACGACCGCGCGGCGGGTGTGCGCCACCCCCGCGGGGTTGCGCAGGTCGATCTTCCACCGGGTCGAGGCAGGCCGGAGGCCGGGAACCGGCTAGGTGCGAGGGCCGGGCACGGTGGCGACCAGTGCCGCGCGCAGGGCCTCGTCGTCCCGTGCCCAGGCCTGGACGGTCCGCCCGTCCCGCAGCCGGAGTCCGATCCCGGTGCGGCGCCGAGGAACCGTCGGCGTCTCCCCCAGCGCGCGGGCCATCTGCCAGCTCGCCCGACCGTCGGGATCGGCGGCCAGCACCTCGGCGACGGACGCCAGCTCGAGGACCTCTGCCCCCTGGCGCAGGTGGTTGGTGGTGAGCTCGACGGTGCTGTGCCGCCGCGCGCCCAGCACCTGCAACGAGGTCACGGCGGTCAGGAGCACGGCCGCACCGACCCAGCCCAGGACGTGCACCGGCAACCCGCGCACCGCCTCGAGCACCCCTCCGGCCAGGCAGAGCGCGGGACCCCACACCAGCGAGCGCCACCGCGCGCCCGGCTCGACGAGCAGCGGCTGGGACGCGGTCACGTCGCGGCGGGCTCCGCCGGGGTGAACCAGGCCGCGGTCGAGGGCAGGAACACCAGGACGCACGCAGCGATCAGGGCGATCGCCACGAGCGGCGTGCCGCCGAGGCCGAGCACGAAGGACCCGAGCTGCAGGATCACGAGCAGCGCGGACACCGCGACCTCTGCGCGCCGGAAGCGCGGGTCACCCCGGCGCACGCCGGCGGCCAGGAAGCCGACCACCAGCCCGCCGAGCACCGAGGTGGCGCCCTGCACCACCAGGAGCTGCAGCGCGGAGCTGATGACGTCCTCGGCGACCCCGCGGTCGCGCAGGGCCTGCCGGACGGTGTCGTGCGGCAGCAGCAGGGCGTAGAGGCCGAGCAGGACGAGCGCGACCCCGCTGAGCACGAACATCCAGTACCCGGCGCTGACCTGCCGGGGCCGTGGGTTGCCGCCGTCCGCACCGGTCACGGCTCAGTACTTCGGCCGCGGGGCGAAGTAGTCCCGCGCACCGCCGGTGAACATGTAGATGATGGCCGCGACGATGAGGATGGCACCGACGAGGCCGAAGCCGGCGTCCACGATGCTGGCGCTGCCCAGGCCCGCGACGGTCAGCAGGACCGAGAGTCCCCCGAGCACCGTCAGCACGATCCGGGCCCAGCTGCGCCCGCTGCGCATCCTGAACACGAAGAACAGCTGCAGCGCGACGAACAGCAGCGCGAAGACCACTCCGACCACGACCCCGACCCGGATGATCGTCTCGACGTCGGCCTGGTTCAGGCTCGGATCGGCACGCACCTGGTCGGCCAGCTGGGCCCGCACCGTGTCGCCGATCGTGGCGAACGCCACCACGCTGCCCGCGAGACTGACCACCATGTTGGCCACCCACAGCCAGAACGCCGTGGAGACCTCGCTCGGGCGCACGACCGGCGGCGGGGTGCCCCCGGGCATCGGGGCCATGCCGCCGTACCCGTGGGGCTGCCGGGCCCAGCCCTGGTCCGGCTGACCACCGTGGGGCTGCTGGCCCCAGCCCTGGTCCGGCTGACCACCGAGGGGCTGCTGGCCCCAGCCCTGGTCGTCGGAGCCTCGTGGTGTCGTCACGCCACCAACCTAGACGGAGCGCCCCGGCGTCACGACCGACCGCTCAGCGGACCCAGCCCGCGACCTCGGTGGCCCAGTAGGTCAGCACCACGTCCGCACCCGCGCGGCGGATGCCCGTCAGGCTCTCCAGCACCGCGCGGTCACGGTCGATCCAGCCGTTCTGCGCCGCCGCGGTGATCATCGCGTACTCGCCGCTCACCTGGTACGCGGCCACCGGGACCGGCGAGCGGTCGGCCACCTCCCGCAGCACGTCGAGGTAGGCCATCGCAGGCTTCACCATCACCATGTCCGCACCCTCGGCCAGGTCGAGGTCCACCTCGTGCAGGCTCTCGCGTCGGTTGGCCGGATCCTGCTGGTAGGTCTTGCGGTCCCCGCGCAGGGTGGAGCCGACGGCCTCGCGGAAGGGCCCGTAGAACGCGCTGGCGTACTTCGCGGAGTAGGCCAGGATCCCGGTTCGCTCGAGGCCCGCGGCGTCCAGGCCGGTGCGGATCGCCGCCACCTGTCCGTCCATCATCCCGCTGGGGCCCAGCAGGTGTGCCCCGCACCCGGCCTGCACCAGCGCCATGTCGACGTAGCGCTCCAGCGTCGCGTCGTTGTCCACCGAGCCGTCGGCCGCCAGGACACCGCAGTGGCCGTGGTCGGTGAACTCGTCCAGGCAGGTGTCGGCCATCAGCACCGTGTCGTCACCGAGCTCGTCGCGCAGCAGCCTCAGGCCCACGTTGAGGATGCCGTCCGGGTCGGTCGCACCGGTGCCGGTGGCGTCCCTGGTCTCGGGGACCCCGAAGATCATCAGACCGCCGACGCCCGCAGCCACGGCCTCGACGGCCGCCGCGCGCAGCGAGTCCGGCGTGTGCTGGACCACCCCCGGCATGGACGTGATCGGTCGCGGCTCGGAGATCCCCTCCGCCACGAACATCGGCAGCACCAGGTGCCGGGGCTCCAGGGACGTCTCGGCGACGAGACGACGCAGGGCCGGGGTGGCTCGGAGCCGACGGGGACGCTTGATCGGGACCATCAGACCTCCCGGGGTCGTGGTTGGCGGTGGGGCACCTGTCCCCGACCTTCACGCACGGGCGGGCCGTCGCACCTTCTTGCGGGGGGGCGGCAGGGCGCCTTCGGACCGCAGCCGGCTCGCGTGCTCGGCCAGGGCCTCGACCAGCGACGCGACGTCGGCCGACTCCGGCTGCACGTCCACCCGGAGGCCGAACTCCAGCGCGGTCTCGGCCGTCTTGGGTCCGATGCACGCGACGATCGTGCGGCTGTGCGGCTTGCCCGCGATGCCGACCAGGTTGCGCACGGTCGACGAGGACGTGAAGCACACGGCGTCGAACCCGCCGGACTTGATCATCTCGCGGGTCGAGCTCTCCGGCGGGGCCGCACGCACGGTCCGGTAGGCGGTCACGTCGTCGATCTCCCAGCCGCGCTCGCGCAGCCCCTCGGCGAGGGTCTCGGTCGCGATGTCGGCGCGGGGCAGCAGCACCCGGTCCACGGGGTCGAACACGTCGTCGAAGGGCGGGAAGTCCGCCAGCAGACCCAGGCTCGACTGCTCCCCGGAGGGCACCAGCTCGGGGTTGATCCCGAAGGCGCGCACCGTGTTCGCGGTCGCCTCGCCCACGCAGGCGATCTTCACCCCGGAGAACGCCCTGGCGTCCAGGCCGAACTCGGCGAACTTCTCCCACACCGCGCGCACGGCGTTGGTGGAGGTGAACACCACCCACTGGTAGCGGCCGTCGACCAGGCCCTTGACGGCGCGCTCCATCTGCGCCGGGCTGCGCGGGGGCTCCACCGCGATGGTGGGCACCTCGACGGGCACCGCTCCGTGCCCGACGAGCCGCTCGCTCATCGCCTCGGCCTGGTCCTTGGTCCGGGGGACCAGCACCTTCCAGCCGTACAGCGCCCGGTTCTCCCACCAGGAGAGCCGACCGCGCGACCCGACGAGCTTGCCGACGGTGAGCACGAGGGGTCCCGCGGCCCCCGCGCCGAGCTCGTGCAGCGCGGCGAGCGTGGTGTCGACGGTCTGCTGGTCGCAGGTGGTGCCGGCGCTGGTCACGGCGACCGGGGTCTGCGGGGCGAGGCCGTGCTCCACGAGGGCGCTGGCCGCCTCCGCGAGGTGCTCGGCCGTGGCGTGCAGCACCAGCGGACCCGGCGCGGCGGCGACCGCAGCCCAGTCGACCCCACCGCGCACGTCCACCTCGGTGTGCCCGGAGCCGAGGGCGAGCCCGGCGTAGGTCGGGACGGCGGTACCGGCGGGCAGGCCTGGCACCACCTCGAACGCCACGGCCGTCCGGGCGACGGCGAGGGCCTCGGCCACCACGGCGTCGCTGGTCAACGGATCCCCGGAGACGAGACGGACCACGTCGCGGCCGGCCTTCGCCTCCGCCACGAGGACCTTCGCCACCTCGGCGGGATCTCCGACGGCGGGCCGGACCTCGGTGGCGGGACCCTGACCGGTGTCGGGCAGGGCCGCCCCCAGCAGGGCCAGCACCTCGGGCGCGACGTCCGGGTCGGTGACGGCCAGGCCGGTGGTCGCGAGCACGGCGTGCGCACGGACCGTGAGCAGCGCCGGGTCGCCCGGTCCGGCTCCGACGAACAGGATCCGACCGGGGGTTGTCTTGCGCGCTCGGCTCATCGCTCGCTCTCCAGTGCTGGGTCGCCACCCGGTTCCTGGGTGGACGTGTCGTCCGGTCGTGCTGTCACGGGGTCGCCACCGCGGTCATCAGGTCGTGCGCGCCCATCTCCAGGAGCTCGGCGGCCACGGCCCGCCCCAGCGCCACCGCGTCGGACACCGGACCGACGGCGGAGGCGCGGAGCACCTCGGACCCGTCCAGCGCCGCCGCGCAGCCGCGCAGGGACATCTCCTCGAACACCCGGCCGTCGTCGTCGAGGGACTCGACGATCTCGGCCACCGCGCCCACCGGGGCGGTGCACCCCGCCTCGAGGGCGGCGAGCAGGGCGCGCTCGGCGTCCACGGTGGCACGGCTGGGCGGATCGTCCAAAGTGGCGAGCACCGCGGTCGTCGCCAGGTCGTCGGCCCGGCACTCCACCGCGAGCGCTCCCTGGGCCGGGGCCGGCAGCACGTCGATGGGGTCCAGGGCCTGGGTCACCTCGGCCAGCCGTCCCACCCGGGAGAGTCCGGCGCGGGCCACGACCACGGCGTCGAGCTCGCCGGAGCTGACCCTGGCCAGCCGGCTATCGATGTTGCCGCGGAGCGGGACGAGCACCAGCCCCAGCCCCAGCGCCAGGATCTGGGCGACCCGGCGAGGGGCGGACGTCCCCACGGTCGAGCCGGCGGGCAGCTCGCCGAGCACCATGCCGTCGCGGGCCACGAGCGCGTCGCGGGTGTCCTCGCGCACCGGCACCGCCGCCAGGGTGATCCGGCCGTCGGGCGCGGTGGGCAGGTCCTTGTAGGAGTGCACGGCAACGTCGACGTCACCGCGGGCCAGCGCCTCTCGCAGTGCCGCGGTGAACACCCCGACGCCGATCTGCTCGACGGGGGCGTGCGAGCCGTCGCCAGCCGTGTGCACCACCACGAGCTCGGCGGGAGTGCCGGCGGCGATGATCGCGTCGCGGACGGTGCCGGCCTGGGTCAGGGCGAGCACGCTGCCCCGGGTGCCGATCCGCAGCACGGCGACGTGCGCGTCCACGGTCCCCGCGCTCACGAGTCCTCACCCCCGAGCAGCCGGTCCTCGACGGTGCCGGGGCCGTCCTCGGCGCTCAGCAGCTCCGTCGGGCCCGCCACGGCGTCCACCGTGCCCGGCCCGAGCCCGAACAGCTCGCGCAGCGCCTCGGCGTAGCTGTCGCCGCCCGGGGCGGACGCGAGCTGCTTGACCCGCACCGTCGGCGCGTGCAGCAGCTTGTCCACGACCCGGCGCACGGTGCGGGCCACCTCGTCGCGGTCCTGGCCCCCCAGTCCCGGCAGCCGTGCGTCCAGGCGCAGCAGCTCCGCCTCCACCACCTCGGCAGCCCGGCGGCGCAGGGCGGTCACCGTGGGGGTGACCTCGGCCGAGCGCTGCGCAGCCAGGTAGCCCGCGAGCTCGGCCGCGACGATCTGCTCGGCGGCCGCGGTGTCGTCGGCTGCTGCACTGGCCCCGGGGTCGCGCTGCAGGGTCTCCAGGTCCACCAGGACCACTCCGGGCAGCGACGCCACGGCGGGGTCCACGTCCCGCGGGAGCCCCAGGTCGCACACCACGAGCGGCCCACGGTCGGCGGACCGTCGGGCGAGCGCGGTGTGGGCCTGCGCCAGGGTGACCACCGTGCCCACCGCGCCCGTGCAGGTGACGAGCACGTCGGCCTGCGCCAGGGCTGCGGGGAGCTCGTCCACGGCGATGGCCCGCGCGCTCACGCCCTGCACGGTGGCGGCCAGCACCGAGGCGCGCGAGGGCGTGCGGTTCGCCACGAGGATCTCCGCTGCGCCGGCCCGCTGCAGGTGCGCGACGGCCAGGCCGCCCATCGCTCCGGCGCCGAGGACCACCGCCCGCCGTCCGGCCAGGCTGGCCACCCCCAGGGCCGCCGCCGCGCGGGCCAGCGCCACGGAGACCACGGACGCCCCGGCGGAGTCGATGCTGGTCTCGGAGTGCACCCGCTTGCCCACGTGCAGGGCCTGCTGGGCGAGCTCGTGCACGGTGCGCCCGGCGGCCTGCTGGGCGTCGGCCGCGGCGTAGGCGGCCCGGATCTGGCCCAGGATCTGCTGCTCCCCCTTGACCATCGAGTTCAGCCCGCTGGCCACCCGGAACAGGTGCTCCACGGCCTTCTCGCCGTAGAGGACGCGGAGCCCACCCGGCCCGGCCAGGTCGGTGAGCTCGGCCACGGTCGACCCGGCGTGGTCGGCGAGCACCTGACCGACGTCGGCCAGCGCCCCGTGGAAGGCGTCGACCACCGCGTACACCTCGACGCGGTTGCAGGTGGAGACGAGCATGGCCTCGGACACGCGCGGAGAGCGCAACAGCTCCTCGAGCAGCTTGGGCCGGTCGGTGTCGGAGACGGCCAGGCGCTCGAGCGCAGCAACCGGCGCGCTCTCGTGCGACATCCCGACGAGCAGAACACTCACGGCACGACCACCGGCCCGTTCTCGGTGACAGGGACCCGAACGCCAGGACCGGCAGCGGGATCGAGCTCGTGGGCGCCGTCGCCGATGGTCTCGGCGGCACGGCGGGCCATGTGGAAGGAGAGGACCTGCATCTCGACGGCGAGGTCCACCTTGCGGACGTCCACGCCGTCGGGCACCTGCAGCACCACGGGCGCGAAGTTGAGGATGCAGCGCACCCCCGCGGCGACGAGGCGGTCGCAGACGTCCTGCGCAGCCTCGGCCGGGGTGGCGACCACACCGATCGCGATGTCCAGCTCGGCGCACACGGCGTCGAGCTCGTCGAGGTGGCGCACCGCGGTGCCGCCGACCTGCTCGCCGACCAGCGCGTGGTCCTTGTCGAACAGGGCCGCCAGCGCGAAGCCGCGCCGGCTGAAGCCGTCGTAGCCCGCCAGGGCGTGACCCAGGTTGCCGGCCCCGACCAGCACCACCTGGTGGCCGCGGTCGAGCCCCAGGGTGGCCTCCAGGCGGGCGACCAGCCGGGGCACGTCGTACCCGACACCGCGGGTGCCGTTGGAGCCCAGGAACGAGAGGTCCTTGCGGAGCTTGGCCGAGCCGACCCCGGACGCGGTGGCGAGCTCCTCGCTGGACACCGTCGGAGTGCCTGCCTCCGCCAGTGCGCAGAGCACGCGGAGGTAGACGGCGAGCCGGACCACGGTGGCCTCCGGGACAGCCCGGGTGGCCGTGGGATCGACGCCGGGCACCGGCACCGGCACCACGGGGCGCGGCCCAGCCAGGGCTCCCCGGGCCTGGTGGTGCTGGCTCACGTGTGCTCTCCCAGCGGTGGCGGTCCCCACCCCGGAGGGCTCGGCACGGCGGTGGACTGGCTCGTCTCGACGATGCCCCGGCGGCGCGCGCCCGGAGTGTGGCCCGGACGGCGGAGAGGGGCTCCCACCTGCAGCGTTGACCCCACGGTAACCGCTTGTGAAGACAGGCACAAAGTGACCGGGTGTGGCGTGCGCCATGTCCACCCTCGCGCGGGGGGACACCGTCGGACGACGCGGGATCGGCTCAGGGCGACGGGTCGTGGACGGAACGGTCCGGACGCACCAGAGCGCCCCGGCCGGTGGGCCGGGGCGCTCTGGGTGCAGATGTCGTGCTGGTGCTCCGGTGGTGCGTCAGCTCGGGGAGCTGGTTCGGACTACTTCGCCGGCGGGGTCAGGACGGTGCCGATGGCGAACACGGTGGCGTTCGCGGTCGGGATGTTGCCGCAGAGGACCTCGTTGCCGTTGATGAGGGGAGCGGCGGCGGTGCCGGTGATCTTGACCTCGCCACCCTGCACGGACTTGACGGAACCGGCGGCGACCAGGCCGGCGGCGTCGTAGCGCTTGGGGATGACGTGGTAGGTCAGGATCGTGGTGAGCTGGCCCGACGGGTCGGCCAGGAGCTTGTCGAGGGTGCCGGCCGGCAGCGCCGTGAAGGCGGAGTCGATCGGGCCGAAGACCGTGTAGGCCGCCTTGGTGTCGTTCAGGGTCGGGACCAGGCCGGCCGCGGTGACCGCTGCGGTGAGGGTCTTGAACAGCGGGTTGTTGCTGGCGGCGGTGCCGACGGCCGCGTCGACCATGCCGGCCGCGGAGCCGGGGCCCGTGGTGGGGACCTGCGAGCAGGCCGGGCCGAAGATCTGGTCGATCTTGGTGACGCCGTCGGCCGAGCCGGCGGTGGCGGCCTTCGAGGAGGAGGGCGCCGCGGTGGTGGTCTTGGCGGCAGATGCGGTGGTGGAGCTCGACGTCGTGGACGCCGTCTCCCCGCTGCTGCAGGCCGAGATGGTGAGGGTGAGGGCGGCGAGGGCGCCGACTGCCGCGAGGCGCTGGGTCTTCTTCACGAGAGGAACCTCCAAGTTGCGGGCCCAGTGCGTCTGGGCCGTCGTGTGTACCTACGCAGGAAGTCCTGCGTCCGGTTCGATCCGAGAAGATCACGGTTCAGCATCGACCGCAGACCCGGCTGAGCTCCACGGGCAGAACGAGTCTCGATCGATACCTTCACCTCACGCGCACCTCACGGTCCACAGTGGATCGACCACGGCGGACCCTGGGGTGCTCCCGGCGTCAGCGCGCCGAGAAGTTGATGCGGTGCAGGCCCGACTGTCCGTCGGGGAGCACCGGGCTCATGACGTCGGTCTGGAGCTGACCGTTTCCGTCGTAGGCGCGGCAGGAGAGGAAGTGGTTGCCGGCGCTGACGTTGGGCAGGTCGATCCGCCACATCCGCCACGTGCTCGGCCCCTCGTCGTCGGCGAGGCGGGCCTCCATCCAGCTGCCGTTCTCGAACTGGACCTCGACCTTGGAGATGCCGTTGGGCTGCGACCACGCGACCCCGGTGGCGGACACCGTCCCGGTGGGGACGGGCTCGGTGAGCCCCTTCGGGAAGACGATCTTCGACCCGGTCTTCACCGGTGCGGTCGCCGCGTAGTCGCGCGTGGTCCAGTAGGCCTTCTTGTCGGCGAACGACGTCACCTCGATGTCGACCAGCCACTTGGTGGCCGAGCAGTAGCCGTAGAAGCCCGGCACGATCATCCGGACCGGGAACCCGTGCACCTGGGGCAGCGGCTCGCCGTTCATGTTCACCGCGAGCATCGCACCGCGGTCGGCCTCCAGCACCGCGGCCAGCGGCGTGCTGGCGGTGTACCCGTCGCTGCTCGTGGAGAAGATCTGGTCGGCGCCGCCCTGCGGTCCGGCCTCCTTGATCAGGTCGGTCAGCGAGACCCCCACCCAGTCGGCGGTGCTCACGAGCTCGCTGCCGATGACGTAGGAGATGCAGGTGAACGTGAGGCGCTTCTCGATGAGCGGCCGGGCGATCAGCTCGGCGAAGCTGAGGGTGATCTCCTTGTCCACCATGCCGTGGATGCGCAGCGACCAGTCCTGCGTGGTCAGCGCGGGACCGTCACCGAGGGCGATGTCCACCCGGTAGAAGTCCGCGTTCGAGGTGATGAACGGCAGTCCCTTGTCGGCGGAGAAGTCGGCGGAGGCCTTGAGAGCCGGAAGTGGGTCGGGCGCGGCGATCGTGCCCACGCCGGCCTGCGAGCTCGCGATGTCGACGCGGCCGAGCAGCTGTCCGCCGTAGCCGGCCGCACCGGCCACCACCGCGACCCCGGCCGAGGTGCCCAGGAAGCCACGCCGGGACACCCCGTGCGAGCTTCCCGCGGGCTCGTCGACCGGGGTGCCGTCCGCGGCCGGGTGCGAGGCTGCGGCGAGCTCGGTGGCGGTGGCGTTCTTGGCCGTGAGGACGTGCCCGGAGCGGGCCAGCGTGGCCCGCCGCAGCAGCAGCAGGGCCGCCACTCCGGCCACCGCGGCGACCACGGGAGAGACGAGGCCGACGGTGGTGGTGTTCGGGCGGCTGTTGACGGCCACCAGCCCGACCACGCCGAGAACGACGACCAGGATCACCCCCGGCAGCGCCCGGCGCCGGGAGATCAGCCCTGCGACGACGCCCAGGATCACCATGGTGATGCCGACGCCGAGCAGCAGCACGGGCTTGTCGTTGGCCCCGAACGTGCTGATGCCGAACTCACGGAGCCCCTTGGGCGTCCGGTCGATCGCCGCGTTGCCGACTGCGAGGAACGGCGTCGACGGCGGGTTGACGAGACCGGCGACCAGGTTCGAGATCCCTAGTGCCGCACCAACTGCCAGTACTCCCACGAGGATCGAGGCGGGTACCGAGATGCGGGGGTTCTGCTGCTCACTCATGCAGGTAGGTTCGCACGGCAGGGGTGCTCCGGTTCGCTGCCGCGGCAAGGATGGGCGCGGACAGGAGCTACCTCGGCTCGGGGGGCCACCCACTGGAGGCCAAGATCAACCGAGCTGGAGATCGTGTCGCAACCGTGACTCGTCGACGCCGCCGTAGCTGTGCTCCCGCCCGTCCAGGAGCACCACCGGCAGCCGGTCGCCGAACTCCGCGCGGGTCTCCCGGTCGCCACTGCCCGCGGCCGCATCCACGTCGAGCGACGCCCACACCAGGCCCAGCTCCCCGCAGATCTCGTCGAGCCGGTCGGCTGCCGCGTCGCACGCGGTGCACCCCGCGCGGGTGAGCAGCGTGATGCGAGAAGGGGTGGGCACTCCCGAAGTCTGCCAGCAGGCTCGGTCTCTTCCGGGTGGCCCGGAGGAGGCCCGCCCGTCCCGCCGCACAGGGCCCGCGGCGTCGACCGCTACCGGGCGGTAACAACGGCTATGATCTGGCCCACGTCACCGTGGACGTCCGCACCGCGGCGCCCGCGCCACGACGAGGAGGGGGTGGAACATGTCGGCTGCCGAGCTCCGGACCGCCCCTGTCCTGCCCCTCCAACGACGATCGCGCCGATGAGGTGCGCGTGAGCGCGCGACCGTTGTCCAGCGCCCCCAGCCCCCGCGACGGCGCCGATCCGGTCGAGCCCCCCAGGACCGACCCCGTCGACCCGGCAGCACCTGCGCTGGAGATCGTGGCCGAGCCGCACCCGCTGGGCCGCACCGACGCCGAGGAGCGCGACGTGCTGGCGACGTGGGCGCTGGTGCACGCGGCCCAGGCCGGCGACACGGCCGCCTTCGGCGCCCTCTACGACCGCTACGTCGACATGGTCTTCCGGTTCGTCCTCTACCGCGTGGGCGACCGGCTGCTCGCCGAGGACCTCACCAGCGAGGCGTTCCTGCGAGCGCTGCGCCGGATCACCTCGGTGAGCTACCAGGGCAAGGACGTCGGCGCGTGGTTCGTCACCATCGCCCGCAACCTCGTGCTCGACCACGTGAAGTCCAGCCGCTACCGGCTGGAGGTGACCACCTCGGAGTTCCGCGACTCCGACTCCTCCGACGACCCCGAGGCGGAGGTGGTCGCCGGCGCGGTGAACGCCGCGCTGATGGAGTGCGTGGACCAGCTCGGGGAGGACCAGCGCGAGTGCATCTCCCTCCGCTTCCTGCAGGGTCTCTCCGTCGCCGAGACGGCCGTGGTGATGGGACGCAACGAGGGTGCGGTCAAGGCGCTGCAGCACCGCGCCGTCCGTCGCCTGGCCAGCCTCGTCCCGGCTGACCTCCGCTGACCCACAACCCCACGGATACCATGATCGACACGAGTGGCGCGGACCCCGTACCCCCAGGCCACCCCCGTCGTTCTCCAGAGCAGGAGAACCGGCCTCGGCCGGGGCTCCTCGCACCAGGCGGACGGCCGTCCCCGAGGACGTCCGGAACGAGGGAGGGAGGTCCCGGCGTGGAGCCCGCACTGCAGCCTGAACGCCCGGGTCGAGGAGCACCTCGCTCCGACGCCCCGTCCCCGGACCTGCTCCCCACCGGCACCAACGGTGCCCCACCCGACCTGCAGGACCTCACCTCCGACGAGCTGCGGGTCGTGGCCTCGATCGCTGCCCTGGCGCCCGCGCTCTCCCCGTCGTCCAACGCCCGTGACCGCATGCGGACGCGGGTGCTCGCCGGCCTGGCGGACGGGGCTCCCACCGTCGTCCCCGGTGCTGCGCCCTCCACCGGTCCGGCGGCCACGCCCGGGTCGGTCGAGCAGGTGCAGGTCGAGCGGGTCGAGCAGGTCCAGGTTGTCGAGCTGGCAGCCCGTCGACGCACCGGTCACGGCGCTCGTGGCCGCTTCCTGGTCGCCGCGGCGGCCGCCCTCTGCCTGGTGGTCGCGCTCAGCGGCATCAGCCTGGTGCTGAGCCGCGACGCCCTGCCCGGGGACGCCCTCTACTCCCTGAAGCGGGCCGGCGAGACCACCCGGCTCGAGCTCACCTTCGGCGACGTCGACCGCGGCCTGCGGCACCTGGACTACGCCGCCCGGCGGGTGGACGAGCTCGGCGCCCTGGTCGACCGCGCCAGCAGCTCGGCCCTCGGGACCGGCAGCGGCGGGGTCGTCCTCGTCGCGGTCGAGCAGGTCGATCCCGCGACGGTGGGCACGCTCCTCGACGACGTCGACTCCCAGTCCACCGCCGGCTCCGGCCTGCTCACCACGACCGGCGTGGCGGGCGACCCGACGGCACTGAGCTCCCTCGCCACCTGGGCACAGGGCCAGTCCGCCCGCCTGGACGCGCTGCGTGCGCAGCTGCCCAGCGCCGCGCAGCCCCGCCTCGACTCCTCCGTCGGGGTGCTCGAGCAGGTCCGGGGCCGGGCGGATGCCCTCAGCGCCCGCCTGGCCTGCAGCCCGATCACCAGCGGCAGGACCGACGACCTCGGGCCGCTGCCGGCGACCACGGCCTGCTCCAGCGCCGCCGGCACCACGGGCACCGCCCCGACAGCCCCGGTGCTCCCGCCGTCGACGGCCACCACCGGTGCGGCCGCGCCGGACGCACAGCAGGGCGGCGGTACCGGGTCCGGCCCGGGGGGGTCCGACCCAGGCTCCACAGGTCCGGGCTCCACAGGTCCGGGCTCCACAGGTCCGGGCTCCACGGCTCCGGGCTCCGGCGGTCAGGACCCCGGCGGCGTCGCCGGCACCGTGCCAGCCGCACCCACCCAGCCCGCGCTGCCGCTGCCGCTGCCCACGGGAGGCACCAGCGTCCCCCCGCTGCCCCTGCCGGTCCCGTCGCTGCTGCCGTCCACCGTCTCCGTCCCGCTGCCGATCATCCCCCCGGTGACCATCGGACCGATCCTGCCCGGGCTGCCCCCCATCACCATCGGAGGCTGAGCCCCGAACCCCGTCGCGCCGGGCGGCTACGCTCGGACCGGTAGGACACGGGTGCACGCAGCACGAGGCGAGGAGGTGACCGTGGCCAGCGCGACCGGCCGGTTCCGCCGCTCCACCCCCACTCCCGCCCAGCTGCGCGCGACCGCCGCGGGCGAGGCCAGCGCGGACGCCGCGATGGCCCAGGTCGCCCTGGACAACGCCGGGGACGGCCACCCGGCCGACACCCTGGTGGTGCCGCGGGACCTCACCGCAGCCGCCTTCTTCGACGTCGACAACACCATGATCATGGGCGCGTCGATCTTCCACTTCGCCCGCGGCCTCGCGGCCCGCAAGTACTTCACCGGGTCCGACCTCGCCGGGATGGCGTGGAAGCAGCTCCTGTTCCGGGTCAGCGGCAGGGAGAGCGCCACCAGCGTCGCCACCGGCCGCGAGCAGGCCCTCTCCTTCGTCGCCGGCCGAGAGACCGCGGAGATCACCCGGCTCGGCGAGGAGATCTTCGACGAGCTCATCGCCGACAAGATCTGGGCGGGCACCCGGGCGCTGGCCCAGATGCACCTCGACGCGGGTCAGCAGGTGTGGCTGGTGACGGCCACCCCGGTGGAGCTGGCGCAGATCATCGCGCGCCGCCTGGGGCTCACCGGGGCGCTCGGCACGGTCGCCGAGAGCGCGGACGGCGTCTTCACCGGCCGGCTCGTCGGCGACATCCTGCACGGGCCGGCCAAGGCCCAGGCGGTGCGGGCGCTGGCGGCGCGGGAGGGACTCAACCTGCGTCGGTGCACGGCCTACTCCGACAGCCACAACGACGTGCCGATGCTCTCCGCCGTCGGCACCGCCGTCGCGGTGAACCCGGACCAGGACCTGCGCGAGCTCGCGCGCGCCCGCGGCTGGCAGGTGCGCGACTTCCGCACCGGGCGCCGCGCCGCGCGGATCGGTGTCCCCTCCGTCCTCGGCGCGGGTGCAGTGGCCGGTGCGGTCGCGGCCGGGATCAGCCACCGCCGCAACGCCTGATGCCGGTCAGCCGGTGAACACGCCCCGGCGCTGGGAGAGCAGCCGGTAGAGCGTCTGCTGGATCGTCTCGCGCACCTGGTCGGTGAGGTTGAACACCAGCATCGGGTCCTCGGCCGCCGCCGGGCCGAGCTCGGTGGTCTCGATGGGCTCGCCGAACTCGATGTACCACTTCGACGGCAGCGGGACGACACCCAGCGGACCCAGCAGCGGGAACAACGGGGTCACCGGGAAGTAGGGGAACCCCAGCAGGCGGGCGAGGAACCGGATGTCGCCGATCATCGGGTAGGTCTCCTCCGCCCCCACGATGGAGCACGGGATGATGGGCGCCCCCGTGCGCAGCGCAGCGGAGACGAAGCCGCCCCGCCCGAACCGCTGGAGCTTGTAGCGGTCCGCGAAGGGTTTTCCGATGCCCTTGAAGCCCTCCGGCCACACCCCGACCACCTCCCCCGCGTTGAGCAGGCGCTCCGCGTCGGGAGCGCAGGCCAGGGTGTGCCCCGCCTTGCGGGTGAGGCTGCCCAGCACGGGAGTCGCCAGCGCCAGGTCCGCGGCCAGCATCCGCAGCGATCGCGACGCGGGGTGGTGGTCGTGCAGGGCCACGGTGGTCATCAGGGCGTCCAGCGGGATCACCCCGGAGTGGTTGGCCACCACCAGCGCCGCCCCCTCCGACGGCACGTTGTGCAGGCCCGACACCTCGACCCGGAACCACGTGTCGTAGAGCGGCCGCAGGGCCGGGATCATCACGTGGTCGTTGAGGTCGGGGTCGAAGCCGAACTCGTCCACGGTGTAGTCCCCGGTCAGACGTCGCCGCAGGAACGCTGCCGCCCCGGCCACCTGGCGCTGCACCGCCGAGGGCTCCGGGACCGCCACCGGCTCGTCGAGGGACTCCGGGGCGGGCAGGTCGGTCGTGCCCTGCGGGTGCAGCGGGATCACCCGGGCCCCGGGGCCGCTCACGGCAGCACCCCGGCCACTGCCACGGCCCGCTCCTCCACGGCCCGCACCCGGGCGGGATCGAGCACCGGTCGCAGCCCGCGGGCGGTGACGAAGTCGTCGAACGCCTGCTGGGTGGTCCACCGCGGCCGGAACCCCAGCGCCCGGGTGAGCGCGGAGGTGTCGACCACCCGGCCGAAGTTGAGGAACTGCACCTGCTCCGGGGTGAAGTCGACCAGCCGCGCACCGCGGACGAAGCGCGCGAGGGTCGGGGTGAGCTGCGCCGGCACGGGCACCGGGATGCGACCGGCCCTGCGGATGGCCTGGGAGAGCAGCAGCACCCCGTCGGCGGCCACGTTGAACGTGCCGGCCGCAGGGGCCGTGCAGGCCAGCTCCAGCACCGCCAGCGCGTCCTCCTCGTGCAGCAGCTGCACCCGGGCGTCGAAGCCGAGCACCGTGGGCACCAGCGGCAGCGAGAAGTACCGGGTGAGAGCGGTGTCCATCCGCGGTCCCACGACGTTGGCGAAGCGCAGCACCGTCACGGACACGTCGGGCCGGCGCCGGGCGAACCCGCGAACGTAGCCCTCGATCTCGGCCGAGTCCTTGGCGTACCCGCCGCCGGTGGTGGCCTTGGGCTCCATCTGCTCGGTGAACACCGCCGGGTCGCGCGAGCGGGAGCCGTACACGGCCGTCGTCGACTTCACCACCATCCGCCGCAGCGTCGGAGCACCCTGGCAGGCCGCCAGCAGCTGCATGGAGCCGATGACGTTCATCTCCTTCATGGTGCTGCGCCCGCCGGAGCGCCCCGGGCTCGCGCTCAGCGCGGCGTGCACCACGGTGTCCACCCCGGCCGAGGCGATCACCTTGGCGATGAGGGGGTTGCGGATGTCGGCTCGGACGAACTCGACGGTGGCGGCATCCGCGGCGTGCTCCGTGCGGAAGACGCCGGTCCGTGGTGGCTCGGTGTCGACGGCGATGACGCGCTCGACCGACGGGTGCCCTGCGAGCCGGGCGGCGATGCTCCCCCCGAGGAAGCGGCTCGCCCCGGTGACGAGGACCACCCTTGGGGCATCGACGGATACCGGGCTCATGCCGGGAGCCTACCGAGCGTGGCGGTGACGGCGGCAGGGGCGTTCGGGGCTCGAACCGGCCGCCCCACCAACGCCGAGAGCCCGCCGTCCCCAGGGGGAGGCGGGCTCTCGCGGTCGGCCGGGTGCGGCCGTCAGATCACTTGCCGAGCTTGCGACGCTGCACGCGGGTCTTGCGCAGCAGCTTGCGGTGCTTCTTCTTCGACATCCGCTTGCGGCGCTTCTTGATCACTGAACCCATGGCGGGCTTCCCTCGCAGTCCTCGGTCGGTCGCGCTGGTCGGTGGTGCCCAGCGACTCGGTCGTCACGTCTCGGTGCGGCACCCGACGGTCAGGGTCCAGCACGTCCTTGGCTGCACTCTACTGCTCCGGGGCTCGGACCCTGACCACGGAGAGCGCCTGGGCCGCCACCCCCGCTCAGCCGGCGTCGAAGTAGGAGGACTCGAGGTAGGTGTGCACGGCGGCGGCGCGCACGCGGAAGCTGCGCCCGACGCGGACGGCCGGCAGCTCCCCGCTGTGCACGAGCCGGTACACCGTCATCTTGGAGACGCGCATCAGCGCGGCCACCTCGGCGACGGTCAGGAAATCGGTGGCAGCCAGCGCGGGCTGGCCCTCGACGGGCTTGGGCATGTGTGGGTCCTCCGGCACGTGTCGCGCCGCCGGTCTTCCCCACCGACGGAACGGACACGCACGTGCTCCCTCCGACACTAGCGGGACACGTGGGACCTGTGTGACCTGCGTTCGGGTGACGGTTCGGGGCCGCAGCAGGTGCGGGTGGCTCAGGTGGCCCGGCCGAGCTCCACCGAGCGGTCCCTGGCGGCCTCGATGGCCGCGATGAGCGCGGCCCGCACCCCGTGCACCTCCAGCTCGCGGATGGCCGAGATGGTGGTTCCGGCCGGGGAGGTGACCGCCTCGCGCAGCGTCACCGGGTGCTCGCCGGAGTCGCGCAGCATGGTCGCCGCCCCCACCGCCGACTGGACGATGAGCTCGGAGGCCACCGCACGCGGCAGGCCGAGCAGGATGCCGGCGTCGATCATCGCCTCGACGAGGAAGAAGAAGTACGCCGGGCCGGAGCCGGAGAGCGCGGTGACGGCGTCCTGCTGGTTCTCCGGCACCCGCACCACGCGCCCCACTGCGCCGAGGAGCTCGGTGACCAGCGCCAGGTGCTCCTCGGTGGCGTGGGTGCCGCCCGAGACCGCGCTCATGGCCTCCCCCACCACCATGGGGGTGTTGGGCATCACGCGCACCACCGGTGTGCCCGCGGGCAGGCGGGACTCGTACAGCGAGGTGGGCAGACCAGCGCACAGGGACACCACGAGCGTCCCGACCCGCAGGTCTCCGATCTCGGTCAGCACGGTGTCGATGTCCTGCGGCTTCACCGCCACCACGAGCACGTCCGCCTCGCGGGCGGCCTCGGCGGGGCTCGCGGCACGGACCCCGTGGCGCGCGGTCAGCTCGGCGCTTCGCTCCGGGTGCCGCTCGGAGAACAGCAGGTCCGCGGGGGCGCGGCCGGAGCGCAGCAGCCCGGCGAGCAGGGCCTCCCCGATCTTGCCGGCCCCGAGGACCGCGATCGTCGTCATGGGGTGAGCCTGCCACGGCGGGGTCGGCGCACGGGCGGCTCCGGCCACGACGGCTCCGGCCACGGCGGGTCAGGGGCGGGGCGGGTCAGGGGCGGGGCGGGTCAGGGGCGGGGCACCATCGCGAGCTGGCGGCTCTGGCAGACGAGGGTGCCGGCCGAGTCCGTCACGATGGCGTCCTCGTCGAACCAGGTGCCACCCACGCAGCGGCTGCTCATCCGCACCCGCAGCCAGCCAGGGGCGGGGTGGGCACGCACGAGGGCGGTCAGCTGCACGGTGGGGGCCCACCCGGGCCGGCCGATGTTCAGCGTCACCGGGGGGGAGATGTCGCCGGCGAGCAGCGCGAACAGCACGTCCGGGTCCTCCCCGTGCGGGCGCACCCAGAGCCGGATCTCGGCCTGGCCGTCCACCCGCCCCTCGGCGAAGGCCGCGGTGGCGCGGTCCAGGCGCAGGTCGCATACCGCGGCGAGGTTCATGACGTCGCCGGTGGGGTGCGCAGCCACCTCGATGGCATCGGCGGGGGGCTCGGCCGGCTGGCCGTCGGGTGCCGCCTCGCGCAGCGGCTCGACGGAGTCGGGCACGCCCAGGGTGACGGCCGCACGCACGGCCACCCGCTCGCCCTGGCGGAGCTCCACGTCGACCAGGGACACCGACCGACCCCGCTTGCGCACCTCCACCGCGAGGTGCACCGGGCCGGGGTCAGGGGCGGCGAGGTAGCTCGCGCTCACGACCAGCGGCTCTGCACCCGGCACGTCCAGCGCGGCGCGGGCGGCTGCGGCACACAGCGCGAGCAGCAGGCCCCCGTGGGCCTTGGGACCCACCGTCCACGCCTGCCCGAGCACCGCCGCGTACCCGTCGCCGTCCGGCGCGAGCGCGAGCGCCGCGCTGAACGGGGCGCTCACGAGCGGCTCCGCTGGGCAGGGGTCCGCAGGTGGGTCCGGGCGAAGGTCAGGGACTCCGCCACCATGGCCGTCCGCTCGGCTCGGGTGCGCGCGGCCCGGGTGCCGATCTCCAGCACCACCACACCGTCGAACCCCTCTGCCGCGAGGCGCTGGCAGACCTCCGCGCACGGCTGCGTGCCGCGGCCGGGCACGAGGTGCTCGTCGGTGGCGGCCCCGGTGCCGTCGGTGAGGTGCAGGTGGGCCAGCCGGGTCCCCATCGTCGCGGCCATCACGAGAGCATCGGTGCCCGCGGTGGCCGTGTGCGAGAGGTCCAGCGTGTAGTGCGCGTGACCGACGTCGGTGGGGTCCCAGGACGGTGCGTAGGTGGACAGCGCCGTCCCCGGACCCCCTCCGTGGCCGGCCCTCAGCTCGGCCGCGCCCCGGCCCGCGCGGACGAAGCGGTCCGCGCGCAGCGGGAACATGTTCTCGACGGCTACCACGAGCCCGCTGCGCCGCTCGAGGTCGGCGACCTGGTCGGCGAAGCCGTCGGCGTAGCGGCGCTGCCAGCGGAACGGCGGGTGCACCACCACGGTGCGGGCTCCCAGCACCCCCGCCGCGTCGACGGCGCGATCGAGCCGCTTGACCGGGTCGGGGCCCCAGATGCGCTGGGTGACGATGAGGCAGGGCGCGTGCACCGCGAGCACCGGCACCCCGTAGCGGCGCGAGAGCCGCTCGACGGCACGGACGTCCTGGCTGACCCTGTCGGCCCACACCATCAGCTCGACACCGTCGTAGCCCAGCTCGGCCGCGATGGTGAAGGCCGCCTCGACCGACTCCGGGTAGACCGACGCCGTGGACAGTGCGACGGGGATCGACACGCTCAGCGCCCCGTGAGGGTGAGCACGGGCGGGCTGACGGTGACGATGAGCCCGGCGAGCACCGCCAGCACGGTGCTGAACAGGTCCTCATCGCGGCGGAGCACGCGCACGACGACGACCAGACCCACGATGACGACCGCGGAGAGCACGAGCGCGACGACCGACTGCCACTCCCACAGCCACCGGAAGCCGAACCACAGCAGGGCCCCCCCGACGAGGGCGCCGACCAACTGCACGCCGACCAGCGCCCACTCGCGGACGGGGCTGCTCGCGGCCGCAGGCGCGTCGTTGCCGACGGGGTCCGGGGCAGTGTCGACCGGGACGGGGTCCGGGGCGGTGTCGACCGGGACGGGGTCCGGGGCGGTGTCGACCGGGGCGGTGTCGACCGGGGCGGGGTCCGGGACGGGGTCCGGGGCGGTGTCGACCGGGACGGGGTCCGGCGCGGGGTCCGGGGCGGTGTCGACCGGGGCAGGGTCCGGGGCAGTGTCGACCGGGGCAGTGTCGACCGGGGCGGTATCGACCGGCACCGGGGCGGGGTCCGGGGCAGTGTCGACCGGGGCAGGGTCCGCAGCAGGCAGGTCCAGGACGCTCGGGGTGGCCTCGTCGACCACCGGCACCTCGTCGACCACCGGCACCTCGTCGGGCTCGACCCGCCGCCGCCGGCGACCCGACGGTGACACCGTCCTGCCGTGGGCCGCGAGCAGCTCGGAGACGTGCACCTGCCGGGACGGCGTCCCGCCGTCGTCGCCGATCGTCATGTCAGTCCTCCACGCAGGTCGTCGCCGGGGGCGGCATCCAGCCTCCGGAGGATCACGCCCTCCCGCAGGGCCCACGGGCAGATCTCGAGCTCGGTGACGGCCAGCGCCCGCATGCTCGCCTCCGCCACCATGGCACCTGCGACGAGCTGGTGCGAGCGCGCCGCGCTCACCCCGTCCAGCTCCGCCCGATCGGCGGACGACATCCGCGAGATGAACGAGATGAGCTGGCGCAGACCGGCCGCCGTCAACACCCGGCGCTGCATCGGCCCCGCCGTCGAGGGTGCTGCCCCCGTCAGCCGGGCCAACGAGCGGAACGTCTTGGACGTGGCCACCACCCGATCGGGCGTTCCGCGGTCGGTCAGCTGCCGGGCGGCCGGGGCGAGCTCGGCGTCCAGCCACTGCCGCAGCTCGTCCAGGCGTGCGCGCTCCGGCGGGTCCTCGGCGAGCCGGTCGCGCGTGAGACGACCGGCCCCCAGCGGCAGCGAGAGTGCGGTGTCGGGATCCTCGTCGAGGCCCGTGGCCAGCTCCAGCGACCCACCCCCGATGTCCATGGCCAGGATCCGTCCGGCGCTCCACCCGCACCAGCGCCGGACGGCCAGGAACGTCAGCCGTGCCTCGTCCACCCCGGCGAGCACCTGCAGGGCCACGCCCGTCTCCTGCTGGACCCGCCGCAGCACCGACACCGAGTTCGTCGCGTCGCGGACGGCCGACGTGGCGAAGGCCATCACCTCCTCGCACCGCGCGTCCGCCGCGACCCGGGCGGACTCGGCGACGGCGTCGACCAGCCGGTCAGCGCCCTCGCGGGTCAGGCGACCACCGCGGTCGAGCTGCTCGGCGAGGCGCAGCACCGACTTGGTGGAGCTCATCGGCGTGGGGCGGGCACCACGATGGGCGTCCACCACCAGGAGGTGGACTGTGTTGGACCCGACGTCAAGCACCCCTAGGCGCACGGGCGATACCGTAGACGGTCTACCGTCGCCCGCTGTGACCGCTCCCGTGCCCGAGGTCCGGCCCGACTTCCCGCGCGAGTGGATCGAGCTCACCGACCCGGCCGATCCCGAGCACCTGGTGCGCGCCGACCTCACCTGGCTCCTGTCCAGCTGGACGTGCGTGTTCGGCACCCCGGCCTGCCACGGCACCGTGGCGGACCGACCCGACGACGGGTGCTGCACCCACGGCGCGTTCTTCTCCGACGCCGAGGACCGGGCGCGCCTCGACGCCTCCGTCGCCGACCTGACGGCGGACGACTGGCAGCTCCGCAAGCAGGGCCTGGGCCGCAAGGGGTACACCGAGCTCGATGACCTCGAGGGCGAGCCCACCGAGCGGACCCGGAAGGTGCAGGGCGCGTGCGTGTTCCTGAACCGCCCGGACTTCCCCGGCGGACCCGGGTGCGCGCTGCACCGAATGGCGCTGCGCACCGGACGGCACCCCCTGGAGGTCAAGCCGGACGTGTGCTGGCAGCTGCCCGTGCGGCGAACGCAGGACTGGGTGGACCGCCCGGACGGGACGCGGATCCTGGTGTCGACCATCGGCGAGTACGACCGGCGCGGCTGGGGTCCGGGTGGCGCCGACCTGCACTGGTGGTGCACGTCCTCCCCCGAGGCCCACGTCGGCGCCGAGGCCGTCTGGGTGAGCTACGGGCCCGAGCTCGCGGCGCTGCTGGGCGACGAGGCGTACGCGGAGCTGGCGGTCCTGTGCAAGCGCCGGGCGGGGCTGGGGCTCGTGGCCGTGCACCCCGCGTCCGCCCGCTGACCCCGACGTCGCCCTGCCCCCCACTTTCCCCGTCCCCCGGCTCCTCACTGCTCAACACGGCTCCTCACTGCTCACCCCGGCGGTGAGCATGGAGCACGCGGGGGGGGCACCGACCACCAGGGCCCGTCAGCTCCATGATCACGCCGCGAGGTGCTGCGTCTCGCACGCGGGACCACCGTCGCGGGCGCAGCCGGCAGGGCCGCCATCGGCCAGCAGGCGGGCTGTCCACAGGCATCGAGGTTGTCCACAGCGGTGGGGGATCCGACCTGCCAGCGCCCGGGACGGATCGACGATGACGTGGTGCACCCCGACCTGCGCTCCCACCTGCACGCCCACCGAGTGGTCGGCACCTCGGCCGCGGGTCGGTGGTGCACCCCGGACGAGCTCCGGGGTGCTGTGCAGCGGGGCGAGCTGCGTCGGGTGTGGCGGGGTGTCCTGGCGCTGCCGGAGCAGGCCGGGGACCTGCGCACGCGGCTCGACGGGCTCGAGCTGCTCTCGGGAGGGTCCGTGGTGGCTTGCCTCGGTTCGGCAGCCGAGCTCCTGGGGTTCGCGGTGCAGACGGACCCGGCGGTCCACGTGCTCGCCACCCCCGGCCACCACCTCGGCTCTCGGGCCGGACTGAAGATCCACCAGCGCACCGGTGCTCCGATCGGCCGTCTGGACGGTCAGCGCCTCACGATGCCGGCGTGGACCGCCCTCGAGGTCGCGCGCACGGTCTCACGACCCCGGGCGCTGGCCACCCTTGACGCGGCGCTCCACGCTGGGAGGTGCACACCGGAGGGGCTCGAGCTCGCACTCGGGCAGCAGCACGCACGCCGCGGGACGGCGGTGCTCGGCGAGCTGGTCAGCCTGGCCGACGGCAGGTCGGAGTCCCCGATGGAGTCCGAGACCAGACTCGTGCTGCACGACGGGGACCTTCCTGCCCCCGTGCCGCAGCACCCCGTGCTCGATGAGTGGGGCCGCGAGCTCTACCGGCTCGACCTGGCCTGGCCCACCGCGCGGGTGGCAGTCGAGTACGACGGGTTCGACCACCACAGCTCACCGGCCGACCTGAGGAGGGACCGATCGCGGGCCGCGTGGTTGCTGGACCATGGGTGGACTGTTCTGCGCGTGACTGCGACCGACGTCCGGAGAGAACCCGCCCTGCTCGTCTCCCGGGTCCACCGGCTGCTCGCACGCGCCACAACGACCCCGCCCGGCGCGCGGTGATCATGGAGCTACCGGGGTTGGCGAGCCGTCACGACCCCGGTAGCTCCATGATCACGCCAGGACAGGCCGCGCTACGGCTCGAGCTTGTAGCCCAGCCCGCGCACGGTGACGAGGTGCACCGGGGTGGACGGGTCGGGCTCGATCTTGGCCCGCAGCCGCTTGACGTGGACGTCGAGGGTCTTGGTGTCGCCCACGTAGTCCGCCCCCCAGACCCGATCGATGAGCTGCCCCCGGGTGAGCACCCTCCCGGAGTTCCGGAGCAGGTACTCCAGCAGGTCGAACTCCTTGAGCGGCAACGTGATCGTCTGGCCGCTGACCACGACGACGTGGCGCTCCACGTCCATCCGCACGGGTCCGGCCTCGAGGACGCCCGGGTCCAGGTCGGGGCCGTCCTCGCTCTCCACCCCGCGCCGCAGCACCGCGCGGATCCGCGCGATGAGCTCCCGGCTGGAGTAGGGCTTGGTCACGTAGTCGTCCGCACCGAGCTCGAGACCGACCACCTTGTCGATCTCGCTGTCCCGCGCGGTCACCATGATCACCGGGACCCCGGAGCGCAGCCGGAGCTGCTTGCAGACGTCCGTGCCGCTCATCCCGGGGAGCATGAGGTCCAGCAGGACGATGTCGGCGCCGCCACGGTCGTACTCGGCCAGCGCCGCCGGCCCGTCGGTGGCGACAGCGGTCTCGAAGCCCTCCTTGCGCAGCAGGAAGGCCAGCGGGTCGGCCAGCGACTCCTCGTCCTCGACGATCAGCACCCTGGTCACCGTGGTTCTCCGTTCCTGGATCTGTTGGTCGAGCCGTCGGTGGACACCAGCCGCGGCGGGGGGGCCTCGTCGTCGACGTCCTCGGTGTGCACCGGGACGCGGAGGGTGAAGGTGGAACCCGTCCCCGGCCTGCTCCAGAGCCGCACGCCCCCGTCGTGGTTGGCCGCCACGTGCTTGACGATGGCCAGCCCGAGGCCGGTTCCGCCGGTGACCCGGGACCGGGCGGGGTCCACCCGGAAGAACCGCTCGAACACGCGCTCCTGGTGCTCCAGCGGGATGCCGATGCCGCGGTCGGTCACGCTGACCTCGACGTGGTCGGTGCGCAGGGCACGGCTCACCGACACCGGCGAGCCGGCCGGGGAGTAGGCGATGGCGTTCTCCACGAGGTTGGACAGGGCGGTCACGAGCAGTGTCCGGTCGCCCTTCACCTCGAGCCCGCTCGGGCGGTCGACCGTGACGGCGATTCCCGCCGCCTCGGCGCTGAGGTCCGATCGGCGCAAGGCCTCCGCGACCACGTCGTCGACGTCCACCACGTCGAGCTGGGGCAGCGCCTCCGCCCCCTGCAGCCGGGACAGCGCGATGAGCTCGGTCACCAGGGAGCCCAGCCGGGTCGACTCGTGCAGGATGCGGGAGGCGAAGTGGCGCACCACCTCCGGGTCCTCGGGGGACTCGAGCAGCGCCTCCGCGAGCAGAGCCATGGCGCCGACCGGGGTCTTGAGCTCGTGGCTGACGTTGGCCACGAAGTCGCGCCGGGTCGCATCGAGGCGCACCCGCTCGGACTCGTCCGCGGCCTCCACGACGACGAACCGGTCGTCGTCGGAACCCAGCGGTCGCGCCAGACCGATCACCGCCATGGGGGCACGCCCGGGCCGCGCGTCCGCGCCCAGCACGACCTCCACAGGTTCCCTGGTGGCGAACACACGCTGCACCGCGGTCCACGCCCGTGCGTCCATCCGACGCTCGTGGACCACCCCGAGCTCCTCGGCACGCGGGTTGCAGAGCACCACGTCACCGAAGCGGTCGACCACGGCGATCCCGTTCTCCGAGGACTCGACCACTCGGTCCAGCACCTCGGACACCGTCAGGCCCGTGCGAGCGCGCACGGCCTCCGCCCGGCGGGCCCGGAGCGAGGGTAAGACGACCAGACCGATCACCACCCCGAGCGCCGTGGCGGCGATCGCGAGCAGCACCGAACCCACGACGGTCACAAGCGGATCGTACGGCCGGCCGGGGGTGCACCCGAGCAGCGTGGACCCCCGCGGGTGCAGGTCACAGACCCGCCGCGTGGTGTTGCGCGGGTGTTCACCCGGCGTTCAGCGGAGCCCACCGGCGCACCCGTCAGCGGCCCTGGTGGGCCACCGCGTCCGCGGCGGCGGCAGCCGCGGACGGGTCGAGGTACGTGCCCCCCGCGGTCACCGGACGGAGGTCGTCGTCGAGGTCGTACCGCAGCGGGATGCCGGTGGGGATGTTGAGCCCGGCGATCGCCTCGTCGGAGACGCCGTCGAGGTGCTTGACCAGGGCCCGCAGGGAGTTGCCGTGCGCGGTGACCAGCACGGTCCGACCCGCCCGCAGGTCCGGCACGACGGCCGACTCCCAGTACGGCAGCAGCCGGGCGACGACGTCGGCGAGGCACTCGGTGAGCGGTCCGCCGTCCGGGCCGTCCTCGAGGTGGGCGTAGCGGGGGTCGGCGTCCTGGCTGAACTCGCTGCCGCGCTCGATGGCCGGGGGCGGGGTGTCGTAGCTGCGGCGCCAGAGCATGAACTGCTCCTCGCCGAACTCGGCCAGGGTCTGCTTCTTGTCCTTGCCCTGCAGCGCTCCGTAGTGCCGCTCGTTGAGCCGCCAGTCCCGGCGCACCGGGATCCACAGCCGGTCGGCGGCGTCGAGGGCGAGGTGCGCGGTGGAGATGGCCCGCCGCAGCAGCGAGGTGTGCAGCACGTCGGGGAGCAGGTCGTGCTCGCGGAGCAGCTCCCCACCCCGGATGGCCTCACCCACGCCCTTCTCGGTGAGCGCGACGTCCACCCAGCCGGTGAACAGGTTCAGGGCGTTCCACTCGCTCTCGCCGTGGCGGAGCAGGACGAGGGTTCCGGTGCTCATGGTCCACATCCTGGCAGGTGGGCTCAGGGGGTGAGGATCTGCACCACGACCCGTCCGGGGTCGGCCGAGGCGCGCACCCGGAAGGATCGCTGCGCGTCGAGCCCGACGAAGAACTGGTGCAGCCCTTCGAACGACGCTCCCGCCACCACCTGGGTGACCACCTCGCCCGAGACGGGCAGCGGGCCGGACGGGCTGACGTCCGCGCTCGCGTCGTCCACCCCCAGCACGCCGGAGACCAGCACCTGCAGGTAGGCGGAACCCTCGACGGCCACCGGGCGCCCACTGGGGTCTCCGACCGGGGTGTCGACGTAGCCCACCCGGAAGCCGGGGACGGCGCCCGGGTCGCCGGAGAGCTCCAGGACCACCTCGTCGTAGCCGGGCTGGGGCACCACCCGGACGGAGGTGACCAGCGCGGAGCTGCCGGACGCCTCCCCCACCTGCTCCGCGGTGTCGGCCACGAACGCCGGGGTGCTCCGCGGGGCGGACGGGGCACGGAGGACCGTCGTGGTGGGGGCCGTGGACGACCCCGGGCTCGGCGACGGCACGTCCGCCGCGGTACCGGCGACGGGGGGCGGCACTGATGGCCCGGCGGGCGCGCCGCACCCCGCGGCCAGCACGAGCGCGAGCCCGACCGACGCCCGCCGAGCACCTCGTCCGCGCAACGCCGAACCTCCCGTCGAGACCATCCTGGCCCTCGGGCGGTAAATCGGACAACACCTCGGCGCTGCCCTCCGACCCCCGCCACCCCTGGGGGCGACAGGGCTCAGGCGGTGGCCTTCTCCCGCGCCCGGAGGTCCTTGCGCAGGATCTTGCCCGCCGCGCTCTTGGGGATGAGCTCCAGGAACTCCACCACGCGGACCTTCTTGTGCGGGGCGACGTTGGCGGCGACGAAGTCGATCACCTCCTGCTCGCTCAGCTCCGTGCCGGGCTGCAGCACGACGAACGCCTTGGGCACCTCCTCGCCGTCGGCGTCGTTCACCCCGATGCAGGCGGCGTCGGCGATCTTCTCGTGCGTGAGCAGCAGCGCCTCGAGCTCGGCCGGCGGCACCTGGTAGCCCTTGTACTTGATGAGCTCCTTGACCCGGTCGACGATGCTGACGTACCCCTCGGCGGAGACCGTGGCGACGTCGCCGGTGTGCAGGTAGCCCTCGTCGTCCAGGGTGGTCGCGGTGGCCTCGGGGTTCTCGAGGTAGCCGAGCATGATGTTGGGGCCCTTGCACCACAGCTCGCCCGGGGCGGAGGTGCCCTCGCTGGGATACTCCACCTCCTCGCCGGTGGCCGGGTCGACGATCTTGCACTCCATGTTGGGCAGCGTGAGGCCCACGGTGCCCAGCGGGACGTCGTCGCGGTCGGCCGGGATGGCGTGGCTGACCGGGCTCATCTCGCTCATGCCGTAGCCCTGCCGCACGGTGCAGCCGAGCCGCTCGGCGACCTTCCGGCCGAGCTCGGCGTCCAGCGGGGCCGCGCCGGAGAACACCATCTGCAGCGACGAGGTGTCGTGCTCGGCGACCACCGGGTGCTTCGCCAGCGCGACCGCGATGGGCGGGGCGATGTAGACGTGGGTGATCTGCTGCGCGGCCACGATGGACAGGAACTCCACCAGGTCGAAGCGCGGCATGGTGACGATGGTCGACCGACGCCACAGCCCGGAGTTCATGAGCACGCTCATGCCGTAGATGTGGAAGAACGGCAGCACGGCGAGGACCTTGCTCGCCCCGGTGAGGGTGATGAGCGGGGCACCCTGCGCGACGTTGGCGATGAGGTTGCGGTGGGTGAGCATGACGCCCTTGGCCCGGCCCGTGGTCCCCGAGGAGTACGGCAGCACCGCGAGGTCGGTGGCGGAGCTCGTGGAGACCTCGGGTGCCGGGTGGCCCTGCGTGAGCAGCTCGGCCAGGCTCGTGCGGCCTCCACTGCGTCCAGGGTCACCACGCGCTCGGGCGGGATGCCGACCATCGCCGCAGCCTCGTCGGCCTGGGGCAGGAACGGCGAGATGGTGAACAGCCACGAGGCCTTCGAGTCGGTGAGCTGGCCGGCGATCTCCCGGGCGGTGTACAGCGCGTTGATCGTCGTCGCCGCGCCGCCGGAGCGGACGATGCCGTGGAAGACGGTGGCGAACGCCGGCACGTTGGGCGAGAGCAGCCCGGCGACGTCGCCCTTGCCGAACCCGGTGGCCGCGAGCGCCCCGGCCAGGGCCTCGATCTGGCCCACCAGCTGGCCGTAGGTGGTCTCGGCCCCGGACGGCCCGTCCACCAGGGCGACCTTGGCGGCCAGCTCCGGGTCGGTGGCGACGTCCCCGAACAGGAAGTCGAACAGGCTCGTGTCGGGGATCTCGACGTCGGGGAACGGGCTGGCGAAGCTCATCGGACTCCTTCAGGCGGACAGGCGGTGTCACCTGTCACACTACTGATCGGTAGGCCCTCCACCGGCACGGTCGGCCTCGACCAGGTGCGCGAACGCCGCCAGGTTGCGCAGCGACTCGCCGCGCTTGCTCCGCCACGCCCACTCGCGCCGGATCGACGTCGCGAAGCCCAGCTCGAGCATCGTGTTGAAGTCCCCGTCCGCGGCCTCCAGCACCTGCCCGAGGACGCGGTCGAGCTCAGCCTCGGTCACGCTCTCCAGCGCGATGCGGCCGACGAGGTAGACGTCCCCGGAGCGGTCGATGGTGTAGCTCACCCCGAACAGCTTGCGGTTGCGGCGCAGCAGGAACGCGTAGAGACCGACGTGGTTCTCGTCCGGCTGGCGGCACACGAACGCCTCCACCCGCAACCCGTGCGCACCGAGGGTGAGCATGCACGTGGTGGTGAGCTTGGCCTCGCCGGGCAGCGTCACCACGAACAGCTCGGGCCGCGGACGGGTGAACTCCAGCTCCCGGACGGTGAGGGTGGTCTCGATGGTCGCGGCCAGCGCGGTGACCCCGGGCCGGCTCATGCGTGCGCGGCGCTCTGCGGGGCGCCGGCGGGCCGGTCACCCGGCTGCTGCGCACCGGGCTGGGCGCCCGGGGTGCGGCGGAGCTGGCGCAGGCTGCGCGGGCGGACCGGTGCCGGGGACCGGACGGGCATCGTGGCCCTGGCGTAGGTCTCCAGCAGGGCATCGGCGGTGCGGTCCCAGGAGAAGCCCGCGGCGTGGCCGGGCGCGGCCGCCGCGAGGCGCTCGCGCAGCACCGGGGCGTCGGTCAGCCGGGCCAGGGCGTCGGCCCAGTCAGCGGTGCGGTGGGAGCCCACGAGCAGGCCGGTCACCCCGTCGGCGACGGCCACCCCGAGCCCCCCCACGTCGGCGGCGACCACGGGCGTGCCGCAGGCCTGGGCCTCGAGCGCGACCAGCCCGAAGGACTCCGAGTGGCTTGGCACCGCGACCACGTCGGATGCGCGGTAGACGTGCACCAGCTCGGCCGGCGGCTGGGGCGGCAGGAACGTGACGACGTCGGTGATGCCCAGGCTCTGGGCGAGCCCGACGAGTGCCGCCGGCTGCCCCAGCCCGCTTCCCGAGGGACCACCGACCACCAGCACCCGCAGCCGGTGGCCGGGGGTGCGCGCACGGAGCTCGGCGGCCGCGCGGAGCAGCACGTCCGGGGCCTTCAGCGGCTGGATGCGGCCGACGAAGGTCAGCACGGTCTCGTCGGGGGCGATCCCCAGACGTGCGCGGGAGGCGGCCCGGTCGCCGGGGCGGAAGCGGTCGAGGTCGACGCCGGGGGCGATGGTGTCCACCCGGGACCCCTCGGCCCCGTACAGCCGGACGAGCTGCTCGGCCTCGGCCGGGGTGTTCGCGACGAGCCGGTCGGCCTCGTCCACCACCTGCTGCTCGCCGATCTCGCGGACCTTGGGCTCGGGGGGATCGCCCTCGGCCAGCGCCGCGTTCTTCACCCGGGCGAGGGTGTGCGCGGTGTGCACCAGCGGCACCCTCCAGCGGTCGCGCGCGAGCCAGCCGACCTGGCCGGAGAGCCAGTAGTGGGAGTGCACGAGGTCGTAGTAGCCCTGCTCCTGGCGCGCCTCGGCGCGGAGCACGCCCGCGGTGAAGGCGCACAGCTGGGCGGGCAGCTCGTTCTTGTCGAGCCCCTCGAACGGTCCCGCGACGACGTTGCGCACGAGCACCCCCGGCGCGGCCTGCACCACGGGCGGGGCCGCGGAGGAGGTGGCCCGGGTGAAGATCTCGACCTCGGTGCCACGCTGGGCGATCCGTAGGGCGGTCTGCAGCACGTACACGTTCATGCCACCCGCGTCGCCGGTGCCGGGCTGCTCCAGCGGAGAGGTGTGCACCGAGAGGACGGCGACCCGGCGCGGACGTCCTGCACGGGTGGTGCTCGTCGGGATCACCCGACCATCCTGCCCGCTGGGTCCGGCGGCCGCGTCACGAGGCCCGGACGGCCAGCACCTCGGCCACGAACCGCTGGGGGTCCTCGACGAACGGGGCGTGCCCGGACCCCTCCCACCACGAGGTGCGCACCGCCGGCAGCAGGTCCGCCGCGTGCCGACCCGCGCTGACGTCCACCACGGCGTCCGCGGTCCCGTGCAGCACCACCGACGGGCCGCCGAAGCCCGCCAGGACGTCGTCGCTGTCGCAGGTGCGGGCGAACAGGGCCGCACGCACCCGCGGCGGGGTGGCCAGGCTGGCGCCGAGCAGTGCCTGCACCCGGGGGCCGTCCGTGGTGAGCGCGCCGGCGAAGCCGGCCAGCGCGGGCACGGCGAGCGCGGGGTCCTCGGAGAGCCCGTCCGGCACGGCCGCGCGCATGGCCGCGCCCACCCGTCCGCCGGCCCGGCCCCGGCCGAGGCCGGTCACCGCACCGACGAGCACGAGGCCCGCGGCCACGCCCCCCGCGCCGCCGCCCCCGGACCGCAGCCAGTCGCAGGCCACCAGCCCGCCGTAGGACCAGCCGACCAGCACGGGGGGCTCCCGCACGCCAGCGGCCGCGAGCACGGCGTCGAGGTCCGCCGCCCAGGCGGTCGGGTCGTCGTAGCCACCCGCGGGTGCACCGGAGCGGCCGTGTCCCCGCAGGTCCGGGGCGAGCACGTGGTGGCCGGCCGAGAGCCCGTCGAGCACCTCCTCGCCCCAGCAGTCCGCGCTCTGCGCCCACCCGTGCAGCAGCACGAGCGGGGGTGCGCCCGCACGGCCGCGCTCGAGGTAGGAGATCAGGGTGCCGTCCCGGCTCACGGTGTCCACGCCCCGACCCTAGGGTTGTCGACATGACTGCTGTTGCGCACCGCCCCACCGCCGTCGTCACCGGAGCCAGCTCCGGCATCGGCGAGGCCACCGCCAGGGTGCTCGCCGCCGGTGGGTTCCACGTGGTGGTCGCCGCCCGTCGACTCGACCGGCTGCAGGCCCTGGCCGCCGAGATCGACGGCACCGCGCTCGAGCTCGACGTGACCTCCGACGCCTCGGTGGCCGCGTTCGCCGCCGCGCTCGGGGACGTGTCCGTGCTCGTCAACAACGCGGGCGGGGCGAAGGGGCTCGCGACGGTGGCGGAGGCGGACCTGGACGACTGGCGGTGGATGTGGGAGACGAACGTTCTCGGCACGCTGCGGGTGACCAAGGCGCTCATCCCCAGGCTGGTGGCCTCCGGCGACGGGCTCATCGTCACGATCACGTCGATCGCGGCCGTCGAGACCTACGACAACGGGTCCGGGTACACCGCGGCCAAGCACGCCCAGTCCGCCCTGCACCGCACGCTGCGCGGCGAGCTCCTCGGCCAGCCCGTGCGGATCACCGAGATCCTGCCCGGGATGGTGGAGACCGACTTCTCGCTCGTGCGCTTCCACGGGGACGCCGAGCGGGCCGCCACGGTCTACGAGGGCATCACCCCGCTCACCGCCAACGACGTGGCCGAGGTGGTCGGGTTCGTGGCCAGCCGGCCGTCCCACGTGGACCTGGACACCATCGTGCTCAAGCCCCGCGCCCAGGCGTCCGCGATGCGCGCGCACCGCGTCTGAGCGGGCCCAGCCGAGCGCGGAGAGCGCCACCTGCGTGCGGTGGGCTGGGCACGTCGGCGGTCACCACCTGCCTGCGGCCGACCGTGAAGTGGGTGGTCAGGTCGCTCGTCGCGTGCGGTGCTGCGCGCGGACCGGGCCTGCGCGTCACGGGTCGGCAACGCCGCGCTCAGAGCGCGCAGCCCACCAGCACCGGCTCGGGCTCCAGGCGCACGCCGAACACGGCGTCCACCCCGTCGCGGACCTCGCGGGCCAGGCTGAGCAGCGCGGCGGTGCTCGCGCCACCCCGGTTGGTCAGCGCCAGGGTGTGCCGGGTGGAGAGCCGCGCCGTGGCGTCCGGCCCGGGGTGGCCGCGGTGGAACCCCGCGTGCTCGATCAGCCAGCCGGCCGAGAGCTTCACCCCGCCGGCCCCGGGGTAGGAGGGCCCCTCGTACCCCGGGGGAACCTGCCCGACGACGGGGTTGGTGAAGAACGACCCGGCGCTCCACGAGTCGTGGTCCGCGGCGTCGAGGACCATTCCCTTGCACCGCCGCAGGGCCAGCACGGCCTCGCGGACGGCGGCCACCGCAACCCGGGCACCGGGCTCGACGTCGAGCGTGCGGCACAGCTCGGAGTAGGTGACGGGCCGGCTGAGCCCGTCCGCGGACAGGCTGAACCGCACCGCCAGGACCACGGCGGTGTCCGCCTGCTTGAGCGCGCTGCTGCGGTAGCCCAGCCCCAGCTCCGCCGGCGGCGCCCAGCGCACCTCGCCCGTGGCGCGGTCCAGGAGCCGGACCTGCGCGAGCACGTCGGCCACCTCGACCCCGTATGCCCCGACGTTCTGCACCGGCGTGGCCCCGGTGGAGCCGGGGATGCCCGAGAGGCACTCCAGCCCGCCCAGCCCCGCGGCCACCGTGCGCGCCACGAGGGTGTCCCAGTCGGTGCCCGCTCCGGCCGTCGCTCCGTCGGTGGCCAGCACCACCTCGTCGTTGCGCAGGACGACCACCGTGCGGTCGACGGCCTCGTCACCGACCACGAGGTTCGACCCGCCACCGAGCAGCAGCACGGGCTCGCCGACGGCGTCGCAGGCCCGGACCGCGGCGACCACTGCGGCGGTGTCGGGGCAGGTGAGCACGGTGGCGGCGGGTCCACCCAGGCGCAGGGTGGTCAGCGTCGCGAGGGCCAGGTCGTGGCGCACCTGCACCCCGAGGCCGGCGAGGCGGTCCAGGTCGGCGGGGGGCAGCACGGGGACGAACGCTATCGGGGGCGGCTCGCCGGTAGGTTCCCGGCATGCCCCGTCGCATCGAGCACTCGGCCACCTACGCCTGCTCCCCCGCCGCACTGCACGCCGCGCTCACCGACCGCGCCTACTGGGAGGCCCGGCTCGAGGCCGTGGGCGGCACGGGCGCCACCCTGGACTCGTTCGAGGCGGCCGGTGGCGGCGCGGAGGTCGCGCTGACCCAGGTGATCGCCGCAGACAAGCTGCCCAGCATCGTCTCGCGCATCAAGTCCGGCGACCTCTCCATCACCCGCACCGAGACGTGGGGACCGCTCGCCGCCGACGCGGCCACCGCCGAGGTGACCGCACTGGTCAGCGGCACGCCGGCCACCGTCACCGGCACCACCTCCCTGACCGGGGACGACACGGCGACCACGGTGCGCACCGACGGCCAGGCCAAGGTCCCGGTGCCGCTGGTCGGCGGCAAGATCGAGCAGGCCGTCGCCGACAACGTGGTCCGGCTCCTGGTGGCGGAGGCGCGCTTCACCGAGCAGTGGCTGGCCGGGAGGTAGGGGCGCCGGGACCGCCACCGGCCCGGACCGTGGGGACGCGCCCCGTCGGGGAGATCACCAGGGGCACCACCGGGATCAACCGGTTGCGTCGCAGCGACCGCTGGCTGCTGCACCACCCCGACGTGCAGGCAGCGCTGGCCGACGGCGGCCTCGTGGTGGACCTCGGGTACGGCGCGAGCCCCGGGACCACCCTCGAGCTCGCGGCCCGGCTGCGCACCCGGAACGTGGTCGGCCTGGAGATCGACCCGGCGCGGGTGGTGCCCACGGTGGACGGGGTGCGGTTCCGGGTGGGCGGGTTCGAGCTCGCGGGGCTGCGCCCGTCGCTGGTGCGGGCGTTCAACGTGCTGCGCCAGTACCCGGAGGACGCGGTGGGGCCGGCCTGGGCGCGGCTGCAGGCGGGCCTGGCGCCGGGCGGTCTCGTCCTGGAGGGCACGTGCGACGAGCTCGGGCGGCGGTGCGCGTGGGTGCTGCTGGACGCCGGGGGGCCGCGCACCCTGACCCTGGCGTGGGACCCGTTCACGGTCGGGCGGCCCTCCGACGTCGCCGAGCGGCTGCCCAAGGCGCTGATCCACCGCAACGTGCCCGGGGAGAGGGTGCACGCGCTGCTGGCGTCTGCCGACCGGGCGTGGGACGTGGCCGCTCCGCACGCGGTGTTCGGGCCCCGCGTGCGGTGGCGGGTGGCGCGCGCGCTGCTGGCCGAGGGTGGGGTGCCCGTGCTGGACCACCGGCGCCGGGTCCGCGACAACGTCCTCACCGTGCCGTGGTCGACGGTGGCCCCGCGCTGATCCCTGCTACCCCAGCGGGGTGTGCGCGGGGTCCACGGTCTCCGCCGCCGACACGGGCCCGGGCGGGGTTCCCTCACCGAATGGCTTGCCACCCAACGACTCTCGTCCGTGCGGGGTCAGCCAGCCGCGCAGGTCCGGACCCTTGGGAACGATGCCGGAGGGGTTGATCTCGTTGTGCACCAGGTAGTAGTGCTCCTTGATCTGCGCGAAGTCCTGGGTGTCGCCGAACCCGGGGGTCTGGAACAGGTCCCGGGCGTAGGCCCACAGAGCCGGCATCTCGGTGAGCTTGTTCCGGTTGGCCTTGAAGTGCCCGTGGTAGACGGCGTCGAAGCGGACCAGCGTGGTCCACAGCCGCACGTCGGCCTCGGTCAGGGTGTCGCCCACCAGGTAGCGCCGGTCGGTCAGTCGCTGCTCCAGCCAGTCCAGCCGGGCGAACAGCGCGTCGTAGGCCTCCTCGTAGGAGCCCTGGGAGCCGGCGAAGCCACACTTGTAGACGCCGTTGTTGACGTCGTGGAAGACCTTCTCGGCCACGTCGTCGATCTCGGCGCGCAGCGCCAGCGGGTACAGCTCGGGTGCACCGTCGCGGTGGTGCGCGGTCCACTCCAGGCTCATGTCGATCGTCATCTGCGGGTAGTCGTTGGTGACCACCTGGCCGCTGGGCACGTCGACGAGCGCGGGGACCGTGATGCCCTTGGGGTAGTCGGGGAACCGCGCCAGGAACGCCTGCTGCAGCCGCTCGTAGCCCAGCACCGGGTCCTTGCCGTCGGGGTCGAGGTCGAAGGTCCAGCTCCGCGCGTCGTGGGTGGGCCCGCAGACACCCATCGAGATCGCGTCCTCCAGGCCCAGCAGGCGGCGGGTGATCAGGGCCCGGTTGGCCCACGGGCACGCCCGGGAGACGACCAGCCGGTAGCGCCCGGCCTCCACCGGCCACCCGTCCCGTCCGTCGACGGTGATCCGGTCGGTGATGTAGCTCGAGTCCCGGACGAAGTCCTCGCCGGGCTTCACGAACGTCGCGTCATCGCTCATGGTTGAAAGCGTAACGACTACGGCGGCGGGGCGCAGGCCCGCCCGATGCGATGATGGGGCCGTGGAACGCCGCTACGTGCTCACCCTCGGCTGCCCGGACCGGACCGGGATCGTGGCGCGGCTGTCCACCGTCCTGGCCGAGGCCGGTGCCACGATCGTCGAGGCCAGCTACCACGCGGACGAGAGCTCGGGCTGGTTCTTCACCCGCCAGGTGGTGCTGGCCGCCTCCGTCGCGGCGTCCGCCGAGCAGCTGCGCACCCGCTTCGCCGCCGTGGCCGCCGAGCTCGGCCCGGAGACGGAGTGGACCCTGCACGACACCGACGAGCGCAAGCGCGTGGTGCTGCTGGTGAGCCGGGAGCCGCACTGCCTGCGCGACCTGCTCGGCCGGGCCGCCGACGGCGAGCTGCCCGCCGAGGTGGTCGCCGTGGTGGGCAACCACCAGGACCTGGAGCCGCTGACCGCCGCCCACGGTGTGCCCTTCCACCACGTGCCCTTCCCGGCGGACCCGGCCGAGCGCGGCCCGGCCTTCGCGCGGGTGCGCGAGCTCGTCGACGCGCACGACCCGCACGCCGTGGTGCTGGCCCGCTTCATGCAGGTGCTGCCGGCCGAGCTGTGCGAGCACTGGGCCGGACGCGCGCTGAACATCCACCACAGCTTCCTGCCCAGCTTCGTCGGCGCCCGGCCGTACCACCAGGCCTTCGCCCGCGGCGTCAAGCTCGTCGGCGCCACCTGCCACTACGTCACCGCCGAGCTGGACGCCGGGCCCATCGTGGAGCAGGACGTCATCCGGGTGGACCACGGCGACTCCCCCGCCGACATGGTCCGCCAGGGCCGCGACATCGAGCGGCTCGTGCTCTCCCGCGGGCTGCGCTGGCACCTGGAGGACCGGGTGCTCGTGCACGGCGGCACGACGGTCGTGTTCACCTAGCCCCTCGTGGGGCACGATCGTCGGGTGCGCACCCGTCCGAGCCTGCTGCGCCGCGCGGTGCGCTCGCTCGCCGCGGAGGACCCCGGCCAGGTCCGCCTGACCAGCGCCGCCACCACCACGCTGACGCTGGTCCTGGCGCTGGCCGTGCTGATCCTGCTCACCCGCACCCTGGGCCAGCCCATCACCGTCGCCCTGCTCGGCACGGTGGTCGCGATGTTCAGCGCCGTGGCCGTGCAGGACCGCACGCACCGCGCCCGCGTGGTCAGCACCGCGCTCACCCCGCTGCCGGCCATCGCCTCGGCCGGGCTCGCCGCCGTGCTGCACCCCTACGGCGTCGTGGCCGACCTCGGGTTCGTGGCGGTGCTGTTCACCGCGACGTGGGTGCGGCGCTACGGCCCGCGGGGCAACGCGCTGGGCCAGGTCGCGTTCACCGCCTACTTCTTCGTCCTGTTCCTGCGGGCGTCGACCTCGCAGCTGCCCGCGCTGGCCGCGAGCGTGCTCGTGGGGGTCGCGGTGGCCCTGGTGGTGCGCGTGGTCCTGCTGCCCGAGCGTCCGCGCACCGAGCTGCGCAGGCTGACCCGGGCGCTGCGCGCGGTGTGCGCCAGCGCGGTGGGGGTGGCCGTGGCGGGGAGCCGGAGCGCGAGCGCCGCGGGCACGGTGCTCGACGACGCCCCGCTGCGGCGCCAGCTCACCCGCCTCGGCGACACCGCCCTCATGATCGAGGACTGGCTCGACCGGCACGACGCGGCCCGGCACCTCTCGGTGGACGGTCGCGAGCTCTCGCTCCGGGTGCTGGACGGCCAGCTCGCCACCGAGCAGCTCGTGGCCACCCTCGCCGCGCTGCCGCCCGGGACGACCTGGCCACCCGAGCTCGACACCGTGCTGGCCGCCCTGGACACCGTGCTGCGCGACGAGCCGGGCGAGGAGCAGCTGCGGGGGCTGCTGGTCACCGTGGGCGCGGCCGCCCACGACGTCGACGTCACCACACCCACGGGACGGGCCGTCTTCACCGCCGCCCGGGCCGTCCGCGCCCACGCCAGCATCCACCGCGTCAGCGAGCAGGTGGTCGCGGCGGCCGAGCGGGAGGACCCCGCCCCCGTCGAGGGCACCGACACCGTCGACGCTCCCCCCGGGCTGCACCCCGCGACCCGGGCCGCGGTCCAGGTGGCCGTGGCGACGGCGCTGGCCACCGGTCTCGGCGAGCTCATCTCCCCCAACCGCTGGTACTGGGCGGTGCTCGCGGCGTTCGTCGTGTTCAACGGCACCACCAGCCGCGGACAGATCCTCTCGCGGGCCTCGCAGCGGGTGCTGGGCACCCTCGGCGGCGTCGTGGCCGGGGTCCTGCTCGCCGCGGTGGTGGGCCGCAACGCCCCGCTGCAGCTCGGCCTGATCGTGGTGTGCGTGTTCGCGGCGTTCTACCTGGTGCGGGTCTCGAGCGCGCTGATGGTCTTCTTCATCACCGTGCTGCTGGCCATGCTCTACGGGCTGCTGGGCACGTTCAGCGTGCAGGTGCTCGAGCTGCGCATCTACGAGACCGCGGCCGGTGCGGCCGTCGGCATCGCCGCAGCGTTCCTCGTGCTGCCCACCGGCACCCGCTCCACCGTGGACGGGAAGCTGCGGGCGTGCCTGGACTCCCTCGACGACCTGGTGCGCGACAGCGTGGCGGCGGTGGGCTCCGGCGGCGGTGAGGTGGACCTGGTGACGGCCTCGCGCGACCTCGACGACACCCTGGTCGCTCTCGACCTCGCCGCCGAGCCGCTGGCCCACGGGGTGCTGCAGCGGGTGCGCACCTCGACCCGGTTGTGGCTGCGGGTGGTCCGCGCGGCCGACGGGTACGCCCGCTCGCTGGCCCGGGCGGGGCACGCCGCGGCCGCGGTCCCGGCACCGACGGTCGAGGTCGCCGAGGCCCTCGCGGCGGCCGCCACCCGGGTGCACGAGCACGTGGGGGCCCTGCGCGCGCGCCTGGACTCCGACCACCCGGCGCCGGTGCACCCGGCCGAGCCCGCGCTGGTGGCCGTGCTCGAGCTGGACGGCCGCGGGGTGCACGACCCGGAGGTCCGCCCCCTGCGCGCGGCGGTCTACGCGCTGGCCCGCATCGACCGTGCCCTGCTGGACCTGCTCGAGGTGGCCGAGGAACCGGTGGGGGCCGCCCGCCTCACCGGGTGAGCGGGTGCCCGAGCGCCGGCCTGTCCGGGTGACGGACTGAGCGGGTGACGGACTGAGCGGGTGATCGCCGTTTCGGCACGGTGACGTGGGCCAGGAGCACGTGAGCGTGCCCGAACGGCGATCACCCGCGGGTGTGGCGGAGCGCAGGGCGGCCGGTCGTCCTAGCCTCGGATCGTGACCGCCGAACCCCGCACCGAGCTCACCGGTGCCCCGCTGGGCCCGGGCTCGCTGACGTGGCGGCTGTTCGGCGACCGGCGACAGCTGCTGCTGCTGGGCCGCTCCGGCACCCTGCAGAACATGCACCCGGCCGTCGGCGCGGCGCTGCAGCAGCACTCGGACTTCTTCGCCGACCCCTGGGACCGGCTGTTCCGCTCCATCCCCCCGATCCTGGGGGTGGTCTTCGACGCCGAGGACACCGGCACCGCCGGCACGGTGCGGGACTTCCACGCCCGGATCAAGGGCCTCGACACCCAGGGCCAGCGCTACCACGCGCTGAACCCCGAGGTCTTCTGGTGGACGCACGTCACGTTCGTCGAGTCGATGATCTGCACCCAGGAGTACTTCGGCACCCCGCTCACCCCGGCCGAGCAGGACCAGCTCGTGGCCGAGGGCCTCACCTGGTGGCGCCGGTACGGGCTCTCCGAGCGACCCGGGTTCGCCGACGCTGCCAGCTTCCAGGCCTACTGGGACGGCGTGCTCGAGGACGTGCTGGAGGCCAACGACACCACCCGCTGGGTGACCTCGCCCGACGTCAGCCACGACGACATGCCACCGCCCCCGCACGTGCCGCGCGCCCTCTGGACCCTGGTGCGCCGACCCGTTCTCGTCGCCAACCTGTGGCTGCTCACCGGTCTGCTGCCACCCCGCGCCCGGCAGACCCTGGGCCTGCAGTGGAGCGCCCGCGACGAGCGGCGGCTGCGGCGGTTCGGGGCGCTGGTGCGCCGGCTGTGGCCGCTGGTGCCGCACCGGATCGCGGTCGAGCCCCGGGCGCGGGCGGCGTGGAGCCGCACGGGTGCGCGACCCCGCCGCTAGGACCGGCTCGCCGTGGCGGACCGGCTACCGCCCCAGCCCCGGCACGACCTCGGCCCCCGGCAGCGCCGCGAGCACTGCGCCGGCGACCAGGATCTTGCTGCGCCGCAGCCCCGAGCCGACCACCACGGCCGGCGCCTCGGCCACGGCGGGGTCCAGCAGCAGCCGCCACCCGGCGGGCAGTCCGATCGGCGTGATGCCACCGTGCTCCATGCCGGTGCGCTCGACGGCCTCGTCCATGGCCAGGAACGATGCGGAGCGGACGTCGAGGGTGCGCTTGACCAGCCCGTTCACGTCGGCCCGGGTGGTGGCCAGCACCACGCAGGCAGCCACGCGCTGCTCGCCGGCCCGCTTCCCGCCCACCACCACGCAGTTCGCGCTCGCGGCGAGGTCCACCCCGTAGGTCGCGCAGAACGCAGCCGTGTCGGCCTGGTCCGGGTCGATCTCGGCCACCCCGAACGAGGAGAGGTCCACCCCCGAGGTGCACACCGCCCCGGCCAGCAGGTCCGGGCGCGACGCGGCGGGCACCACGTCCAGGGTGCCCGCCACGTCCGACCAGCTCGGCTGAGTCATGCCGCGATCATGCCAAGCCGAACTCCGTGACCAGGGCGCGACCGAACGCGGGGAGGTCGCCGGGGTTGCGGCTGCTGACCAGGGTCCAGCCGTTGGCCGGGCACACGAACACCTCCTGGTCGACCCAGTCGGCCGCACCGGCGTTCTTCAGGTCGGTGGCCAGGCTCGGCCAGGACGTGAGCGTCTTGCCGCGCACGACGCCGGCCTCGATGAGCGTCCAGGAGGCGTGGCACACCGCGGCGATCGGCTTGCCCGCCTCGGTGAACTCCTTGACGAGCTCCACGGCGGCACCGTCCAGGCGCAGCGCGTCCGGGTTCGCGACCCCGCCGGGCAGCACGAGCCCGTCGTAGTCGGCGACGTTCGCCTCGGCGACGGTGGTGTCGACGGTGAACGTGTCGGCGGCGGTCAGGTGGTGGAAGGCCTGCACGGTCTCGCCCGCCGCAACGGGGGACAGCAGCTTCGGCGTGCCACCCGCGTCGATCACGGCCTGCCACGGCTCGGTCAGCTCGACCTGCTCGATGCCCTCGGACGCCACCAGGAACGCGATCGTCTTCGTCGTCATGACTCCGGTCTACGCGGGCCGTGCGCGCGCCGCCGAACGGAGGTGCTCGACGGTGAGGCGCCGCACCAGGCTGCGGTGGGTGAGCACCGGAGCGGCCGAGTCCAGGACCTCCAGCCGCGCCCCGGGGATCGCGGCGGCCACCGCCCGGGCCACCGGCAGCGGGTGGCGAGGGTCGTCGGTGGCGGCGATCACGAGCACCCGGGTGCCGACGGCGGCGAGCGCGCCGGGCCCGGTCACCGGTGCCGCGGCAGCCAGCTCGTCGATCGAGTGCCGCAGCCGCAGCAGGGCCTGCGTGCGCAGCAGCACGTGGGCGCCCACCTCCACCCCGTCGGGCACCTCGGCCGCCACCAGGGCGTGCACCCGCTCGGGGTCACCGGCCCGCAGGGCGGCGTCCAGGGCGTCCGGCGGACGGGGTGCGTCCAGCGCGGCGGGCAGCAGCAGGACCGCGGCGCGCAGCCGGTGCGGGTGGGCCGCCATGACGGCGAGCAGGCACCCCGCGCCCAGGGATGTCCCCACCGCGTCGGTGGCGGAGCAGGCGTCCGCGGCCGCCAGCACGTCCGCCGCCAGCCGCGGCCAGGTGAAGGTGCTGGGCACGGGGTCAGGAGCGTCGTGGTGGCCGGGCAGGCTCAGCACCACGCGCGTGCCGGGCAGCCCGGAGGCGCCGATCCGGGCCTCGGCCGCTGTCGCCCCGAGGCCGGGCACCACGAGGGTGGTCGGTGCGCCGGAGCCCAGCGCCAGGGAGCGGGTGCTCACCTCACCAGCGTGAGCCGCGCTGCACCTCGTCGATCTTGGGGCGCACGTCGGCCTGGTAGACGAAGACGGCGACGGAGGCGATGAGGCTCAGCAGGAAGCCGGAGCCGTTGAAGCCCAGGAAGAGGATGACCAGGGCGCTGACGGCCAGGATCGCGAGCCACTTGGCCTTGGTCAGCTTGTCCACCGCGGTGAAGGCGTCCGGGCGCTGGCGCACCGCGTGCACCACGGCCCACACGCCCACCGCGAAGACGAGGAGCTGGATGACGAGCAGCACGTAGTAGCGGAGATCGAGGACGAACACACCACCACCCTACCGGTCACGACGACGGACGACCCCCTCCCGCCGGGGCGGGAGGGGGTCGTCCGTCGTGCGGGTGGTGTGTCAGCTCGTGGCCGTGGTCTTCTCGGTGGCCTCGTTCTGCGCGGCGACAGCGGTGTCCTTGACGTCCGTGGCGGTGGCCGAGGCCGTGTCCGCCGTCTTCGCGACCGTGGTCTTCGCGGCGGTCGCCTTGCGGGCGGTGGTCTTGCGCGCCGTGGTGGCCTTGGCCGCCGCGGTCTTCTTGGCCGCGGTGGCCTTCTTGGCGGCCGTCGTGCGGGCGTTGGTGGACGAACCCTGCTTGGAGGCGGTGTTGGCCGCCCGGCGGCTGGTGGAGCGCAGGTCGTGGGCGAGCTCGTCGCCGACCTCGGCCGCGGCGGCACCGGCCTTGCCGGCGACCGAGGTGGCCCGGGTGGTCACGCGCTCGGTGGCCCGGGCCGCACGCTCGCCGATGGAGCGGGTCTGGCGGGCGACGGTGCCGAGCACCTCGTCGCTCAGGTCCTTCGCGTCGTCCCTGGCGTCCTCCGCGCGGCTGACGAGGTCGTCGACCTGGGGGGTCTTGCGAACGCGGTCGAGGGCCTCCTCGCCGCGCTCGGCCAGGCTCACGTAGATCTGGGCGGCGGCCTGGACGTAGGCCTCGGCGAGCTTGCGGAGCTCCTCGGGGGCGAGCTTGCCGCGCAGCTCGTCGATCTCCTCGGGGATGGAGCTGAAGCGCTCACGGGTGTTCTCGGCGCGCTCCTCGGCCCGGGTGCGGGCGTCGGAGACGGCACCGAGGACGGTGTTGAGGGCGAAGTCGCCGGCGCCGATGGCGGCCAGCAGCGGGGTCTTGGCCTGGTCGATGGCGGTGGGCTTGCTCTTCGTGGTGGAGCGGGTCTTGCGCTTGGTGGTGGCCATGTCGGCTCTCCTCAGTCGTGGGTGGTCGGGACGGTCTGGGTGGTGGCGGTGGCGTTCTCCCGCCGGAAGGACTCGTAGATCTCCACCAGCAGCTGCTTGTGCCGCTCGCTGATGGCGGTGTCGGCGAGCACGGCGTCGAGCACCGGGCTCGAATCCTTCTGCTCGAGGATCCCGGCCTGCACGTAGAGCACCTCGGCCGAGACCCGCAGCCCCTTGGCGATCTGGGCCAGCACCTCGGCGGACGGCTTGCGCAGCCCGCGCTCGATCTGGCTCAGGTAGGGGTTGGACACCCCCGTGCGCTTGGCGAGCTGGCGCAGCGACACCTGCGCCGCCTCGCGCTGGGTGCGGATGAAGCCACCGAGGTCGTGCACGGCGGTCGTGACCGCGACTCCTGCTGCGGCCACCCCCTCCACGGGGGAGTCCACCGGAGCGGGCGCCGCCTCGTGCCGCGGATCTCCCTGCACGTCGAGCACCTCCTCCTGTGGACCTGGCTCCACGGTAGATCGGGGTGCTAACTATTGCAAGCGGTCTGCTACCGCAGGTGGAGTGAGGTGCGCCACGTCGCGAGCGGGGCGCGGAGCCCGGAGTGGTCCAGGGTCGCGTCGAGGTCGCCCAGCAGGACGGTCGGGGTGCTCGCCGAGCAGGAGGGCTCCATCGCTGCGAGATCTGCGCGCCGGTCGGCACCGACGTACCCGGCGAAGGACCCGACGACCAGCCCCAGCACGGCCAGCAGCCCCAGGGTCCAGCGCGTGCGGACCCACCGCCGGGCGCTCAGAACAGGGCCTGGGAGACGGCGTAGATGACGAGCCCGGCGAGCGCACCGACCACGGTGCCGTTGATGCGGATGAACTGCAGGTCGCGGCCCACCTGGAGCTCGATCTTGCGGCTGGTCTCCGCCGCGTCCCAGCGGGCGACGGTGTCGGTGATGACGCTGGTGATCTCGTCGGCGTAGTTGGCGACGACGTAGCGCAGCGTCGACTCGAGCCAGCCGTCAACCTTGCCGCGCACCACGTCGTCGGTGGCCAGCCGCTCCCCCCACCCCGCGATCAGGCCCTGTGCCTGCCGGCGCAGCTCGCTGGAGGGGTCGTCGGCCGCTTCGAGCACCATCCGCCGGGCCGTGTTCCACGCGCTCGCCGCGAGGTTCTGGACCTCGGGGTGCTCGAGCACCTGCGCCTTGACCGCCTCTGCGCGGGCGATCGTCTCGGGGTCGTGCTGCAGGTCCTGGGCGAACTCCGCCAGGAAGCGGTCGATGGCGGTGCGCAGCGGGTGCGCCTGGTCGTCGCGGACCGCCCGGGCGAAGTCCAGCACCTCGCGGTGCAGACGGTCGGCCAGCATGTCGTCGAGGAACCGCGGGCTCCAGGTGGGCGCCTGCTGGCTGACCACCCGGACGACGGTGTCGTGGTTGACGATCGCCCAGTCGTAGGCCCGGTCGCACACCAGGTCCACGAGCTTGCGGTGCTTGCCGTCCGCGAGCACCTCGCCGAGGAGCTTGCCCAGGGGCGGCCCCCAGGGCAGGTCGGTGATCCGCCGGACGATGGTCGCGTCGAGCAGGCGCTGGACGTCCTCGTCGCGCAGCACCGTCACCGCGGCCTTGAGCGCCACGGCGGCCTCGGCGGTGATGCGGGCCGCGTTCTCCGGCTGTGCGACCCAGCGACCGAGCCGCTGCGGCACCCGGGCGGCGCGCAGCTTGCCGACGACGACGTCCGGGGCCAGGAAGTTCACCCCCACGAACTCGCCCAGGCTGGCGCCGAGCTGGTCCTTCTTCCGCGGGATGATCGCGGTGTGCGGGATCGGCAGCCCCAGCGGGTGGCGGAACAGCGCCGTGACGGCGAACCAGTCCGCGATCGCGCCGACCATCCCGGCCTCCGACGCGGCGCGCACGTAGCCGACCCAGTCGCCCGCACCGCGGCTCTCCTGCCAGCGGGCGAGCAGGTAGACCACGGTGGCCAGGGCGAGGAACCCCGTGGCCACGGTCTTCATCCGGCGCAGGCCGTGCCGCTTGGTCGCGTCGTCGAGGGTGAGGTCCACCCGGTCATCCTGCCTGGTGCCCGGCCGGGCCCCGGGCCCGGTGAGTCGCCCGGGCTGCGTCCTGCGGGCATCATGACCGCCGTGGGTGGACATCGTGGGTGAGGGCCGGCTCGTCCCCAGGCTGCGGCCGTTCACGTCGACGATCTTCGCCGAGATGACGGCGCTGGCGCTGGCGCACGACGCGGTCAACCTCGGGCAGGGCGCGCCGGACACCGACGGGCCCGCCTCGATGCTGGCCGTTGCGCAGGAGGCGATCGCCGGCGGCCTCAACCAGTACCCGCCGGGTCAGGGGATGCCGGTGCTGCGGGCCGCGGTCGCCGCCGACCGGCTCGCCCGGTACGGGCAGCAGCTCGACCCGGACACCGAGGTGCTCGTGACCGTCGGCGCCACCGAGGCGGTCTCCGCGTCGATGCTCGCCCTCGTCGAGCCGGGCGACGAGGTGGTGGTGCTCGACCCGTCCTACGACTCCTACGCCGCGGCGGTGGCACTGGCCGGGGCCACGGCCGTCCGGGTGCCGCTGGTGGCCGACGGGCTGCGCTTCGCCGTCGACCTCGACGCGGTGCGCGCCGCCGTGGGTCCCCGCACCCGGGTGCTGCTGGTGAACTCCCCGCACAACCCCACCGGCACGGTGTTCACCGACGACGAGCTGCGCGGTCTGGCGGCGCTGGCCGTGGACCGCGACCTGGTCGTGGTGACCGACGAGGTGTACGAGCACCTGACCTTCGACGGTCGCCGACACCTGCCCCTGTGCACGCTGCCGGGGATGGCGCAGCGCACGCTGAGCGTCTCCAGCGCCGCCAAGACGTTCAACGCGACGGGGTGGAAGACGGGCTGGGTGTGCGGGCCGGCCGAGCTGGTGGCCGCGGTGCGCGCCGCGAAGCAGTTCCTCACCTTCGTGGGCGCCGCCCCGTTCCAGCCTGCCGTCGCCCACGCCCTCACCCACGAGCAGGCGTGGGTGGCGGACCTGCGGGAGGGGTTGGCGCACAAGCGGGACGCGCTGTCCGCCACGCTCGCCGAGGTCGGCATGACGGTGCACCCCAGCGAGGGCACCTACTTCGTCTGCGCGGACCCACGGCCGCTCGGGTTCACCGACGGCCTGGCCCTGTGCCGCGAGCTGCCGGGCCGGGTCGGGGTGGCGGCGGTGCCGGTCGGGGTGTTCTGCGCGGACCCCGCCCCGTGGTCGCACCTGCTCCGCTTCGCCTTCTGCAAGCGCGACAGCGTGCTGCAGGAGGCCGGAGCACGGCTGCGCCGCACCCGTGCGTGATGTCCGGCCCCGGGGGCGAGGTCCCCTCCACGCTCGCGCGGACCACGCACTGGTGGTCCGCGCCACACCCTGGGACCATCGACCGGAGAGTGCCCAGCAGATCATGTGATGAGGCGTAACTGATACCGTGGATAACATGAAGAACGACGGCGTGCCGGCGAAGAGCAACCGCCTGCGGGGTGCGCTCACGGCGGCCGAGCGCGGCGTCGCGGCGGCGGAGAAGGGGCTGGCCGCCGCGGAGAAGGGGGTCGCGATCGCCGCTGCCGGGGTGGCCAAGGTCGACGGTCGCAAGCGCCGCTGGGACGAGCACAAGCGGGCCCGTCGCGAGGAGTTCGTCGACGCCGCCCTGGTCGCGATCCGCCGGGGGGGCCCGTCGATCGGCATGGAGGCCATCGCGGCCGAGCTCGAGGTGAGCAAGACGGTGCTCTACCGGCACTTCACCGACAAGAGCGACCTCATCGGCGCGATCCTCACCCGGGTCGCGGCCACCGTGCTCCTGCCGGCCATCGTCACCGAGCTCCAGGTGGAGCGGGAGGACGTGGACCAGACGCGAGCGGTCATCCGGGCCTACGTCGAGTCGGTGGCGAGCGAGCCGGCGCTCTACGCGTTCGTGTTCGCGCACAACAACGAGGTCGGCGACAGCGACGAGGTGGTGGCGACCACCGAGCGGATCGTGGCCGAGGCGCTGGCCTCGCTCATCGGTGACCGGCTGCGGGCCATGCGGATGGACTCCGGCGGCGCGGAGGTGTGGGCCTACGGGGTGATCGGGATGGTGCAGCTGGCCACGCACTGGTGGATCGACCACCGCACCATGAGCACCGAGGCGCTGGTGGACTACCTCACGATGCTGGCCTGGGGTGGGCTCGACGGCGTGCTGCGGGCCGGCGGCTCCCCCACGGTGTTCGCCCAGCGCGAGGACGACGCGCCGGGGCTGCGGCTGCTCGGCGGCATGGCCGTGGCGGGCAACACACCGGCCGAGCGCACCGACGAGGACGGCACCGCCCCCTGACCCCTCCAGCCGGTCCCCACCGCGTTCTGCGCGCACAGCGTCGTTCCGGATCCGTTCTTGGTGCGTTGTGCACGCACACCGTCGTTCCCGGGTGCGGGCGGGTGCAGGCTCAGCGCAGCACGATGTTGACGATGGCGGCCACCCCGACCACCACGATCACGCCGCGCAGCACGGCGGGGGACAGCCGTCGGCCCATCCGCGCCCCGAGCACCCCGCCCAGGGTCGAGCCCAGCGCGATGCAGCCCACGACGGCCCAGTCCGGGTGTGCGAACAGGATGAACGTCACCGCAGCCACGCCGTTGACCACCGTGGCCAGCACGTTCTTCACCCCGTTGGCCACCTGCAGGTCGTCGATCAGCAGCAGGCTCAGCAGGGCCACGTAGACCACGCCCTGCGCGGCGCCGAAGTACCCGCCGTACACGCTCGCCGCGAACAGCCCGAGGCTCAGGGCCGCCGCCCGCCCACGGCTGGGCGCCGCGAGGGGACCGCGACCACGCAGGCGCACCGACAACCGCGGCTGCACCAGCACGAGCACCAGCGCGATCCCGATGAGCACCACCACCACGGCGTCGAACACGCTCGTCGGCAGCACGAGCAGCAGCACGGCCCCGAGCAGCCCCCCGGCGGCGCTCCACGGCACCAGGCGCAGCAGCAGCGGCCGCATCCCCGCCAGCTCGCGCCGGTAGCCCCACGCGCCGCTCACCCCACCCGGGACCAGCCCGATGTTGTTGCTCACGTTCGCCACCAGCGGCGGGTACCCCAGCGCGAGCAGCGCCGGGAACGTGATGAGCGACCCGGAGCCGACGACGGTGTTGATCGTCCCGGCCGCGAGCCCGGTCAGCGTGATGAGCACGGCGTCGAGGACGGTCACGGGGCGAACCCTACGAAGCCACCGTCCACCGCGACCCGACAGGTGCAGCAGCGGGCACGCGCAGCCCCGGGTCCCGGCGCACCGGCCCCCCGACGACGGTCACCCGCACCACCCCCGGGGGCACCACCACCCGGCCAGCCCCACCGACCGCGACCGTGACCGCGACCCGTGGAGGAAACCTCGTCTCCTGGGGTCAGCACGCACGGGGGCGGAGCTCCTCAGCGACCGCGGAACACCGGGGCGCGCTTCTCCGTGCGGGCGGCGCGGCCCTCGGCGAAGTCCGCGCTGGCGAAGCACGCCCGGAACGCGGCCTCGTGCTCGACGGCGTGCGCACCCAGGGCGAGGTCGGGCTCCAGCACCTGGTTGAGCACGCGCTTGGAGTACGCCAGCGTCATCGGTGCGAGCACGGCCACCTGCGCGGCCCAGGCCATCGCCACCTCGAGGTCGCCGAGCCGGTCCGCGAGCGCGGGCACCTGCTCGGCGGTCACCTGCTCGCAGGCCAGCACCACCCGTCGCGCCGCACCACCGCCGGCGACCAGGGCGAGCCGGCGCAGGGTCCACGGGTCCACGGCCAGGCCGAGCTGGGCGGTGGGCAGCCCGAAGCGCGCCGTCGGCCCCACCACGCGCAGGTCGGCGGCCAGGGCCAGCTGGGTGCCCGCCCCGATCGCCGGGCCGTTCACCGCGGCGAGCACCGGGACACCCAGCTCGGTCACCGTGCGCAAGGTGTCGTAGAGGGCGGTGAGGAACTCCGGGCTGTGGACGCCGTCGAGGTCGGCACCGGCGCAGAAGGCGGTGCCCGCCCCGGTCAGCACCACCGCGCGGGCCCCGTCGTCCACCGCGCCGTCGAGCGCCGCGGTGAGCGCGTGGCAGTGCTCGGTGTCCAGGGCGTTGCGGCGGTCCTGGCGGTCGATCTCGACCAGGGCGACGGCCCCGTGGCGGCTGGCGGTGATCACGCGACGAGGCTATCGACCCTCACCCGCGTGGCCGCGGTCCGCCCCGGCCGGCCCGGCGTCGGACACCCGGTAGCCGCGGTCCACCACGACCGAGGTCCGCACCGAGTCCCAGGCCGGGGAGCCGTCCGGGTGGTGGGCCCACTCCCGCGCGCGGTTGGTGCCCAGCAGCACCGTCCCGTCGGGGGCGCGACCGGCCGACACCTCGGTGATCTCGTCCCCGGGGTCCCGGGTCCACGCGACCGCACCGGTGTCCCGCGGTCGTCGAGGACGACCAGCGACGGGTCGCTGCCGCCGGGGTGCCCCGAGTCCACGGTCCAGCGGTCCGCCCCCGTGGCGGGGTCCAGGGCGTGCAGCACCCCGCTGACATCGGTCTCCGGGTGGACCTCGCGCTCCGGACCGGTCGACCCCGGCACGGCGCGGGCTAGGTTCGCGGGCGATCGCCCGTCCCGCCACGAGCACCGAGGAGGCCCCGTGCCCGACGTCGACGTCCTGGAGCAGCTGCTGCAGCAGAGGTACAGCTGCCGCGCGTTCCGTCCCGAACCGGTGGACGAGGCCACCCTCACCCGGCTGTTCACCCTCGCCCAGCGGACGGCCTCGTGGTGCAACGCCCAGAGCTGGCAGGTGCACCTGACCTCCGGTGCGGCCACCGCGGCGCTGGGCGAGGCGCTGACGGCGAGCCTGGCCCGGGGCGAGGGCGGCTCCGACCTGCCGTGGCCGCAGCGCTACACCGGCCGGCACGCCGAGCGCCGACGCGCCACCGGCTACGCGCTGTACTCCGCGGTGGGCATCGAGCGCAGCGACCACGAGGCCCGCGCGGCACAGATGAACCTCAACTTCAGCTTCTTCGGCGCCCCGCACGTCGCCGTCATCACCTGTGACCGCGACCTGGGGGTCTACGGGGCCGTGGACGCGGGGGGCTACGTGTCCACGCTGCTGCTGGCGGCGCAGAGCCTGGGGGTGGCCGCCATCGCCCAGGCCGCGATCGCGGGGTGCTCGGGCGCGGTGCGCACCCACCTCGCCCTGCCCGAAGACCGCGTCGTGGTCTGCGCGGTGAGCCTCGGCCACGCCGACGAGACGCACCCCGCCAACTCCTTCCGCACCGACCGCGCCCCGCTCTCCGAGGTGGTCACGGTGGTGCCGGGCGCCTAGCGGCAGGACCGAGCCCGACGGAGCCGCGCGCTGCTAGCCACCTCGGGCCGTCGCCGCTATGGTGACTGACGCACGCTGAAGCTCCAGCAGTCGGGTCTCAGCCTTCCGTCACTCTCGCGAAGGTGGACCCGACATGGCCGACAGCTCTCGACAGCCCGGTGCGCTCATCGACAACTGGACCTGGCAGCGCGACGCCGCGTGCGCCGGCAAGGACGTCAACATCTTCTTCCACCCCGAGTTCGAGCGCGGCGCCTCGCGCGCGCGCCGGGTGATGCAGGCGCAGTCCATCTGCTCCGCGTGCCCGGTGCGCCAGCGCTGCCGGGACTACGCGGTGGAGACCGAGGAGTTCTACGGCACCTGGGGTGGCGTGGACGAGCTGACCCGCAAGGACCAGCTCAAGGCCACGCGGCGACGCCGTCGCGACGCCGACCACCCCGAGCTGCCCCGCACGGCGTGAGCTCCGGCCCTATCCTTCGCCGGTGGCCGTCGACACCGTGCAGCTGACCGATCCCCAGTCCGGGTCCTACCTCGAGCTCGTGCGCGCCGCGGTGCGCACGCACCCCGAGGCACTGGCCAGCGTGGTCGCGTCCCTGTCGTGGTCGGTGACCAGCTCCGACGAGCTCGTGGAGTTCCTGCACCGCACGGTCGGCGTGGCCACGCAGGTGATCGGCGGGGCGAGCAGCGCCGGGGTGACGGCGCAGCTGGGCGGCGAGCCGTTCACCGCGGTCTGCACCGACGACCGGACCCTCGAGGTGGACGCCGCCCAGTACGCCGCCGGGGACGGCCCCTGCCTGCACGCGATGCGCACGGGCGAGGTGGTGCTCGTCGACGTGGACACCGTCCGCAGCACCTGGCCGGACTTCGCCCCGGGCGCGGAGTCCAGCGGGATCCACTCGTTCCTCGCCGCGCCGCTGGCCGGTGACGACGGCTACCTGGGTGCCCTGAACCTCTACAGCACCTCGCCGGACGGCTTCACGAGCGCGGACGCCGTGGTGCTGAAGGTGCTGGTGGCCCACGCCTCGCGCTCCATCTCGGACTACGCCCGGCTGCGGGCCCGCCACCACCTGGCCGAGCAGCTGCGGGAGGCAATGCGCTCCCGTGCCCCGATCGAGCAGGCCAAGGGAATCATGATGGCGCTGCACCAGATCGACGCCGACGCCGCCTTCGACCTGCTCCGCGCGCAGTCGCAGAACACCAACGTCAGGCTGCACGACGTGGCGGTGGGCTTCCTCGACCAGCACACCGGGGCCCAGCAGGCCGACGCCGGCCCCAGCTGACCTGCGGGGGGGCGGAGCTGCGGGGGGGCGGAGCTGCGGGGGGCGGAGCTGGTGGCCAGGGACAGGATCGAACTGTCGACCTTCCGCTTTTCAGGCGGACGCTCGTACCAACTGAGCTACCTGGCCGGAACCCGGCCGGTGAACGACCGGGCGTGGCGACCCTGACGGGACTCGAACCCGCGACCTCCGCCGTGACAGGGCGGCGCGCTAACCAACTGCGCTACAGGGCCTTGCTGTGGAGCTTGTCGACCGTACCCCCTACGGGATTCGAACCCGCGCTGCCGCCTTGAAAGGGCGGTGTCCTAGGCCGCTAAACGAAGGGGGCGCACCGGTCAGGACGAAGGACCCCGACCTGTGGCGCACCCACGACGTCGAGTCCGTGGGGAGCCCGGCAAGCATAAGCCACCACCGGAGGTGTTCCCAAACCGGCTGCTCGTCCACCCCGCGGACCCCGAGGTTGACGCACCCCCGCACCGCTGCCAGCGTGAGGAGGTCACACCGTGGTGATCACCAGGAGGACCCATGACCGAGCTCGTCACGCCCACCGAGGAAACCGTCTTCACCTGGGGCGCCCCGCCGCTGAAGTTCGGCGCCGGGGCCGCGGACGAGGTGGGCTTCGAGCTCAGCCAGCACGGGGTGAAGCGGGTGCTGGTGCTCACCGACCCCGGGGTCCTGGCCAGCGGGGTGCCGCACCGCATCGCGGACTCGTTCGCCCAGTACGGGATCACCTACGAGATCTTCGACGGCGTGCACGTGGAGCCGACGGACGACTCCATGGCCAAGGCCATCGGCTACGCCACCGAGCAGGGTCCGTGGGACGGCTTCGTGGCCGTCGGCGGCGGGTCCACCATCGACACCGCCAAGGCCGTCAACCTGCTCACGTCCTACCCGGGCGAGCTGATGGACTACATCAACAAGCCCGTCGGGCGGGCCCAGGTGCCGCCGGGGGCGCTGAAGCCGCTCATCGCCGTGCCCACCACCGCCGGCACCGGCTCGGAGTCCACCGCCATGTGCGTGCTGGACGTGCTGAGCCTGCGCGTCAAGACGGGCATCAGCCACTGGCGGCTGCGGCCCACCCTGGCCGTGGTGGACCCGCTGCTGACCATGAGCCTTCCCCCGGAGGTCACCGCCGCCTCGGGCATGGACATCGTCTGCCACGCGCTGGAGAGCTACACCGCGCGGGACTACCGCTCCGGGGCGCGCAAGGCTCCCGAGGCGCGGGTCACCTACTGCGGCTCCAACCCCGTCAGCGACCTGTGGTGCGAGAAGGCGATGACGCTGCTGGCCAGCAGCTTCCGCCGCGCGGTCCACCACGGCACCGAGGACGTGGCGGCCCGGATGGACATGATGATGGCGGCGACCTTCGCGGGCATGGGGTTCGGCAACGCCGGGGTGCACATCCCGCACGCCAACGGCTACCCCATCGCCGGGCAGGTGTCCGGCTACCACCCGGCGGGCTACCCGTCCGACGAGGCGATGGTGCCGCACGGGCAGGCGGTCTCGCTGACGGCTCCGGCCGCGTTCCGGTTCACCTTCGACGCCGCGCCGGAGCGGCACCTGCGCGCCGCCGAGCTGCTCAGCCCGCAGACCGAGACGGCGGAGGCCTCGGAGCGGCTGCCGCAGGCGATGATCGACCTCATGCGCGACATCGGGATGCCCAACGGCATCGGGGCGTGCGGGTTCGACGAGTCCAGCATCGACGAGCTCGTCGGCGGCACCATGAAGCAGCAGCGCCTGCTCTCGACCTGCCCCAAGGACGTCACCGAGGAGGTCGTCGGGCAGATCTTCCGCGAGTCCATCGAGAACTGGTGAGGCTTCGCCCGTGCGTGATTTCTGGACCCAGGGCACGAGAAATCGTTCACAGTCGTGCGGTGGGCGCGGCGGGGGTCCGGCGGGGATGCTGAGCCGGTGACAGACCTCGCCGCCGACCTCCGCCGCACCGTCCGGGGCCGGGTCGCCGACGACGCCCAGACGCGGGCCACCCACGCGGCCGACGCCTCCAACCACCGGCACGTGCCACTGGCCGTGGTGCACCCGGTGGACGCCGACGACGTGGCCGCGGTGCTGGCCGTGTGCCGGGAGCGCGGGGTGCCGGTGCTGCCCCGCGGCGCGGCCACCTCCATCGCCGGGCAGGCCGTGAACACCGCGGTCGTCATGGACACCCGGCGCCACCTCGGGTCCGTGCTGAGCATCGACCCGGTGCGCCGCGAGGCCACGGTGCAGCCGGGCGTGGTGCTGGACGACCTGCAGCGCGCCGCCGCCCCGCACGGGCTGCGCGTCGGGCCCGACCCGTCCACCCACAGCCGCTGCACCGTCGGCGGGATGATCGGCAACAACGCCTGCGGCTCGCACTCGGTGGCCTGGGGCAAGACGGTGGACTCGGTGCGCAGCCTCGACGTCATCACCTACCGGGGTGAGCGCCTCACGGCCGGGCCCGGCACGACGCTGGCCGGGACCCCCCTGCTGGACTCGCTGGCGGCCGTCCGCGACCGCTGGGCCGACGACGTGGCCACCGGGTTCCCCCAGCTCACCCGTCGGGTCTCCGGCTACAACCTCGACGAGCTGCGCCCTGGCGACGGCACCGACCTCGCCCGCGCCCTGGTGGGCACCGAGGGCACCTGCGCGACGATCCTGGCCGCCACGGTGAGCCTGGTCGAGGTGCCCGCGGCCACCGCGCTGGTGGTGCTGGGCTTCGAGAGCTCCTACGCCGCGGCCGAGGCGGCCTCGCACCTGGTGGAGCTCAGGAACGCCGGCGAGATCGTCCCGCTGACCATCGAGGGGGTGGACGCCTCCCTGGTCGCCACCCTGCGCAGCGGCCGCCCGGACGCGACGAGCTGGCGGCTGCTGCCCGAGGGCTCCGCGTGGCTGTTCGTCGAGGTCGGCGGCACCACGGCGGCCGAGGCCCGCGCCGCCGCGCAGGCGGTGCACGCACGCGTGCAGAGCAGGGGTGGGGTCGTCGTCACCGAGAAGGCGCAGGCGCGGGCGCTGTGGAGCATCCGCGAGCAGGGTGCGGGCCTGGCCACCCGCGCCCCGGACGGCAGCGAGGCGTGGCCCGGCTGGGAGGACTCCGCCGTCCCCGTGCAGCGCCTCGCCGAGTACCTGCGCGGCTTCGACGCCCTGCTCGCCTCGCACCACCTGCAGACGGCCTACTACGGCCACTTCGGCGACGGCTGCGTGCACGCCCGCATCGACTTCGACCTGCTCACCCGCCCCGGCATCGCCCGCTACCGCTCGTTCATGGAGGACGCCGCGGACCTGGTGGGCGGCCTCGGTGGCTCGCTGAGCGGCGAGCACGGCGACGGGCAGGCCCGGGCGGAGCTGCTCAGCCGGATGTACCCAGCACCGGTGGTCGAGGCGTTCGGCGCGTTCAAGGCGGCGTGGGACCCCGACGGGATGATGAACCCGCGGCGGGTGGTCGACCCCGCCCCGCTGGACGCCGACCTGCGGGTGTTCCTGGCCGGGCCGACCCTGCCGCTGCGCACCACCCAGGGCATGGCCCTGCCGCACGACGGGGGCTCGCTGGAGACCGCGGCCCGGCGCTGCGTGGGCGTCGGCGCCTGCCTCAACCCCAGTGGCGGGGTCATGTGCCCGAGCTACCGGGCCACCGGCGAGGAGCAGCACTCCACCCGCGGGCGCGCCCGGCTGCTGCACGAGATGATGCGCGGGGAGGTCGTCACCGACGGCTGGGCGTCGGAGGAGGTCCGGGAATCGCTGGACCTGTGCCTGGGGTGCAAGGGCTGCAAGAGCGACTGCCCCGTGGACGTGGACATGGCCACCTACAAGGCGGAGTTCCTGCACCAGCACTACGCCCGCCGGCTGCGCCCGCGCGACCACTACGCCATGGGCTGGCTGCCGCTCTGGCTGCGCCTGGCCCGGGGCCGGCGGCTGCTCAACCGCGCCGCGCGGGTTCCCGCGCTCGCCGCGGTGGCCAAGAAGCTCGGGAACATCGCCCCCGAGCGCACCATCCCGGAGATCGCGCCGCAGACCTTCCGGGCCTGGTTCGCCGCCCGCCCCGCACCCACGCTCCCCGCGGACGCCCCGCGCCTGCTGCTGTGGCCGGACACGTTCACCAACCACCTCGACCCCGACGTCGGCAAGGCGACCGTGGCCGTGCTGGAGCACCTCGGCCACCGGGTGGAGCTGCCCGCCGAGCCGGTGTGCTGCGGGCTGACCTGGACCACCACCGGTCAGCTCGACCGGGCCCGGAAGGTGCTCTCCCGCAGCGTGTCCACCCTGGCGCCGTGGCTGGACGAGGGGATCACCGTGGTCGGGATGGAACCCAGCTGCACCGCCGCGCTCAAGCACGACACCGCCCAGCTGCTGCCCGGCGAGACCCGGCTCCCGTCGGCCGTGAAGACCTTTGCCGAGATCCTCGCCGCGCACCCGGACCTCGCGTCCTTCGCCGACGGCACCGAGCGCGCGGCCATCGTCCAGGTGCACTGCCACCAGCACGCGGAGCTGGGCACCACGGCCGACCGAGAGGTCATGTCCGCCCTGAGCATCCGCGCCGAGGTGCTCGACTCCGGGTGCTGCGGCCTGGCCGGCAACTTCGGCTTCACCGTCGGGCACCACGCGGTGAGCCAGGCCTGTGCCGAGGCGGTGCTGCTGCCCGCCGTGCGCGCCGCGGGGCCGGGCACCGCCGTGCTCGCCGACGGATACAGCTGCCGCACCCAGGTCCGCCAGGCCGGCGACGACCGCCCCGAGCACCTGGCCCAGCTCGCGGCGCGGGCCATGGGGCTGCACCCCTGAGGGCGGCGCTACGGGTCGGGCTCGTCCGACAGCTCGGGCAGGCTGCGCGACCACCAGCCGGAGGCCCGCCACCGCTGCGTCCACCCCGGCTCCGCGAACGCGGGCAGGAGCACCGCCAGCAGCTGGTCGGTGAGGCGGCGCAGCTCGTCGGTGCCGACCCCCACCGGGGCGCACGAGCGCTCCCCCACGATCCCGGCGACCAGGACGTGCGCGGCCGTCTCCGGACGCACCCCCGGCCGCAGCAGGCCCGTGCGGGCCGCCCGGTGGAACAGGTGGCCGAAGATGCGCTCCCACTCGGGGAACGGCGCGAGGAACCCGGCGCCGACCAGCTCGTGCTCGGTGGTCAGGCGCAACCCCGCCCGCACCACGGTGTCGGCCGTGGTGTGCACGACCACCTCGTCGACCAACCCGAGCACCACCCCGAGCGCATCGTGCTCGCTGGCCGCCCAGCGCTGCACCGCAGGGGCCCAGCGGGTGTGCATGCCCTCGACGATGGCCGCCGCCAGGGACTCCTTGGACGGGAAGTGGAAGTAGAAGGCGCCCTTGGTGGCACCGGACCCCGCGAGGATCGCGCTGACCGACGTCGCCGTGTAGCCGTTGCGGTCGAACTCGCGCGCGGCCGACCACACGATGGCCTGCCGGGTGCGCCGGGCCTGCTCGCGCTGCTGCGCTGCCACCGGCCCTCCTCGCCGTCGCGGATGAGCGTGTTCCCAAAGTCTTGAGCCGCTCGAACAACCTAGCGGGATGATCACCCTCGGAGCACCTCGCGGAGGCCGACACGTGACAACGGGGTGACCGTGGCACGTCAGGGGTTGTGCCGCCGGTCCGGGTGCGGTCGAGTGTGCCCATGAGCGAGACGTACGACGTGGTGGTGGTCGGTGGTGGTGCGGTCGGCGAGAACGCGGCGGCCCGGGCGGTGCGGGGTGGCATGACCGTCGCGCTGGTGGAGGCGGAGCTGCTGGGCGGGGAGTGCTCCTACTGGGCGTGCATGCCGTCCAAGGCCCTCATCCGCACCACCCAGGCCGTGCACGCCGCGCGGGCCATCGCGGGGGTGACCGCCGACTTCGACCCCGCGGACGTGCTGGCGCGCCGTAACTCGTTCACCTCCGGCTGGAAGGACGACAGCCAGGTGGAGTGGGCAGAGGGTGCGGGCATCACCGTCGTGCGCGGCCACGCCCGGCTGACCGGTCCCCGGGCGCTGACCGTCGAGACCTCCGACGGCCCCCTGGAGCTCTCCGCCCGCCACGCCGTGGTGCTCGCCACCGGCAGCGTGCCGAGCGAGCCCCCGACGCCCGGACTGGCCGACACCCCGCACTGGTCCTCCCGCGAGGCCACGTCCGCCCAGGCCGTGCCCGCCCGGCTGGCGGTGATCGGCTCGGGCGTGGTCGGCTGCGAGCTCGCCCAGGCCTACCAGCGCCTCGGCTCGGCGGTCACCCTGGTCTCGCGCGGGACCACCGTGCTCGACAACCTCGAGCCGGTCGCCTCGGAGCTGGTGGAGGCCGGCCTGGCGCAGGACGGGGTCACCCTGCACCTGGGCACCGACGTCGAGCGCGTGCACCGTGACGACGCCGGGGTGCACGTGGTCCTCGCGGACGGCACGGACGTGCTGGCCGACGAGCTCCTGGTGGCCACCGGCCGCCGGCCCGCCACCGCCGACGTGGGGGTGCAGACCGTGGGCCTGGAGCCCGGCGCGACCCTGGAGGTGGACGACTCCGGGCTGGTGCAGGGGGTGGCCGGGCGGTGGCTCTACGCCTGCGGCGACGTCACCGGCCGGGCACCGCTGACCCACCAGGGCAAGTACGCCGCACGGGTGGTGGGTGACGCCGTCGCAGCCCGGGCGAAGGGCGAGCCGGAGCTGACCGCACCGTGGGGCGCGCACTCCGCCACCGCCGACCACGGCGCCGTCCCCCAGGTGGTGTTCACCGACCCCGAGGTCGCCTTCGTCGGCCGCACCGTGCGGCAGGTGAGCGACGCGGGGATCGCCCACGACGTGGTGGAGATCGACATCGCCGTGGCCGGCAGCGCGCTGCACGCCGACGGCTACACCGGCAAGGCGGTCATGGTCGTGGACACGGCGAGCCGGACGCTGCTCGGCGTGACGTTCGTGGGCCAGGACGTCGCCGAGCTCGTCCACGCCGGGACCATCGCCATCGTCGGCGACGTGCCCGTTGACCGGCTGTGGCACGCGGTGCCCGCCTACCCCACCATCAGCGAGGTCTGGCTGCGGCTGCTCGAGGCCTACGGCCTGTAGTGACGCCTGCTCCCCTCGACCACACCGACCTGCTCACGGCGATCACCGCGGAGACCGCCCGGCTCTCCGCGGCCCTGGGAGCGGCCGGGCTCGACGCACCCGTGCCCTCCGTCCCGGGCTGGCACACCGCCCGCCTGGCCCGCCACGTCGGCGACGCGCAGCGCTGGGCCGAGGCCGTGGTCCGCACGCGGGCAACCGAGTTCGTGGCCGTCACCGGCCTGGACGACCGGACCCCGCCCGACGACGCCGACGGGGTGGCGCAGTGGCTCGTCTCCGGCGCGCAGCGGTTGGTGGTCGCACTCACCGACGCCGGCCCGGACACGCAGGTGTGGAGCTGGGCCGAGCAGCCGAGCTCGGGGTTCTGGGCGCGCTGGGCGGTGCACGAGACCCTGCTGCGCCGGGTGGACGCCGAGCTCGCGGCCGGCCTCCCCGTCGTCGTGGACCCCGCGCTGGCCGTCGACGGCGTGGGCCACTGGCTCGACGTGCTCGCCCTGACCGACGACGGGGCACACCCGCTGCGCGGGACCGGCGAGACGGTGCACCTGCACGCCACCGACCACGACGGCGAGTGGATGCTGACCCGCACCCCGGACGGCCTCCGGTGGACGCCGGGCCACGCGAGGGGCGACTCCGCGCTGCGGGCCCCCGCGGCCGACCTGCTGCGGGTGCTGACCCGACGGCGCACCCTGGACGGGCTGGACGTCCTCGGGGACCGCGCGGTGCTCGACGACCTGCTGGCGGACACCGACTTCTGAGCGAACCCGGCCGGGTTCAGCCGACCTTGACGCGCACCGTGTGCCAGCCGGTCGCACCGTCGGGGTTGGGCGGCGCGGGTGTTGCGGTCTGCTGGGTCCCCTCGGCGTTGGTGGCCCGGCACTGCGCGGTGTGCTCACCGGCGGGGACGCCCGTGAGGTCCGCGCGCCACATCCGCCACGCGTCGCGCCCACCGTCGGCACCCATCCGGGCGGGCTGCCACGGCCCGTCGTCGAGGCGCACCTCCACCCCGGTGATCCCGGTGTGCTGGTCCCACGCGGCCCCGGTGAGGGTGGTGGTGAACCCGCTGCCGCTGGCCACCGAGGAGCCCGAGACGATCTTGGACGCCTGCTTGACCGGCCCGTGGTCGGACCAGCCGCGCGGAGTCCAGTAGGCCTGCTTGTCCGCGTACGTCGTCAGCTCGATGTCGACGATCCACTTGGTGGCCGAGACGAAGCCGAACAGCCCGGGCACCAGCATCCGCACCGGGAAGCCGTGCTCGGCCGGCAGCGGCTCGCCGTTCATGTTGACCGCGAGCATCGCGCCGCGGTCGGGCTCCATCACGGTGTCCACGGGCGTGCTCGCGGTGAAGCCGTCGACGCTGGTGGAGAAGATCTGGTCGGCCCCGTCCTGCACCCCGGCCTCGAGCAGGACGTCGCGCAGCGAGACGCCCACCCAGTCGGCGGTGCCCACCAGGTTGCTGCCGAGGTCGTAGGACACGCAGGTGAAGGTGACGCGCTGCTCGACGAGCTCGCGGGCCAGGAGGTCGTCGAGGGTCAGCGTGATCTCGCGGTCGACCATGCCGTGGATGCGCAGGGACCAGTCGGCGGCGCTGAGCCGGGGCACCGAGAGCGCGGTGTCGATGCGGTAGAAGTCGGCGTTCGGGGTGATGAACGGCAACCCACCGTCCGCGGTGAAGTCCGCGCCGGCGGGAACGGCCGGCAGGGTCGTCACCGGTGTCAGCGTGCCCACCCGTGCCTGGGCGGCCGCGACGTCCACCGAGCTGCCCGCGGCCCGACCGAGCACGGTGGCCACCCCTGCCCCGGCGGCGACGGCGGTCGAGGTGCCGAGGAACGTGCGGCGCGAGACCGGGAGCACGGTGCCGCGCGGGGTGCGCGCCACCGCGGCCGGCCAGCTCGTCCGGGCCGCGTGCAGCAGCCACAGCAGCGCACCCACCCCCGCCACCAGGGCCACCAGGGGGGCCAGCACCCCCACGGCCGTCGTGTCGGGACGGGTGAGCACGGCCACCAGGCCCACGAGCCCCAGCACCACCACCCCCGCCACGCCGAGCCGGGTGTCGCACCGGGCCAGCAGCCCGACGCCCGCCCCCAGGGCCACGAGCACCAGGGCCATGCCGGTGAGCAGCGCGGTCTTGTCGTTGGTGCCGAACTGGTCGACGGCGAACGTCTTGAGCCACGGCGGGGTCAGGTCGATGAAGGCGTTGCCCACGGCCAGGTACGGCGAGGACGGCAGCTGCACGAGCCCCGCGGCGAGGTGCGCGACACCCAGGGCCGCCGCCACGGCGAGGACGCCGATCAGCGCGCCGACCCGCCGGGGCAGCGGGTGCGGTGCGGGCACGGCCGTGCTCGGTCGGTCGCGGACGTCCGTGCTCACCTGGTCACCACCCCTTCATTGTGCCCGGGGCGGCCCGAGATCGTCGGTCCCAGGGGGTGACGGTGCGGTGACGGGCGGCTCAGTCCAGGGGTCGTGGGGCGAGCATCCCGGTGAGCGCGGCCGCCGCCGCGGAGCTCGTCCGGGCCCGGACGAGCAGCGCCGCCGAGACCCGGGTGGACCAGGTGTCGAGCCCGACCGTCTCGGTGGAGAGCCGGATGCCGCCCACCTCGTGGCTCACGGTGGCGGTGCCCGCCGCGCCGACCCGGTCCCGCCGCAGGCTGAACAGCTCCTCGCCCAGGCGCACGTGCACCCCGGTCACGGTGCCCTCTCCCCCGCGGACGCGGTCGGACAGGGTCCGGGTGCGGTCGACGGTGACGAGCTCGGCGGGCAGGGCGTCCCCGAGGGAGTTGAGCAGGAACCCGGCGTACAGCGCGAGGTCACCGGCGTCGGCCCGGAGCGCGGCGGCGAGGGTGGCCACCTCGACGTCGCCGCTCACCGGTCGAGCCCGATCACCATGGTCGGCGGGGCGATGACGTGGTCGACGGCGTAGGGGCGCACGGCCGTGCCGATGGCGAGGAACTCGGTGGTGTGACCGCCCCAGGTGTGGTTGTGGGAGTCCAGGACCACGCCGACGATGCCCTCGGCCCCGAGCTTCTCGGCCTCGGCCTGCATGCGACCCATGGCCAGCTCGCGCGCCTCGTACAGCGCCTGGGTGTACTGCGGCAGCTCGGCGTTCTGCCCGGCGGTGGCCATCACGTTGCCGAGGCCGCGGTGGGCGATGTGGTAGACGCAGGTGCCCAGCACGAGGCCCAGCGGGGCGTGCCCGGACTGCAGCAGCGTCCAGAAGTCCTGGCCGTTCAGGTCGGAGGTGAACGGTGCCCCGGTGCGCGTGCGCCACTGCGTCTGCGTGCGGCCGCCCTCGGCCTTGACGGCGGTGCCGATGGCGATGAACTCGGTGACGTTGGACCCGAACTCCTTCTGCTCCAGGGTCAGGCGCACCCCCACGATGCCGTCGGCCCCCAGCGCCGCGGCCTCGGCCACCATGCGGCTCATGGCGAGCTCGCGTGCGTGGTAGAGCGCCTGGGTCAGGGTGGTGAGCTCCTGGTTCTTGCTCCACCGGCCCACCTGCAGGCCCACGTGGTAGATCGAGCTGCCCAGCACCAGGCCCACCGGGTGGAAGCCGGCCTCCTTGACCAGGAGGAACTCGTTGACGCTGAGGTCGGAGGTGAAGATCGCGCCCTGGCGGTCCCCCAGCTCGGCCAGTCGTCGCATCGCCGCTTCCGGGAGCGCGGCGTCCTGCAGGTCGGTCATCGGTGTCCCCTGGTCGTGGTGGCGGTCCGGGCTGCGGAGGGTCGGGAGTCGAGCCGGAGGATGGTCAGCGGGGCGGGCGGCGGCACCGGTCGGGCGGTGAACCGGGCGATCCCGGTCCCGACCAGGGTCGCGATGGCGAAGTGGTCGCGGTGCCCGTCGCTGGGCTCCTGCTCCCAGATCTCCAGCTCGGTGTCGCGCAGCACCGCGTTCTCCCCGCCGGAGAGGGCCACGGCAGCGGTGAAGTCCTGTCGCGCCCAGTGCCGGACGTCGTTGACGAGCTCGGTGTAGCCGGGGATCTCCACGTTGCCCGCCCACGCCCCGGACATCCGGGTGGTGCGCCAGTCGTCGTGGCGCACGCCCACGCTGATCCCGTAGGCCAGCGTGGTGGGCACGTAGCCGGCGCGCAGCAGGCTCGCGACGTCCTGGCCGGACAGGTCCGAGGTGAACGGGTGCCGCGGGCGCACCTGGCCCCGAGCACGCACCGCGGTCCCGGTCACGGAGAACTCGAAGGTCCGCGAGACGCCGGGGAAGGGCAGCCGGACGGCGGTCACGCCCACCACGCCGTCACCGCCCAGGGCGCGGCACTCGTCGACGAGCCGGCCCAGCGCGAGCTCGCGCGCGCGGTGCAGGGCCTGGACGTAGCCGTGGACGCTGGTGGTGCTGCCCGGCCGGTAGCCGCCGCGCCCGCCACCGGCGCCGTAGGCCAGCCCGAAGCCGTAGCTGCAGGTGTACGGGATGTAGCCGAGCCGGTAGACGCTGGTCCCCATGACCTGGCCGACCGGGTCGAACCCCGCCGCGCGGAGGGTGGCGAACTCCGAGGTGGCGAGCTGGGAGGTGAAGGCGCCGGTACGGCGGAGCTGGGCGAGCCGGTCGTCGGCGACAACGGGTAGCGAACCGGACTCGAGTCGGCGGGCACTCTCGGCGTCCCGTTCCGGGGTGCCGTCGGCCATCGCCGTCCTCTCCTGCTCAGGACCGCTACGGGCCCGGTCGCCAGAGTGCCACTCCTGCGTCCCGAGCGCTGCCCTTCCTGGCCCGCGTCGGTTGATCCCCGCCGACGACCACGGTCGTCAGCGGCACGAACCCGTGACGCGGCGGTACCACGGTGGCCATCGCAGCCGTCGACCCTGGGACCATGACCACGGACAGTGATCTGCACGACGGCCGCGCCCTCTCGGCCGTGGCCCTCGGTCGGGAGCTCGCCCGCCGCGGAACCCCGGTGTGGACCCTCTGGCTGGGCTACCTCAGCCTCGGCGGCACCATGACCCTCCCCGAGCTGGGTGACACCCTCGCAGGCACCCGACCCACGGGCTACGCCGAGCTGTACCTGCTGGCCCAGTCGCTCAACGCCTGACCACGCCGGACGGCCTCCGGTACCGTTCCCGTCGCGCGTCGGCGACCAGCGGTCCTCCCGCCTCTCCCGCGCGCCCAGGGCCTCTAGCTCAGCTGGTAGAGCTACGGACTTTTAATCCGTTGGTCGTCGGTTCGAGCCCGACGGGGCCCACCACTCTGACCTGGAACGATCCCGCCCACGCCACCGTCCTGATCGGTGCCACCGTCGGCTCGGTCGTCGCGGCTGGTCCGACGCTGCACCTGCCGCGGCGGGTCGCTCGCCCTGCGCCCGCCCGACCCCGTCAGGTGTGTGCGGGCAGGGTGAGCAGGGTGGTGCCGTCCTGGGTGACCTGCAGTGCGGCGTGGGTGGTGTCGTGGATGTTGGCGGCACCGGTGAGCAGGACGTGTCCGTCGGGGGTCGGTGACCAGGTGGCGGCCAGTGCGCGCGTGCCGTCGGGGGCACTGACCCACGCGGTGAAGGCTCCGCCCTGGGGCAGCCCCTGCAGCTGCAGGGTGACCGCGGTGCCCCACGGCTTGGCCTCCACGGTGGCGGTGCCGGTCGCGGTGACCCCCGCCGCGGCCACCAGCGCCACCCCACCAGGGGTGGTCGCGGTCTGCGCCTGCAGCGTGGTGACGCCCAGGACCACCGCCACCACCACCGCTGCCGCCGCGGACAGGACGGCACCCAGGCGCCAGCGGTGCAGGTGGGTGACGGTGGCGGTGCGCTCGGCGGCGACCGCGTCCAGCGCCCGACCCAGCACACCCGGAGGCACCACCGACGCCGGTTCCGCACCACGCACCGCGTCGATGCTCACCCGGGACATCAGGGCCGGCAGGGCAGCGTAGGAGGACAGCTCCTCCCGGCAGGTGGCGCACCCGGCCAGGTGGGTGTCCACCACGGTCCGCTCGGCGGGTTCCAACGATCCCAGCAGGTAGGAGCCCAGGGACGACCGGAGCTCGGCGTGGGTCAGCTCGGCCATCAGCCCAGTCCCTTCTCTTCCAGGGCGAGGCGCAGGGCGCGCACCGCGTAGTACGTGCGGGACTTGACCGTGCCCGCCGGGAGGCCGAGGACCTCGGCGATCTCGGTGACCGAACGACCCATCCAGTGGGCCTGCACCAGGACCTCCCGGTGCTCGGCGGACAACCCCTGCAGCGCTTCGGCCACCGTCCAGGACTCCACGGCTCGGCCGATGTCGTCGCGGGCCGCCACATCCCCGACCTCGGCGTCGGAGGGCAGCAGCCGGGGCCGGGTCAGCTCGGCGCGGTGGGCGTCGGTGAGCAGGTTGCGGGCGGTGGTGAACAACCACGGCCGCACCGGTCTGGCGTCGCGCCGCAGGGTGGCGGCGTGACGCCAGGCTCGGACGAGGACCTCCTGGACCACGTCCTCGGCGCGCTGCCGGTCACCGGTGAAGCCCAGGCAGAACGAGTACAGCGCCGGGGCGTGCTCGTCGTGCAGCGCCCGCACCAGGGCCGCATCAGCCTCGGCTCCGACCGTGGCATCCGCGGCGGCCGGTCCCGCCGACCCACCCGGTACCAATCTCACCCTCGGCCCCGCTCGCGCCCACGGCGTGCTGGGGAGTTGGAGCCGAGCACGAGCAGGGCGAGCGCCGCCAGGGCTGCAACCGCCTCGGCGACGAGGCTGTAGGTCTTCTCCGGGTAGCTGATCGGCTCGTACATGTTGGGGAACGGCCCCACCGCACCCACGTCCACGTACTGGTACAGCAGCACCGCCGCGACCCCGCCCGCAGCGACGAGCAACGCCAGCACCACCCCGACCCGCCACCGGGTCACGAGCACGAGCACCGCGGCGACCGCGGCGAGGGCGGCCTCCACCCGGAACAGGGCCCCCTCGCTCACCGCCGCGGTGTTCAGGTCGTAGCCCGGAGCCAGGCGCAGGTGCACGAACACGTCCACCGCCAGCCCGGCGACCACCACCAGGCGCAGCACCAGCCCACCCACCCGTGCACCCCGGCGGGGTCCTGAACCGACGTGTCGTCTCATGGTGCTCCTGTCCGACGGTGTGAGGTATCGACGGTGTGAGGTATCGACGGTGTGAGGTACGGAGGTGTGCGGGCGCGGGTGCGTTACGTGACGGTGACGGTGATCTTCTGCATGACGACCTTGCCCCCGGCCATCGCGGGCAGGTCAGCCTCCGGCACCTTCGGGAACTCGTAGGTGCCGATGACGTGGTCGTCGACGTGCAGCATCGGCCAGTACGCGCCGGTGGCGATACCTTCCGGGGTGGGGATCGTGACGTTCGTCGACGCCCCGGCGGGGATGGCCACCTCGTACTTGACCGGGCCGGGCTTGCCACCGACGTCCATGTGCAGGGCGATCCACCCGCCCTGGGTGCCCGCCTGCAGGTCCACCGAGGCCACGACCACCGACTTCCCGTCGCTGCTCTGGTCCGCCGCGGTCAACGTCCCGGTGGCGGCGGCCGGTGCCGCAGCCGAGGACGACGCCGCCGACGACGAGCTCGGCCCGTACCCGGAGGCGGCCGAGGTCGACGCGGCAGCGGTGGAGCTGGAGGGGGCGGCCGCGGGGGTGCTGCTGCCGCAGGCACTGACCCCCACCACCCCAGCAGCGAGAGCAACAGCAGTCACAGCGGTCCGGACGGTGTTCACAGGGTTTCTCCTCGAGTAGGTGGGACTGGCCACGGCACCATCTGGGCCGCGAGCCGGAAAACAGGGTGGGCTCAGGCGACGGTGAGGGTGCCGTGCATCGAGGGGTGCACCGTGCAGTGCACCGCATAGGTGCCGGGCTTCGTCGGCGCGACGAGGGTGCCGGGTGCGGTGTTGTCGAAGCTGCCGGAGTCGAAGCTGCCGTCGTCGGCGGTCACGGTGTGCGGCTCGCTGTCCCCGTCGACCAGGGTCAGCTCCTGACCCGGCGAGGCGGTGAACGCCGGGAACTTGTATGCCTTGATGGTGAACTCACCGCCCGCCGAGGCCGACGCCCCGGCTCCACCGGTGGCGGGCGGGGTCGGGGTCGGCGACGAGCCGCACCCCGCCGCACCCAGCAGCCCCACCACCAGCAGCGGCAGGACCCGGACCCGGACGAGCCGACGTGTGTTCATGGACCTGTACACGGACGACACCGCGGATCGGTTCACCACCGACCACGATTCCCTCCGCGCAGCGCTCGTCGCGGGCGTCCGCACCCGCCCCTGGACGGACGTACCGTGAGGAGTGCTCGCAACCCGACGACAGCCGGTGACCCGGGTCCTGGCCGCAGCTGCGGCTGCCGCAGCGGTGGTGCTCGTCGGTGGCTGCGCCAGCCGCGCCGCGGCCACCCGCCCACCGCCGGCGGCCGCGGCGACGCGGCTGGTCGTGATCGGTGACTCGCTGAGCACCGGGTTCGCCACCCCGGGCGACCCCTGGACACGGCAGGCGCGGTCACTGTTCACCGCACGCGGCCAGCACGTGCAGATCACCAACGCCTCGGAGAACGGCGCCGGGTACGTGGCACCCGGCGACAACGGCAACGTCTTCCTCGACCTCGTCAACCGGGCTGTCGTCGCGCAGGCCCAGATCGTCGTCGTCTTCGGCTCCGACAACGACGCCGGCCAGCCCGATGTCGCCCCGGCGATGGCCCAGACCCTGCAACGGGTGCGGGACCTCGCACCCGCTGCCACGCTGCTCGTCGTAGGGGCCCCTTCGGTCCCGGCCGACCCGGGCGTCGACCTGACCGGTATCCGCGACGCACTCGCCACCGCCACGGCGCACGTCGGTGGGCACTTCCTCGACCCCCTCAGCCTGGGATGGTTCCAGGGCCCCGCCAGCCAGTTCGTCGCCGACGACGGCGAGCACCCCAACACCGACGGCGAGCAGTACCTCGCCCAGCAGATGGTCGACGCCGTGGGACCCCTGATCGTGCGGTGATCCCACCGCTCGACGCGGACCGAGAAGTCCCACCGGTTGCTTGCCGACCACCCGGGCCCACCACCGCGTCCGGGCGCGGGTGTCCGGGGTCAGTCCGCCGGTCCGGCGACGAGGCCGACTGGCGCGGTGTGGGAGGTGCCGGCGGTGTCGGTCCACGTCAGGGTGACCCGGTCGCCGGGCGTGTGGGTGCTGATCGCCTGGTGCAGCGTGGTGGTGTCGACGACGGGGGTGCCGTCCACGGCGGTGATGGTGTCCCCGGCACCGAGGCCGGCCTGGGCCGCGGGGCTGCCCGGAAAGACGGTGCCGACGGTCGCGCTCGTCGTGCCGGGCGCGAGCCCGACCCCGAGGAACGCCGGGTAGCCGAGGTGGATCGTCGTGCTGGCCTGCCCGGCCTCGATCTTCCCGGCGATGGTGAGGGCCGCGTTGATGGGGATCGCGAAGCCCGCCGAGGTGGCGCCGCTGGTCGCACTGGTCTCGGCGGCGGTGTCGATCCCGATGATCGCGCCGGTGGCGTCGTAGAGAGGTCCACCACTGTCACCGGCCTGGATGGGCGCACTGGTGACGATCAACCCGTGCAACGTCTCCGAGTGTGCGCCGCCCTGGTCGGAGACGGTGATCGTCGTGTCCAGGGCCGTGACGCTGCCCTGTGCGGCACTCGGGACGCCGCCCACCCCGCCGGCGTTGCCGACGCCGGTGACGGCCGCACCCACGCTGACGCTGCTGCTGTCGCCCAGGGTCGCGGTGGCCAGGCCGGAGGCACCGTTGAGCTGGAGGACCGCGATGTCCTGGGTCGGTGACGTGCCGACGACGGTGGCGTCGTAGGTGGTGCCGGTGGTGACGACGGTGACGGTGATCGTGGTGGCGCCGTCGACCACGTGGTTGTTGGTCAGGATCTGACCGGTGCTGGTCAGGACGAGCCCGGTTCCGGCGGCCTGCGCGTTCTGGTAGCCGTCGACGGTGTTGATGTCGACGATGCCGGTGGACTGCTGGGCCGTGGCGGTGGCCGTGGCCGAGGGGGTGGTGCTGCTGGGGGTGCCGCTGCCGTTCGAGCCATCGGTTCCCGGGCCCGGGAAGGTGCCCCGGGGCGGTGTCCCGCGGAAGGGGTCGCCGTGGGTGGTACCTCCGGGCACCTGCCCGGGAACCGGGGCCGGGTTCGGAACCGGGTTGCCGTTGGGGACCAGGTCCTGGTTGAAGCGGGCGACGCCGGGAGCGGCGCTCCCCGTGTGCCCGGCAACCAGGCTGGTGATCCCCGCACCCGCGCCCCCACCCACCACCAGGGCAGCGACGACCGCCGCGGCAGCCAGGTTGCGGGGACGCCGCACCGCCGTGGCCAGCCGGGCCCACCGGCCGGGCCGCGCAGCCGGCTGGACGTGGGACCAGGGGGGCGGCCAGCTCGGGTAGGAGGTGGCCCCGGGCTCCTCCGCGCCAGGCTCCCAGCGCGGGGGGAAGGGGGTCTGCCCCGGCGTCGGTCCGAGCTCCGGCCCGACGCCGGAGGGGGTGTAGGGGTCGGTCGGCGGGGTGCTCATCTGCGCTCCTCAGGGGGTCGACGTGCTCACCCCGGGCTGTGCAGGTGGGCACCCTCCGTTCTGGCCCCCGAACCTGGGACGCGGCTGTGGGGAACCTGCGCACCTGTCGTCAGCCGGTCCCGGTGCCCGCGCCGAGCGCCGTGCGCTCAGGGCGCTCTCAGCCGCCGACGGCACCCTGGAGGGACAACCGGGCAGCCGGCACAGGGGCGGGGGGATGGTCGTGAGCCAGAGGTCGCAGGCACGGGGCCGACCGTGGGCGGGGCCACCCGTGGCAGCACGTCGGTCCTGGCCGCGCCGGCTCGGAGCACTGTTCGTCGCCGCCCTCGTGCTGGCCGGAGTGCTCGGCACCGCGGCGTGGCAGCTGACCCCGTCGGTGTCCGACGCGCAGGCCCGCATCGCCTTGCGACTGGCCGTGTTCGGAGCCAACGACCCTGGTTCTCTCCCCGTTCCGGACCGGGTGGGGCAGGCGGTCATCGCGACGGAGGACGCCACGTTCACCCGCAACCCCGGGCTCTCCGCATCGGGGATGTACCGCTACGTCACCTCACCGGTGACTGGCGACGCGGGCAGCGCCACCCTCGAGCAGCAGCTGGCCAAGGTCCTCTACAGCAACGGCAGCCAGGCCCTGCCGGCGCAGGCCGAGGACGCCGTCCTCGCGGTGAAGCTCGACGCGGGGTACACCAAGGACCAGGTGCTGCAGATGTACCTCGCCGCCGTCTACTTCGGTCACGGGTTCTACGGCCTCTCCGCAGCCGCCCGCGGCTACTTCGGCCTCGCCCCGGCCGACCTCAGCTGGGCCCAGGCCAGCCTGCTCGCCGGCCTCGTCCAGGCCCCCAGCGCCTACGACCCCCTGCAGCACCTCGACCTCGCGGTCAGCCGGCAGGGCCACGTCCTCGACAGGCTCGTCGCCACCGGAGTGCTCAGCGCAGCCCAGGCCACCGCCGCCCGCACCGCACCGCTCGGCCTCCACGGCGGCTAGCCGACGACGACCTCCGAACACCGCCTCGGCGTCGGGCCTGATCGCACCGGGTTTCGCGTGGTGCGGTCCGAGGTGGGTCCTTCGTCCCGACCTACGAGCCGTTCCGGAGTAGAACTCCCCCTGCACCGTCGCGTGACGGTATTCGGCAACGGAAGTAGGCATGATGATCATTCTTGGGGCGATCCTGCTCGTGATCGGCTTCATCGCCGGGATCCCGATCCTCTGGACGATCGGCATCATCCTGGTCGTCGTCGGCGCCATCCTGGCACTGGTCGGCGCCGGCGGACGCAAGGTCGGTGGGCGCGCCCACTGGTACTGACCCGACCATCCGTCACCAGCCCGTGCGGCGCACGGCGGTGACGGTGAGCTGAGGCACGGGGGTGCCGTGGAGCTACGGCTGCCGCGGCACCCCTGGTCACAGGCTGGGCTCGTCGTCCACGCCACCCCGGCCCACGGTGGCGTGGCCAGGACGTCGACGGGCCGCTAGCCGCCGTTCTTCTTCCCGCTCCCGCCGCCGTCGCCCTTCCCGTTCTTGGGTGCGGGCGGCGTCGACGGAGGAGGCGGATCGGTGGTCGTGACCGGGGCGGCGGCGGTCTGGCTCGCCGGCGCCGGCGTGACCGGCGGCCCGGTGGTGGCGCTGACGGCACCGCCCGTCCCGGTGGCCGTACCCGGGGATGGCACCACCACCCCGGTGCTCACCTCACCTCCGACCCGGGGTGTGGACGGGGTCGTGGGTGCGGGGTCGCCCAGCACCAGGGAGGCGGCACTGACCGCCCCGACGAGGACGAGGACGGCGGCCGCCGGCACGGCCCAGCTCCGCCGACCCCTCCCCGGTCCCGCCGGTCCGGTCTCGAGGTTCCTGGTGACGTGAGCGTTCGCGACCAGCGCTGCGTCGTCGGGCGGGAGGACCGTCGTCGGCCGATCCACCAGCACGCCGGGTCGCTCGGGGTGGGTCCCGTGACCGGGAACGAGACGGCGCAGCGCAGCCGCGGCCTGCACGGCGGTGGGACGGTTTCCGGGGTCGTCGTCGGTGAGGGCCAGCAGCAGCGTCGCCCAGGGCCGGGGCACCAGCTCGCGCGGGATGACCGGCGGCCGGTGCAGGCGGGCAACGGCGGCCTGGATCCCGGTTCCCTCGTACTGCCGCCGACCGGTGATGCACTCGAGCAGGACCAGACCCAGGGCGTGGACGTCGGAGGCAGGAGTGGCGTCCGCGCCCCGGATCTGCTCGGGGGCGAGGAAGCCGGCCGTGCCGACCAGGGCCCCGGTGGCGGTGTGGCGCGCCCCGTCGGCCAGGGCGATCCCGAAGTCCGCCAGCTTCGCCGTGCCCGCGGTGGTCAACAGGATGTTGGCGGGCTTGACGTCACGGTGCACGACCCCGGCGGCATGGACGTGGGCGAGGGCATCGGCGAGACCAGCACCCGTGCGGGCCACCTGGTCCAGGCTCATCGGGCTGTCCCGCACGGCGTCGGCCAGGGTGGGCCCGCGCACGAGCTCCATCACCAGGAACGCGGGCTCGTCGGGTCGGCTCGGGGCGCCCGGGGCCGGGAAGTGTGCGTCGTGGACAGCGACGAGGTTGGGGTGGCTCAGCCTGGCCATCACCCGGGTCTCGGCGCGCGCCCGAGCCAGGGTCTCCCCCTCGTCGAGGGTGTGCGCCCGGAACTTCTTCACGGCCACGTCCCGGGCCAGCAGGTGGTCGCGGGCCCGGAAGACCTCGGCCATGCCACCACTGCCGAGCAGGTCCACGAGCTCGTACCGACCGGCGAGCACCGCAGCGGGGTGCCGCCCGTCGTGCTGCGCACCAGACATCCGCAGCACGCTACGCACAATCCAGCGCCGGACCGACACGCAGGCCAGGTCGCGCTGCGACGAGTGGTGGAGACCCGGAGGCATTGGCTTGGATCCGCGGCCAGAGGTGGACCTGGGACCGCCGCTCATCCTCGGCGCCCCCCGCCGGGGGTGTGGGCAACCCGGACGAGTTGCCGGACCCTCTGGTGATCAGTGCCCGGCGTGTGCCACGCTGCACCCCTGGCGCTGCTGCATTTCTGTGGCAGGAACGAGATGATGGCGAGGGTGTCGTGAGCGTGGAATCGCGTCGATCAGATCTGGTCGATCCGGAAATGTCGGCGAGCGACCTGGAGCAGGCGCACCGCCGCATCCGGTTCACCCGAGCCGAGATCCCCCGCCTGGTGGGGATGTTCGGGTTCATCGCGGCCCTGCACGTCCTCGGGTGGGGCCTGTTCACCCACTACAACTCCGACCCGACCATCCACAACACCGTCGGCACCGACGGCACGCTCGTCTACGCCGGGGCCGGTGCCCTTGCCTACGTGCTCGGGTTGCGGCACGCCTTCGACGCCGACCACATCTCCGCGATCGACGACACCACCCGCTACCTGCTGCAGAAGGGCAAGAAGCCCCTGGCGGTGGGGTTCTTCTTCTCCCTGGGCCACTCCACCGTGGTCTTCCTCTTCGTCACCGCCCTCGCGCTGGTCGCCTCGCGGGCCACCGCGTTCCAGGACGCCTTCCAGGGCCCCGGCGCCCTCATCGGCACCCTCGTCTCCGCCCTGTTCCTCTACCTCATCGCCGCCCTCAACTTCGCGGTGCTCCGCGGCATCATGAACGCCTGGCGCAGCGCCAAGCGTGGCGAGTACTCCCCCGAGGAGCTCGACGCCCTGCTCGCCCAGCGCGGGTTCATGAACCGCATCTTCAAGGGCCGCTACAACAAGCTCGTCAACCACTCCTGGCAGCTCTACCCCGTCGGACTGCTGTTCGGCCTCGGCTTCGACACCGCCACCCAGGTCGGGCTCATCGCCATCGCCGGCAGCACCGCGGTCGCCGGCGGGCTCCCCCCGCTGTCGATCATCGCCCTGCCCATCCTCTTCGCCGCCGGCATGTCCCTCATGGACACCGTCGACGGGGTGTTCATGTCCAAGGCCTACAGCTGGGCCTTCGTCCACCCCATCCGCAAGATCTACTACAACATCACGACCACCGGGCTCTCCATCTTCGTCGCCGTCGTCATCGGCACCATCGAGATCCTCGGCCTCGTCGCCGACCGCCTCAGCCTCGACGGCCAGCCCTGGACGTTCCTGGCCAGCATCGACATCAACATCGTCGGCCGCTTCATCGTCGGTATCTTCTTCGTCGTCTGGATCGGCGCCATCCTCAACTGGAAGCTCCGCAAGCTCGACGCCCGCTACGGCGACGGCACCCCAGACCTCCCCGGCACCCCAGACCTCCCCGGCACCACGCCCACGCCCACCACCTGAGCCGCCTCCCGGTGAGCGAACCGGGCGCACCACGACCGGACGTGCGCACGCGCCTGACGTGCACACCGCCGCGCCGGCGAGGTCGCCGCCGCTGGTGCCGTGCGGGCCGAGGAGTCAGTACTTCTCGCGTCGCGACCGTCGCCTCCGGTGTGCCAGCGCTGCCCCAGCGGCACCTACGACGACGGCCAGCACTGCGACTGCCGTGAGGGACACCAGGGGTGCGGCCGGCGGTCGGTGACCTGTCGGGGTGGGCCCTGCGGCCGTGGGGGCTCCTCCTGCGTGGCGGCCGGGGGGGGTGACTGGCGGGATGAGCCACGGGGGTGGGACGGGGGTCGGCGCGACCGCCGGGGTGGGCAGAGCCGGTGGTCCGCCGACGGGGGCGGCGCGGCGTCGGAGGGCGCGGCCGGGCCACCCGCTGCGCGGGCCGACGACCAGGAGCAGGGCGGGCACGAGCAGCGAACGCACGAGGAAGGCGTCGATGAAGATGCCGCACGTCATCGCGAAGGCCAGCTCGCGGAACGGTGCCAAGGGGATGATCGCGAGCATCCCGAAGCTCACGGCCAGCGTCACTCCTGCTGCGGTGATGGCCCGCGAGGATTCCGGTACCGCCTTGAGCACAGCCTCCCGCAGCGGGCGGTGGCGGGCCTCCTCCCACACCCGACCGACCCCGAAGATGTTGTAGTCCGAGCCGAGGGAGACCAGGAGCACGGCGGCGGCGAAGGGTACGTAGAAGGTCACCCCCTCCTGGTGCCCCAGCACCATGAAGACGAGCACCGTGAGTCCGAGCGAGGCCGTGAGGGCCAGGATGCTGGAGGCGAGCAGGAACAGCGGCGCGATGAGGGCGCGGAGGAAGACGACGAGCAGGAGCAGGTTGACGAGTATCCCGGCCACGGCGATCCGTCCGAGGTCAGCACTGGTCGAGCTGACCAGGCCCACGGCGAGGGCGGTGTCGCCGCCCACGCTGATCCGGGCATCTCGCAGGCCGCTGCGGGCGGCGAGCTCCGGCAGCTGGGCTCGAAGGGCCGCGAGGTCCTGGATGGCCACGGCGTCGAGGGGGTCGTGGTCGAGGACGACGAGGATCCGGGCGGCGTTGCCGCTGCTCGCGAGGACGATGTTGTGGGCCTGGAGGGTGAAGTTCTGGGCGGGCCCGATGACGCCGGCCACTCCCTGGGCCTGCCCGACGAGGTCTTGGAAGCCCGAGAGGGCGCTGATGTCCCCCGTCACCCCCGGCTTCTCGATGAGGATCGTGGTCGGCGAGGTGATCCCGGGGGCGAAGGCGGTGCCGGCGGCCGCCGAGGCACGGCTGACGGGGTTGGTGTCGGGCAGGGAGCTGATGAAACCCACCCCCAGGTCGAGCCGCTGGATGGGGAGGGTGGCGAGACCGAGGACGCCGACGCAGAAGACCACGGCCACCCACGCCGTCTTGCGGCTGTGCAGAACACGCACCAGCGGTGAGGGTTTCCCGCCCTGCAGGGCTCCAGCCGTGCCGGTGCCGAGTGCCGCGCCCACCCGGCGGTGTCCTGGCCACAGCACGCGGGGCCCGAGGATCGCGAGCAGGGCCGGGATGAGGGTCACCGAGACGACGAGACCGACGACGACCGCCAGCGCCATCGCTGGACCGAACCCGCGGAAGAACGCCGAGCTGGCGGCGAGCAGAGCCGCAGTGCCGGCCGCAACAGTGACACCGGCCGCCATGACGATGGGGGTGTCGGCGGCGACGGCAGCCGTGACGGCGTCGCGCCAGTCGTCGTGCTCGGGCAGACGCACCCTCACGGCGGTGAGGTAGAAGATCGTGTAGTCGGTGACGACACCGAGGAGCAGGGCCACCAGCAACGGCTTCAGCTCGGCGGGCGCCCCCACCCCCAGCAGTCCACCCACGATGTCGGTCAGGTGGGTCGTCGTGACGAAGGACAGTCCGGCGGCCACCAGGGCGAGCAACGGCGCCACCACCGAGCGGAAGGTGGCTCCGACGAGCAGTGCGATCGCCAGGACGGTGAACAGCTCGAGGCGGGGGAGGTACTGGTCCACGATCGAGGCCTGCTCGGCCCGCGCGGGGATGGAGCCGGTCACCCCGACGAGGTGGTCCTCCGGGCGCTCGAGGTGTTCGCTGATGTAGCGCCGCGCGGCCTCCTGCTGGCCGCTGAAGCTGCTCGTGGGATCCATGAACAGGTAGGTGAGCACGGCGGTGTTGGTCTCACCGCTCGTGCCACCGAGGCGCAGCGTGTTGGTGAGCGGGAGGGCGCCGAGCAGCGGGTAGTCCGCCCCGGTCTGGTCGAGGGCCACGGCGTCGAGGACCGACTCCGCCTGCACGTAGGGCGAGAGGCCCCCGGGGTCACGCTGGACGACCACGGTGCGGCTGGACAGTGGGAAGCCGAACTCCGTCACGGCACGGAGCTCGGAGGCCACGGCCGGGCTGTCCAGCGGGATGATGCTGGCCAGCTGGTCCCCGCCCGTCCCGACCGGTGGCACGACCAGCAGCACACCGAGCCCGACGACCCAACCCACGACGATCGCCCACCGGTGGCGCGTCGTCCACTCGGCGTAGCGCCGCGCGAGGGGCGTGCGCGCCCGCCGACCACCAGGCCTGCTCACCCTGGTCGCGCTCATCGGCCGACCTAGGCCCGGCTCGTCAGCAGCGTCTCGGGCAGGCCGAGTCGACGCATCTCCGCGCGGGCCAGGTGATCGTGCCTGCCCGCCGCGAGATCGGCGTCGGGGTCCGCGGTGACAGCAACGAGCTCGGCGAAGCCGAGGTTGGCCACCGCCCGGCGAGCCAGGTGGGCGATGGCCTGCTCGGTGCGCTGCGGATCGAGCAACGCCACCCGCAGGGCACGGTTCTCCCGCCGGCTGCCCGCCCGCGAGGGGACGTAGAGCAGCAGGACCGGGCCCGTGGGGGCGAGCGCGACGACCACCCCGGTCAGCACGCTCAACGCACGGATGCTGCCCCCGGCCTGGGTTCCGCTGTCGATGATGGAGCTGCTGCTGGCGACCACCTGGTCACCGAGCTGGCCGGTGCGCGAGCCGATGAGGGGCAACCCCCCCAGGTCCTGGAGCGCCCTTCCCGCGGTGCCCAGGGCTCGCCCCGAGTCGACCGCGCTCTGGCTGAGACCGCCCAGCTGCCACATCTCGTATCCGACCCAGGCTCCCAGGGCCAGCCAGAAGACGACCCAGAAGCACACCACCCCGTCCCACGCCCGCGCCGCCCGCATGTCTGCCGTCCAGCTGCGTACCGCCATGTTCGACCCTTCGTGTCGGCCGGTCCAGATTTCAGGGTGTGCGCCCATCCTGGGGTATAGACAGACAGACGTGAGACAGCTACCCACCGATATCGGGAGGTCAATGTGAACGAGAAGCCACCAACACCAGGATCGCGCACCCCGGGGGATCCCGAGGACCGGACGAATCGAGCGAACACGCCCGCAGCGCCCCCGAGGGAGCCCCGGCGCTGGGGATGGCTCGTCCCCACGGTGACCTTCCTCCTGGGACTGGCGCTCGCCGGTATCGTCGTCTCAGCCCAGAACTCCGGTAGCAGCACTGCCTCGTCGGGGGCGACCAGCACCGCGACGGCCACCCCGACCACGGGGCCGTCGTCCTCGCAGGTCGCGGTCGTCGAGGTGCCCGCCGCGTGCCTGTCGGTTGCAGACGACGCCAAGGCCTTGGTGGACGTCGCCGCGACAGCGGTGACTGCGGCCCGAAACCTCGACGCCACCGCACTCTCGGCGGCTGTGCGTCAGCTCGACGAGGCCCAGAAGGCCGTCACGAGCAGTGCCGACGCCTGCCGCGCCATACAGGCGACCCTGCCCTCCACAACCCCCACGTCAAGCCCCACGACCTGAGTGCTTGGTCGACAGCCCCGATGGAGAGCTCGCCCCCCGGGCTGTCTCAGCCTCACCGGCGGCGGCTGCGGTCATCGGTCCGAGGGTGCCTGGTGAGCAGCGTGGTGCCCATCGGCGGCTGGTGCCGAACAGGGCCAACCGTTGGTGGGTGTGGCTGCGAAGGCCGGGGTATGAGAGTCGAGTCAGCACGACGGGTTTCGGTGTTGGTGGGCGGACTTGCGCTGGCGGTGGTGGTGGCCGGGTGTGGTTCGTCGGGCCCGGGTGGGCAGTCGACCGGGTCGACGGCGCCGGGTTCTTCCTCGCAGGGATCTGTGGCGACGGGCAGTCCGGACAGCACCGCCTCGGCCGGGGGTACCTCGTCCCCGGTCGAAGCGGTGGTGATCACGGTGAAGGACTTCGCCTACCAGGTGCCGACGACGGTGGCGGCGGGGGCGACGGTCATGGTCACGAACACGGACCGGGTCGCGCACACGGTGACGGCGGACACGAGCGGGAGCCTGTTCGACGTGAACATCGACGCCGGTGGCAGCGCCTCGTTCACGGCGCCGACCCAACCGGGCACGTACGAGTTCCACTGCGTCTACCACGGGAACATGCACGGCACCCTCGTCGTGTCCTGAGCCGCTGTCCTGGTCGATCCGGTTGCCCGCCGCCGGCCCACCAGAGTGATCATCACCCACTCCGACCGCAGCAGCCGGCAGGACCGCGAAGCGTCAGCCACACCTGCAGCAGACCCGGACGTCGACGGCGCAGCGAGGTGTCGCACGGGGACTGTGGATTTAACGGTGTTTCCGGCCCAACACGCTGACGGGAGTCGGCGGGGAAGGTGCCGTGATGACAACGACACTGAGTGACATGACCGCGAAGAAGAGGCAGGAGCCCACGGCTGAGGAGGTCGCTGCCCGGGAGCTGGTCCGGCTGGCCCAGGAGCAGGGCCTGTCCCTGACCGGGCCTGACGGGCTGCTCAAGCAGTTCACCAAGACGGTCCTGGAGACGGCCCTGAACGAGGAGATGACCGCCCACCTCGGGCACGAGAAGAACCGGGCCCCCCCTCTCTGTCAGCATGGGGTGATGCACCAACCGGTGCGTAATCACTGAACGAGGGTGGGGAGATGAGTCCCCTGCGATGACTGTTCTGACGACGATTGCGCGGTCGGGCACCCATGCTGGTGTCGTGAGCGATGACCACCCCAGCGGTGAGGTGCCGGAGCGGGCCCGGCGCAGGTCCTTCACCGCCGCCTACAAGCTGAGGGTGCTGGCGGAGTACGAGGCGGCCGAGCCCGGCCGCCGGGGTGAGGTGCTGCGCCGGGAGGGCCTGTACTCCTCGCACCTGGTGGAGTGGCGTCGGGCTCGTGATGCCGGTGCGCTGGCCGCTCTGGCGGCGACCCGGGGACGCCCGCCGGCTGATCCGGTCGAGCGGGAGAACACCCGGCTGCGGGAACGCAACGCCGCCCTCGAGGCCGAGCTGGACACCGCCCGGCGGGTGATCGAGGTGCAGGGAAAAGTCTCGGCTCTCTTGGACGATCTGTCCAAGAGAGCGCACGAGGCCTCCGCGGCACCCACGCAGCGAAGCTCCGGGCCGAGCTCACCGCCGCGGTCGAGCAGGTGAGCGACGAGGCGGTCCTCGAGCTGGCACCGGTGGTGGGCACGGTCGCGGCGTGCGCCGCGATCGGGCGGTCCCGGGCCACGCACTACCGCCGCCACCGCCAGTCCCCGCCACCACCACGCCCGCCCCGGGTCCCACACCGCGACCGGGCGCAGCCGGGGGCGCTGAGCGCCGCCGAACGCGCCCAGGTGCTCGCGGTGCTGCACAGCGACCGGTTCGTCGACGCCGCCCCCGCGCAGGTGTGGGCGACGCTGCTCGACGAGGGCGTCTACCTGTGGCCAGCGAGTCGACGTTCTACCGGCTGCTGCGCGGGGTGCACGGCGACGTGCGCGAACGACGGTCCCAGGCCACCCACCCGGCCACGGTCAAACCCGAGCTGATCGCGACCAAGCCCAACGAGGTCTGGTCCTGGGACATCACCAAGCTGCACGGCCCCGCGAAGTGGACCTACTTCTACCTCTACGTGATCATCGACATCTACTCCCGCAAGACCGTCGGCTGGATGGTCGCCACCCGAGAGTCCGCGGCCCTGGCCGAGCAGCTACTCGCCACCACGATCGCCGCCGAGCACGTCGCGGCCGGTCAGCTGACGATCCACGCCGACCGCGGCGCCAGCATGGCCTCCAAACCCGTCGCCCTGCTGCTGGCCGACCTCGGGGTGATCAAGAGCCACAGCCGACCCCGGGTCAGCAACGACAATCCCTACAGCGAGTCGCAGTTCAAAACCCTCAAGTACTGCCCCAGCTTCCCCGGCACCTTCGCCACCCTCCAGGACGCCCGAACCTTCTGCGCCGAGTTCTTCCACGCCTACAACCACCACCACCGCCACGCCGGACTCGGCCTGCTCACCCCCGCCGTCGTCCACGACGGCCACGCCGAGACCGTCCGGGCCCAACGCGCCCTCGTCCTGACCGCCGCCCACACCCAACACCCCCACCGCTTCCGCCACCCACCCCAACCACCACGACTACCCGAACCAGCATGGATCAACCCACCCACCGCAACAGAGCCCATCACTCACAAATAGACAAGATCAACTGCCCCAAAGAGGTTGACAGGTTCCGCCCCGGCGAGCGGGACTCCGGGAACGTCCGCAACGGCACGAGGACGAAGACGGTCCTGACCCACGCCACCGGCCAGGTGCAGCTCGAGGTCCCCCGTGACCGTGAGGGCACCTTCGAGCCGGTCATCGTGCGCAAGCGGCAGCGCCGCCTCGGTGAGGTCGACGAGGTCGTCTTGTCCCTGTACGCCCGGGGCTTGACCACCGGAGAGATCGCCGCCCACTTCGACCAGATCTACGGGGCGTCGGTGTCCAAGGAGACGGTCAGCCGGATCACCGACAAGGTTCTGGAGGAGATGCAGACCTGGTCCACCCGACCGCTGGACGGGGTCTACGCGGCGATCTTCATCGACGCCATCGTGGTCAAGATTCGTGACGGGCAGGTCGCCAACCGGCCCATCTACGCCGCGATCGGGGTCAGCCTGGCCGGGGAGAAGGACGTGCTGGGCCTGTGGGCCGGCACCGGCGGGGAAGGCGCCAAGTTCTGGATGAGCGTCTTGGTCGACCTCAAGAACCGCGGCGTGAGCGACACGTTCTTCGTCGTCTGCGACGGGCTGAAGGGCCTGCCCGACGTCGTCGGCAACGTCTGGCCGTTGGCCACGGTCCAGACCTGCATCATCCACCTGATCCGCAACACCTTCCGGCTGGCCTCCAGACGGGACTGGGACGCACTCCGGCACGACGTGAAACCGATCTACACCGCGGTCAACGCGGCTGCCGCGCGGGCGGCGTTGGAGGAGCTCACCGAGAAGTGGGGCAGCAAGTACGGGGCGATCACCCGGCTCTGGGAGAACGCGTGGGAGGAGTTCGTGCCCTTCCTCGACTACGACGTCGAGATCCGCACCGTGCTCTGCTCGACGAATGCCATCGAGTCCCTCAACGCCCGCTACCGGCGGGCGGTGAAGGCCCGCGGGCACTTCCCCAGCGAGCAAGCCGCCTTGAAGTGTCTCTACCTGGTGACCCGATCGCTGGACCCGACCGGGCGAGGCAGGACACGATGGACCATGAGGTGGAAGCCAGCGCTCAACGCGTTCGCCATCACCTTCGCCGACCGCTGGCCGGCACCCGAAACCTACTGAGACCAACCGCCGGAAACACCGTTAACGAGACAGCCCCGTCGCACGACGGGCCGTGCTGCTGATCGTTGTCTCAGGCTGGGTGTGAGCTGGTGAGCTGGGCGTAGACGACGATGTTGTCGAGGTAGTTGCCGGTGGTGGCGTCGAAGGGTCCGCCGCAGGTGATCAGCCGGAGCCCGGCGTGGTCGATGTTGCCGTAGACCTCGAGGGTGGGGAAGGCTTGCTTCTTGTACTCACGCACTGCGGTGACGGTGAACACGGCCACCGTCTTGTCGGCGCGGGTGATGGAGATCTGGTCCCCGGAGCGCATCGCGCCCAGGTCGTAGAACACCCCGCGCCCGTACTGGGCGGAGTCGATGTGGCCGTAGATCGCTGCCGGACCCAGGGCGCCCGGGGTCGGGGACTGGTCGTACCAGCTGGGGATGCGGACCTGCGACAGCGGGGGCACCGCGACGGTGCCGTCGGGGTTCAGTCCCAGCGCGAGGAGGTCCTCCTCCACCCCGAGGGTCGGCACGCTCAGCCGCACCGGGGTCGAGGCGGCCAGGATCGGACCCGTCGTCGGCGGTGCCGCGGGGGGGCCCGCAGCGGGTGGCGCCACCGGGGACGACGGGGGGGCGACCGTCCCTGGTTCACCGGTGGAGGGGGTGGGCCCGGCCTGGCCCTGGGCGAGCACAGCAGCCGGGGGCACCGCGGGGGCCGACGGTGAGCTCAGGCCCACCCCCACCAGGACCACCCCGACCAGGGCGAGCACGACCGTGGCCACCACCACCATGCTGGGGCGGTGGCCACGGTCGTGCTCACCCGGGTGAATCTCTCAGCCCTCGGTGCGACGGCGGCGGGCCACGGCCACACCACCGACAGCGGCGACGGCGAGCGCTCCGGTACCCACGGCGAGCAGCTCGGTGCTGGCACCACCACTGGACCCGTTACCGGTGTCCGCGGCCCCGGAGGGGATGGTCGACATCTGCGAGGCCTGCAGCACCCCGCACACCGCCGGGGACGTCGCCGCCAGGGGCAGCGACGGCACGATCTCGCTCATCTCGCCCTGGGCCTGCGCGCTCAGGCTCGCCGGGTCCAACCCGTGCACGACCACGACCGCCGTGCCGCCCTTGACCGAGGCCAGGGTGGCCGCGTCGAGGGTGATCGTGCGGTTGTAGGTGAAGCTGCCGCCACTGGGGGCGATCTTCAGCTCCGTGCCCGCGGTCGGGCTCGTGTCCCCCGAGGTGCTCAGCGTGGTCTGGATGCCCCCGTAGGACGGGGCACCCTCCTTCACGTTCACCACACCGTCACCATTCTTGTCGGCCGCCGCGGTCGGGCACTGGCCCATCCCGCCGCCGTGGATGTGCTGCACGTGCGGGTACGGGGCGTTCATGAACGACGCAGCCAGACCCGACACCTTCTCGGTGATCGTCGCCTGGTCACCGGTGAGCTGCAGGGTGACGGTGCCACTGGCCCCGGACCCGTTCAACGCGTCCAGCTGAGCCTGGTAGGAGGCCCCCGACGTCTGCGCGATGGCAACCCCCGGGAGAAGACCGATCACACCGAGAGCCGCCACCGGCGCCAACAACCTCAAGGACTTCTTCATCGCAGAGCTCCTTCACTGGACCACCAACGAGTGCGGACGCACACCGCCTACCCCTGCCATCGTTCCCCGACAGCCCCCGGTTCGCCCGGGCCACCACCCCAGCCCCCGACACGGCGCCAGCTCGACCTCCACACACACGCGCGCCAGGCTGTCAACTACGTTGGATAGTTGACGAGCCGAGACCGCACCGTTACCTTCGAGCCGCCCGACCCACACCTCCCCCGCGCAGCGCTTCGCGCTCGACAGACAGCAGGAGCGCTCCTCCATGGCGAGACACCGGCACGAGGCGCCAGCTGCCCGGCGGTTCCTGGAGGCAGACCCCGCCTCTCTCGACCCTGCCGCGACCTGCACCGTGCAGGTAGTGCCGCCGGCCACGGGTCCTGCCGATGCCACCCACCATGCTCCGCGTCCCGACGCTCGCCACCGGGCTCGAGAGCGCGCCGCAGTCCTCGCCTCGACCTCGCACTCCCGTCAACCCCCCCGCGGCGCACACCGCAGGCTGGGCCCGCGCTCGCCGCACCGGGTGAGAACGGTGTCGGCGGCCCTGGCTGCGGGCGCTGTTCTCGCGGGCGGCTCGTGGACGGCGGTGACGCCGGCCGCCGCCACGGCGTCCGCCCAGACGGTGGACGGCGCAGCGAGACAGGGCCCGGCGCAGGTGGGTCCGTCGGTCCTCGCCGTGAGCCGCGACGTGGGTACCGCAGCCCTCGCCCAGCTCTCCAAGGGGACGCGGTTGGCGTCCGAACGTGCGGCCCGAGCGGCCGAGGCGCGCCGACCGCTGACGGTCTCCCCCACGACGGGGACGATCACGTCAGGGTTCGGCGCTCGGTGGGGCACCAACCACGACGGCGTCGACATAGCCAACTCCATCGGCACACCGGTGCTCGCCGTCACCGATGGCGTGGTCCTCCAGTCGGGCCCTGCCAGCGGCTTCGGCCTGTGGGTCCGGGTTCGCCAGGACGACGGAACCATCGGGATCTACGGACACATCAACGAGTCCTTCGTCGCCGCCGGCCAGGAGGTCTCGGCCGGGCAAGAGATCGCGACCGTCGGGAACCGCGGCGTGTCGACCGGGCCCCATCTGCACTACGGCGTGCAGACCACCTCCGGCGCCGCGCTGGACCCGTTGCCCTGGCTCGGCGACCGCGGGGTGTCCATCTCCTGATTCACGAACCGTCTTCCGAGGAGTCCCGCGTCGCATGAGGCACGATGGGCGCACCAGGCCACCCGGCCGATGCGAACGGGACGGAGAAGTCGGTGACAGGTCTCGGTGAGCTCGAAGCAGCGGTCATGCAGGTTCTCTGGGACTCGCAGGAGCCTCGTTCGGTCCGGGACGTCCTGGACTCCTTGAACGAGGAGCGATCCCTCGCCTACACGACCGTCCTGACCGTGCTGGACAACCTGCACCGCAAGGAATGGGTGGCCCGGGAGAAGGTCAGCCGCGCGTTCCTGTACCGGGCGGTCGAGACGAGGGACCAAGCCGCAGCGCGGGCCCTGCGGGTGATCCTGGACGGGGCGGGTGACACCGAGGCGGTCCTGCTGCACTTCGCACGGACCGTGTCACCGGGTGAGTCCATCGCCTTGCGGCAGGCGCTCGCCGAGGGTTCCGGGCAGTGACGATCGCGGTGACGTTGGCCCTGAGCAGTCTGCTGCTGGCTGTCGTGGCGCCCTCCGTCCTGCACGACCCACGCGTCGCCACGGTCCGACCGACGGTCCTCCTCGCCACCTGGGCGGCGAGCATGACCAGCTTCACGATCCTGCTCGGTTCGGCTGTCGTCGTGGCCGCGTGGCCGCGGCACGCCCCGGCAGAAGGCATCGCCGAGGTCGTGCTCAGCTGCCTGGCACGGCTCACCCACGCCATCACGCCGTGGATCGATGACACCATCACCATGACCGGTGCGGTCGCCCTCGTCGTCGTCTCGGCGCGGTCGACCCGCACGGTGCGCGATCACGTCGCCCGCCGTGCGCGGGCCACCGAGAAGCACGCGGACACTGTTCGCATCGTGGGCCGGCGAGATGCCCTGGTCGACACCGTCTGGCTCCCGCACCCCGTTCCTCTCGCCTACAGCATCGGCGGGCGAGCCGGATTCGTCGTCGCGACGGAGGGTCTGAAGACGCACCTCAGTGCACGTGAGATCGACGCCGTCATGGCTCACGAGCGGGCACATCTCAGCGGCCGGCACCACCGCGTCCTCATCGTGACGACGGCACTGGCGAGGGCACTACCGATGGTGCCCCTGTTCGCTCGTGCGCCTGCTGCAGTGGCGTCGCTGCTCGAGATGGCAGCAGACCGTGTCGCCGTCACCGCCACGGATGCCGCGACGGTCCGATCTGCGCTCGTCAGGGTGGCCTCCTTCGCCTCCGACACCCCCGCGGGTTCGCTCGCCCTCGCCGGGACCGCCCTCGCGGAGCGCCTCGTCCACCTCGACAGCGTTCGCAGCAGCGACGAGGGCAGGTCACGTCTGCGCTGCGCGGTCGCTGCGACGTCGACGTTCCTCGTGCCGGTTGCAGCGTCGGGCATGGGTGTCTTCCTCGTGACGTCCGGCTTCTGCGCACTGATCTAGACGTCGCAGAGCCTCATCAACTATCGTTGGTAGTAGTTCTTGCTACAGTCGGGTTGCACCGTTCGTCCGCTGCATCCTGATCGGAGCTCCGCCCATGACGGCCGTCGCGCCCCAGCCCGTCGCCACTCGGCCGTACCCGGTCAGGGAGGCGAAGAAGGGCTCGTTCGTCCTGAAGATGGTCCACACGACGGATCCGAAGACCATCGGGCTGATGTACCTGGTGACGTCGTTCGGCTTCTTCCTCGTGGGTGGGCTCCTGGCGCTGGTCATGCGCGCCGAGCTGGCCGTGCCGGGTCTGCAGTTCCTGTCCAACGAGCAGTACAACCAGCTGTTCACCATGCACGGCACGATCATGCTGCTGCTGTACGCGACGCCCATCGTCTTCGGCTTCGCCAACTACATCCTGCCGCTGCAGATCGGGGCGCCGGACGTGGCGTTCCCCCGGCTGAACGCGTTCTCCTACTGGCTGTACCTGTTCGGCGGCATCATCGTCGTCGCCGGGTTCATCACCCCGGGTGGCGCAGCGGACTTCGGCTGGTTCGCCTACACCCCGCTCTCGGACGCCGTGCACTCCCCGGGCGCCGGTGCGGACCTGTGGATCACCGGACTCATCGTCGCCGGCCTCGGCACCATCCTCGGTGCGGTGAACATGATCACCACGGTGGTCTGCCTGCGGGCCCCCGGCATGACGATGGCCCACACCGGAAGTGCGCAGCACTCCGGCGCGGTGTCGGAGAAGCTCACCAACGCGCTCGAGCCCGACGCGGTCAACGGGCCCGAGCCGACGTCGCGGTGAGCACGACCAGCGCGAGCACCCGCTATCCGGTCCACCCCCGGAGCGGTCACCAGCTCGTCGTGCGGGTGTTGGCCGTCGGGGTCGCCGCCGGACTGGCCCTGCTGGTCTACACCCGGTTCGGCGGCACCGACAAGGCGTCGGGCAAGGAGACCGGGTTCGACCTGGTGGACGACTCGACGCTGTCACTGCGATTCGACGTCACCCGCTCAGACCCCTCTATACCGGTGGTCTGCATCGTCCGCTCCCGCTCGATCGACGGCTCCGAGACCGGACGACGACAGGTCTACGTACCGCCGGGGACCGAGACCCTCACCTCGATGGAGGTCCTGGTGCGCAGCTCCCTGCCACCGGTGGCCGGCAACGTCTACGGGTGCGGCACCACGGTCCCCGGGTACCTGGTTCCCGCCCCGTGAGGAGCCACCGCGCCCTCGTCGCGGCCGTCCTGACCGCTGTCACCGTCACAGGTTGCGCGGGTTCAGGCACCCCGACCAACGTCCTCGAGCCACGCGCAGCGCCGTCGTCGCCCCTGACGGTCGCACCGGCCGGCACCACCACCGACATCGGGTCAGCAGTGATCAGCACCGCGCTCGATCCCCGCTCCCGCACCCTGGCACTGCTGGTGGCGGCGCCGGACCGGGTGCTGCTGCTCGATGCCACCGACCTCACCGTGCCCCCGCGGTCGGTGGCGCTGCCCGCCAGGGGCCACGAAGTGGTCGCCGGCGACGGTGAGCTGCTCGTGGCCACCGCCGCCGGTGTCGTGCGGGTCGACCCGACGACGGCCGTCGCGAGCCTCCTCGCGATGGACACCGACGTCCTGTCGGTCGCGGTCCTGCCTGACGACGAGCTGGCGGTCGGCCTGTCCACCGGTGTCGTCCGGGTCGTGGCGGCCGATGGACGCACCGCGGCCGAGATCGGCGGCCTGGCCAGCGCCGACGCGGTGCGGGTCGCCGGTGACGACCTGGTGGCGCTGGACCGACGGCAGACGTCGCTGACGGCGGTGAACACCGCCGACGAGGCCCTCGCCGAGGCGCTGCGGGCCGGGGAAGGCGCCGCCCGGGCGACCACCGACCGGTTCGGTCGCGTCCTGGTCACCGAACCCGTGCGCGGGGAGCTGCTGGTGTTCAGCACGAGCCCCCTCATGCTCCTGCAGCGCTTCCCCGTCCCGGGCGGACCCTGGGCCGTCGCGGTGGACCCGGTGACCGACATCGCGTGGGTCACGCTGACCGCCACCAACGAGGTCGTCGGCTTCGACGTGGCGGGCCCCGAGCCCGTAGAGCTCGACCGGTACCCCACCCTCTCCCGGCCCGAGTCCGTGGCCGTCGACCCCGCGGACGGCGCGGTCCTCGTCGCCTCCGCCACCGGAGAAGGGGTGCAACGCATCCCACGACCCTGACCCCGCGCCGTTGCACTCGTGCGCACAGGTGCAGGGAGAACCAGAGGACAGCGCGACACGTCCTGCCCGCCCGGACCTCATCGCCCTGGCACGGTGGCCGGCGGTCGCGACGGCGACCGAGGTCGCAGACGGGTCTGGCTACCGGCAGGGCTCTCTACCGGGACGTGCGCGGCGGTCGTGGCCGGGTGCGTGGCGCCGGGCGCCGAGACGCGCCCACTGTGCCGGCGTGGGATCTGCGCACGTCGTTCGTGGCCGCTCCAACGTCGGATCCCCGTTGCGGAGCCTCGCGCGGCCGGTCCTGGGTGCGGGCGGAGCCGACCGGTGGGACCCCGGCGGGGCGGGTGGCGCGCCGGTAGGTCAGGGTGACGGCGAGGGTGAGTGCGGTCAGCCAGCCCAGGCCGATCAGCAGTGGCACCGGCTGGTCGAACCCCCGGGTCAGTGCGCCGGCGAGCAGGACGCGGAAGCCCCCGTACCCGGGGAGCAACGTCGACAGGGTGGTGGGCTCGGGGTTGAGCAGCGGGCTCTGCACGATGCCGATGTCCAGGAAGGGCAGCAGGAAGGCGACGAACACCCCACCGACCCGCCCGAAGATCGGGGCGAGCAGGGCGCCCACCAGGCCGTAGGTGAGGGCGATGAGGAGGTTGGCCGCGGCGTAGACCGGCCAACCGGCGGCGTCGAAGACCACCGCCGTGGCCGCGAGCGAGACAGCGGTGGCGCCGAGGGCGAAGAAGGCCAGAACACCCAGTCGCGCGCTGAGCAGCGCGGTGGGGCGCAGGCCCCCGAGGGCGGCGCGGCGGTCACCGTCGTGGCTGTCGAGCACGGTGAACAGGCCTACGAGCGCGGCCAGCGATGCGATCGCGATGGGCGCCATGGTGGCGCCGTGCACCTCGGGCATGGCGAAGGTGTGGAAGGTGCTGCGGCCCTGCTCGGCGAGGATGAACGTGACGGGCACGTCGGGGGTGACGGCGTAGGCGGCGAGGATGAACACCACCGGCACCACGACCAGCAGCACCCCCAGGGCGGGGTTGCGGCCGGCGTCGCGCCACGCGGCCCGCGTCGCGGCGGCGGTCTGGTCGAGGAACGAGCCAGGACGGGCGCGCCTGCTGCGGTGGACGGTGCGGGTGCGGGCCGCGGCCAGCGCCCAGGCGGCGCCCACCGCCACCACGGTCGCGGTCACCGCCCAGCCGAGGTCTCCCAGGGGACCGCCGTGCCCGGAGGGCTCCCCGACCATCCACAAGGTGAGGTAGTGCCCGGGTAGCCCACGGGTGGCGATCCGATCGGGTGCACTCATCACTGGGCCGAAGAACACGTCGGCGATCCACACGAACAGCACGACCACGGTGCCGTTGACGGGGTTGGGGACCACGGATCCGACCACGGCGCCGAGCGCGACGTAGACGACGGCGAACATCACGGTGCCCCCGACCGCCCGTACCGGGTCACCGATGCCGGTGCGGAGGGCGAGGGCGAGAAGAGCCGTGGCGGCGGCGAGCAGAGCCAGGCAGCCGCCGGTGATCAGCCGGGCCAGGACCAGCCGAGCAGCGGGCAGGCCGGCGATCACGACCCTGCGGTCGGTGTCGCGGGTGGCGGCGGTCTGGAAGTACATGGCGATGCCGGCCAGGAACGCGGCGGCCCAGCCGGCGGTCGCGGTCTGCACGGCAGGTCCGCCGGTACCGCCGAGCAGCTTCGCGGAATCGGCGAGGCGGCCGCCGGCCACGACGACGAACACGGTCGGCACGACGACGAGCAGGAGCAGGTTGACCGGGTTGCGGACGTAGTCGCCCAGGAACCGGCGGGTGAACACCAGTGTGGTCACCGGGTCACGATCTTCCCGTCGCGAACATCCACGATCCGGTCGAAGCGGTCCTCGTCGACGACGAAGTGGCTGATGATCAACACGGTGCGACCAGCCTCGCGCCGTCGAGCGACCAGGCCCCAGAACTTCTGGTAGGTGTCCCAGTCGAATCCGGCGTACGGCTCGTCGAGCAGCAAGAGGTCAGGATCTGCCAGCAGGGCCAGACCGAGGTTCAGCTTCGACAGGGTGCCACCGGAGAGCTGGTCAGCTCGGACGTGGGCGTAGCGGGCGAACCCCAGCTCGTCGTAGATCGCCCGCCGCGACCGTGCCGTGGCGTCGCGGCTCATGGCATAGGCATGACCGAACAGGTCGAAGTGCTCCTCGCACGTCAGCCGGTCGTACACGAGCGGGGTCTGCGGGCAGTAGCCGAGCCGGCCGGTGTGGGTGACCGTGCCCTGGTCCGCGCCCAGCGCACCCACCAAGATCTTCATCAGGGTGGACTTGCCGGAACCGTTCTCCCCGGTCAACCCCACCACCTCCCCGCCGTACAAGCTGAGGTCGGCACCACCGAGCACCTCCCGGGTGCGCCGGAACGGCCAGACGCCGCGCTGGTAGGACTTGGTCACCCCCGAAGCCTGAAACACCGGGACACGCACCTCGGCGCCCAGCGCCGTCGCTGCCGCGGGGCTCGACGAGACGGTCACCATGCTGCCTCCGATCCTCCGACCCCGACCGTGCGGGTTCGCGACCGAGAGCACCCACGCTCCCCGCTACGGCCGCATCCACACAGGGTCGAAGGTCACACCAGCAGGACCCGAAGACCTTAGAAGCGGACCGCGGAACCGGGCCGTCGGGTTCTCCGCGGCAGGCCCGCACCCACAGTCCGTGACGACCCGGGCGCAGCACGTCGCGCTCGGCACTTCGTGGCCGCGCTCCAACGGGCCTGTCCTGGAGGGGACCTTTGACACTGGATCAGGGGCAGCGGTGGAGAACAGGGTGTCGTCATGCAGCAGGCACGTTCAGCCACAGCACGGTTCGGGGTCGTGTTCCCGTGGCCGGTGTTCTTCAGCCCGTCCCGGTGTCGTGGGTGGTGGGTGGTGTCGCGCCGGTGGGGGACGGTGGTGGTGGGGCTGTTGCTGGTCGGTGTGGTGTCGACTGGTCCGGCGTGGGCGCACGGGGGTGGGGATGGTGCCCCGGAGGGGTACGTCCTGGTGCAGCAGGCGTTGGGGCACCTGGCGCAGGACCCGGGCCCGAAGGGGGTCGCCGCGGCCGAGGCCAAGATCGGGGAGGCCCTCGGTGGCCCTGACCAGGACGGGGTGGACGTTGCCCTGGTGGGGCAGGCGCAGGCTGAGCTGACCGCCGGTGAGGTCGTGGTGGCCCAGCAGACCCTGCAGCTCTCGATCGCCGAGGCGGTGGGGCAGCTGGAGCCGGCGTCGGGGGAGGAGACGGGGACCACCGTGGTGGGTGAGCCGCTGCCGGGGCGGGGTTCGTTGACCGGTACCGACTGGACCTTCGGTGCGGTGTCGCTGGTGCTGCTCGCGGTGGGGGTTGGTCTCGCGCTGTGGTTCCGCCCGGCGGAGAACCTGGCTGAGCTCCGGCGGGGGCTGGCCGGTACCCCGGACACCGGGTCGGACCCGGCCACGGACCCGTCCCCCACCTCCCGCACCTCCCGCACCTCCCCCTCTCCGGAAGGACCCCGGTCGTGACCCGTGTCGAGGAACGACCTGCCTCACCGCGGGTGAGCAGGACCCGCCGTGCCCTCGACGTGGTCGATGAGCGCCTCGGTATCAGGGCGTTGGAGTACCCGGTGCCCGAGCACGCCAACAAGCTGGCCTGGAGCCTGGGTGGGGTGACCGCGGCGGCACTGGTCATCTTGATCGCCACGGGAATCGTCCTGGTGCAGTTCTACAACCCGGTCCCCGAGGCCGCGAACCAGTCGGTGCGCTACCTGGTGACGCAGGTGTGGGGTGGTCGCTTCGTGCGGGGGGTCCACTTCTGGGCTGCGCAGGCCATGTACGTGACCGCGGCGCTGCACATGCTGCGGGTGTTCCTCACCGGGTCCTACAAGCGGCCCCGCGAAGCCAACTGGCTCGTGGGTGTGGCCATGTTCGGGCTGGTGACCCTGGCGATCTTCACCGGCACCGTGCTCAAGTGGGACCAGGAGTCGTTCGAGGCGCTCGGGCACAACCTGGAGGTCGGCAAGCTGCTCGGCGGGGTCGGGTTCTGGTTCTCCCCGACCTTCGCCGGCAACGTGCCCATCCTGATCCGGCTCTACGCCGCCCACGTCGTGTTCATCCCCGGGCTGATCCTCGTCCTGGTCGCGCTGCACATGTTGCTGGTCAAGAAGCACAAGATCTCCCCGCACCCGGCCCTGCCCAGCGAGGGCCGCGGGGATCAAGCCCCCGCCGCCGAGCCCACCGAACCGTTCACCCACCACCTGCGCCGCATCAGCTCCTTCGGCCTGGCCCTGTTCGGCCTCATCGGGATCCTGGCCGTGGTGTTCCCACCCGGTCTCGGAGCCCGCCCGGTGCAGGGCATCGAGGTCACCACACCCCCCCTCAACTTCTGGTGGCTCTACAGCCTGGAGAACTTCTTCGGGCTGCCCGCCATCATCTACGGCGAGCTCATCTTCTTCGGCCTGCTGGTCGTCATCCCCTTCGTCGACCGCAGCGGCGAGCGCTACTGGCGGCGGCGCCCGGTCGCCATGACACTGCTGACCGTGTTCCTGGTCGTGATCATCACCCTGACCATCCTGCTGAAGTTCCTCGCCACCAAGGACCACCTCGGGATGGGCGGATGAGCACCATGAACCACACCCGAGCAAGGGCCCGCCGGACCTTCTGGGTCCTGCTCACCACCACCATCCTCGCGACCGGGTCGCTGACCAGCGCCCTGGCCAGGCCACCGGGGACATGGACCGGACTGACCGTCGCCGCATCAGGGATCGTCCTGGCCCTCGCAGCCACCCTCACCTGCCGCGTGATGCTCGCCCTCGGACGACCACACCAACACGAGTCGGTGTCGCAGGTCGCAACGGTGCCTCGTGAACCCGTCCCGGTCTGGGTGGGCGAGGTGGGCCAGGTCGACCGCGGCCGCAGGCAGTCGCCACACCGCCGCTGAATCACGACGACGCTCTGTCCAGTCCAGTCCAGTCCAGCACTCACGAGCTCGAGGAGACGATCCGGAACCTGTCAACCTCTTTGGGGCAGTTGATCTTGTCTATTTGTGAGTGATGGGCTCTGTTGCGGTGGGTGGGTTGATCCATGCTGGTTCGGGTAGTCGTGGTGGTTGGGGTGGGTGGCGGAAGCGGTGGGGGTGTTGGGTGTGGGCGGCGGTCAGGACGAGGGCGCGTTGGGCCCGGACGGTCTCGGCGTGGCCGTCGTGGACGACGGCGGGGGTGAGCAGGCCGAGTCCGGCGTGGCGGTGGTGGTGGTTGTAGGCGTGGAAGAACTCGGCGCAGAAGGTTCGGGCGTCCTGGAGGGTGGCGAAGGTGCCGGGGAAGCTGGGGCAGTACTTGAGGGTTTTGAACTGCGACTCGCTGTAGGGATTGTCGTTGCTGACCCGGGGTCGGCTGTGGCTCTTGATCACCCCGAGGTCGGCCAGCAGCAGGGCGACGGGTTTGGAGGCCATGCTGGCGCCGCGGTCGGCGTGGATCGTCAGCTGACCGGCCGCGACGTGCTCGGCGGCGATCGTGGTGGCGAGTAGCTGCTCGGCCAGGGCCGCGGACTCTCGGGTGGCGACCATCCAGCCGACGGTCTTGCGGGAGTAGATGTCGATGATCACGTAGAGGTAGAAGTAGGTCCACTTCGCGGGGCCGTGCAGCTTGGTGATGTCCCAGGACCAGACCTCGTTGGGCTTGGTCGCGATCAGCTCGGGTTTGACCGTGGCCGGGTGGGTGGCCTGGGACCGTCGTTCGCGCACGTCGCCGTGCACCCCGCGCAGCAGCCGGTAGAACGTCGACTCGCTGGCCAGGTAGACGCCCTCGTCGAGCAGCGTCGCCCACACCTGCGCGGGGGCGGCGTCGACGAACCGGTCGCTGTGCAGCACCGCGAGCACCTGGGCGCGTTCGGCGGCGCTCAGCGCCCCCGGCTGCGCCCGGTCGCGGTGTGGGACCCGGGGCGGGCGTGGTGGTGGCGGGGACTGGCGGTGGCGGCGGTAGTGCGTGGCCCGGGGACCGCCCGATCGCGGCGCACGCCGCGACCGTGCCCACCACCGGTGCCAGCTCGAGGACCGCCTCGTCGCTCACCTGCTCGACCGCGGCGGTGAGCTCGGCCCGGAGCTTCGCTGCGTGGGTGCCGCGGAGGCCTCGTGCGCTCTCTTGGACAGATCGTCCAAGAGAGCCGAGACTTTTCCCTGCACCTCGATCACCCGCCGGGCGGTGTCCAGCTCGGCCTCGAGGGCGGCGTTGCGTTCCCGCAGCCGGGTGTTCTCCCGCTCGACCGGATCAGCCGGCGGGCGTCCCCGGGTCGCCGCCAGAGCGGCCAGCGCACCGGCATCACGAGCCCGACGCCACTCCACCAGGTGCGAGGAGTACAGGCCCTCCCGGCGCAGCACCTCACCCCGGCGGCCGGGCTCGGCCGCCTCGTACTCCGCCAGCACCCTCAGCTTGTAGGCGGCGGTGAAGGACCTGCGCCGGGCCCGCTCCGGCACCTCACCGCTGGGGTGGTCATCGCTCACGACACCAGCATGGGTGCCCGACCGCGCAATCGTCGTCAGAACAGTCATCGCAGGGGACTCATCTCCCCACCCTCGTTCAGTGATTACGCACCGGTTGGTGCATCACCCCATGCTGACAGAGAGGGATCTTCGATGACAGGCAACGGCGACAACGCCTCTCTTCACACCCTGGGCGACCGCGGGAAGACGGTCGACGTACCGGAGAACGATGTCCGCGACCGCACGGTGAAGGACAAGGACGGGAAGGGCATCGGCACGGTGGCCGATCTCCTCGTGGACGACCGGGAGGGGAAGGTTCGGTTCCTCCAGGTCGAGCACGGAGGGTTCCTCGGCTTCGGCGAGACGACGACCCTGATTCCGGTCGACGCCGTCACCAAGATCACCACATCCGACGTCTTCGTCGACCAGTCGCGAGACCGGGTCGCGGGGGCGCCGGGCTACGACCCGGATCTCGTCGACGACAGGCCCTACCACTCCAGCATCTACGGGTACTACGGGTACCCCCCGTACTGGGGGGCGGGGTACATCTACCCGCAAGGTCTGTGGGGGATGCAACCGGGGAGGCCCCCGACACCGTGATGGCCTTCCGCCTCCCGTGGTGCAGGCCGGCGACCTGCCCACCCTCGTGGGAACCCGGCGGACGCCGGAACGCCGTCCTCGCCTGGTTCCGCACCGTCGATGACACTCCCTGACGACCCATCACCTCAGCCGCCCTGACGTGCGCCGGGGTCTGGGCCGCGGAACACCCATCGGCGAAGCACCACGTAGCGGCCGACGCCGATGAGCCCGGTGGTGGCGTTGACCACGAGCACCTCCTCCCACCAGGTCGAACCGGGGACGAGCAGCTCCACGGCGGCAAGGACTGCGGTCGTGACGACCAGTCCCAGGGCCGCGACCCCCGCGCTCTGCCACTGCGCGGCGGCCCAGCCGACCCGCGGACCGGTACGGAACGTCAGCCTGCGGTGCAGCTCGGTCCCGAGGACCGTGGCGACGACGGAGGCAGCCACGTTCGCCAGCAGTGGCCCCGACCCGAGCAGCACGACGAAGAGCGCCGAGTAGACGATCGTGCAGACGACGCCGACGGTTGCGTAGCGCGCCAGCTCCCGGCCACCGCCTCCGGCCCACCACGCGGCGATCGCGGGCGCTGCGCCCCCGCGGGACCAGGACGAGGCGACCACCGACGACATCGGATCCGGCACAGGGTGTTTGAGGTCTTCCTGCCGGTCGGTCACGTCCTCCGCCCCCACCGGCACCTGCGCGACGCGGGTGCACGACCACTCGTACCGCTCGCCGATCTCCCCCGGCCCCCGGGGCGGTGGTCGTCCTGGGAAGGGTGCGTCGCGCGGTCACCCCGGCCGTACGAGCCAGCCGTGCCCTCGACCTCGGTGGGTGCGGTGGTGGCGCGGGCTGCGCGTGAGCCGACGGCGGCTGCGGTGAGGAGCAGGAGGCCGCCGAGGAGGTAGACGGCTCGGATGCCGAGGGTGTCGGCGAGGAGTCCGCCGCCGAGGAGGCTGAGCAGGCGGCCGGTCTGCCAGAGCATGTCGAACCCGGCGAAGGCCCGGCCGCGGAGGTTCTCCGGGACGCGGGACTGGATGAGGCTGGCGAAGGTGACGGTGCCGGTGGAGGTGGACAGCCCGTACAACACCAGTGCCGTGGCGGCCAGGGGGAGGTTGGTGGCGACGGCCAGGATCAGGTCGACGGCTCCGCGGAGGGCGTAGGGCCCGAACACGAACAGGGGTCGGCGGGGGTTGGTGATGCGCCGCAGCAGCAGCAGGGGTCCGATGGCGGCGCCGACCCCGATCGCGGCGACGAGCACCCCGAAGCCGCTGGCACCGCCGAGGCGGTCCTGGGCGAGGACGACGAGCAGGGCGCTGGTGGCGCCGGCGGACAGCGCCGCCAGGAGCTGCCCGACCGCCAGTGCCTTCAGCAGCGGTAGCGCGGCCAGGGCGGCGAGGCCCTCGCGGGCGTGGGCGAAGGGGCTCACCACCTGCACCGGGGTGGTGCGTTCGGGTTCGTGCAGTCCCCGCAGGACCAGGGCGGAGACCGCGAAGCTGGCGGCGTTGAGGGCGAAGGCAACCCCGAACCCGACCTGGACGGCGAGCAGGGCCGCGACGGGGGCGACGAGGACCTGGGCGGTGACCGCGGCGGTCCAGATGCCGCTGTTGGCGACGACGAGCTCACCGTCCTCGACGACCGAGGGCAGCAGGGACTGCGCGGCGGGGGAGAAGAACACCTGCCCGCACGACAGCCCGAACGCCACCGCGTAGGCGACCGGGGCGCTGTCGTGCCACACCACCAGGACCCCGGCGAGCAGCACCCGGGCCAGGTCAGCACCGACCATGACCTGCACCCGGGGCAGGCGGTCGACCAGGCTGCCCGCCAGGGGTGCCAGCGCCAGCACCGGGACGATCTCGGCGAGCACCGCCCCCGACACACCCAGCCCCGAGCCGGTCACCGAGATCAGCAGCAACGCCAGCGTCGTGAACTGGGCGACGTCACCGACCTGCGACACCGTCCGGGCCACCCACAACCGCCGGTAGGCAGGACGCCGCAGCAGCCCGCGGAGATCGGGCTGGGCCGAGGTCACCATCCCATCGTCGCAGGTGGTGGAGGTCGACGATCCCTCACGGGACGAGCCTGCGGGCGTGATGCCTGGCCAGCCCCACGGCCCACGCCGTCGGATGACGGACGGCGGATGACGGACGAGCCGAGAAACGTGCCCACGATCACCCCACGGTCAGTAGGGGGTGAGCAGGCCGCGGACGGCGAGGCCGACTCCGACGAGCAGGACGAGCACCGCCGTGCCGATGGGCAGCACCGCCGTGAGGGACTGCACCCGCCGCCCTAGACGGGCGACCAACCGTTCGCTGCTCGCGGCGGAGTCGAGACGGTGCCGCACGCGCACGAGCAGCAGGCCCACCGCGGTGAGGGTGGCGGCCATGCCCACCCCGTAGGCCACGACGAGGACCAGCCCGAACACGGTGCGGCCCAGTCCGAGCGAGGCCACCAGGACGATGGTGGCGGACGGGCTGGGCACGAGGCCGCCGGCAACGCCCATGCCGATGAGACCCCGCCGCGAGTACCCCACGTCCGCTGCCTGGCCGTGCCCGTGCCCGTGCCCATGGCCGTGACCGTGGCCGGTGGTCTGCTGGGGGCCGGCCCCGACGAGCGTGAGCTCGTCCAGGACGGCTTCGGCCCGCTCCCGTCGGCTGACGATCGCCGACCGCAGCAGGCCCACCCCGATGACGGCCACGAGGACACCGCTGACGATCCCCAGCCAGCGCAGCGCCTGCTCCCCCGCGAACGCCGCGCCGGCGGTGAACGCGACGCCGATGACGATGACCCCGAGGGTGTGGGTGAGGGTGACGGTGGCACCGACGGTGAGTGCGTCGCGGCGCGAGCCGCGCTTGCCGGCGAGGTAGGCGGCCATCACGGTCTTGCCGTGTCCGGGCAGCACGGCGTGACCGGCCCCGAGCAGCAGTGAGAGCCCGACGGCCAAGACCCCGACGTAGGGGGTCAGCTGCCCACCCACCAGGTCTTGGAGGTAGCGATCGGCGCGGGCGACGGTGCTGGTGAACGGATCGCCACCGCCACCGACGGCCGCGGCCGTGCCGAAGGTGCTGCCGGTGCCGGGCGCCACCGAGACCTGGATGGAGTCGACCGCGAGGGGGGAGGCCAGCAGGTTGCCGGGGTAGGCGCGCAGCTCGTTGCTGGTGGTCGTCGCGGGCACCGGGGAGTCGACCGTCCGCACCCCCTCTCCGGCGACGACGATCTCCTTCCACCCCACCCGGTCCGCCTGAAAGCTGTTGGCGTAGGTCAGGACCCCCGGCGCGGCGAGGTCGGCCGGGGCCGTCAGCTCACACGTCACCCGCAGCGTGGGCAGGTTGGCTGCTCCTGGGACGGTCTCGGCGGCCGCGCTGGTGACCGAGAACGTCATCGCCTGGGCCGAGCCGCCGTCCGGGGTCACCGTCGCCTGCACGGCCGCAGCGACCTTGGGGCACTCGCCGGTGGCGTACGCGGCGAGCTCGTCCGGTGAGGTCGTCCCGTCAGTGTTGGTGTCGATCTCGGGCTGGAGCTGTGCAGTGGGGATCTCCGCGCGGTCCACCACGGAGCGCACGTCGACCCGGTCCGGGTGCAGGGTCAACCCGGCGTAGTGGTTGACGGTGAAGTTGCCGAGCGGGTGGGCCTGGGCGGCGGGGGTGGCCAGCAACAGGGCGCCGAAGGCTACGACGAGGACGGCCGCACTCCGGGCCGCCAGCCTCACACCGGGCCGCCGAGCGCAGCCAGGGCCTGCTCGGCCAGAGGGGCGAACAGCGGTGAGAAGTACTGGTTGGTGGCCATGGCACTGGTGAGGGTGACCCGCGCCTGCGGTGTCATGCCGAGGGACTGCTCGATGATCCCTCGGTGGTAGAGGAACGATGCGTTGCGGGTGCCCAGCGCCGTGGCCTGCTGGGCGTAGGGCAGCGCCTCGGAGTCCCGACCGGCCGCGTGCAGGGCCCACCCGAGGGCGTCGGCCGCGTCGATGTTCTGCCGTGCCGCCCACTCGGTCTCCGCCTGGCCCACGGCCGAGTCGGCCAGACCACGGTTGGCGTCGAGCAGCGCTCCGGTGAGCGAGTCGCGGACACCGTTGCTCGCGAACAGCTGCTGGGAGGTCTTGTACAGGGCGTACTGGGCATCCGCCTCGCTCGTGCGGCCGAGGGAGTCCAACAGCTGCCCGTACTCCACGAGGTACTCCGGCAACGGGCGCAGGTCCACCACGCGCCGATAGCCCGCGACGGCGGCGTCGACCTCGCCGCGGGCGACCTGCACCCGGGCCTGCCCGAGCAGCAGGTTCGGCTCGCCGGGGGTCAGGGCCAGGCCCGCGGTGTACTGCTTCTCGGCGCCGTCGAGATCACCGAGGGTGAACGCGAGCTGGCCGAGGTAGGTGTAGCAGAAGGCGACGTCGAGAGGGTCGGAGGAGCTCGCCAGAGCCTTGAGCAGCACGGTCTGCGCCTCGTCGGTGCGGCCGTGCAGCTCCAGGTCGTAGGAGGCGCGGGTGAACGAGGAGACCCCCGGCTTGAGGTCGAGCATCCGCTGCGCGGCCGCGGTGGCCCCGTCGTAGTCGCCCAGCTGGATGAGGGCGTCAGCCAGCACCCCGTACGAGGTGGAGCCGTAGCCGTTGATCGCCTGGGCCTGCCGGGCCAGGTCTGCGGCCTTGCCGAACTCGTGCCGCGCGTTGGCCAGGGCACCCATGCCGGTCAGGGCACCATCGTTGCCCACGGGGTGCAGCTCCATGGACTTCGCCAGCGCACCCTCGGACTTCGGGTAGTACGACGGATCGGCGGTGGCCCGGGCCTGTTGCACATAAGCCGACCCCAACACTGCCCAGGTCTTCCAGTCACCGGGCTTGGTCTGCAGCACCTGCTGTGCCTTGGTGATGGTCGAGGTCAGCTGGTCCACCGGGGCGGCCGCGGCCGCGGCGGCGGCGGCACCTGGCCTCGGGCCCACGGGAGCGCTGTCGGCTCCGGTGATGATGGTGGTGGTGGTGACGGCGGCGAGGACGACCCCGGCCACCACCGCCGAGACTGCGACGGGTCTGCGCACGCTGGTCAGCTCGCCGGGGTGCCGCTGGAGGCCGGGTCGAGCCGTGCGGACACCACGAGGTTGTCGTCGTAGGAGCGCAGGGACTTGTCGAACGCGCCGGTGCAGGTGATGAGGACCAGCTCGGACTCCGCGCGGTTCGCGTACACCGTGTCGGCGGGGAACGTGCTCTTGGGGTACTGCGCCGTGGCGTAGATCGTGTACACCGCGACGTTCCCGTCGGCCTGGGTCACCCGCACCTGGTCGCCCGCCTTGAGGTTGCGCAGGTCGTAGAACACCGCCGGACCCTGGTAGGAGTCGACGTGGCCCGCGATGATCGTCGGCGGGTAGTTCGTGTCCCCGGGTACCGCACCGTCGGCGTACCAACCGATCTGCTGGTAGTCCTTGGGGACCTCCAGCGTCCCGTCCGGGTTGAGGTGCAGGTCGACCAGACCACCGCTCACGCCGATGGCCGGGATCTCGACCTTGACCGGGGGCGAGGGCACCACCGGAGCGCTCTTGAGCGGTGCCGCCGAGGGGAGCGGGGCGGCCGAGGTGGCCACGGGCGCCGCTGCGGCCTGCGCGGGGGCCGGGCCCCCTGCTGTGCCTAGGAGGTAGCCACCGCCCAGGGCCAGCACCACCAGCAGCACGATCGCGACGTGGGACTTCCTCACCCTCGAGGGCGGGCCGGACGGCGTGGCGGGCTCGGGCTCGGCGGGGAAGCCACCGGGGAACTCGTCGGACTGGGACACGGTGCGGAGCTCCTCGATGCGGGTGGTGTCAGCGACATCAAGGCACGGACATGGCGCTGCGGGGGATTGGTCGATCCACTGTAACTACTATACGAGGTAGTGGCGCCGGCCGACGAGCGCCGGCGACCTGGACGTCGACCCTCGATCGGAACCCACCACCCCGGGGGCGACCGACGCGGCCTGGCTGACCGGGTTCGGTCAGATGTCGACGCCGCGTTCTCGGAGCCAGCTCAGGGGGTCGACCTTCAACGTTCCGCCCACGGCGATCTCGACGTGCACGTGTGAACCGGAGGACTCACCGCGGTTGCCGATCGTGGCGATCTGTTGTCCGGCCCCCACTCGCTGACCCACGGTGACCACGTTGCGGTCGTTGTGCCCGTACACGGAGATGGTGCCGTCGTCGTGGCGCACCCGGACCCAGAGCCCGAAGCCACTGGCCGGACCGCTGGAGATGACGGTGCCCGCCTGCACGGACACGATCGGAGTTCCGGTGCTGTTCGCGATGTCGACCCCGAAGTGGACCGTTCCGTCCCGTGGACCGAAGCGGGAGGTGATGCGGCCGTTCGCCGGGGCCACCGTCCCACTGGTGCTGGGCGGTCGGACGACAGCCGGGGGCGACGACACCTGGGCAGGTGCGCCTTCACCCGGGGCGCCGGGCCTGCTCTGCACCACCGCCGCTGCAGCCGCTTCGGCCTGGGCACGGCGGCGCGCCTGGTCAGCCGCGGCCAGCTCCGCCGCGGCGGCCGCCTCTGCAGCACGCCTGGCGCTCACCCACTGCTCGTAGGTCCGCCGCTGCCCGTCGAGCCCGAGCAGGGATTGCTGGGCCACGGCGAGACGACTCTCGGCTGCAGCTCTGGCGGAGAGCAGGTCGGCCGTGCGGGACGTCGCCTGCGACGTGACCTGCACGGCCGTGTCGTAGGCCGACCGTGCTCGGGCGTCAGCTGCGTCCGCCTCGGACCGACGGATCTGGGCGCGCTCCAGTGCAGATCGGGCCTCGGAGTCCTGGTTGGCCTTGGCCACCAGCGCACGTCCCAGTGCCGACCGGATCTCCTGCTGGTTGCCGGCCACGGCGTTGAGGAGCTCAGCCCGGTCGAGAACGTTCTGGGCGTCCGTGGCGCCGAGGTAGCCGGCCAGGGAGCCGGGCACGCTGCCCTGGCGATAGCTGGCGGAGACCAGGTCGTCGAGACGCTGCTGAGCGTCGGTCACCAGACCGGCGGCCACCCGCTGACCCTGTTGCGTGGCGACGGCTCGAGCCTGCGCCGCGTCGGCCTCGGCGCGAGCTGACACGCGGGCCGCGGCTGCCGCGTCGGCGTCGTCCAGCGCGGCCCCCAGCTGGGCTTGGGCCGCCGTCACGGCGGCACTGGCGTTGTCGACGTCGGCGGCCAGCGCGGCGAGCTCTCCGTCGGTCGTCGCGAGGGCGGCCCGACCGGCAGCGAGGTCCGCGTCACTCGGATTGGGCGGGGGCGGTGGTAGTGGCGGGGTCTGCGCCCAGCCTCGACCAACGACGCTGCTCGAGATCGCCAGGACGCCGACTCCTGCTGTGCGCAGCGCCCACCGGCGACCCTGGATCACACCGTCGCCTCCGTCCTCGGGCAGTGCACGCTTCACCGCCGCGCATCACTATGTCTCATAGTTGTAGCGGTGGGGACTCTGGGGCGCCCGCGTGTCGGCATCGCGGTGAGCTCGATTACTATCTATCGTAGTAGTGGATTGCCCACAGCAGAGGTGGCCTGGATGTCGACCCTTGATCTTGCCGAGCTCAGCGACCTGGGCTACCGGTCGGCGGTGGCGGTCTACGTCCTCGCCGCGGCCCTGCTCGCCTGCGAGCTGGCCTCCGTGCGCACCAGCACGGTCGTGCGTCGGGAGGCCCGCCGCCAGCTCGTCGGATCGGGCGCTCCTGCCGTCCCACCCCGACGGTCGACCCTGCCGGGTCGGGTGGAGGTCCCGGTCGGCCGGTCGCTCGCGGACAGGCTGGGCCGGATGGGGGTGGCACTGGTCGCCCTCGGCCTGGCGCTGCACGTCGGGTCGCTCGTCCTGCGCGGCATCTCCGCCGGCAGGGCGCCCTGGGGCAACATGTACGAGTTCACCTCGCTGGCCACCGCCGTGACGGTGCTCGGCACCCTGGTGGTGCTAGGTCGACACACCGTGCGGCCACTGTCGGTGTTCGTCCTGCTGCCGGTCGTGGTGCTGATGTTCATCGGCGGCACCACCCTGTACGCGACCTCCGCCCCCGTCGTTCCGGCCCTGCAGTCCTACTGGCTGGTCATCCACGTCTCGGTCATCGCCACGGCGTCCGGGGTGCTGCTGCTCTCGGGGATCGCGAGCCTGCTGTTCCTGCTGCGCCGCCACCACGCGGAAGGGGCCGAGGGCTCGAGCACCGTCGGCCGGCTCGCACGGCTGCCCGGGGCGCAGGTCCTCGACCGGGTGGCCTACCGCACCGCGATCTTCGCGTTCCCCCTGTTCACCGTGGGGGTCATCCTCGGGGCCATCTGGGCCGAGGCCGCGTGGGGCCGCTTCTGGGGCTGGGACCCCAAGGAGGTGACGGCCTTCATCACCTGGGTCGTCTACGCCGCGTACCTGCACGCCCGGGCCACGGCGGGCTGGCGCAACACGCGCGCCGCCTGGATCAACGTCGTGGGCACCGGCGTCGTGCTGTTCAACCTGTTCTTCATCAACATCGTGGTCTCGGGCCTGCACTCCTACGCCGGCCTGAACTGAGCCTGGTGATGCAGGTGCGGCGTCCGAGCGCCCGGGTGCGCTGGACGGTGGTCGGCCTCGTGGTCGTCGCAGGGCTCGCCGTCGCCCTGTGGCCGCGCGGCACCCCACCGGTCCCCCAGCTCGGAGCGTCCGTCGCGCAGGTCGGGGTCGGCAACCACGTCACCCCCGGTGCCGTGGACGATGGTGCGCTGGACACCGCACGGGCGGCCGCGGTCCTCCAACCGTGTCCTGGGCCAGCACCCGCAGGCAGCACCACGAAGGGCCCGCTCGCGGGTGTCGTGGTGTCCTGTCTCGGCGCGCCGGGGACCCTCGACCTCGGCGCGGCCCTGGGTGGGCGTCCCGTCCTGGTGAACCTGTGGGCCTCGTGGTGCGGGCCGTGCCGCGCGGAGATCCCCGTCCTGGCGGCCTACGCCCAGCAGCCCGGGTCGGTCGAGGTCGTCGGGCTCAACGTCCGTGACGACCCGTCGTCCGCGCTCGCGCTGCTGAACAGCGTCGGCGCGCGCTACCCCTCCGTGGTCGACACCACCGGGCGTGCGGAGGCAGCACTCGCCGGACCTCCCGTCCTGCCGTTGAGCTTCCTCATCGCTTCGGACGGAACGGTGCAGCGAGTGCGAGACCCCAGCGTCTTCACCACGGTTGCGCAGGTCGAGGGGGCCATCGCGTCAGCAGGGCTCTCCTAGTGCCGAACCCCTGCACCAGGCCTGGCCCGCCGACCGGCCCCCGTGCAGCACGAGTCCGACGACGACCGGGGCTCCGGCCGTCAGGTACCCCGTGACGACCTCCTGCAGAGCGGCCGACGTGAACACCCGGAACGACCCCAGGTGCGTCACGACGTGTGCTCGTCCCACCGCGCGGCACCCGTCACGCAGCCCTTCACGACCCCCCCACGCACTTTCTACTATCGTCCATAGTATGCAACGTGGGAGTCCCTCCAGGCCGACGACGAGACTCGTCGCCGCCGTCCTGACGTGCGTGGTGGCGGCAGCCGGGTGCTCGGGTGGAGGTGGTACGTCCGCAGGGTCGTTCAGCTTCGTGTCGCCGGGCGGCAAGACCGAGATCACCTACGACCCCCCGAGCTCGCGCGGGGTCATCGGTGTCCTCGCCGGACCCGACCTGCTCGACAACTCGCCGCTGTCGGTTGCAGGCTTCCCCGACCAGGTCGTCGTCCTCAACCTGTGGGGACAGTGGTGCGGGCCGTGCCGGGCCGAGGCGGCCAGTCTCGAGCGGGTGGCCACCGCCACCGCCTCACAGGGGGTGCAGTTCCTGGGGATCAACGTCCGCGACCCACAGCAGGACAAGGCCCAGGACTTCGTCCGCGACCGCGGCGTCACCTACCCCTCGATCTACGACCCGCCGATGCGGACGCTCGCCGCGCTGAGCGCGAGCTACCCCACCAGCGTCATCCCCTCGACGATCATCCTCGACCGACAGCACCGGGTCGCCGCCGTCTTCCTGCGCTCCCTGCAGGACACCGACCTCCAACCGGTCGTGGAACGCATCGCAGCCGAGTCCCCGGCGGCGGCGTCGTGACCCACGTCGTGAGCGTGGCGGGAATCGCCCAGACCTTCCAGGACACCGCCGCCACCGGCCCGCTGCTGCTCGCCATCGTGGTCTCCGTGCTGGCCGGGACGGTGTCCTTCGCATCCCCGTGCGTGATCCCCCTGGTACCGGGGTACCTGTCCTACCTCGCTGGGCTCGTCGGGGTCGAGGTCCCCGCCGCCCGGCTCGCCACGGCGGGTGCCGCGCCCGCCCCGCAGACGCCGACCCCGGACACCCCCGGCACGGCTGCAGCGGACACGGCAACCGCAGAGGCGGTCAGTGTGTCGCAGCGGCGGGACAGCTGGCGGGTGGCCGGCGCGGCGGGACTCTTCGTGGGCGGCTTCTCGGTCGTGTTCACCCTCGCGACGGTGTCGCTGTTCGGCGTGATCGCCGTGCTGAGGGTCAACACCGAGGTGCTCCAGCGGGTCGGCGGGGTGGTCACCATCGTCATGGGCCTGGCGTTCCTCGGCCTGGTGCCCGCGCTGCAGCGCGACACCCGCCCCGCCCCGCGCCGACGGAGCTCCCTCCTGGGGGCACCGGTGCTCGGTGCGGTGTTCGGCCTGGGATGGACACCGTGCCTGGGTCCCACCCTTGCCGGCGTGCTCTCCGTGGCGGCTGGCACCGAGGGGGCCACGGCCTGGCGCGGCGTCACCCTCGTCCTGGCCTACTGCGTGGGACTGGGCGCGCCGTTCGTCCTGCTCGCCCTCGGCTCCACCCGGGCGGTGCACAGCGTGCAGTGGCTGCGTCGCAACACCCGAACGATCCAGCTCGTCGGCGGGGTCCTGCTCGTCGTGGTCGGTGTCGCACTGGTGACCGGCTACTGGGGGAACATGGTGTCCTGGATGCGTTCAGGGCCCATCGCCAACGTGGTCACCCCGATCTGAGCCACGATGACACCAACGGTCACAGAACCACCGCGCGCCACCCGCCACCCGGCGTGGCGTCCACTCCTGGCTGCGCCGAGCAGCACCGTCCGCAGCCTGACCAGGACGGGCACGGCACCGGCCCTGCTGTTCCCGCTCACCGTCGCCCCGCTGCCCGTCGCCCCGCTGCCCGTCGCCCCGCTGCCCGTCGCCCCGCTGCCCGTCGCCCCGCTGCTCCGGGGGTCCCGCACGTGAGCCGGCACCCGGCGGTGCTGGGGGCGCAGCGGCTCGTGGCCTCCGTCGTGGCTGGCCTGTTGCTCTGGGTGAGCTTCCCCCCGCGATCGCTGTGGTTCCTGGCCCCGGTAGGGGTTGCGCTGCTGGTGGTGGTGGTGCGTGGGCTCGGTGTGCGTGCCGGTTTCGTCCACGGCTACGTTGCCGGCCTGGGCTTCCTGGTCCCGCTGCTGCCGTGGGTCGGCATCTACGTGGGCCCGCTGCCCTGGCTCGCGCTCGCCGCGTTCGAGGCCCTGGCCGTGGGCCTGTTCGGGATCGGCGTGGTCCTGGTGGGACGGCGGCCCGGCGCTCCCCTGTGGATCGCCTGCGCGTGGGTCACCACCGAAGCCCTCCGGTCCCGGGTGCCCCTGGGCGGGTTCCCGTGGGGCCGCCTCGCCTTCGGCCAGCCCGAGGGCCCGCTGCTGGCCCTGGCCAGCATCGGCGGCGCCCCTCTGCTCAGCTTCGCCGTCGCCCTGATGGGCGCCGGTGCCGCCTCGCTGCTCACCCGCGGACCCCGCCCCGGGGTGACCGCGGTGGGCGGGCTCCTCGCGGTGGCGCTGCCCGTGCTGACCGCCTTCACGCTGCTGCCCAGCACCGCGAACCCCGCCACGGCCACCTCCACGTCGGTGGCCGTCATCCAGGGCAACGTCCCCCGCCTCGGCCTGGACTTCAACGCCCAGCGGGCGGCAGTGCTGAACAACCACGTCGCGGAGACCGAACGGCTCGCCGCCGCGGTGGCCGCCGGCACAGCACCGGCTCCGAACATCGTGGTGTGGCCGGAGAACGCCAGTGACATCGACCCCCTGCAGGATCCCGCGGCGGCCGCCGCCATCACCCGTGCCGCACGGGCCATAGGCGTCCCGATCCTGGTGGGTGCCGTGCTGGGCAACCCCGATGGCACGACCCGCAACACCGTGCTGGTGTGGGACCCGGTGACCGGGCCTGGCCCCCAGGTCGACAAGCGGGTCCTCGTGCCGTTCGGGGAGTACCTCCCGGCGAGGGCCCTGGTCGAGAAGCTGTCCCCCTACGCGGCACGGGCGGGCAGCTTCGTGCCCGGGTCGGGTGACGGCACCCTCACGATGAACGGTGTTCGCCTCGCGGTGGCCATCTGCTACGAGGTCGCCTTCGACGACCTCGTCGGGGACTCCGTCCGCGCCGGGGCGCAGATCATCACGGTGCCCAGCAACAACGCCACCTTCGGCCGCTCGGACATGACCTACCAGCAGCTCGCGATGTCCCAGGTGCGAGCCGTGGAGCACGGCCGGACAGTCCTGGTCGCGGCCACCTCCGGGGTCAGCGCGGTCATCGACCCGCAGGGTCGTGTCATCGAGCAGACCGGCTTCTTCACCGCGGCGACGCTGAGCGACCGGGTCGTGCTGCGCAGCGACCTGACCCTCGCCACCCGGCTGGGTGGGCTGCCCGAGCTGGCGATGGTGCTGGCCCTCGCCCTCGTGCTGCTCATCCCGCCGGCCCTGGGTCTGGCCGGGCGCCGCCGACAGCGGACGCCGAGCGATCTGTCATTTACTATGAAAAGTAGTAATTGAGTTCTGGGACAGGAGATGCAGTGGGCTCGAACCGCAAGAACCCCGCTCGACCGCGCAGCACCCCGGGTCCGCCTTGGGGGGTGGCCCCCCTCCCCGCACCCGAGCCGCCCGTCGCACGGGTCCCGCTGGCTCTGCAGCGGCCCACCTCGTCGGGCTCCGCGCGGGCACGAGCCGCAGCGAGCCCCGTCCTGAGCAGTCTCGTGACCGCACGCCCGGCAGGGCCCGCCCGCCCGCCGCGAGCGGTCCCGGCACCGGCACGAGCGCCGGTGCTGACCGCGGCCGCCGGCGGGCCGCTGCAGGCCGTCGAGTTCACCTGCGCACCCCTGGACGACGCCCAGCCCCGCTCGCTCGCGCTCACCTACACCTTCGACGCGGCCGAGGATGGCGACCCGTACCCGGTTCACCTCGTCCTGGAGGGACGACGCGTGCCCGATCCGGGGACGGCACCGACCACGGTCGATCGGTTCACCTCCTCCGCCTCGGTGGCCGAGGTGCACCCCACAAGTGGCCGCGTGTCGGTGACGACGCGGGTGAAGAACATTCCCGCCGGGACCTGGGAGGTCACGGCACGACCGGATCCCGCCCAGGACAACGACCCCCGCGTCCGGTCCCTGCCCGCGGGGTCAGCCACCGCACGGACGGGTTTCGAGCCCGCGATGCGGTCGAAGGCCCCCGGCGTGCGCATCGGGGCCTGGCCCACGATGGTGACCCTGGGTGCCATCGCCGGAGTGACGCTGCAGCTCGCGCTGGCCCGCCGTGCCGGGCTCGACGTCACCGCCGTCCTGGTGGTCTCCCTGCTCGCCTGCATCCTGGGTGTGGTCGGGGCGAAGGTCTACGCCTACTTCACCGAGGCTCGCGCCACCCGCAACATCCTCACCGCGGGGATGTGCATCCAGGGCTTCGTGCTCGCCGCCGTCGCCACCATCGTGCTGGGGGCGCGCACCGCCAGCATCCCGCTGGGCGAGCTGCTCGACATCTCGGTACCGGGACTGCTCACCGGCATGGCCATCGGCCGCCTCGGGTGCCTGCTCGGCGGCTGCTGCGCCGGGCGGCCGACCGCGTCGCGCTGGGGCATCTGGGCCACCGACCGAACCCTCGGTACCCGACGGCTGCCCGTGCAGCCGGTGGAGTCCGTGATGGCCGCCCTCCTCGCGGTGGCGACGCTGAGCGTCCTGCTCGCTGTCGACACACCCGGGCGGGGTGGCGTCTTCCTCTCAGGTCTGGCCGCCTACACCTTTGGTCGCCAGCTGTTGTTCCCCCTCCGCAGCATCAAGCGCCGCACGAGCTTCGGACGGCCGGTGGTCGCAGTCCTGACCGTCATCGTCTTCGTCCTCGGTGTGGTTCTCACCGTGTTCTGACGCGTTCCACCCTCGAGCCGTGGAGCCGGTCGCGAGCCGCATCCGTGCATCCACCGGCACCGGTCAGATCGGCACCCCCCGCTCGCTGAGCCACGCAACGGGATCCACCCGTCCGGCGGGAGTCTGAACCTCGATGTGGAGGTGCGGTCCGCTCGACTGGCCCCGGTTGCCCATTCTGGCGATCTGCTCGCCCGCTGAGACACGCTGACCGACCGACACCGCGTAGCTGTCGATGTGCCCGTAGAGGGTGATGGTCCCGTCGCCGTGCCGGAGCCTGACCCAGAGACCGAAACCCGACGCGGGGCCGGCATCGACCACCACCGCATCGGCGACGGCGTAGATGGGTGTCCCGATGGCGTTGGCGATGTCCACACCGTTGTGGTTGGTGCCCCCCCGTGGGCCGTACGGGGAGGTGATGCGGCCAGTGGTCGGCTGGGCGAAGAGCCCCGATCGCAGCGTGGCGGCACGAGAAGCACGCTGGGTGCTCGCCTGCTCGCTCACCGCGAGCTGGGGTGCCGACCGGGTGGAAGCGTCGGTCCGGAGCTGGGCCAGCAGCAGCTGCGCCTCGCTCGACCGCTGCTCCAGCTCGGCGCGCCGAGACACCACGTCCACCTGCACCCGCACCGCGTCCGACTCGGCGGTCGCCGCTGAATCCAGCGCCGCCGACGCCTGCGAGCTCGCCTGGTCGGCGGAGGAGCGGGCGCCGGTGGCGCTCGTGAGGCGAGCGGCACCGTCGGCACCCAGCAGGTCGAGCGCACTCATCCTGTCGAGGAGGTCCTGCGGACTGTCGCTGACCAGCAGCGCGGACAGCCGGGACGTCCGCGCACCGCTGTACGCCGCGCGGACGAGATCGTCGACCTCGCCCCGTCGCACCTCGGCTTCCGCGGCCCGCTGCTCGGCCAGGGCTGCCGCCTCGGTCGCTGTGGTGTTGGCGGCACGCAGCTCGTCGCGGCGTTGGGCCAAGGTGGCCTGCCCGCTGACGATCTGGTCGTCGAGCTCCTGGGTGGCCGTGTCCAGGGCGGCCAGCCGGGCCAGGGCCGCGGTCGGCGTGTCCGGCACCACCCTGCCCTGGGCGACGGCCGTGGGCGCGAGGGTGAGCGCGAGGGCGGTGGACAGGCCAGCAGCGACGAACCGCCAACCGTGACGGGGGGCGAGGGACACAGGTGTTCCTGACGTGATGCCTCGAGCACTGCGCTCGCGGCTGGGGGACGGGGACGGCGTGGTGCCGTCAGACCCGCAGCACGACGGTCAGGGCGTGCTTCTCCAGGAGAGCGTCGCCCCACGGTGCGGCCGTCGCGACCGGCCGTGAACGGCCGTCGACGATCTCCGCGGAGAGCAGGAGGACCAGCGCAGCAGGGTTTGCCGCCAGCGCCGTGGGCCCGGTGCAGAACGCACCAGGATCGCTGTCACCGCACGACGACTCCCGTGGGGCGTCGTGGTGGTCGGCAGACCCCGACGCTCCCGGTGGCTCCCCGATGTCGACCCCGCGAGCCACGGACACAGCGTGACCGACGTCTGCGCTCACGTGTGCCAAGCCGATCCCGACGGCCACCGTCAGGACGACGTGCACCGCGATGACTGCACGCCGCCAGAGCGGGGGCATCAACGGCGTCACCCCCCCAAGGTAACAAACGGATCACGCCTTGTCCCACCGCGCGTGACCGGGCGGTGGGGTGCGGTGGCCGCGGAAGGCACCCGGTCCGCCAGCTACACGGTGTAGGACATCACGGTCATCATGCCCAGCTCCCCGTGGTAGGCGTTGTGGCAGTGGGCGAGCCACTGTCCGGGGTTGTCGGTGTCGAGGTCGATGGCCAGGGTCTGCATGGGCAGCACGTTGACGGTGTCCTTGCGGACACCCGGGGCCGCGGTGTCGGAGCCGTTGACGACGGCGAAGGTGTGCCCGTGCAGGTGCATGGGGTGGAACATCGACGTCTCGTTGCGCATCGTGATGCGCACCCGTTGCCCGGAGGTGACGTCCAGGGCCTGGTGCTGGTCGTAGGGGACCCCGTTGAGGACCCACTGCCGTCCGCCGTCGACCATCCCGAGGGTGAGGTCGAGCTGGCGGTCCGGCGGCCGGACCGCCAGTGCCGCTGCGGCGGTGGGGACGAGGTCGGCGTAGGTGAGCAGGCGGCCACCGAGCTCGACCGGTCGCACCCCGACCGCCGGTGCGGTGCCGCCGGAGGTCCGCAGCAGCGCCTGTGCGGCAGGGTCGGGCTTGCCCTCCGGGGCGGCGACGATGGGGAAAGCCCCGTCGCCGGCCGTGACCACCACGTCGTAGCGCTCGCCCATGCCCAGCAGGACGCTGTCGACCTCGACCGGCCGCACCGGGAACCCGTCGGCGTGGGTGACGGTGAGGCGGTGCCCGCCGACCGCGAACCGGTAGGCGGTGTCGCTGCCGGCGTTGATCAGCCGGAACCGGATCCGCTGCCCGGGTGAGGCGGACACCAGGGTCGGGTCCTGCGGGAGCCGGCCGTTGATCAGGTGCGCGGGGTAGACGACGTCACCGGTGTCGGTCCCCAGCGGGTCCGCCGCCGACACGGAGCTCCCCATGTCCATGCCCCCCATACCGCCGGAGCCCGTGCCGCTGCTGCTCCCCATGTCCATGCCCCCCATCCCGCCGGAACCCGTGCCGCTGCTGCCGCCCATGCTCATGCCGTCGCGGCCCAGCCGGGCCAGGATCGCGTCCGGGGTGTCGGACCAGCCATCGGTCCAGTCGTCCAGGATCAGGACGGCTTCCTGGTCGTAGCCGCCCGGCTCCTGCGGGTCGTCGATGACCAGCGCTCCCTGCAGACCACGGTCCATCTGGACCCCGACGTGGGGGTGGAACCAGTAGGTGCCCGGGTGCGGCGCGGTGAACGAGTACCGGAAGTCCGCGGCCGGGGCGACGGGGTCCATGGTGACCCCGGGGACCCCGTCCATGTCGTTGCGCAACGCCAACCCGTGCCAGTGCACCGTCGTGGGGTCGGTGAGCTGGTTGACCAGGTGCACGTCGAGGCGGTCCCCGGCGGTCACCCTGATCAGCGGGGTGCCGACCCCCCCGTTGTAGGCCCAGGTGTTCACCACCCGACCGCCCAGGTCGACGGTGGCCGGGGCCGCAGTGAGGGTCTGGGTGACCACCCTGCCGGTCGTCGACCGGGCCGCCTCGGTCGCGGCCACCAACGGTGAGCGAGGGCCGATCTGCGCGGCCGGCGAGGCCGGCGAGGCCGGCGAGCGGGTGAAGAGCTCGACCCCGGCGGCACCGGCACCGGCCACGGCGAGGCCGGCGGCCCCGAGGGTGAGGACCCGCCGCCGGGTGAACGGTCGGGACGACTTCGGAGCGGGCTGAACGGGCTGGTCGGACATGAGGTTTCTCCTGTGGGCCTGATGAGGGTGGGTGCCCCGCGGGCACGTCCGCGCCGCGCGTGCCTTGGGGCGAGCTGGACGGCCCGGGATGGGCCGGTGCGGTGGGCTCGGGACGCGATCGCCCGAGCCGACGGTCAGACCCGCAGGATCGACAGCTCGGCGAGCGAGGGCGCAGGACGGTCCGGGCCGCGGTCCGCTGCGGCCCGCCCAGCCAGCAGCGCCGAGGCCGGGGCGCCGTCCACCACGTCCCCGGACAGTGCGGCAACGGGCAGCAGCGGCCCGAGCGCCACCCCGGGCGCGTCGATCAGGACGGCCACGCAGTCGTGGCCCATCGAGTGCGCAGCGGACTCCGTCGCCGCAGAACCGGGAAGGGCTTGGCTGGTGCCGACGAGGACAGCTGCGGCGGCACCCGAGGCGGACGTGCTCGAGGAGGACGCCAAGGGCATGGTCCCCGTGCCGGACGTGCCACCCCCCGCCAGGGAGTGCATCCCGGACAGACCGACGACGAGCAGCACCAGCAGCAGGGCGCGCGCCAGCACGGGGACTCGTCGGCGCACCACAGGCTTGAGCACGGACCCAGCCTACGGAAAGGTGTTCGCGCGGTGGGTGGTCGGGCTGCCGCTGCCTGTGGGTGTGCGTCCGAGGATCAGCCGGTAGAGCCAGGATCCGAGGCACCACAGCGTGACGGTGAGGATCGTGCCGCCGACGGCGACGGCACCCCCGAGGAGGTATCCCCAGGCCGGGAGGCCAAGGGCGAAGGCCAGGGCCGAACCCGTCAGCAGGATGGCGGACAGGGCGTAGGAGAAGCGTCGTGGTGGCGGTGTCGGGGGTAGTGGTGGGGCGCCGAACAGGTGCCGGACACCATGGTTGTAGACGAGGTCGACGACCATGGCCCTGGGCAGCAGGACACCGCTCAGGGCAATCACCGCGACCGCAGCCAGCCAGAGCGGGGACTGCAGCACCAGACCTGTCACGACCAGGGCCGTGCCGACGGCAGGCGTGAACCGCAGGGGGACCGCGTACCGCGCCTTGGCCGTCGCGTCGAGAGCCCCGAAACCCTGCTTGTCCAGGTTGGCGTACGCCGTGTGTCCCACTCTGATCATCGTGTTCCGCCGTCAGAGTTTTTTCGGCCCGTGCAGGGCGGTGAGGCGCTGGGTGAACTCGCTCTCGTCGATCTCGCCGCGGGCGAACCGCTCGGCGAGGACCTGCTGGGCGCTGCGGTGGGCGGGGACCATGCCGCCCGCTTCCCGGTGCGGGCGTCGCAGGAGCAGGGAGATGCCGACGATCACCAGAGCCCAGAACACGAGCATGCCCACGACCATGGCTGCGTAGCCCCACCCGTTGCCGTACCCGCTGTCGTTGCTGTACCAGAACATCATCGTGGCCTCCTCGACTGTGGAGCGCGTGCTGTGCGCTCACTCCACGGTGTCGGGCAGCGGCTGCCTGGGGCAGGGGCCAACGTCCTGCTCACGACGGTCGCCGGTCCCTCGTGTCGGCGAAGCCTCCGGTGGACCATCGTCGGTGGCGGGCAGGGGCCACGGGTCCAGCACCCCGCACGGGCTCCAGACCCTGGTGGGGGCGGGTCTCCCGTGCTGGAGTGTCGGGATCTACCGGTGTGGAGGAGGCGGGCCAACGTCGTGATCGGGAACAGCGCCGCCCTGGTGAACCCTGTTCGGAGAGCGGCGGGCGTGGTTGTCGTGTGCTGCGCACTCGGTTGGTCGGTGCGGCACGTGGCCTCGCCGGCTGTGCGCCGGTGGCACCCGGGCCACGGCCACAGCCGGTCGGCTGGGCGGCTGCAGGTCCGGACGTTCGGCTCCGGCGACCCGGTGGTGGTGCTGCTGCACGGCATGCTCGCCGCCGGCAGCTGCTTCGGCGCCGCCTTCGACTGCCTCGGCTCCCGTGGAACCGTGGTCGTGCCCGACCTGCTCGGCTTCGGCTCGTCGGCCCACCAGCCGGGGCCGTTCACCGCGGCCGCGCACTGCGCTGCGCTCGACGACATGCTCACCGCCCTCGAGCTGGGGGACCGGCCGCTCGTGGTGGTCGGGCACTCGATGGGGGGTGCGCTCGCGCTGCGCTGGGCCGCGACCCGGGCCCCGCAGGTGCAGGCCGTCATCACGTTCTGCGCGGCGCTCTACCGGACGCCGGCCGAGGCCGGTGCGGGGGTGCGCCGGATGGGCGTGGTCGACTCGGTCCTCGCCGGTGACGGTGCGCTGCCCCGAGCCGCGTGCGCAGCGATGTGCAGGTTCCGCACCGCAGCGTCGTGGGTGGCGGTCGCGATCCGGCCGGGCCTTCCGCTCGCACTGGCGCGTTCGGGGGTCCAGCACAGGTGGGACAGCTACCACGGTTCCCTGGTCTCCCTGGTCCGCGGCGCCGAGTGGGAGCCCGCGGTTCGCAGGCTCACCGACGCCGGTGTGGCGGTCACCCTGGTCGAGGGCAGCCGCGACCCGGTTCCGGTGCCCGGGCGGGCCGCCACCCTCGCCACCGACCTTCCCAGCACGGCGTGGGTGCTGCACCCCGGTGCCGACCACCAGCTACCGATCGCCCACGGCGACTGGTGCGCCGCCGTCATCGCCGCATCCAGCGGATCGAGGCGGGCCCCGGCGGCGCCGTAGTCGTCGGCGGTGATCTCGCCGTCCCGCGGTCCGGTGCAGGGCACTGGACTACCCCTGGTGGTGGTCACGTCCGTACGCGGCAGCGATCTCCTGGGGTGTCCCTCCGGTCTTGAGGTACTGCTGGTCCAGCACCCCGGTGAGCTCGTCGAGGGCGCCCAGGAGCACTGCCCCCGCCAGCCGCCGCTGCTCGTCGGGTTCGGCCGCCGCCGCCGCCGCGAGCACCAGGGTCACCGGCAGCACCGCAGCCAGCGAGGTCTGCTCGGCGTCGTGGAAGTAGTAGGTCTCCGTGTACTGCTGCAGGTCGATCCGGACGGCCGCGACGTCTGCAGCCAGGCCGTGCAGGACCGATGCAGGTAGGTCTGCTGGGTGCGGGTCCTGGTCGGTGAGCAGGCGCAGCCGCACCGCCAGCGCCCGCCGCTGCGCCAGTGCCGGGTAGGTCTGCAGGATCCAGGTGACCGAGGCGGTGAACAGGGTGAAGCCCACCAGCGCCTCCAGCGGCACGACCAGGCGCAGCCACCCGGCCACCGGCACGAGATCGCCGAAACCCAGGGTGGCCCCTGCGACGAGCGAGAGGTAGAGCGCGTCGACGACCGGCGAGCGCTGGGCTGGGTCGAGGCCGGCGGAGTAGGAGAACGAGCCCGGCAGGTGCGGCAGGTAGAGCAGCGCCCAGCCCAGGATCGTCAACGATCCCCACGTCGAGATGACGGCAAGCATGGACAGCGGCCCGGCCAGGCGCATCCCCGTCGTGCCGCCTCGGCGCGCCACGAACCAGACGGCGCGCACGACGACCTGGCTGAGTCGACCGTTCCCCACGGGGTGCAGCAGCGTGTGGAAGATGTCACGCAGCACCACGAGCACGAGCAGGACGCCCGCCGAGCTGACCAGCCAGGACGTCACCGGGGTTCCCGCCACGACCGCACGTCAGCCACCGGCGCTGAACCGGAGACGACAGCGACACGGGACCGCGCACCTCGGCCGGCGGAGGTGGTGGAACCCGTTCCGCACTGCGCCGACGCTGCAAACACAAGTGGCCACGGTACCGGACCTCCGTCCACGGGGACACGCCTGGAGCTGCTCGAGCTGGTCGTCCCTGCTGCTCCCGTACCCGGCCACGATCGTCTCCCACCCTCGACCGGTACCCGCCGTGCCCCCAGGGTGTTGTTCGCCTCTGCGGCCTGCGCCATCCGCAGGAGGCGGGATACCGTGGTCCACGTGAACACGACCGGGTCGGTGCGCGGCGTTGCTGCGCGCTGGGCACTGGCGGTCGTCCTGGTCGTCGGCGTCCTGGGCATGCACGCCCTCATGGGTCCACCCGCACTGGCGGCCTCCGGTGACGCGGCGTCAGCCGGGATGACGACGTCCACGGGTACTGCTCGCGACGTCCCCGGCGGCACCACGGACGCAGGGCGGCCCGCGCTGCGGGGCGACGGATCGAGCCCGACGAACGAGCACTCGCCGGCGGGTGGGCACTCGATGCTCACCACGTGCCTGGCCGTGCTCTCGTCGCTCGCCGCCGCCGTCCTGCTCGTCTCTGCCCTGGCGCGCCGCCCGGCCCGGGTCGATCGGCCAGCCGGCGCGCGGTCCGTCGGGCCCCTCTCCTGCCTGGGTCGTCCGCCACCCTGGACGGTCCCCTCCCTCCACCAGCTCTCCCTGCTGCGGGTGTGACAGGCCGACCGGACCCCTCGGGTCCGGTCGCCCTGGCGATGGCGTGCGCGCCGACCACACCCCACCCCGCACCGAGGAGACCTCTCGTGAAGCTTCGCACCGCCCTGCCCGCTGTCGCTCTCGCCGTCGGCCTCACCGTCGCCGGCTGCAGCTCCGACACCCCCACCAGCTCCGCCGCGTCGTCGTCGTCGTCGTCGTCTGCACCGTCGGCCCAGGCCGGCGTCGTGTTCAACGACGCCGACGTCACCTTCCTGACCGACATGTACCCGCACCACGCGCAGGCCCTGGAGATGGCGACCATGGTCGACGGACGCAGCACCAACCAGGCCGTGATCGACCTGGCCACCCAGATCAAGGGTGCGCAGCAGCCGGAGATGGACACGATGACCGGGCTGCTCACCAGCTTCGGCAAGCCCACCCCGTCCACGGACTCGAGCATGGGAGGGATGGACATGTCCGGAACCTCCGGAATGTCCGGGATGATGTCGTCCGACGACATGACCCGGCTAAGCACCCTGTCCGGTGCTGCGTTCGACAAGACCTGGTTGACGATGATGACCGAGCACCACTCCGGCGCCGTCGACATGGCGAACGTCGAGCTCAGCGACGGGTCCAACACCGACGCGAAGACCCTCGCCACGGCCATCATCACCGCCCAGAACGCGGAGATCGCGACGATGAAGGGCCTGCTCGCCCAGCTCTGAGCGAAGAACCGAGAGGGGGTGCTCACCGCGGGTGGCGGGCACCCCCTCCGGCGCGGGTGTCACTCACGCGCGACAGCGCGGGTGGGTGCTCGGCCGCGGTGTTCAGCGGCACCGTCGTTGCGCGCCCCGGTGGAACCCTCACACCGCGATGCAGGCGACAGGGGCGTCGACCCGGACCCGCACGTGATCGCCGGGCGCGGGCAGCTCGGTCGAGCGGGCGCGGGCCCGCAGCGAGGTGTCCGTGCCCGCCAGCACCAGGTGGACCACGGCGTCGTGCCCGTAGAAGTCGACCCAGCCGACCTGAGCGTCGAAGCCGGCCGGCTCCCGGTCGGTCTGGGCGGAGAGCACCTCGAGGTGCTCGGGACGCACCACCGCCAGGGCGGCCCCGTCGCGGGCGGGGCCGTCGAGGTCGAGCACGCCGAGGACGTCGGTGGAGGCCCGGCGACCGGTGACGGTGCAGCGCAACAGCATCGCGTCACCGACGAAGGTGGCCGTGAACGCGTCGACCGGCGAGTGGTAGACGGCCTGCGGTGTTCCGACCTGGGCGACGACGCCGTCGCGCAGCACCGCCAGCTGGTCGGCCATCGACAGCGCCTCGTCCTGGTCGTGGGTCACCAGCACCGCCGTGGCCCCAGCCGCGCGCAGTGCCGCGGCGACGGCAGCCCTGGTCTGGCCGCGCAGTCCTGCGTCGAGCGCGGAGAACGGCTCGTCGAGCAGCACCAGCTCGGGGCGCGGGCCCAGCGCCCGCGCCAGGGCCACCCGCTGCTGCTGCCCACCGGAGAGCTCGCTGGGCAGCCGACCGGCGAGCTCGGGCTCGAGGCCGACGAGGGCCATGAGCTCGGTGGTGCGGGCACCCTGGCGTCGCTGGTCCCGTGGCAGGCCGAAGGTGATGTTCGCGGCCACGTCGAGGTGCGGGAACAGTGCACCCTCCTGCGCCACGTAGCCCACCTGGCGCCGCTGCGGCCGGACCGGGCGACCGCGGCCCGCGACGGTGCGCCCGCCCAGGGTGATCGTCCCCGTGTCGGGGTCGTCGAAGCCTGCGACCAGGCGCAGCAGGGTGGTCTTGCCGCACCCCGACGGCCCGAGCACGGCGGTGAGGCTGCCGGCGGGGACGGTGAGGTTCACCCCGTCCAGCACGGGTGGGCCGCCGAAGGCCTTGCCGACGTCGGTCAGGACGAGCTCGCTCATCCCACCAGCGTCGCAGACGGTGCCCCGTCGTCCACGACCGCCGGCGCCAGACCGGAGCCACGGCGCGGTCGACGGGTCGAGGCCCGGGTCAGCAGCCACGTCGCCGGGGCGGAGACCGCCACCAGCAGCGCCGCGTAGGGCGCGGCCGCGGAGTACTCCAGGGAGGTGGAGTGGCTCCAGAACTGGGTGGCCAGGGTGCGGGTTCCCGTGGGGGCCAGCAGCAGCGTCGAGGTCAGCTCCGTCGAGGCCGCGATGAACACCAGCGCCGCGCCGGCTCCGAGCCCAGGGGCCATGAGTGGCACCTCCACCCGCAGGAACGTCCCCACCGTGCCCGCTCCCAACCCGCGGGCCGCCTCGCCGAGCCCCGGGGGGGCCTGGGCGAGCGCGGCTCGCACGGTGGTGACCGCGCGGGGCAGGAAGAGGATGGCGTAGGCCGCGAGCAGCATCCACACGGTCTGGTAGAGCGGGCGGGCGTGCCGGATGGTCAGCGTGATCAGGGCGAGCGCGACGACGATGCCCGGCAGGGCGCTGGCGAACCAGGTGGACCGCTCGACGACGGTGGCGACCGCGCCGCGGTGGCGCACGGCCAGCCACCCCACCGGCAGGGCCAGCACCAGGGTGAGCACCGCCGCTGCCAGGCCCAGTCCGAGCGTGGCCACCACGGCCGGTCCCAGCCGGCCGAGGTCGGCCCCGGTGCTGGCGTCCAGGGCCAGCCACCGCACCAGGATGCCCAGCGGGACCACGAGCGTGATCCCGACGACGACCGCCAGCACCGCCGTCAGCGGAAGGCGGGCGCGGGTGCGGACCGGGGTCGCCGCGCGTGCGGTGCCCTGGCCGACGCGGGCGTAGCGGGCCGAGCCGCGCGCACCCTGCTCGGCCACCAGCAGCAGCAGGCAGGCCAGCACCAGCACCGAGGCCAGCGCGGTGGCGGCGGGCCCGGCGAAGGAGGAGCGGTACTGGTCGTAGATGGCGGTGGTGAAGGTGGGGAACTGCAGCAGCTGCAGCGCCCCGAACTCCGAGAGCATGTGCAGCGCGACGAGCAGCGAGCCGCCGAGCACCGCCGGGCGCACCTGCGGCAGGACGACGCGGCGGAACACCGCCCATTCGCTCAGCCCGAGCGCGCGGGCGGTGTCCTCCAGGGCGGGGTCGAGGCGCCGCATCATGGCCACCACGGGCAGGTACACCAGCGGGAAGTACGACGACACGACGACCAGCAGTGCCCCGTCGAGGCCGTTGAGCGTCGGCGCGACCGAGATCCAGGCGTAGCTGGAGACGAAGGCGGGGACCGCGAGCGGTGCGACGAGCAGCACGTGCCACACCCGTCGACCCACCACGGTGCGCCGCTCGACCACCCACGCCGCACCCACTCCGAGCACCGCGCAGAGGACCACCCCCACGACGGTCAGCTGCGTGGTGTTGACCAGCAGCTCCGCGGTGCGGGCGCGGAGCAGCAGGCGCTGCAGGTCGGCCAGCGGGGTCGTGGCGGTGAAGCCGACCACGTACCCCAGCGGCAGCAGAGCCAGGACGGCCACGCCCACGCCCCCGAGGACGAGCGCGGGTGAGGCGCGACGATCACCGCGAGACCGTCCCCTCACCTCAGATCAACCCGGCGTTCTGCATCATCGTCACGACCTGGGGTCCGTTCAGCGCGGTGAGGTCGACCGCCGGAGCCCCCAGCTCGGCGAGCGGGCGCAGCGCCGGGTTGGAGGCGACCCCGGAGGCGACGGTGTACTCGAGGTTGGTGCTCTGCGCGGAGACCTCCTGCCCGCGCTGGCTGGTCAGGAACGCGACGAGCTGCTGGGCCTGCTCCGGGTGGCGGCTGGACTTGAGCACACCTGCGCCGGAGACGCTCACGAACGCGCCGGGATCCTGGTTGCCGAGGTACTTCAGCGCCACGTTCGCACTGTTCGGGGCCCCCTCGGCCTGGTCCTTCAACCAGTAGTAGTGGTAGATGATCCCGGTCTCGACCTCACCGGCGTCGACGGCCTTCATCACCGCGCTGTTGCTCTGGTAGATCCGGGCGTTGCTCTTGAGCCCGGTCAGCCAGTCCGCGGTGGCCTGCTCGCCGCGCAGCGAGAGCACGGCGCTGACGATGGCTTGGAAGTCCGCTCCGCCCGGGGCGATGCCGACCTTGCCCGCCCAGGCCGGGTCCGCCAGGTCCAGGATCGAGGCAGGCATCGCCGCTGCGGTCAGGACGCGCGTGTCGTAGGGCAGCACCGTGGCCCGGGCGGCCCAGCCGACCCAGCTGCCGTCGTTCGCCTGGTACTGCGCGGGCACCTGGTCGCGGGTCGCCGCCTCCACCGGCGCGAGCAGGCCCCGAGAAGCGACCAGCGTCATCGCCGGGGAGTTCTCGGTGACGAAGACGTCGGCCGGGGAGGCATCGCCCTCGGCCACGATCTGGTTGCCCAGCTCGGAGTCGTCCCCGTTGCGGAGCTCGACCTTCACCCCCGTCTGGGCGGTGAACGCGTCGACCTCTGCCTGAGCGAGGTCCTCGTGCTGGGCGTTGTACAGCACGAGCGTGGTGTCGCCCCCAGCACCGGCGTCGCTCGAGGCTCCAGGGGCCGAGCACGCCGTGACGGCCATGGCGGCGGCCAGCGTGAGGGCAGCGGCGGCGGCACGGCGGCGAACGGGGAGGCGGCGAACGGGGAGGCGGCGAACGGGGAGGTGCAGCGGGAGCATCAGGTTCCTCACGACGATGGGAGAGAAGGAGCTGCGACACCACGTCGCAAGAGGTGAGGCTACCCTAAAATTCACCGACTGCCGGGCCGCCGGCCGACGGGCTTCCGCGGGCGCCGGGGTGCGCTGCCCTGTAGGACGGGGACCTGCCACCCGGCGCAGCCACCGACCACCAGGAGCTCGCATGCCCACCGTGTCCCGCACCCTCCACGTCACCACCGCGCCGGAGGTGGTCGTGCCCTACCTGGCCGACTTCGCCCACGCCGAGGCCTGGGACCCCGGTACCGAGAGCTGCGTGCGCGTGGGCAGCGGGCCGGTCGAGGTGGGGGCCTCCTGGCACAACACGTCGAAGATCGCGGGCGTCAGCACCGACCTCGTCTACACGCTGGAGGAGCTCACCGGCAGCCGCCTCGTGCTCGTCGGCCGCAACGACACCGCGACCTCGACCGAGACGATCGAGGTCACCCCGAACGGGAGTGGGTCGACCGTGGTCTACACCAACGAGCTGGACTTCCACGGCGCCGCCAAGCTCGCGTCGCCCATCGCCAAGGTGGTCTTCGAGAAGATCGGCAACGACCTCGTCGAGCAGCTCACCGGTGTCCTCGACGGACTCGGGGGCTGATCGTGGCCCTGCGCCGCCGAGGCCTGGACACCGGCAACCTGCGGACGGTCGCCGGCGCGTCCGTCGCCGTGGTGACCCTCGCCCAGGCCGTCACGGCCACCGTCGCGCTGCGCCGCGGGCGGCCGGACTACGCCGACGCGGTGTGGGGGCCCGGCCTGGCGGCGATCTCGCTGGTCGGGGCGACCGTCGGCCGCGGTGACGCGCGCCGTCGCTGGGCCCTGGCCGCGGTGACCACCGGCTGGGCGGTGCGCCTGGAGAAGCAGATGGTCGGCCGGATGGCCGGCACCGACGAGGTCGATCCCCGCTACGTCGAGTTCCTCGACGGCGCCTCCACCCCGAAGGTGCTGGCCAAGGTGTTCCTGACGCAGGGCCTGTCACAGCTGGTGGTGTCGCTGCCGCTCCAGCTCGCCGCCGCCTCGACCCTGCCCCGCTCCTCCCGCCGCTGGCTCGCCCCCGCCGGGATCGCGGTCATGGTGGGCGGTGCCGTCGTCGAGGCCCTCGCCGACCGGCAGAAGGACCAGTTCAAGGCCGCCGAGGACGGCGACTTCGAGGGCGGCGGGAAGCCCGACGTCCTCGACACCGGGCTCTGGGGCCTCTCGCGGCACCCGAACTACCTGGGGGACTCGATCGTGTGGGACGGCGCCTACCTCGCCGCCGCGGCGTCGTCACCGGCGGCGTGGGCGCTGCCCGCACCCGCGCTGATGTCCTACATCCTCATGTTCGCCACCGGGGCCCGGCGCACCGAGAAGCACATGCAGGACCGGCCCGGGTACGCCGACTACCAGCAGCGCGTCCCCTTCTTCTTCCCCCGGCCGCTCGCCACGACCTGAGCCCGGCTCGGCCGTGCGGAGCGCCTCCGCGGCGACGTCGGGTGGGGCGGGCGGACAGCCGGTGACCCAGGGGGTGGTGAGGGACTGCACGGCCGACCCGTCGACGTCGGCAAACTGGGCCGCGACACGGGTGAGGTGGGCACCCAGCGCGGTCGCGTAGGGCCCGGCGGCGGCGAGCATGGCCTGCGGGTCCAGCCCGGCGCTGCTGACGAGCTCGCTGGCCACGACCCCGGGCTCGACGACGCTGACCCGGACCCCGGTGCTGGCCGCGACGGGGGCGAGGGCCTCCACGAAGCCCTCGACGGCGCGCTTCGCCGCGCAGCAGGCCTCGTTGAACGGCTGCCCGACCACGCCGCCGACGCTGCGCACGGTGACCAGTCGTCCGCGGCTCGCCCGCAGGTGCGGCATGGCCGCCCGGGTGAGCTGGACGACGCAGGGCCACCGGTGATCTTCCACGGGTCGCACGGCACGGTTGCGCGTGCGCGTCGTCGCCCAGCCGACTCGCCGAGGAAGCGTGGCCGTCCCCCCCCGCTCCGCCGTCGGCCGGTTCCTGGTGTGGCCCAACGCACCCGCGAGCAGTACGTTGCCCGCAACGGGTCCGCCGCGCACCCAGCGCACGGCGACGGGGAATGAGGTGTGCCGTGCAGTGGTGGGGATGGCTGATCCTGGTGGTGGTGGTGATCGCGTTGGGTGTGGCCGCGGTCGCCGCCGTGCAGGCGCGCCGGCGCCGGGGCGGCGTCATCGTCGACCCCGCCGGCCCGGCCCCGACGGGGCGCACCCCGTGAGCCGGCTGATGCGCACCAGCGAGATCACCAAGCGGCCGGTGGTCACCATGGCCGGCGAGGACGTCGCGCAGGTCAAGGACGTCGTCTACGCCGCCGGGGGCGGGGCCGTCGGCGGGTTCACCCTGGCCGGGCGCGGGTTGTTCTCGGGTCCGCTGAAGCAGTCGCTGGCGTGGAGCGCGGTCACCGCGCTCGGGTCCGACGCCGTCATGATCGCCGACGAGAGCGTCCTCGAGCCCACCCAGACCCTGCTCGACGCCTCGGCCGCGTCCGGCGGCTCGGGGGGTGACGTCCTCGGTTCCCAGGTCCTCACCGACACGGGCACCGACCTCGGCACTGTGGTGGACGTCGTCCTCGAGGTGGGCGACACCCGCGGTGGGGCCTGCGACGTGGTGGGCTACGAGATCGAGGCCTCCGAGGCGCTCGGCACCAAGGGCACCAAGGTCCTCATCCCCCTGCCCGACACCCTCGCCGCCTCCGGGCAGCACCTCATGGTCCCGGCCAGCGCCAAGGACTTCGTCAGCCACGACCTCGCCGGCTTCGGCGCCTCGGTCGCCGCGTTCCGCGCCCAGCTGGAGGGACCGAAGTGACGCTGTTCTCCGAGGCCAAGGGCCGCCAGGTCGTCAGCACCTCCACCGCCGACACCGTGGGCAAGGTCCACGAGCTGGTCGTCGATCCCGCCACGCGCTCCGTGCTCGCCCTGGAGCTCAAGAAGACCGCCTCCGGCGACACCCTGCGCTACACCGACATCACCGCGTTCGGCGAGGACGCGGTGACCGTCGCCGGCGCAGACGCCATCACCGAGGCCGGCGAGGATGTCGCCGCCCTGCTTGGCAAGGACCACCACCTGATCGGCAAGCGGGTGCTGTCGTCGGCCGGCGACGACCTGGGCAAGGTCACCGACGTCGAGTTCGCCGCCGAGTCGGGCCGGGTCACGGCCCTGCACCTCGAGAGCTCCGAGGTCTCCGGGCAGCGACTGCTCGGCGTGGGGTCCTACGCCGTCGTCGTCGCCGCCGAGCAGTAGCCCGCTCCCCCGCCTCCGGTGACGAGGCGCACGGGTTCGACCTCGCCCGGCACCGCCCGCATCCCCGCCGCGCACGTAGTCGGTGACGTCAACCTCGGGGCGTGGGTCAGCCGTCAGCGTGCCGCCCAGCTCGCCGCGACGAGCTGGGTGGCGACCGGGCGCTGCAGCGCCTCCCCGGCTGGGTGTGGAACCCGGGCCGGTGACCGCTGCCGCGGCGCGCGCTCACCGCGCGAGGTAGCGCCCGGGACGGTGGTTCGTGGCGATCGTCAGGTTCAGGACCGCGACGCCGACGGCCGAGGCCAGCAGCACCCGCAGGTCCACCACGGCCAGCGAGGCGGTCAGCACGGTGAGGTCGAACGCCAGCTGCACCAGCCCGGCCCGCCAGCCGAACCGCTCCTGCAGGTAGAACGCCACCACCCCGAACCCTCCCCCGCTGCCGCGGTGGCGGAACAGCACGAGGAACCCGAGCCCCAGGCTCAGCCCGGAGAAGGAGGTGGCCAGCAGCAGCGGCATCTCGACGCTGACCGCGTGGGCCAGCGCGGAGGACAGCGCCGACGTCAGCCCCACGGCCGCGAACGTCTTGAGCGAGAACTCCCAGCCGAGCCGGCGCACCGCGAGCCAGTAGAACGGCAGGTTGAGCACGAAGAAGGCCGTGCTGACCGGCACCACACCCAGGTAGTCGAGCAGGAAGGCCACCCCGGCCACGCCGCCGGACAGACCCCCGACGGAGCGCAGCAGGACGATGCCCCAGGCCACAAGGAAGGACCCGGTGAGCAGCGCGGCCACGTCCTCCAGGCGGCCGTGGCGCAGCGTGGGCAGCTCGGCGGCCTCGGTCGTCACCGGGCCTTTCTACGCCCGGTGACGGTGATGACCGGCATCGCGCACCCTCCTCGTCGGGCGGGCAGGGGTGCGAGGGTCCACCGTGGAGCGGTGAGCGAGAACCCCGATCCCAGCACCAACCCCGACCCGTCCACCAACCCCGACCCGTCCACCACCACCGGGCTCGACGCCGGCACCGGCGTCCCCGCCGGCGACACCCCCCCGGCCGAGGCGTCCGCCACCGCGGAGTACGCGACCAGGCAAGAGCCACCCCCGGTGGGCAAGAGCCCCTGGCTGATCGGCTTCGCCATCGTGTTCGGGGTGTTCCTGCTGCTCATCGTCGTCGGCATGGTGGGCCGCGCGATCAGCGTCTTCTGACCTCCTCGGCCTCGTGCAGCAGCGTGCGGGTGCCCCGGAACTCACGCGAGAGGGCAGGGGCCCGGACGCGATCGACGTCTCGCTGAGAAACGGCTCAGGACGAGTGCCTGTACTCGCAAGTACAGGTACTGTCGTCCTCGCTCCCCGTCCACACCCCCCGGTGGACGGGGAGCGCCTCGTCCACCGGTCGCAGGAGCGTGCGACGTGGCACCGCGCCGACGTTCGGGCCACGATGGGCAGATGACCTCGACCGCACCGAGCGACATCACCGCGACCCCGGCCTGGCGGGCCCTGCTCGCCCACCACCAGAGCGTCGGCGCGCTGCACCTGCGGCAGATCTTCGCCGACGATCCCGAGCGCGGGCGCGAGCTGACCGTCGACGTGGCCGACCTGCACCTGGACTACTCCAAGCAGCGCGTCACCCGGGAGACCCTCGCCCTGCTCGTCGACCTGGCCGAGGCTGCCGGGGTGCCCGCCCACCGCGACGCCATGCTGCGCGGCGAGCACATCAACACCAGCGAGGACCGGGCCGTGCTGCACACCGCGCTGCGCCTGCCCCGGGAGGCCGAGCTCGTGGTGGACGGCCAGGACGTCGTCGCCGACGTGCACGGCGTGCTGGACCGGATGGGCGAGTTCACCGACCGGCTCCGCTCCGGCGAGTGGACCGGCGCCACGGGCGAGCGGATCACGACGGTGGTCAACATCGGCATCGGCGGGTCCGACCTGGGGCCGGTGATGGTGCACCAGGCGCTGCGGCACCACGCGGACGGACCGGACGTCCGGTTCGTGTCCAACGTGGACCCTGCCGACCTCGTCGCGACGACGGCCGGGCTCGACCCCGCGAGGACGCTGTTCGTCGTCGCCTCCAAGACCTTCGGCACGCTGGAGACGCTGACGAACGCGACGGCGGCCAAGCGGTGGCTGCTCGAGGGTCTCGGCGAGGACGGCAGCAGCGCCGACGAGAGCGCGGTGGCGAAGCACTTCGTCGCCGTGAGCACCAACGCCGAGAAGGTCTCCGCCTTCGGCATCGACACCGCCAACATGTTCGGCTTCTGGGACTGGGTGGGTGGGCGCTACTCCGTGGACTCCGCCATCGGGCTGTCCGTGATGGCTGCGATCGGCAGGGACCGCTTCGCCGAGCTGCTGGACGGGTTCCACCAGGTGGACGTGCACTTCGCGACCGCGCCGCTGGCCGAGAACGCCCCCGTCCTGCTCGGCCTGCTCGGGGTGTGGAGCTCCAGCTTCTTCGGCGCCGGCAGCAAGGCCGTGCTGCCCTACTCGAACGACCTGGGCCGCTTCGCCGCCTACCTGCAGCAGCTGACCATGGAGAGCAACGGCAAGTCCGTCCGCGCCGACGGCACCCCGGTGACCACACCGACCGGAGAGGTCTACTGGGGCGAGCCGGGCACCAACGGCCAGCACGCGTTCTACCAGCTGCTGCACCAGGGGACCCGGCTGGTGCCGGCGGACTTCCTGGGCTTCGCGGAGCCGCTGGAGGACGTGGCGACCATGGACGGCACCGGCAGCATGCACGACCTGCTGATGAGCAACTTCTTCGCCCAGACCAAGGTGCTGGCCTTCGGGAAGACCGCCGAGGAGATCGCAGCCGAGGGCACGGCGGCGGACGTGGTGGCGCACAAGGTGATGCCCGGCAACCGGCCCACCACCTCGATCCTGGCCCCGCGGCTCACCCCGTCGGTCGTCGGCCAGCTGGTGGCGCTCTACGAGCACGTGGTGTTCGTCCAGGGGACCATCTGGGGCATCGACAGCTTCGACCAGTGGGGCGTGGAGCTCGGCAAGACCCAGGCCCAGGCGCTGACGCCCGTGCTCACCGCCGAGGCGGCGCCAGCCCCGCAGGACGACTCCTCGACCGACGCCCTGGTGCGCTGGTACCGCGCCGGCCGGGGGCGCACGGTCTGAGCCACCCGACCACCCGACCACCCGACCACCCGGCCACCCGGCCACCCGGCCACCCGGCCACCCGACCACGAGGTTCCACGTGAGCGGGTACGGCCCCGCCACCCGGCCACGAGGTTCCACGTGAGCGGGTACGGGCCCCGGCACACGACCACGAGGTTCCACGTGAGCGGGCACGGCCCCGCCACCCGGCCACGAGGTTCCACGTGAGCGGGTACGGGCCCCGGCACACGACCACGGGGTTCCACGTGAGCGGGCACGGCCCCGCCACCCGGCCACGAGGTGCCACGTGAGCGGGCACGGCCCCGGCAGCGGGTGCGGGTGCGGCCCCGTGAGCGAGGCGGACCGGGGCGGGGTCAGCGGCGAGCTGGGCGGCGGGCGGCGCGGCGGCTGAGCACCCGCAGCAGTGCTCGCCAGCCCAGCAGGAACACCGCGAGCACGACGAGGGTGACGACGACGAACGAGAACGCCGTGCCCTGCCCGCTCACCACGCGCAGCACCATCCCCAGCGCCACGGTCACCAGCCACACCACGACCCCCCCGGGCCACAGCTGCAGGGGCCGCCGCCAGGCCCGCGCCACCAGCCACCCCGCCGCGAGCCCGGCCAGGAACGGCCACGCCGTGCGCGCCAGCCCCAGCAGGGCGCCCGACTCCTCGTGGCTGCGCCGACCGATGAGCACGAACACCACCACCAGCGCCACGTCGAACGCCAGCGCCCGAACCCAGACCCGGTTCACAACCACCCCTTCCGCCGGAACCCCAGGTACAGCCCGCCCGCGATGGCCACGATGAGCACGACGCTGACGATCAGCCCCGACTCCTGCTGGAACCCCGGGTAGGGCACGTTCTGCCCGAAGAAGCCCGTCACCGCCGTGGGGATCGCGATGATCGCGGCCCAGCTGGTGAGCTTCTTCATCACCTCGTTGAGCCGGTTGCCCTGCATGGTCAGGTTCGTCTCCAGCACGGTGGAGACCAGGTCGCGGAGGCTCTCCGTCCACTCGCTGACCCGGAGCACGTGGTCGTAGACGTCCTGGTAGTACGGCACCATCGCGTCGTCGAGCACGTGCATGTCACGGCGCAGCAGGCTGTTGAGCACCTCGCGCATGGGCAGCACCACCCGGCGCAGCTGCACCAGGGACTTGCGCAGCGCGAAGCTGCGGCGCTGGACCTCCTTGGACTGCGGCGCGTCGTCGAAGAGCACGTCCTCCAGCTCCTCGATGCTGTCGTCGAGCACCTCCACCGCCGCGAAGTGCCCATCCACCACGTGGTCGAGCAGCCCGTGCAGCAGCCAGGACACCCCGTGCACCGCCTGGTCGGCGGTCTGGTCCCAGCGCTCGACGAGGGCGTCGAGGTGCATCCGGTCGTCCTTGCGGACCGTGATGAGGGCCCGCTTGGTGACGAACGCCGCGACCTCGCTCGTGCTCAGCTCACCGGTCCCGGTGTCCAGCCGCACGGCGTAGGCGTTGAGGAACAGGTGGCTGTCGTAGTGGTCGAGCTTGGGGCGCTGCCGATCGTCGACCGCGTCCTCCACCGCCAGGGGGTGCAGCCCGAACTCCTCCGAGAGCACGGCCAGGTCGTCCGAGCCCGGGTCGAGCAGGTCCAGCCAGACCGTGGTGCCGTCCTCGGCGAGGTGCCGGGCGATGTCCTGCACCGGGAAGCCCTCGGTGACCAGCTCGCCGTCCCGGTAGAGCCGGGTGCGGGCCTCGCACGTGGTCGGCGTGCGGGTGCAGAGCGCCTGGGCCGCGGTCACAGCTGGACGCCGCGGGTGAGCGCCCCGTCGACGACGAGGTGCGCCCCGGTGGTGAAGCTCGATCGCGGGCTGGCCAGGAACACCACCGCGTCCGCGATCTCCTGCGGCGTGGCCATCCGTCCGGTGGGGTTGAGGGCGAGCGCGGTGTCGTAGAGCGCGGTGTTGTCGCGCTGGATGGACTCCCAGACCCCACCGGGGAAGAACGTGTTGCCCGGGGAGACCGTGTTGGCCCGCACCCCCTGCCCGGCGAGCTCGAGGGCCAGGCCCTGCGTGTAGTGCACGAGCGCGGCCTTCATCACCCCGTAGGAGCCGGAGGCGAAGTCGATCTCGCGGCCGGAGACGCTGGAGACGGTGACCACCGAGCCGACCCCGCTGGCCAGCAGGTGCTCGCGCGCCGCCTCCACCAGGCGCACCGCCCCCAGCAGGTCCACCTCGAAGCTGCTGCGCCAGTTGGCCTCCCCCGGTCCGATGGCCAGGGCGCTGACGTTGCTGACGACGATGTCGAGGCCACCGAGCTCCTCGGCCGCCGCCGCCACCCACGCCGCCAGCCCGTCGGCGTCCGCCACGTCGAGCACGGTGCCGTGCGCGCCCGTGGCCTGCGCCGCCTCCGCCACGCCGGCGGCGTCGCGGGCGCAGAAGGCCACCCGGGCGCCCTCCGCCACGAGCGTCTCGACGACGGCGCGGCCGATGCCCTTGGTGCCGCCGGTGACCAGTGCGCGGCGTCCGGTGAGTCCGAGGTCCATGAGGTGTGCCTTTCTCGGGGAGCGGGGAGCTAGAGGGTGGCGGCGAGCGAGCGCAGGTGGCGGTGCAGCCCGCCGTAGGCCTGCGCGGCCGGCAGCAGACCCTTGGGCGCCTGCACCACGGCGGAGAAGTTGGCGTCCACCACGTTGGCGATCGGCGCCCTGGTGATCTGGCTGAGCAGCTGGTAGGCGTCCAGGCGGTGCAGCCCGTACAGCTCGGTGAACCAGACCACGAGCTCGCGCTGGGCGATCCGCCACGCGTCCTCGAGCGGGCGCGAGCTGCCGATGACGCTCCAGTGCTCGTCGTCCTCCAGTCGCGGCCACGCCGGGGCCGGGGCGTCGCCGGCCTTGACCAGGTCCACGATCAGCGTCGAGTCCATCGCGCCCTCGACGGCGGTCCCGCAGGCCTCGCCCTCACCCTGCCGGTAGTGCCCGTCGCCGATGCTGAACAACGCCCCGGGGACGTTCACCCGCAGGTAGAGCGTAGCGCCGGCCTTCATCTCCGGGGTGTCCATGTTGCCGCCGAAGCTGTCCGGCACCAGCGCCGTGCGCACCTCGCCCGACGGCGGGGCCACCCCCACCGTGCCCAGCATGGGCTCCAGCGGCAGCGCCACCTGCAGGTCGCTGAACCGGGCGTCGAAGGTGACGGTGCGCGCGGCCCGGTCCAGGGCGTAGATCCACGTGGTGTCGGCCAGCGGGTCCTGCAGGAACGCGGTGCGGTCGGTGCTGGTCAGCCCGCCGAAGAACGGCATGACCGCCGAGGCGCCCCAGTCCCGGGCCGGCTGCAGGTCCACCACGTGGAGGGCGAGGGTGTCCCCGGGCTCGGCGCCCTCGACGAAGAACGGCCCCGTCTGCGGGTTCACGTGGGCGAGGTCGACCCGCTCGGAGGAGACGTGGTCGGGTGAGCTGAGCGTCCCGCCGAAGGCGTCGTCGCTCCACAGCCGCAGCACGCTGCCCGGCCGCACCGTGCGCACGGGCTCCACTCCGCCGAACGTCCAGGCGTACTGCTCGCGGGTGGGGGTGAACTCGGTGACGTCCATGGTGCGATCGTGCCCGTCCGACGGGGTGGTTGCCAGGGCTGCCCCGCCACGCCACGCTCGCAGGTGCGGGTGCCCACCGGCTCCGCACCGCCACCGAGGTCGGAGGTCCACCGTGGGTGCACTGGAGAACAAGCTCGACAAGGCGTACGAGGGCAAGCCCGTGGAGGAGCTCGCCCAGGCCCCGGTCGCCGCGCTGCAGGGCGTCAGCGACGCCATGGCCGCCAAGCTGACCGACGCGCTGGGCGTGAAGACGATCGGCGACCTGGGGACGAACAAGTACTTCCTCTGGGCGCAGTCGATCGCCAAGCTGGCCGAGTAGCTAGGGCGGGCGCGCCAGGCGCAGCTCGCCGACACCGGGGTGCGGGACCGCCCGCTCCCCGGTGTCGACGAACCCGGCCCGCGCGGAGAAGGCCCGGGCGCCGGCGTTGGCCTCGACGACCCACAGCGTCAGCCGGGCGGCACCTTCCGGCGCCGAGCGCTGCCGGGTCCACTCAGCGGGCGGAGCCGAAGACCAGACCGCGCAGGGCGAAGAACTTGACGATCCCGATGAGCCCGGTGACGACCAGGACCAGGCCCACCTCGAACGACCACGGAGCGCCCGGCACCACCGAGTTGGCGGCCGCGAGAGCCAGGGTGGTCGCGACGAGCGCCACCGCGGCGAGACCGCCGCTCTCCGTCTGCGCGGGCAGCCACGCCTTGCGGCCGGCTGCGTGGAAGGTGAGCCGGCGGTGCATCTCGTTGGCCACGACGGTGCTGAGGATCATGCCCGCGGCGTTCGCCCCCACGTCCCCCACGGCGTCGAGCAGCACGAAGACCAGGGCGTAGAGCGCGGAGGTGACGCCCCCGACGAAGGCGTAGCGGATGAACTGGCTCGTGGAGGAGTCACCGAGGAGCAGGTCGCGCCCCCGGCACCAGTGGGCGTGCGCACCCTCGGCGAGCTCGGCACCGGACCGCACGAGGGCGGTGGTGTCGAGCGGGGCGGGGTGCGTGGTCACGCTGTCTCCATCGTCGGGTTGCCGTTCGGGGAACGGTGGTTGCGATCTGCACCATCTTCGCGTGCAACACCCGTGGGGGTTCGATGTTCCCGCTGTGACGTTGCTGGCAGTCCTGGGACGTCGCCGGCCGCACGGGCGATCAGTGTCCTCGGGCAACCATCTTGCACGACGGGACGTCACCTCGCGACAGGGTTCGCTGCGGCCCCCCGCGAGGGCACGCAGACTCACCCGGTGGACCCCGCCTTCCCGCCCGGCTTCTTCGACCGCGCCGACCCCGCTCCGGACGACGAGTTCTACCTCCCGCTGCGCCTGGTGACCCACATCGACGCCGCCGCCACCGCCGCCGTGACCGCCCTCTACGCCGAGCTGGGCATCGGGGCGGGCTCGCGCGTGCTCGACCTGATGTCGTCCTGGGTCTCGCACCTGCCGCAGGCGCCGGCCGAGCTCGTCGCCCTGGGCATGAACGGGGCCGAGCTCGACGCCAACCCGGTGGCCACGGAGCGCGTGGTGCACGACCTCAACGTGGATCCCGTCCTGCCCTTCGCCGACGCCCGCTTCGACGCCGTGACGTGCTCCGTGTCAGTGGACTACCTGGTGCGTCCGGTGCAGGTGCTCGCCGAGGCCGCGCGGGTGCTGGTGCCCGGTGGACCGGTGGCGCTGACGTTCAGCAACCGCTGCTTCCCCACGAAGGCGGTGCGCGGCTGGCTGGCCACCGACGACGCCGGGCGCTGCGCCGTCGTGGCCTCGTACCTGCGCGCGGCCGGCGGCTTCACCGAGCCCGAGGTGTCGCTGCGGACCCCGCCCGGTCGGGGTGACCCGCTGTTCGCGGTGGTGGCACGGAAGGCGTGAGGCGCCGACCGGCACCGGCCGGTCCCGGGGCTACGGTGAGACCGGAGTGGCGACGGCCACACCTCTGGAGGCCCGCGTGCGGATCGCCCTGTTCGCCACCTGCCTGGCCGACGCCATGTTCCCCGAGGCCGCCAAGGCCACCGTCCTGGTGCTCGAGCGCCTGGGTCACGAGGTGGTCTTCCCCGCCGGGCAGACCTGTTGCGGGCAGATGCACGTCAACACCGGCTACCTCGACGAGGCGCTGCCGCTGGTCCGCCGGCACGTCGAGGTGTTCGAGGACTACGAGATCGCCGTGGCGCCCTCGGGCTCCTGCGTGGGCAGCGTCCGCCACCAGCACGCCATGGTCGCGCGTCGGGCCGGCGACGCTCGTCTGGCGGAGCGGGCCGAGGCCGTGGCGTCGCGCACCTACGAGCTCTCCGAGCTGCTCGTGGACGTCCTCGGGGTCACCGACGTCGGCGCGCACTACCCGCACCGGGTCACCTACCACCCCACCTGCCACAGCCTGCGGATGCTGCGGGTGGGCGACAAGCCGCTGCAGCTGCTGCGGGCCGTGCGCGGGATCGACCTGGTGGAGCTGCCGCAGGCCGACGTGTGCTGCGGGTTCGGCGGCACGTTCGCGGTGAAGAACGCCGACACGTCCACCGCGATGCTCGCCGACAAGATGGCCAACATCCTGACGACGAAGGCGGAGGTGTGCACGGCCGGGGACTCCTCGTGCCTGATGCACATCGGGGGCGGGCTCAGCCGGCTGCGGACCGGGGTGCGCACGGTGCACCTCGCGGAGATCCTCGCGTCGACGGAGTCGAGCCAGGTCGGCACGCGCGTCGGCACAGCGTCGACGGAGAGCGGGCCCGACGGCACGCGGGTCGGCACAGCGTCCGTGGCCTCCGACGCCTCGGGCACCGCCGCGACCACCGTGGCGGTGAGCTCGTGAGCGGTCGTCGGTCCAGCCCGGTCCCGCTAGGCATGCCCGTGCACGCCCCCGCCGGGGTGGGCCACCTCCGCGGCACGCAGTCCTTCCCCGACGCCGCCCGCGGGGCGCTGGCCGACACCCAGCTGCGCCGCAACCTCGGCGGGGCCACCGCCACCATCCGGGCCAAGCGGCAGGCCGTGGTCGACGAGGTGGACGACTGGGAGCAGCTGCGCGAGGCGGGCAGCGCGCTCAAGGCCGACGTGATGGCCCGGCTGCCCGAGCTGCTGGTGCAGCTGGAGGAGAACGTCACCGCCCGGGGCGGGGTGGTCCACTGGGCCCGCGACGCCGCCGAGGCCAACCGGCTCGTCGTCGACCTGGTGCGGGCCACCGGGGTGGACGAGGTGGTCAAGGTCAAGTCGATGGCCACCCAGGAGATCGGCCTCAACGAGGCGCTGGAGGCCGCGGGGATCGCCGCCTGGGAGACCGACCTGGCCGAGCTCATCGTCCAGCTCGGCCACGACACCCCCAGCCACATCCTCGTCCCGGCCATCCACCGCAACCGCGCCGAGATCCGGGAGATCTTCCTGCGCGAGATGCCGGACGTGGACCCGGACCTGACCGACGAGCCCCGGGTGCTGGCGATGGCCGCCCGCGCACACCTGCGCCGGGTGTTCCTGCGCGCGAAGGTCGGCATCAGCGGCGCCAACTTCGCGGTGGCGGACACGGGCACCCTGAGCGTGGTCGAGTCCGAGGGCAACGGCCGCATGTGCCTGACGCTGCCCGAGACCCTGATCACCGTCATGGGCATCGAGAAGCTGGTGCCGACGTGGCAGGACCTCGAGGTGTTCCTGCAGCTGCTGCCGCGCTCCTCCACCGGCGAGCGGATGAACCCCTACACGTCCACGTGGACGGGCGTGACCCCCGGCGACGGGCCGCAGACCGTGCACCTGGTGCTCATCGACAACGGGCGCACCGCCGTGCTGGCCGACGAGGTGGGCCGCTCCGCGCTGCACTGCATCCGCTGCTCGGCCTGCCTCAACGTGTGCCCGGTCTACGAGCGGGCGGGCGGGCACGCCTACGGCTCGGTCTACCCGGGACCGATCGGGGCCGTGCTCACCCCGTTGATGACCGGCACCACCGGGCACGACGACCCCAACGCGTCCCTGCCCTACGCCTCGAGCCTGTGCGGCGCGTGCTTCGACGCCTGCCCGGTGCGGATCAACATCCCCGAGCTGCTGGTGCACCTGCGGGCCAAGGGAGTGGACGCCGAGCGGGGCGGGATCCCCAGCGGCCAGGACCTGGCCATGAAGGCCGCGGGCTGGGCGATGGGCTCACCGGGCAAGTTCGCCCTGGCGGAGCGGGCGGCCGGTCTCAGCCGCGTGCTCGGCCGGGGCAGCTCGTTGCCGTGGCCCGCCTCGATGTGGACCGGGGCCCGCGACCTGCCCGCGCCGCCGACGGAGACGTTCCGCCAGTGGTGGGCCCGGGAGCGCGGGTGAACGCCCGCGAGGAGGTGCTGGCCCGGGTGCGGGCCGCCCTCGACGGGTCGACCCCGCCGCCGCCGGTCCCCCGGGACTACGCCACCACCGGCACCCACCCCGACGTGGTGGGGCTGTTCGCCGAGCGGGTCGACGACTACCGGGCCCAGGTGCACCGGGTGGCCGCCCGGGACGTCCCGGCCACGATCGCCGGGCTCGTGGGCGACGGACGGGTCGTGGTGCCGGCCGGCCTCGCCCCGCCCTGGGTGCCGCGCGGGATCGTCGACACCGGGTTCACCGCGCTCGAGCTCGACGAGTTCGACGCGGTGGTCACCGGCTGCCGGGTGGGCATCGCCGTCACCGGCACCATCGTGCTCGACGGGGCGGCGGACCAGGGGCGGCGGGCCCTCACCCTGGTCCCGGACCACCACGTGTGCGTGGTGCGGGCCGACCAGGTGGTGGAGACCGTTCCGCAGGCGCTGCACCGTCTCGACCCCACCCGGGTGCTGACGTTCATCAGCGGGCCCAGCGCCACCAGCGACATCGAGCTGCAGCGCGTCGAGGGCGTGCACGGGCCCCGCCGGCTGGACGTGCTGATCGTCGGCTGAGGGTGCGACCGGCTCAGTAGGCGTGGTCCTCGACGTCGACGTAGCCGCCCTGGTCCTCGTGGCCGGGCCCCCGGTCGGAGCCCCCAGCCGGCCCGGCGGCGGTGGAGGAGGAGGAGCTCGCGCCGGGCGCCGCCGTGGGCCGCTCGGGGGCGACACCGACCCGCTTGCGCAGCGCGGCGTCCGAGCTCGAGCCGGCGTACCCGCGCGCGAGCAGCCAGTCGTGCACCGCGTCGTGGTCGGGGTGGGTGGGCCGGACCGTGTTGTAGACGTAGTTCAGCCCGCGCCGCGCGGCCTCGACCTCCAGCCGGGCGAGCACGAAGGTGCCCACCCCGGCGGAGCGGGACCCGGGTGCGACGGCCAGCAGCACCTCCGCCTCGCCCCATCCGACGTCCATCCAGCCGAACCCGAGCACGGTGCCGTCGGTGTCCTGCGCCGACCACCAGTCACCGGGCAGCGCGGTGCCCGGCGCGTGGTGGATGTCGAACACCCCGGGGGCCGCCCCGCCGACGACACGCACCACGTCCCCGGCCCAGGTGGGGTCGGCCTCGGCGACCCAGCGCAGCTCGCCCGGCTCCGGCGCCGCCGTGGGTGCGCTGTCGCACCGGGCCCGGCCGGCGTCGGTGAGCACCCGGTCCGGACCGTCGGTGGTCAACAGGCCCTGCCCGTAGAGCTCGGCGAGCGCTGCCCGCGGCAGACCGGCGGCGCGCGCCGCCTGGTGCACCTCGAGCTTGTGCAGCCGCCCGCCGGCGGCGGCCACCGCCTGGAGCACGGCACGCACCGGGTCCGCCGCGGGGGTGGTCCCGGGACCCTGCTCCACGCCCTGCCAGGTGCGCCGCGGGTGCCGTCGCAGGTACTCCTGCTCCAGGGCCAGCATCCGCTCGGTGTGGTGGGCCAGCTGCTCCGCCGTGCCGTGCAGGAACACCCAGTTCCGGGTGGCGTGGGCCTGGGCGCCCTGCGCCTCGAGATCGGCGTCGGTCAGGTCGGTGGTGGGCGGGGCGGGGCGGGTGCTCACGAGCGCTCCCGGACCAGGGGGCCGTCGACCCCGATCACCCCGGTCTTCCGAGCGCCACCGGGGGCGCCGAGCGGTCCGTCGCGGCCGGGCAGGGGAAGGGTGAAGAAGGCGGTGTTGTCGGCGATGTGGGCCTGCTCCCCGTCGGGCACGTGCCGGTCGGCGGTGATGGCCTCCACGGGGCAGACCGGTTCGCACGCCCCGCAGTCGATGCACTCCCGGGGGTTCACGTAGAGCTTGGTGGCGCCCTCGTAGATGCAGTCGACGGGACACTCGTCCACGCAGCTGCGGTCCATCACGTCGACGCAGGCCTCGGCGATCACGTAGGGCACGGTTCGGGTCTCCAGTTCTCGGTTCGGACTAGCTGCTGAGCTGGGCGGAGGCGGGCACGCCCGAGGGCTCCTCAGGCTCGGAGACCTGCTCCAGCGGCACCCCGGCGAAGCCTTCCCGGACCTTGAAGCGCTGGACCTTGCCGGTGGCCGTCTTGGGCAGCTCGTCGACGAAGACCACGGCGCGCGGCCGCTTGAACGAGGCCAGGCCGTCGCGGCACCAGGCCACCAGCTCCTCCGCGGTGACCGTGGCCCCGGCGGCCGAGCGGACGACGCAGGCCACCGGCTTGTCCAGCCCGGCCGCGTCGGCCACCCCCACGACGGCGGCCTCGGAGACGCCGTCGTGCTCGAGCAGGCGGCCCTCCACCTCGGCCGGGGAGACCCAGATGCCGCCCGCCTTGAGCAGGTCGTTGGAGCGGCCCAGGCAGACGTAGTAACCGTCGGCGTCCTGGCTGTAGGTGTCCCCGGTGCGCATCCACTCACCCTGGAACACCGCGCGGGTGGCCTCGGTGCGCCGCCAGTAGCCCACCGCGAGGGACTCCCCGCGGACGTAGAGGTCACCGGGCTCACCCGGCGGGACGGGGTGGCCGTCACCGTCGCGCAGCTCCACCTCGTAGCCGGGCACGGCCTTGCCGGTGGTGCCGGGACGGATGTCGTCGGGGTGGTTGGAGAGGAACACGTGCAGGGCCTCGGTGGCCCCGATGCCGTCGAGGACGGGGAACCCGTAGGCGTCGGTGACCCGCCGCTGCAGCACGACCGGCAGGGACTCCCCCGCGCTGGTGGCGAGCCGGACGGAGGCGAAGGTGTCCGACGGCAGCTCGGCGGCGACGAGGGCGGCGTAGAACGTGGGTGGTCCGAAGAACAGCGTCGGTCGGTCGGCGGCCATCCGCTCCAGCACCACCGCGGGGCTCGGGCGCCGCGGCTCGAGCACGGCCGAGGCGCCCACGGCCAGGGGGAAGAACAGGGTGTTGCCGATCCCGTAGGCGAAGAACAGCTTGGCGACGGAGAAGCACACGTCGTCGGCGGTGATGCCCAGGGTGTGCGCGCCGTAGGTCTCGCAGACGTGCCGGATGTTGGCGTGCCGGTGCATCGCACCCTTGGGCGTCCCGGTGGTGCCGGAGGTGTAGAGCCACAGCGCCCAGGAGTCGTCGGTGGTCGCGGCCACGGTGTCGTCGGCTCCGCTGCCGTTCTCCAGCAGCCCCGACCAGCTCCACGTACGCACCTGCTCGGGGGCCGCCACCTGTCCACCCACGAGGACGAGGTGCTCCAGCTCGTCGGCCGCCGCGACCGCCACGGTCACGGCACCGACGAACTCCTCGGTGGCGACCACCACCCTCGCCCCGCAGTCCACGACGACCGACGCCAGCTCCGCGCCCCCGAGCATGGTCGAGACCGGGACCGCCACGAGCCCGGCCCGGAACGCCCCGAGGACGGCGGCCACCATCTCCACGCCGTCGCTCATGACCAGGACCACCCGGTCGTCGGTGTGCAGGCCGAGGCTGCGCAGCCCCGCGGTGGTGCGCTCGACCAGGCTCAGCAGCTCGCCGTAGGTGACCGGGCCGGCGGGGCCGTGCAGGGCCACCCGGCCGGCGTCGCCGAGGGAGGTGCGGCGGTCGAGCAGGTACTGCCCGGCGTTGAACGGGGCCGGTACCGGGGCCACGGCTCAGACCCGCTTCACGTCGAAGTCCGCACGCTGCCCGGTGCCGAACCGACGCAGCGCCCCCTCCTCCCCGGAGGCGTTGGGCCGCAAGAAGATCCAGTTCTGCCACGCCGTCAGTCGGCCGAACACCTTGGTCTCCACGGTCTCCGGACCGACGAAGCGGTGGTTGGCCTCCATGCCGGTGAGCGCGTCGGGGCTCAGCGAGGCCCGCTCCTCGAGCACGATGCGCAGCTCGTCGGCGAAGTCGATGTCGTCCAGGGCCAGGGTGACCAGGCCCAGGGAGTCCAGGGCGGCTGCGTCCAGGGGCTCGCCGAACCGGTTCCGCACGGCCTCGAGCTCGGCGTCCACACCCCAGAACCTCGAGCGGAGCCGGCTCAGCCCGTTGCCCATCGGGTAGTCCCCGTCGTTGCCGGCGGTCAGCACGACCGTGGCGGCCGAGGCCCCCTCGGTGTAGCCGGGCTCGTCCGGGTCCTCGAACACCCCGTCCAGCACGTACTGCCGGTCGCAGGCCAGGGCCAGCTCGGCGAGCACCCCGGCGTAGCAGCTGCCCGGGTCGAGCACCGCCACCAGGCTGCGGCTGGTCACGTCGAGCCGCTTGAGGGTGCGCTTGAGGTACTGCCGCACCTCGTTGACGAACCAGTCCTGCGCCAGCTCGGCCAGCTGCGCGTCGTGGGCGAGCACGGGCCCCACCTCGCCCCGGGTCCGGAACACCCAGGTGCCCAGGTCCTGGTGGTTGGTGCGCAGCCGCAGCACCAGGTCGTCGAGCTCGCGGGCCAGCGCCAGCGGCCAGTAGTCCACCCCCTGGGCCAGCACCCCGGCGGCGTCCGCGGGAGGTGCGGCGTCCGGACCGTGCACGGTGATCTCCACCCGCCGGGCGGCGGCGTCGAGCTCGGCGCGCACGTGCGGGTAGCTGATCGCGGTGTCGGTCTCGGTGCGCTCCAGCGGGGTGAGGGTGACGCCGGTGGCGTTGGACGGGCGCGCCGACCGGGCGGCCGCGGCGTGCGCGCGGGCGGCCACGGTCTCGGCGAACCGGGCCCGCGGGACGCTCTCGTCGACCAGGCGCCAGGCCACGGCCGTCGCCCCGCGGATGCCCTCGCTCTTGGTGGCGAACACGTCGGCCCGGTCCTTGCGGACGAAGCGCTTGTCCACCACGCGGGTGAGCCCACCGGTACCTGGGAGCACGCCCAGCAGCGGGACCTCCGGCAGGGAGACGGTGGAGGAGCCGTCGTCGATGAGCACGATCTCCTCGCACGCCAGGGCCATCTCGTAGCCACCGCCGGCCGCGGTGCCGTTGAGCGCGGCGATCCAGGTCTGCCCGCTGTGCTCGGTGGCGTCCTCGATGCCGTTGCGGGTCTCGTTGGTGAACTTGCAGAAGTTCACCTTCCAGGCGTGGCTGGACCCGGCGAGCATGGTGATGTTCGCGCCCGCGCAGAACATCCGGTCGACACCGCTGGTCAGCACGACCGCCTTGACCCCAGGGTGCTCGAACCGCAGCCGCTGCACCACGTCGTACAGCTCGATGTCCACGCCCAGGTCGTAGGAGTTCGACTTGAGCAGGTAGCCCGGGACCAGGCCCCCGTCCGGGTCGACCACCAGCGAGACGGTGGCCACCTCACCGTCCACGGCCAGCCGCCAGTGCCGGTAGCGGCTGGGGTCGGTGTCGAAGTCGACGGTGACGCCCACCGGGACGTCCGGGGCTGGGCGGGCCTCGGTCAGCGCTGTCATGGGGCACCTCTCGAGCAGGGGGTGGTCGCGGTCACAGTCTACGAACACGTGGACATCCGTCAAGCCGCTGTAGAACGAGACTCGCACGTGGAGGTCGGGGACGGAGGCCCCACCGGCACCCACGACCCCACCGGGCATGCTGGGCCGACCCCGCACCGCCCACCGCACCGCACCGCACCGCACCCCACCGCATCGCCACCCACCGCCGTCGCCCGCACAGCAAGGAGCGCACCCGTGGCCCAGCCGGCCGACGTGTCCCCCGTGCCGAGCTCGCGCCGCCGCGAGCTCGGCTCCGACAGCGCCCGCTCGCTGCTGCTGACGGTGCTGGGCGAGTTCGTCCACCCCCGCGGCGAGCCGGTGTGGACCTCGACCCTGCTGCACGCGCTCGGACGGCTGGGCGTGGAGGAGAAGAGCGCACGGCAGGCGGTGGCCCGGGCCGCCGCCGAGGGGCTGCTGCGCTCCGAGCGGGTGGGTCGGCGGGTGCGCTGGGCCCTCACCGGGCCGGGGTCGGCCCTGCTCGCCGACGGCACGGAGCGGATCTACTCCTTCCAGCGCGAGGTCGCCCCGTGGGACGGGCGCTGGCTCGTGCTGTCGGTGGCCATCCCCGAGTCCCAGCGCCAGCTGCGCCACCGGCTGCGCACCCGGCTCACCTGGCTGGGCATGGGCTCCCCCGCACCCGGACTCTGGGTGGTGCCGGACGCCGGCCGGGCGGGAGCAGCCGCCGACGCGGTGGCCGAGGCCGGGCTGGGCGACCGCGCCTTCGCGTGGGTCGGCACCGACGCCCCCGCGCTCGGCGACCGGGCCGCCCTGCTGCGCGCCGCCTGGGACCTCGACGCGGTGGAGACGCGCTACACCACGTTCCTGGCCGCGTTCACCGACCGCCGGGCGGGCACCGACGACGAGGCGTTCGTCGCCCAGGTCCAGCTCGTGCAGGCCTGGCGCCGATTCCCGTTCCTGGACCCCGGCCTGCCCGCCGAGCTCCTCGACCACACCTGGCCCGGGCTGGACGCCGCCGCCGCGTTCCACCGCCTGCACGCCGAGTGGTCCGCGCCCGCCCAGCGCTGCTGGCAGGGCCTGGGCTGAGGCCACCCGGCGCGGTCGGGGCACTCAGGCACACTGGTGCCATGAGTGCCGCCGCCACCACCAGCGGCCCGCTGCGTCCCGTCGAGCTGGCCACCGCCGCCGTGATGGGCGGGGTGACGGTGGTCCTGGCCGTGCTCGGCGTGGTGGTGCCGGTGGCCGGGATCCTCCAGGTGCTCGCGGTCGTCCCGCTCGGCGTCGTCGCGCAGCGGCACCGGCCCCGCGCACTCGTCGCGGCCACCGTCGCCGCCGGGGTCGTGGGGTTCCTCGTGGCCGGCACCGCACCCCTGACCGTCATCGGGCTGGCCGCGCTCATCGGGGGCATCGTCGGGGAGGTCAAGCGCCGCGGCCGGGGCGCGGGCACGGCTGCCCTGGCCTTCACCGTCGCCGCCCCCGCGGTGGCCCTGCTGGTGGTGGGGCTGCTGCTGGTGTTCTCCTCGCTGCGTGACCTGACGCTGCAGACCATCCGCAACTCCGTCCGGGGCGTCACCGGGATCATCGGGAACATCCCCGGCACGAGCGGGGCCACGAGCCGGGTCGACGCCGTCACCGACACGCTGGTCGAGAACTGGTGGTGGACGGTCGGCGGCGCCGTGGTGCTCTCCGTCGTCCTCACCGGCGTCATCGCGTGGGGCGCGCTCGGGGCCGTGCTCGAGCGCCTGGACCGGCTGCCCGTCACCGACCGCCTCGACGGTGCGGACGGGGACGACCGGACCCCGGCGCCGGTGCCGGTGGCCCTGGTCGACGCCGGCTTCCGCTACCCGGGGGCCCGGCGCGACGCGCTGACCGGGGTGGACCTGGTGCTCGACCGGCCGCAGATGGTGGCCGTGCTCGGCGACAACGGGTCCGGCAAGTCGACCCTGGTGCGGTTGCTCGCCGGTCGCGCCCCCACCTCGGGGACCGTGCACCGTGGCGGTCCGGCCGGGCTGGGCCGGCTCGGCGGCACCGCCCTGATCGCCCAGCGCCCCGAGAGCCAGGTGCTCGGCGCCCGGGTGCGCGACGACGTGGTCTGGGGCCTGCCCACGAGCGCGACCGTGGACGTGGAGGGCCTGCTGGCCACTGTCGGCCTCGCCGGCACCGGTGACCGGGCCACCACCGGCCTCTCCGGCGGCCAGCTGCAGCGCCTGGCGATCGCCGCCGCGCTGGCCCGCTCGCCCCGGCTGCTGCTCTCCGACGAGTCGACGGCCATGGTGGATCCCGCCGGGCGTGCGGAGATGGTCGCGCTGCTCGCCTCGCTGCCGCGGCGCACCGGCACGACCGTGGTGCACGTCAGCCACCGCCCCGCCGACGCCGTCGCCGCCGACCGCGTGGTGGCCGTCCGCGACGGGCGGGTGCACGAGCTCGGGGGCGCCCCCGCTGCCCCCGCCCTGCCGTCGCCGCGCCGCACCGGCCGCCACCCCGGGCCCGCCCTGCTCGTGCTGCGCGGGGTCGGCCACGTCTACGACGCCCGCACCCCCTGGGCGCACCGTGCGCTGACCGGGGTGGACCTCGAGGTGGCCCGTGGGGAGGCGGTGGTGCTCGTCGGCGGCAACGGCTCCGGCAAGTCCACCCTGGCGTGGGTGCTGGGCGGGCTGCTGCGGCCGACCGAGGGCACCGCGACCCTGGACGGCCGGTCGATCACCAGCCAGGTCGGTTCGGTGGCGGTGGCGTTCCAGCACGCGCGGCTGCAGGTGCAGCGGCCCACCGTCGGTGAGGACGTGGCGGCCGCGGCGGGGCACGGCAGCGCCGCCCACCCCTCCGTCGCCCGAGCCCTGGCCACCGTGGGCCTGGACCCGGCCGTCGCCGCCCGCGGCACCGACACCCTCAGCGGCGGCCAGCTCCGCCGCGCCGCGCTGGCGGGGCTGCTCGTGACGAACCCCAGGGTCCTGGTGCTCGACGAGCCGCTGGCCGGGCTCGACGCCCCGAGCCGGGCCGGGCTGGTGGACGTCCTCGCCCGGCTGCGCGAGGAGCAGGGACTGACCCTGGTCGTCGTCTCCCACGACGTCGCCGAGATCGCTGCGATCTGTGACCGCACGGTGCTCGTCGAGCACGGCCGCACCCACGCCGAGCCCACCGGGGTGCCGCGGTGACGACCGTGCTGCGGGAGGTCCCCCGCGACACCCCCGTCCACCGGCTGTGGGCCGGCACCAAGCTCGCGGGGGTCGCCGCGCTCGGGCTGACCCTCTCCCTGGTGACGAGCTGGGCCGCCATCGGGATCATCGGCGCCGCCGTGGTGCTCACCGCGGTGCTGGCCCGGATCCCGCTCGGCGCCCTGCCCCGGCTGCGCCCCTGGTTCTGGCTGCTGCTCGTGGCGGCCGGCCTGCTGTCGGTCCCCGCCGGGGGCTCGCCGGAGCTGGCGCTCGGCGGGGTGACCGTCGGACTGGGCGCGGTGCTGCTCTACGTGCGGCTGACCGCGCTCGCCGGCGTGCTGCTGGTGGCCGCGCTGCTGGTGGGGGCCACGACGGCGCTGGGTGACGTGGCCCCGGCCGTGGCCCGCCTGGGGGCCCCGCTGCGCCTGGTGCGCGCCCCGGTCGACGAGTGGGCGGTGACGATCGCGCTGTGCGTGCGGGCGTTCCCGCTGCTCGCCGAGGACCTGCGCGTGCTCGGGGCCGCGCGTCGCCTGCGCCGTCCCGCGGGTCGTCGCAGCCTCGCCGACGTGAACGTGGAGGCCGTGGACCTCGCCGTGTCCGCGATGGCGGTGACCATGCGCCGCGCCGGCGAGCTGGGCGAGGCGATCACCGCCCGCGGTGGCACCGGCCGGCTGGTGGCCGACGCGGGCCGACCCGGGCTGCGCGACCTGGTGGCCGGGGTGCTGGTGGCCGCGGTGTGCGCCCTGGTGTTCGTCGTCGGCTGAGCCCGTCCCCCCGCCCCGTCCCCCGCCAAGTGCGGGCTTGTGGCGGTTATTCGCCCATGTATGACGACCACAAGCCCGCACTTGGCGGAAAGGGGGAGGCGTCGGGAGGGGTGGGTCAGCGAGCCGCGCGGTCGGCCAGCCGCTCGTCGACCCGCTTGGCGGCCTCGGCCATCACGGCTTCCTCGGCGTTGGTCGGCACGTCGAGCACCGCCTGCTCGTCGGCCTGCCGCCCGGTGCTCACGGTGTGGGTCTCCTCCTCGTCCGCGGCGTCGAGCTCGGCGTGCACGCTGGAGAGCACGAACGCCCCGGCCAGCACCACCACGGCCGCCAGGACGTAGGGCACGTGCACGTTGAGGTGCTCGGCGAGCTGGCCGGCCGCGAAGGGTGCGAGCCCGCCGCCGAAGAACCGGACGAAGCCGTAGGTGGCCGAGGCGACCGGGCGCGGTACCGGTGAGATCGACATGACGGCCGTGGTCACCAGCGTGTTGTTGATGCCGACGAACGCACCGGAGACGATGACGGCGACGATGACGACGGTCGGGCTGTTCGCCCAGATCCCGATCACGGCCAGCACGGCGGCCACCGCGGTCAGGTTGCCGTACAGGGTGCGCGGGGTGCCGATGCGGGCCTTCAGCCACGGGGCGACGAACACCGAGAACGAGGCGACGAGCAGGCCCCAGCCGAAGAACACGAACCCGAGCTGGATGGCGTCGAGGTGCATGAGGAACGGCGCGTAGCCGAGGATGGTGAAGAAGCCCCAGTTGTAGAGCAGCCCGGTGATGCTGGTGTTGCGCAGCGCACGGTGCCGCAGCGCCTTGAGCGGCTCGAGCACCGAGGACCGCTGGGCGGGCTTCGGCGTGGACGGCACCAGGGTGGCCGAGGCGACGAGGGCGAGGAACATGAGCACGGCCACGCCGTAGAACGGGCCGTGGAAGCTGATGTTGCCGAGCACGCCGCCCAGCAGCGGGCCGGTCGCGATCCCGACCCCCAGCGCGGTCTCGTAGAGGATGATCGCCCCGGCGAACCCACCGCTCGCGGAGCCGACGATGACGGCCAGCGACGTGGCGATGAACAGGGCGTTGCCCAGTCCCCAGCCGGCCCGGAAGCCGACGATGCCGTTGATGCTGCTGGAGGTCCCGGCCAGCGCGGCGAACACCACGATGATCGCGAGCCCCACGACCAGCGTGCGCTTGGCGCCCAGGACGCTGGAGACCCAGCCCGTGATCAGCATGGCGAAGGCGGTGACCACGAGGTAGCTGGTGAACAGCAGGGTCACCTGGCTCGGCGTCGCGTCCAGCTGCGAGGACAGCGCCGGCAGGATCGGGTCCACCAGGCCGATGCCCATGAAGGAGATCACGCAGGCGAACGCCACGGCCCACACGGCGCGGGGCTGGTGGAACGGGCTCGCGGGGGCGGGGTGGCCGGCGGCAGCGGGGGCGGTCATGCGGGGTCTCCAGACATCAGTCGTTCCAGCGCGGGCACGGCGAGCTCGAGGGCCCGCCGGTCCTGGGGGTCGAGGTGCTCCAGCCGCCGACGCAGCTCGGCGGACCGCGTGTCGCGGAACTCCGTGAGGGCGCGGCGTCCGGCGTCGGTCACCCGGACCAGCGCCACGCGGCCGTCGTCGGGGTCCGAGGTCCGCTCCACCAGGCCGGCCGTGGCGAGCCGCGTGACGAGGCCCGTCATGCCCGGCTGGCTGATCCGCTCCCGGGTCGCCAGGTCCGAGAGGCGCTGCGGCCCCAGGACGTCGAGCACGTCCAGGGTGGACAGCGACGTCGAGGACAGGCTCGAGGACGGGGCCGAGCGACGCCACCACGAGTAGTAGCGCGTGAGCGCGACGGCAGGATCGGCGGAGGGGAGCACGAGACCATGTTTATCACTAGCTTATGTAACTTGCCAATGCACTCAGTCGTCGCGTCGCGTCGCGTCGCGGCGCGGGTGACCGGCACGACGGTGCCCGAGCAGATGGTCGGTGGCCGGGGAGGACTGGTTGGTCGACATCGAGGAGACCCACACGTCGTTCCCCGCGCCGGCCTTCTTCCGGTCCCCGCAGCCGGACCGGTCCTGGGTGACGGCCGCGGGAGCGGTCCTGGTCGCGTCGGCGATGCTGGTCCCGAGCGTCGAGTCGCACCGCTCGGTGGACCCCGCTCAGGCGGTGAGGCCCTCCTCGGCGAGGTGGACGTAGTCGAACTCCACGGGCTGGTCGTTGATGCCCGTCTTGGGGGCGGCGATCCAGCCCGCGAACTCACCGGGCTCGTAGACCCCGACCATGAGCGCGGCCACGGCGGCGCGGTCGGCGTCCAGGGGCAGCCACCCGTCCACGCTCGCCTCCCACTCGGCGGCGTCGATGATCCGACCGTCCGGCGAGACGTGGCCGCTGGAGTACGAGCCGACCAAGCGGTTGAACCCCTCGTGCGGCAGGAACAGCCGCTGCTCCAGCCCGGCGTCCTCCATCTCCTGGTTCCAGCGGCGCACGCCGTTCTCGCAGTCGGCGACGTACTCGTCGCGCAGGTCCAGGTTCAGCGCCGTGAGCATGGGCACCGTCTCCTGGACGAACTCCCCGTCGCGCACCACCGTCATCTCCCGGGTGTCGCCGTGCAGCTCGTGGTCGTCCTTGCGCCGGGTCTCCTGCCAGCGGCCCTTCAGCCCCGCCGTGTAGTACGCCGCGACGTTGGTGGACCTCTCGGAGCCGAACAGGTCCATCGACACCGAGAACTGGAAGTTCAGGTACTTCTGCACGACCTCCAGCGGGATGACCCCGGCCGCCAGCAGCGCCGCCGGGTCGTCGGTGCCGAGCTCGACCATCACCTGGACGGTCTTCTCGACCACCCGCTGCACCCCGGTGGTGCCCACGAACATGTGGTGGGCCTCCTCCTTGAGCATGAACTCGCAGGTCCGGGCCAGCGGGTCGAACGCCGACTCCTTCAGCGTGCCCAGCTGGTACTTGCCGTCGCGGTCGGTGAAGTAGGTGAACATGAAGAACTGCAGCCAGTCGGTCGTCTCCTCGTTGAACGCCCCGAGGATGCGCGGCGAGTCGAGGTCGCCGGAGTTGCGCTTGAGCAGCTGCTCGGCCTCCTCGCGACCCTCCCGACCGAAGTAGGCCTGCAGCAGGTAGACCATCGCCCACAGGTGCCGGCCCTCCTCGACGTTGACCTGGAACAGGTTGCGCATGTCGTACAGCGAGGGCGCGGTGGCCCCCAGCACGCGCTGCTGCTCCACCGACGCGGGCTCGGTGTCGCCCTGCACGGTGATCAGGCGCAAGAGCTCGGCCCGGTACTCGCCGGGCACCTCCTGCCAGGCGGGCTCGCCCTTGTGCTTGCCGAACGGGATGACCCGGTTTGGGTCCTGCTCGGCCAGGAAGATGCCCCAGCGGTACTGCTCCATGGGGACGTGGCCGAAGTGCGCCCAGCCGTCGCGACCCACCGCGATCGCCGTGCGCAGGTACACGTCCTTGGTGGGCAGTGCGGGGCCGAGCGCCTTCCACCAGTCCAGGAACTTCGGCTGCCACCCCTCCAGCGCCCGCTGGAGCTTGCGGTCGCCGGCCAGGTTCACGTTGTTCGGGATCCGCTCGCTGTAGTCGATGGTGCTCAGCGGTCCGGTGGGCTTCGGGGCGGACCCGGTGCGCTCGGTGGTGGTCATGCTCACGTTCTACACTCGACTGACGTACTGAGCAATACTTGTCGACTGTCTGACCGGGGCACACTGGCCCCATGGCCCAGGACGCACGCCCCGACCGACCGGCTCGTCCCGTCATCCGGGCGACGGTGCAGACCAGCACCTGGCTCACCCCGCACGTCGTGCGGCTGGAGCTGCACGCCCCCGAGCTGACGAGCTTCCCCGTCGGCGAGTTCACCGACCACTACGTCAAGCTGCTGCTCCCCCAACAGGATCCGAACCAGCAGGATCCGAACCAGGAGGGCGGGGCGCGGCCGACCACCCGCACCTACACCGTGCGCGCCTGGGACCCGGCCGCGAGGCTGGTCACGATCGACGTCGTGCACCACGGGGAGCAGGGCCTGGCCGGACCGTGGGCCGCATCCGCGAAGCCGGGCGACGCGCTCGGGCTGACCGGGCCCGGCGGGGGCTACGCGCCCAACCCCGCCGCCGACTGGCACCTGCTCGTCGGGGACGCCAGCGCGCTGCCGGCCATCGCGTGCGCCCTGGAGCGGATCGGGACCAGCGCACCGGCCAAGGTCGTGGTGCTGGTGGACGGTCCCGCCGAGCACGCCTACCCGTTGCCCGACGGGGCGGACGTCACCTGGGTGGAGCGCGGGCTCGTCGACGCCGTGCAGGGCCTCGAGTGGCTCCCGGGGCGGGTGCACGCCTTCGTCCACGGCGAGGCGGGCGACGTCCGCGACCTGCGGCGCTGGCTGCGCGCCGAGCGGCACGTGCCCCTGGACCACCTGTCCGCCTCCGGGTACTGGCGCCTCGGCCGCGACGACGAGGCGTGGCGCGCGGTCAAGCGGGACTGGAACGCCGCGGCCGCGCTCGAGGAGCAGGACGCGCTCGCCGGACGGGTCTGAGCGACCGGGGCGGGCTACCGTCGTGGACGTGGCCTCCTTCCGCTCGGTGCTGACCGCTGCCGCCGACACCGCCCTGGACAAGCTCGTGGTGCCCGGCTACTCCGCCCTGGGGCCGGTGGTGCGCCGCCTCTGGTGGGCCCCGGACGCGGCGGAGCTCGTCGGCCGGCCCGAGGTGCTCGTGACCGGGGCGGGTTCCGGCCTGGGCCTGGCGACCGCCACGGCGCTCGCCCGCCTCGGGGCGCGGGTCCACCTCGTGGGTCGCAGCACCGAGCGCCTGGAGCAGGCGGCCACCGCGGTGCGCGCCGAGGTGCCCGGGGCTGCGCTCGTGGTGCGCCCCTGCGACGTCAGCGACCTGGACGCCGTGGCCGACCTCGTCACCGCGCTCAGCGACGACCTCGTGGCGCTGCACGCCCTGGTGCACTGCGCCGGCCTCATCCCGCAGCGCCGCACCACCTCAGCGCAGGGCCACGAGCTGGCCTTCGCCACCCACGTCCTGGGGCCCTACGCGCTCACCGTCGGGCTGCGCGACCTGCTGGCCGCGGACGGCGACGGCCGGGTGGTGTGGGTGTCCTCCGGCGGCATGTACCCCGTGCCCGCCGTCACCCGCGACCTCGAGTACACGACCGGCGAGTACAAGGGCATGACCGCCTACGCGCGCACCAAGCGCATGCAGGTGGCGGTGTCCGAGCACCTCGCGGCCACGTTCTCCCGCCCCGGCGACCCGGTGGTGCACGCCATGCACCCCGGCTGGGCCGACACCCCGGGGGTCAGCGGGTCCATCCCCGGCTTCGCCGCGGTCACGGCCGCCGTGCTGCGCACCGCCGAGCAGGGGGCGGACACCATCGTCTGGCTCGCGGCTGCCGCCGAGCCCGCGCGCACCACCGGGCTGTTCTGGCACGACCGTCGGCCGCGCTCCACCCAGTACCTGCCGCTGCTGCACGACGACCCGGCGGCGCGGGCCCGGTTGTTCCAGACCTGCGCCCAGGTGTCCAGGGCTCGGGTCAGCCGCTAGCTGCTCGGATCCGCCAGCAGGTTCCGCAGCTCGGCCCGCACCGGCTCGGGCGCACCGTCCTCGCCGACGTGCACCGTGGTGTGCCTGCCCTCGATGCAGGTGGCCTCGTCGCACACCACCGACCACGCCCAGCCCACCGACGTGCTGCCCACCCGTTCCACGTGCAGCCACAGCTCGAACTCGTCGTCGAAGCCGAGCGGCAGGTGGTAGGTCGCCTCGACGTGCCGACGTGGCCAGCGGCCGATGTCGCAGCCCGGGTCCAGCTCGCGCACCAGCCGGTGCTCCACCGCCTCGGCCCACCGCAGCGCGGCGGTGAAGTGGATGCGCCCGCCGGCGTCGGTGTCGACGAAGAGCACGCGACGCCGCTCGCTGCGCGCGGCGCCGCGGATCGTCCCGTCCTCGCTCACGCCTCGACCCTAGCCACCCCCGGAGCACCGGCGGAGCTCGCCGAGGCCCTCGAGGGCATGGTGCTCGCGCACGGCGCTCCGGACCCCGGGCGCCGAACGCAGCGCCCAGCGTGCAGGCCGCTCCCCGATGTGCGCTTCTGGCCCCATCCCCGAGACCTGGATCGGGGCGTCGCGTGCAGGCCTGACGTGCGTCGCGCTCCCCGGTTCCCGGAGCGTGTGCAGGGCACCGCCGGACGGGGACCGCGCGCGGGGGGACCACCGGCCCGGGGGTCCGGTGGCGTCACGGCGCCGCCGCGAGGACGGTGGACGGTGGCCGTCCACCGCGGGACGGCCTGACGAGGAGGCCACCGTGGACCACCGCACGCTCGGCACCACCGGAGTCAAGGTCAGCCCCCTCTGCCTGGGCGCCATGATGTTCGGCGCCTGGGGCAACCCCGACCACGACGACTCGATCGCGGTCGTCCACGCCGCGCTCGACGCCGGGATCAACGTCGTCGACACCGCCGACGTGTACTCCCAGGGCGAGTCCGAGGTGATCGTCGGCAAGGCCCTGCAGGGGCGGCGCGACGAGGTCGTGCTGGCCACCAAGGCGCACGCGCAGATGGGCGAGGGTGCCAACCGCAGCGGCAACTCCCGGCGCTGGATCGTGCAGGAGGTGGAGAGCAGCCTGCGGCGCCTGCAGACCGACTGGATCGACCTCTACCAGATCCACCGGCCCGACCCGTCGACGGCGATCGACGAGACCCTGGGTGCGCTGACCGACCTCGTCCGCGCCGGCAAGGTCCGCTACATCGGCAGCTCCACCTTCCCGGCGGGCGAGATCGTCGAGGCGCAGTGGGTCGCCGAGAAGCGCGGCCGCGAGCGCTTCGTCACCGAGCAGCCGCCGTACTCGATCCTGGCCCGTGGGATCGAGACCGAGGTGCTGCCGGTGACCCAGCGGCACGGCATGGGCGTGCTGCCCTGGAGCCCGCTGGCCGGCGGCTGGCTTAGCGGGCGCTACCGGAAGGGCACCGACGCACCCACGAGCGGCCGCGCGGCCCGGATGCCGGCCCGATACGACCTCGCCGACCCTGCGAACCGGGCCAAGCTCGACGCGGCCGACGCCCTCGGCAAGCTGGCCGACGAGCACGGGATGTCGCTGGTGCACATGGCCATCGCGTTCGTGCTGGAGCACCCGGGGGTCACCAGCGCGATCATCGGACCGCGGACGGTGGAGCAGCTGACCAGCCAGCTCGACGCCGCGGACCTCCAGCTCAGCACGGAGGTGCTCGACGCCATCGACGACATCGTCGCTCCGGGCACCACGGTCAACGCCACCGACGCCGGGTACGCGCCGCCGTCGCTGTCGGACGCCACGCTGCGTCGCCACCGGCGCTGAGCACGTGAGCCCCGTGGCGAAGGCGCTGAGGACGTGAGCACGCGGGTGGCCGCACCCGGTCGCGTCCCCTGGTGGGGCGTGGTGTCGGCCGTGCTCGCGCCGGTGTTCATGATCGGCGGGTGGGAGCTGGCCGCCGCGGTGCAGCCGGTGCCCTTCGACGCGGTGGTGCGCACCATCTCGGACCTCGCCGCCCGGGACACCCCGCACCGGTGGGTGATGACGGTGGGCCTGGCCGGGCTCGGTCTCGCCCACGTCGTGACGGCCCTGGCGCTCCGGGCGGGTGCGTCGTCGGGCCGGGTGCTGCTGGCGATCGGCGGTGTGGCCACGCTCGTCGTCTCCGCCGCCCCGCTGCCCGCCGGTGGGGGCTCGTCCACCGTGCACACCGTGGCCGCCACCGTCGGGTTCGTGGCCCTGAGCACGTGGTCGCTGCTGGCGTTCCCCCGCTGGCGCACCGGCTGGGTCGGGGCGGCCGTGCTGGTGGGCCTGCTGCTGTGGTTCGGGGTGGAGCTCGGGGGGCCACGGTTCGGGCTGAGCGAGCGGGTGCTGGCGGGAGCGCAGGCGGTGTGGCCCCTGCTCGTGGTGACCCGGCTGGTGGTGCGCGCACGGCTGGTCACCGGGGGGTCGCGGGGTGGATCATCGGCACCATGAGCACCCCCGCCCTGCTGCACCCGTTCGCCCGCCCGGCCGCCGAGGCGTCGTCGTTCACCTCGCTCGTGCGGGGCGAGGGCGCGATCGTCTGGGACGCCGAGGGCACCCGGTACGTGGACGCCATGGCCAGCCTCTGGCACTGCAACGTCGGGCACGGCCGCACCGAGGTGGCCGAGGCCGTCGCCGAGCAGATCGGTCGGCTGGAGACCTTCCACTGCTTCGACAAGTTCACCAACGCCCCCGCGGACGCCCTGGCGGAGCGGCTGGCCGCACTGGCGCCGGTGCCGGGCAGCCGGGTGTTCCTCACCAGCGGTGGCTCCGAGGCCGTCGACACCGCCATCAAGCTCGCCCGCCTCGCGCACGCCGCGGCCGGTGACGGCGAGCGCACCATCATTATCAGCCGGGCGCCGAGCTACCACGGGGTGACCTACGGCGGCATGAGCCTCACCGGGCTGCCGGCCAACAGCGCCGGCTTCGGCCCCGGCATCGGCGACGCGGTGCAGGTCCCCAAGGACGACCTGGCCGCCGTGGGTGCGGTGTTCGCCGCCCACCCCGGGAAGGTGGCGGCCGTGTTCGCCGAGCCCGTCATCGGTGCGGGCGGGGTGCACCCCCCGGTGCCCGGCTACCTCGAGGGCCTGCGGGCGCTGTGCACCGAGCACGGCGCGTTCCTCGTGCTCGACGAGGTCATCTGCGCCTTCGGCCGACTCGGCAGCATGTTCGCCGGTGAGCACTACGGGGTCCACGCCGACCTGACCACCTTCGCCAAGGGCGTGACCAGCGGGTACGTCCCGCTCGGTGGGGTGCTCGTGGCGCCGTCGGTGCACGAGAAGCTCTCCGCCGACCCCGCCGCTGTGCTGCGGCACGGCTACACGTACTCCGGGCACGCGAGCGCCTGCGCGGCCGCGATGGTGTGCCTGGACATCACCGAGCGGGAGGGGCTGCTGGACCGGGCGAAGACCGTCGGCGCCCGGCTCTCGACCGGCCTGCACGGGCTCCTCGAGGACGGTCTCGTCTCCGGGGTGCGCGGCGAGGGGGCGGTGTGGGCGGTGGAGACTCTGGCCGGGGTGGACGCGGTGGCCGTGCGCGACGCGACGATGGCGGCCGGGGTGATCGTGCGGCCCGTCGGCCCGAGCACCCTCGCGATGTGCCCGCCCCTGGTGAGCACCGACGACGACGTCGACGAGATCCTCGGGGCGCTGCGACGGGGGCTCGAGTCGGGCGGCACGCTCGGGTGAGCGCGGCCGGTCTGCGCCAGTAGCGTCTGCGGTCGTGGCCCACTCCCGCACCCCCGCCGTGGAGCCCACCGCGACCAGCCCCGCAGGGATCCCGTGCTGAGCCGGACGGTCGCCCGGTTCGACGCCTACCAGCGCACGCACCGCTGGATCGGTTTCCCGGTGGCCGTGGTCTACAAGTTCGTCGACGACCAGGGCGTCTACCTGACCGCGCTGATCGCGCACTACGCGTTCGTCTCGCTGTTCCCGCTGCTGCTCATCGCCGTGACGATCCTGGGGTTCGTGCTGCAGAACGACCCGGAGCTGCAGCAGCGGCTCATTGCCGCCGCGCTCAAGCAGGTGCCGCTGCTGGGCCCCGAGCTCGGTGACCAGGTGACGTCGTTCGGCGGCAGCGGGATCGGGCTCGTCATCGGTGTGGTGGGCACCCTGTTCGGTGGGCTCGGGGTGGCGCAGGCCGGGCAGAACGCGTTGAACACCATGTGGTCGGTGCCGCGGAACAAGCGCCCGAACCCGGTGGCCGCCCGGCTGCGCAGCCTCGTCCTGCTCGCCGTGTTCGGCACGGGTGTGCTGGCCACCACGGTGCTCACCCTCATCGGCGGGTTCAGCAACACCGACCTGCTCAACGCCGCCCTGGTCATCCCCGTCTCGATGGCCGCCAACGCCGCCCTGTTCGCGGTGCTGTTCCACTTCGGCACGACCCACCCCACCCGGCTGCGCGACGTCGCGCCGGGAGCGGTCCTGGCCGGGGTGGTGGTCCACCTGCTGCAGCTGTTCGGGGTGTACCTGCTGAGCTCGAGCCTGGACCGCTCGAGCGCGCTGTACGGGCTGTTCGGCGTCGTCCTCGGCCTCATCACCTGGATCACGCTGCAGGCCACGGTGGTGGTGTTCTGCGCGGAGATCGACGTGGTGCGCACGCGCCGGCTGTGGCCCCGGGCGCTGCTCACCCCGTTCACCGACGACGTGGACCTCACCCGAGCAGATCGGGCGGCGTACACCGACTACGCCAAGGCCCAGCAGCACAAGGGTTTCGAGACCGTCGAGGTCAGCTTCGCCGAGCCCCACCCCGCGGACGGCACCAGCGACGACGCGTAGGGCCGACGGGCTCGGACGACCTCGCCTCGAGCAGCCTCTGGCGCGACGGGGCAGCACCGGGTCGTCACCGCGACATCACGCCCCCAGGACACTCGCGTCGAGACACCCCTGCCCCCCACCCACGCCGGCCGCCCTCAGCGCTCCTGGCGCGGGAACACGTCCGTGCGCAGCACCGCCCGCAGCTCCCCGTGCCGGGGGTCGTTCCACTCCACCCCGAGCCACAGCGTCTCGGTGGTCAGCGGGAGCACCACCCGCCCGGCGGCCCCGGGTCCGACGACGGCCAGCACGTCGGGGAGGACCTGGGCCCCCTCGGCGACCGTCCGACCGTCCGCGCTGCTCGACAGGCGCAGGTCCGCCGCGGCGCTCGCGGCCCGGTTCGTCAGCACCACCGTGCCACCGTGGCGCAGCACGACCCAGCGCAGCCTCGCGTCCCGCTCCGCCGCCCCGGCACGCCGAGCGCGGTGCGCGCGCAGCGCAGCCCTCAGTCCCACAGCCGCCGGGCCCGCCCCGCCAGCCGTTCCCGGGCCGCCCGCAGGTCGACCCCGAGCAGCTCGCCGTGCGCCACCACCAGCTCGCCGTCCACCAGCAGGTGGCGCACCCGGCGGTCGGGGCCCAGCACGAGTCCCGCCACCGCGTCGCGCACGTCGGCCAGGTCGTCACCCGGCCACACCGCCACGTCGGCCCGGTAGCCGGGCCGGAGCTGGCCGATGTCCTCGCGGCCCAGGCAGCGCGCACCGCCCTCGGTGGCCAGCCGCAGCGCCGTGTCCACCCCGAGGGCCGCCGGCCGCCCGGCGTGGGAACGACCCGCGTACAGCGCCTGGCGCATCTCGCCGAACAGCCCGCCCGCCTCGTGGCTGGCCACCCCGAGGCCCACCGGCGCTCCCGCGGCGTCGAGGTCGACCACGCGGCAGGTGGCGGTGGCCATGCGCGCGTCGCTGGACGGGCAGTGCGCCACCCCGATCCCGCGCTCCCCGAACAGCGCGACCTCGGCGTCGTCGAGGTGGACGCCGTGGGCGACCCACACGTCCGACTCCGCCCACCCCCACTCCTCCATGAGCTGCACCGGCCGCCGGCCGTGGCGGGCCAGGGTGTGGCGCTCCTCCTCGACGGTCTGCGCGAGGTGGGTGTGCAGGCGCAGGGCGAGCCGCCGGGCGAGCGCTGCGGACTCCGTCATCAGCTCACCCGTGACGCTGAACGGCGAGCAGGGTGCGACCACCACGGAGGTGCGCACGCCGTCGTGCAGCCGGCCGTGCACGTCCACGGTGGACTGCAGGATGGTGTCGGTGTCCTCGACCACCGAGTCCGGCGGCAGCCCGCCCCTGCTCTGCCCGAGGTCCATGGACCCGCGGGAGAGGTGCAGCCGGATGCCGACGGCGTGCGCGGCGTCCGCGATCCGGTCGAAGACGGAGTCGTCGCCGCGGGGCACCAGGTAGTGGTGGTCGGCGGCGGTGGTGCACCCGGTCAGGGCCAGCTCGGCGAGCCCCACGGTGGCGGCCGCGTGCACGTCCTCGGCGTCCAGGCGTCCCCACACCGGGTACAGCGTCCGCAACCGGCCGAACAGGTCCGGGTCGACGGCGCGCCCACGGGTCATCCACTGGGACAGGTGGTGGTGGGTGTCGACCAGTCCGGCGGTGAGCACGTCCCCGTCCACGCGCAGCACGCGGTCACCCCGCTCGGCCGGCACCACTCCGACGGCGGTGATCCACCCGTCCCGCACGGCGACGTCCCCGGGCCAGCGGGCGCCCCGGAGGACCAGGCGGGGGGAGGTCGAGGTGCTCACCAGGTGCAGGCTAGGGCCGAGGTGTGCTCGGCGCGTGCCAGCGCGTCGCGGTCAGCCGTTGGTCGTGACACCGGCGGAGGAGACCACCAGCACCTGCCCGGGACGGATGAGGTCCGGGTTCGCGCCGATGACGGCCGCGTTGGCCCGGTACAGGTCCCCGTAGCCGTGGGCCTCGAACCACGCGGCGATGGCCGAGAGGGTGTCGCCCGGCAGCACGACGTAGGTGACGGGCACCGGGGCTGCCGCGGGCGCCGGGGCTGCCGCGGGCGCCGGGGCTGCCGCGGGCGCCGGGGCTGCGACCGGTGCGCCAGCCGGCACGACGGCTGCAGCGGGCGCCGACTCAGGAACGGGCGCGGCAGCGGGAACCGTCGTCGGGACCGCGCTCGGCGCGGTGGCGGTGGGCACCGAGACGGTGGCGGCGGCGTCGACGACCTGCGGAGTCGTCCAGGCGAACGAGCCGCCGAGCCCGGCCGCGGCCAGGGCGCCCGCGGCCAGCGCTGCCAGCACGGCCGTGGTGGATCGGGCGGGCGCGGAACCGGTCACGGTCGTCTCCTCGTGCAGCATGGGAGCCACAAGCAGAACAGATGGAGACCGGTCGGGCGCGCCGAGTCACCCGATCGTGTCCCGGTCGCACGAGCGTGCGGAGGTCCTCCTCCACCACCGACCACGTGCGCCGACCGGTTCGGGCCCCGGGCGCGGCGTGCCGGTGGGCGGGGCGCCGGCGGGGGTCAGTCCGGCAGCGGGCCGAGCGCGCCGAGCGGGGCGAGCGCCCCGCAACCGTGCTCGCAGACCCACTCGGGGTCCGCACCGAGCTCGGGCTCCACCTGCAGCGCCTCGTCGCGGTGCACCGGGCACGCGGGCCAGCGACCCTCGGTGTCGATCATCACGTCCTGCACGTCCTGGGCGAGCTGCCCGGCCACCATCGGGAGCCCGTCGGGCCAGCTCTGCACCCACCAGCGCCGCTGTGCGAGCGCCGTCTCCACCAGGTCGACCACGTCGGCGGTGTCGGCTCCACGGGCGGCCAGGTCGTGCAGCACCAGGGCGCGGGCGCGCAGCAGCTCCCGGTCGGTCGCGGCCAGCGCGGGATCGTCGGGGCTGGGCACGGGAGTGGGCTCGTCGGTCACCCGTCCATGCTGCCCGCTCGCGGCGGCGCCGACCGCTCAGCCCGCGTGGTGCTCGACCTCGTCGGCGGGGCGCACCTCGGCCAGCCCGGGGTCCTCCCCCTGCTCGCGGCGCGTCCGCCGCTGGCGCAGCAGGTCCCGGCTCTGGTCCACCTGCTCGGTGAGCCCGGTCAGCTGCTGGCGGTCGTCGTCGTCGACGGAGCCGCCCTTCTCGTGCAGCACGCGCTCCTCGGCCACCAGGTCGTCGATGTGCGCCAAGATCGTCCGGTCGTCCATACCCCCCCCAACGCCGCCACCGGGCGCCGGGTTCCTGGCAGGCTCGGGTCATGAGCACCCCCTTCGGCGCCTGGCCCTCCCCCGTCACGGCGACCGACGTCGCCCACGGCGCCGTCCGGCTGTCGTTCCCCGCCCTCGTGGCCGGGCGGCTGTGGTGGACGGAGGGTCGACCGGCGGAGTCCGGACGCCAGGTGGTGGTGCGCCGCGCGGAGGACGGCACCGCGCACGACGTGCTGCCCGCCCCGTTCAACGCCCGCACCCGGGTGCACGAGTACGGCGGGCTCAGCTGGGTGGCGACCGACGCCGGGCTGGTCTTCGCGGAGTTCACCGACCAGCGGCTGTGGCTGCTGGCCGAGGGTGCGTCGACGCCCGTCGCCCTCACGCCCGTGCCCGACGAGCCGTCCGGCCTGCGCTACGCCGACCCGGTGGTGGTGGGCAGCGAGGTGTGGTGCGTGCGCGAGGCCCACGCCGGCGGGGCCGTCCGGCGGCACCTGGTGGCCGTGCCCCTGGACGGGTCGCTGGCCGTGCGCGAGCTCGTCGGCGGCAGCGACTTCCTCGCCCACCCCCGGCTCGCCCCGGACGGCGCGCACCTGGCCTGGATCGCCTGGGACCACCCGCAGATGCCCTGGGACGGCACGGAGCTCCGGGGCGCGTCCGTGGTCGACGGCGAGGTCGGCGAGCCCCGCACCCTGCTCGGCGGGCTCGAGGAGTCGGTCCTGCAGCCGGAGTGGGCCGACGCCCGCACGCTGCACGCCGTCACCGACGCGACGGGGTGGTGGAACCTGGTGCGGGTCAGCCTCGACGGAGGTGTGCCGGAGCCCCTGCACCCCGCCGCCGAGGAGTTCGCCGCCCCGCTGTGGCAGCTGGGCCAGACCAGCTACGGCGTGCTCGAGGACGGCAGGCTCGCGGTCACCCACGGTGTCGGTCGCGCCGCCCCGGCGCTCCTCGACCCGGCGACGGGCACGCTCACCGACCTCGACGTGCCCTTCGACTCGGTGTCCGCGGTCTCCGTCACGGACGGCACGCTCGTGGGGATCGGCATCTCCCCCACCGCCCCCACCAGCCTGTTCACCGTCGACCTGGCCACGGGCACCGTCGAGGTGCTCGACCACGGCGACGACGGGCCGTCCCTCGGCGCGGAGTGGCTGCCGGTGCCGACCGCCGAGGCGCTGCCCGGCCCGGACGGGCGCACCGTGCACGCGCTGGTCTACCCACCGACGCACCCCACCGCCGTCGCGCCCGAGGGCGAGCTCCCGCCGTACGTGGTGTTCGTGCACGGGGGGCCCACGAGCCAGTCCCCGAACGCCCGCAGCACGGAGAAGGCGTACTTCACCAGCCGCGGCATCGGCGTGGTCGACGTCAACTACGGGGGCTCCAGCGGCTACGGCCGCGCGTACCGGAACTCGCTGCGCGAGCAGTGGGGCGTGGTGGACGTGCAGGACTGCGTCGCGGCCGCGCAGGCCCTGGCGGCCGACGGTCGGGCCGACGGGTCCCGGCTGGTCATCCGCGGGGGCAGCGCCGGGGGCTGGACGGTGCTCTCCGCGCTGACCCGCACCGACGCGTTCGCCGCCGGGGCCTCCTACTACGGGGTGGCCGAGCTCGTCCGCTTCGCCCAGGACACCCACGACTTCGAGTCCCGCTACCTCGACGGCCTGATCGGCCCGCTGCCGGAGACCCACGACCGCTACGTCGAGCGGGCACCGCTGAGCCACGTCGACGAGCTCAGCTGCCCGGTGCTGCTGCTGCAGGGCGACGAGGACGAGGTGGTGCCGCCGTCGCAGTCCGAGCTGTTCCGGGACGCGATGGTGCGCAACGGGATCCCGCACGCCTACCTGCTGTTCGCGGGCGAGCAGCACGGGTTCCGCAAGGCCGAGAACGTCGTGACCGCGCTGGAGTCCGAGCTCTCCTTCTACGGCCAGGTGCTCGGGTTCACCCCGCCCGACGTGCCCCGCCTGGACCTGACCCGTCCGTGATCGACTCGGCCACGAGGCTACCGGTGGGTAACGTGACGGCCACCACGCCGTCGTCGACCACCCGGAGGTGCCCGTGACCGGACCGTCCCACCCCCGCACCTTCGCCCGTCGACCGGCGGGGCTCGCGGCGAAGATCCGGCCTCCCGTGGACGGGCCCGCACCCGTCGGGCCGACAGCGCCCGCGGAGCCGCTGGCGCCCGCGGAGGCCGGGTCCCCCGGATCCGAGGCGGCCGCGGTGCCGGTCGGGGCGCCCGCCCCCGCCCCTGCGGTCCGACCGTCACCCCGACCCCGCCCGGCACCCGCCCCGGTGGGCGGGGCCGCCGCCGAGCCGGCTCCCGCCGTCGAGCCCGCCGCCGTCCCGGACGCCGTCGCCCCGGCTCCACCGGCCGAGGTGGCGCCCCCGGTCGCTGCCGTCGCGGTCGCTCCGGTTGCCGCCGTCGCCGTCCCGGACGCCGCGCCGACACCCCGGACGGCCCGCTCCCGCCCGCGCATCCCGTTCTGGCTGCTCAAGCCGCTGCTCGGGCTGGTCCTGGCGGTCCTCGCGCTCATCGTCATGGTCCGGCTCGTCACCGCCGACGACGGCGCAGCCGCCCCCACCGTGGCGCCGTCGGCGGTGACCACGACGGTGGCTTCGCCCGGTGCGGCCGGAGCCCAGGCCGGGACGATCACCGTCGGCGGGGTGTTCCTGCTCCCGCTGAGCACCTCCACCGACTCCAGCGGGAGCCTCGCCGGACGCACGGGGCAGGTGGTGCAGGCCCAGGGCGTGGAGGTGCTCTCCACCCCGTCCGCGGACGGGGCCTGGGTGGGGACCTCGGCCGACAACCGGGTCTACGTGCAGCTGGTGGGATCCAGCCGCGGCGCCGTGACCCCCTCGACCGGCCAGCGGCTGACCTTCACCGGCACGGTGGTGCCCAACGGCGGTGGGCTCGCCGCGGGGGACGGTGCCGCGCTGCTCGCCCAGCAGACCCAGCACGTCGAGGTCTTCGTCGGAGCACTCAGCGTCGGTTGAACGCCCCGTTTCCCGCGTGAGGCGCCACACTGTGACGAGCGACCAACGGCCCTGCCGCCGAACCTACGGTCGCGTAACCTACGAAGGCGTAGGTACCGATCCGAGGAGGCACCCATGGCCACGAAGCTGACGACGACGCAGCTCCTGCACGAGCTCGAGCCGGTGGTGGCCGAGAACCTCGACCGGCACAACTCGATGGCCAGGCCGTGGCACCCGCACGACTACGTGCCGTGGTCGGACGGGAAGAACTTCGCCGCCATGGGCGGGGTGGACTGGGACCCGGAGCAGTCGACGCTGTCGGAGACGGCGAAGGCCGCGATGGTGCTGAACCTGCTCACCGAGGACAATCTGCCGTCCTACCACCGCGAGATCGCGATGCACTTCGGCCGCGACGGCGCCTGGGGCACGTGGGTGGGGCAGTGGACGGCCGAGGAGAACCGGCACGGCATCGTCATGCGCGACTACCTCGTGGTCACCCGCGGCGTGGACCCGGTGGACCTCGAGAACCAGCGCATGGCCCACATGATCAACGGCTACGACGCCGGCGAGAAGTCCATGCTGCAGACCGTCGCCTACGTCAGCTTCCAGGAGCTGGCCACGCGCGTGAGCCACCGCAACACCGGCAAGGCCTGCGGGGACCCGATCGCGGACGCGATGCTCGCCCGCATCGCCAAGGACGAGAACCTGCACATGATCTTCTACCGCAACCTCGTCGGCGCTGCGTTCGACCGCGCACCGGACGAGACGATGGTGGCGGTCCTGCAGGAGGTCAAGCACTTCGAGATGCCCGGCTCGGACATGAAGAACTTCCGCCGCGCCTCCGTGCTCATGGCCAAGGCCGGCATCTACGACCTGCGCCAGCACCACGACGACGTGATCATGCCCGTGCTGCGGCACTGGAACGTGTTCGAGCGCACCGGGTTCGGCCCGGAGGGTGAGGCCGCCCGCGAGGAGCTCGTCGGCGTGCTCGCCGCCCTCGACGCCGCGGCCAGCCGGTTCGAGGACTCCCGCGACCGCGCGCTGGCCCGCGCTGCCGCCCGGGGCTAGCGGCTCGGGGCCAGCGGCTCGGGGCTAGCGGCTCGGGGCTAGCGGCTCGGGCATCATCAGCCCATGAGCCGGTACTCCTTCACCCACTCCGTCCCCGTCCCGCCCGAGCAGGCCTGGGCGGTGGTGTCCGACCACGAGGGCATGGCGTCCTGGCTGCCCCCGGTGCGCACGGTCGTCCTGGAGACGGCGGGCTCCCCCGACCGCAACGGGGTCGGGGCGGTGCGGGCGCTGCACGCGGTGGGTCCCGCCATCCGCGAGCGGGTCACCGCGTTCGAGCCCGGGCAGCGACTGGCCTACGCCGCCGTCTCGGGCGTGCCGGCACGGGACTACACCGGGGAGATCCTGCTGCGCGCCAGCGGCTCGGGCACCGTCCTCACCTGGACCATCGAGTTCCGCCCGCTGTTCCCCGGGGCGCAGCTGGTGCTGGCCGGGGCCATCGGCGGGGCGGCGCGGCTGCTCGCCCGGCGGCTCTCCCGCTGAACCTGGCGCGGCCGCGGCACGGCGGTGGGGCCACCATGGGGGCATGCGAGCAACCCTGATCCACGGCCCCCGTGACATCCGCGTCGAGGACGTCCCCGACCCGAGCATCCTGCGACCCACCGACGCCCTGGTGCAGGTCGTGGCCGCCTGCGTGTGCGGCTCCGACCTGTGGCCCTACCGCGGCGTCCGCGAGACCCCCGAGCCCAAGCGCATCGGGCACGAGCTCGTCGGCCTGGTCACCGAGGTGGGCCCCGAGGTGCGCACCCTGCGCCCGGGCCAGTTCGTCATCGCCCCCTTCGTCGTCAGCGACGGCACGTGCGCCAACTGCCGCAACGGCATCACCACCTCGTGCCTGCACGGCTCCGCCTGGGGCGGCACCGACCCCGACGGCAACCTCGTCGACGGTGCGCAGGGCGAGATGGTGCGCGTCCCGTGGGCCGACGGCACCCTCGTGGCCACGCCCGAGGTGCCTGACGACGCGATGGTCCCGAGCCTGCTGGCGCTGTCGGACGTCATGTCCACCGGGCACCACGCCGCCGTCTCGGCCGGGGTTCGCGCCGGGAGCACCGTCGTGGTCGTGGGCGACGGCGCCGTCGGCCTCTCCGCCGTGCTCGCCGCCCGCCGCCTCGGCGCCGAGCAGGTCGTGATCATGTCCCGGCACGCGTCCCGCCAGGCCATCGCCACCGACTTCGGCGCCACCGGGATCGTCGCCGAGCGGGGCGAGGAGGGCGTCGCCGCCGTGCACGAGCTGTTCGGCGGCATCGGCCCCGACTGCGTGCTGGAGTGCGTCGGCACGGAGCAGTCCATGCAGCAGGCGCTCGCCTCGGTGCGGCCCGGTGGGCGGGTCGGGTACGTCGGGGTGCCGCTCGGGGGGGCCGAGCTCCCCATCCGGCAGCTGTTCAGCAGCAACGTCTCGGTGGGCGGTGGTGTCGCCCCGGTGCGCGCCTACCTCGACGAGCTGCTGGTGGACGTGCTCGACGGGACGCTCGACCCCGGCCGGGTCTTCGACCGCCAGATGCCGCTGGAGGACGTCGCCGAGGGCTACCGCGCCATGGACGAGCGCACCGCCGTCAAGGTGCTGCTGCGGCCCTGATCGACGGACGGGCCCTGGCGCGCAACCGGTAGCGCGCGATATAGTCGCAGCCGACGGGACGCACCCGTCGGCTGCGCTCGCACCGTCATCCCCGGTCGCCGCGCCGCGACCCACCAGCAGAGGAGCTCCCCCATGCCCACTCGTACCGCCCGCACCGCCTGGAACGGCGGCCTCCAGGACGGCTCCGGCCAGGTCGAGCTCTCCAGCTCCAAGGTCGGCACCTACGACGTGTCCTTCCCCAAGCGCGCCGCTGACGAGGCCGGGGGCACCACCAGCCCCGAGGAGCTCATCGCGGCGGCGCACTCCGCCTGCTACGCCATGCAGCTCTCCGCCGTGATCGCCGAGGCCGGCGGCACCCCGCAGAGCCTCGAGGTCTCCGCCGAGGTCGGCCTCGGACCCGACGAGGCCAACGGCGGCTTCAAGCTCACCGGCATCACCATCACCGTTCGCGGCGAGGTGGAGGGCCTCGACGCCGACGGCTTCGCCAAGGCCGCCCAGAACGCCAAGGAGTCCTGCCCGGTCTCCAAGGCGCTCACCGGCGTCAAGATCACCCTGGACGCCGCGCTCGTCAGCTGAACCACCCCTAACCCGGCGAGCCCCGCCGACCGGACCGGTCGGCGGGGCTCGCCCGTGGGAGGGTCACGACATGTTGGTCACGTCGTGAAGGTGTTCCTGTCCTCGGACATGGAGGGCACCGCCGGCATCGTCGACTGGACGCAGTGCCAGGCCGGCAACCCCGGCTACGAGCACGGCGTCGCGCTGCTGCAGGCTGAGGTGAACGCGGCGATCACCGGCGCCGTGACCGGCGGCGCCACGGAGGTGCTGGTCAACGACTCGCACTCGGTGATGCAGAACCTGCGTCCCGAGCTGCTCGCCGGACGGGCTAGGTACCTCTCCGGCCGCCACAAGCCGCTCTACATGATGCAGGGGCTCGACCCGAGCTTCGACGCCGTGCTCCTGGTCAGCTACCACGGGTCGATGGGCGGGCCGTCGTCGGTGCTCAGCCACACCTACAGCCCCCGGGCCATCGCCGAGGTGCGGCTCAACGGGACGCCGGTCGGAGAGGCCGGCATCAACGCCCTCGTCGCCCAGGCCCACGGGGTCCCGGTGGTGCTGGTCACCGGCGACGACGTGACCGCGGCCGAGTCCCGGGCGGTGCTGCCCGGGATCCGCACGGCGGTGGTGAAGACGGCGGTGTCCCGGTTCGCGGCCGACAGCCTGCACCCGCACGACGCCTGCGAGCTGATCGCCGCCGAGGCCGAGGCGGCGCTGCGGGGCCTGGCCCAGGCGCGACCGCCGGCGTTCGACCTGCCCGCCCGCCTGGACATCACCTTCCGCAACGCGGACCTGGCCGAGATGGCCACCTGGGTGCGCGGGGTCGAGCGGACCGGCGGGTGCAGCGCCGCCCTGGTCGACGACGACCCCCTGCGGCTCTACCGGACCTTCGTCACCGTCCTGCTGCTCGGTCGGGGGATCGCGGAGTAGCTCAGCGCCCACGGAGGTTCCCGGAGCCGGCGTGCGCCAGGTGCTCGGCCGGCACCGCACCGAGGCGGCCCGCCTGGAAGTCCCGAGGACACCGGGCGGCGCTCGCCCCCCACGGTCCCGTCCCCGGAGAGCACGTAGCCATGGTCGTTGCATTCTCAGCTACCCGCAGGAGAGCGGCGGGGCACAATGGGGTCCCGTGACCACCACCCTCGCCGAGCCGACGCCGCGCTCGGCCCCGTCCCCCTCGGCCCCGTCCCGTCCGGGCCCGCTGCGCATCGGCCCGCTGACCCTGCGCAGCCCCGTGGTGCTCGCCCCGATGGCCGGGATCACCAACGTCGCGTTCCGCCAGCTGTGCCGCGAGCAGGAGACGGCACGCACGGGCCAGGACGCCGCCGGGCTGTACGTCTGCGAGATGGTCACCGCCCGCGCCCTGGTCGAGCGCCACCCGGACACCCTGCACATGACGACCTTCGCGCCCGACGAGTCGCCCCGCTCGCTGCAGCTGTACACGGTGGACCCGGAGACCACGGCTCGCGCGGTGCGCATGATCGTCGAGGAGGACCTCGCCGACCACGTCGACATGAACTTCGGCTGCCCCGTGCCCAAGGTGACCCGCAAGGGTGGTGGCGCGGCGCTGCCGTACAAGCGGGAGCTGTTCACCCGCATCGTGCGGGCCGCGGTGCAGAACGCGGGGGCCCTGCCCGTCACGGTGAAGATGCGGGTGGGCATCGACGCCGAGCACCACACGTTCCTCGATGCCGGCCGGATCGCTGCGGCGGAAGGCGTCTCCGCCGTGGCGCTGCACGCCCGCACGGCCGCCCAGCGCTACTCCGGCACCGCGGACTGGTCGCAGATCGCCCGGCTCAAGGAGCACGTCACCGACATCCCCGTGCTGGGCAACGGGGACGTCTTCGACGCCGCCGACGCCGTGGCGATGATGGCTCGGACCGGGTGCGACGGAGTGGTCGTGGGGCGCGGGTGCCTGGGCCGGCCGTGGCTGTTCGCCGAGCTCGCGGCCGCCCTGGGCGGCACCCCGGCCCCGGTCCCCCCCACCCTGGGCGAGGTGGCCGTGGTCCTGCGCCGGCACGCCGAGCTCCTGGCCGCGCACCACGGCCCCGACAAGGGGCTGCGCGACCTGCGCAAGCACATGGCCTGGTACCTGCGCGGCTTCCCCATCGGCTCCGAGCTGCGCCAGGGCTTCGCCCTGGTGTCCACCCTGGACGACCTCGACGCGCTGCTGGCCCGGCTCGACGCCGACGTGCCGTTCCCGGCCGACGCCGAGGGACCCCGAGGTCGTCAGGGCTCCCCGGGCACCGTCGCGCTGCCGGAGGGTTGGCTCGACGACCCGCAGGACGCCACCGTCCCGCACGGCGCGGACGTGCTCACCTCGGGCGGCTGAGCCTCGGCGGCGGACGCGCCCAGCGAGCGGGGCCCAGCAGGACACGCACCCGCCGGGGTGGACGCCACCCCCGTCGGTGCACACCGGGCGGTACGAGCTCGCCCGTGCGTGACCTCCCGGCCCGGACGGGTGATCGTCGCGGACGTCGGAGGGCCGGCGATTCCTGGACCATCCGCTGCGCTCGCTGACCGAGCAGCACGAGCAGGACCCCGACGGCCCGACGGCGAAGACGTGCGTCGCGCTCGTCGACCTGGACCTGTCCAAGCAGGTCAACGACCGCTTCGGGCACGCGATGGGCGACCAGGTGCTGCGGCGGGTGGTCGAGCTGCTGCAGACCGACCTGCCGCCGCGCTCGTTCTGCGCCCGGTACGGCGGCGAGGAGTTCGTCCTGGTGCTGCCGGGCGCGGCACCGGAGCAGGCGGTGGCGCTGCGGGTGCGGGCCCGCCACCGGATCGAGGGCGAGGACTGGTCACGGCTGACCCCGGGTCTCCGGGTGACGGTGAGCAGCCGGCTCCACGCGGCCACGCGCAGCGGCTGCAACGCCGTGGCGTTCAGCGTGGCCACCGACTCACCGGTGCAGCTCGCCGGGGCCGCCGCCCACCGCCGTGTCGTGCGCGACGTCGATCACGCCGCAGCCGAGGAGTGCCGAAGTCCGTAGCATCGTCGGAGGTCGTGCTCTGGCGTGCGTCCGACGACGACGGTCGAGACGGCGGAGGTGTTCGGTGAGCGACGACGAGCCCACCGGGTCCCCCGACCAGCCCCGCCCCGACGACTCCCGCGCGTCCGCGCCGTGGGAGCGCCCGTGGGCCGTCACCCCACCCGCCCCACCCCGTGCCGACGACACCACCGCGGCCGGGGCACCCGCCGGCGCCGAGGACGACGCCTCGCGCCGCAGCCGCGACCCCGACCACGGGGAACAGGTGAGCGTGGCCGACCTGCTGCGCCGCATCGGCCACCGGGCGGGCGGGCGGCGGCGCACCGGCGACCAGCCCACCCCCGGCACGACCAACCCGGGCACCAGCACCCCGGCGCCCCGCCCGAGCTCGGACGACGACACCACCGTCCTGCCCGCGGTGGTCGACGAGCACGCCCCGCTCGGTGGCACCCCGCCCGCCCCGGTCGTCCGCACCCCGCCCGCCCCGGTCGTCCGCACCCCGCCCCGTGCAGCCCCACCGGCCCGCACCGCGCCGGTCCGGGTCGCAGCGGGACGCTTCGTCCCGCTGTCCGGGTCGGAGCCCGAGCCCGCCGCCGAGGCCGTCCCCACCCGCCTGCAGGCCAAGAAGTCCCGCCGTCAGCGCCGCACCGCGCTCGCCGGCCGGGCAGCGGTGGCCCTGGTCGCCGTCCTCGTCTTCGGCGTCACCGGCACCGCCTGGTCGCTGCTGCGCTACTTCGACGCCAACGTGCAGACCGTGCAGTCGCTCGACCAGGGGTCCACGGCCATCCAGCAGCCGGAGAAGCAGCTCGGGGACGAGAACTTCCTGCTCGTGGGGTCCGACAGCCGGGCCGGGGCCAGCGGCGAGATCGGCGCCGGCACCGAGAGCCAGGTCGCCGGAGCGCGCTCGGACACCACGATGCTCGCCCACATCCCGGCCGACCGCAGTCGCGTGGTGATCGTCTCCTTCCCGCGCGACCTGCAGGTGGACCTCCCCGCGTGCAACCGCTGGGACAACGACACGGCGACGTACACGACCGAGGTCGTCCCCCCGCAGCAGGGCGTCAAGCTCAACGAGGCGTACTTCGAGGGCGGGCCGAAGTGCATCACCAAGATGGTGCAGCAGCTGTCCGGGCTGAACGTCAACCACTTCGTCGGGGTCGACTTCGCCGGCTTCCAGTCCATGGTCGACGCGGTCGGGGGGGTGCAGGTCTGCACGGAGAAGCCGCTCGAGGACTCCTTGCTCGGCACGGTGCTGGGCCAGGCCGGCACCCAGAGAATCGACGGCCAGCAGGCCCTGAACTACGTCCGCGCACGGCACGTCGTCGGTGACCCGACCAGCGACTACGGCCGGATCCAGCGCCAGCAGCGCTTCCTCTCGTCGCTGCTGCGGGCCTCGTTGAGCACCAACACGCTGCTCAACGTGGGCAAGCTGAAGCGCCTGGTCGACGCCGTGACCTCGAGCACCTTCGGCGAGGGCATCGGCGTCCAGGACCTGCTCACCCTCGGTCAGTCCCTGCAGGGTCTGGAGCCCGGTCGCGTCACCTTCATCACCGCCCCCACCACGGGCGAGGCGAACTCGTCAGGCAACGAGGTGCTGCTCGACGCCGCCAACGCGGCCCTGTTCCAGGACATCCGGGAGGGTGTGCCGCTGCCCGGGGAGGCCGCGGCCCCCAGCACCACGGGTGCACCCACCACCACCGTGGCGCCACCGTCGCTGGCCGCGCTGGCCCCGGCGGACGTGTCCTTCGTCGTTCGCAACGCCACCACCACCAAGGGCCTCGCCGCCGCGGTGGCCGACGAGCTCACCGCGTACGGCCTCCGGGCCTCGAGCCTGGGCGACGCCATCCCCGCCACCACCGCCCCCGCCACCACCACCGTCCGCTACTCCGCGGGGGCCGAGGCCGCAGCCCGCACGCTCGCCTCGGCCGTGCCCGGTGCGACGCTGGAGCCCACCCCCGGGCTCGGCACCAGCGTCGAGCTCGTGCTCGGCTCCGACGTCCGGGGCACCACCACCGCCCCGACGGCCGCCGGATCCCCGCTGCCCGCCTCGGGCGCCGCCGCGACCAGCCCCGTCGCCCCGCTGCCCGGCAACCTCGCCGTGGTCAACGGCGGCGACGCCACCTGCACCTGACGGGCCCCCGTCGTTCACCGTGCGTTAACGGCCTCGTCCGGTGCCCGTCCACGTGGGCGCCGTATCCTCACCCCATGCGCGTCGCCTACACAGAACAGCTCAGTGACCTCACCGGCGAGCTCGCCGCCATGTGCGGTCTCGCCGAGGTGGCCATGCAACGGGCCACGCAGGCGCTGCTGCAGGCCGATCTCGCCCTCGCCGAGCAGGTCATCGGGGAGAACGACCGGATCGACGACATGCGCCTCCAGTGCGAGGAGAAGGCCTTCGCCCTCCTCGCCCTGCAGTCACCCGTGGCCGGCGACCTCCGCATCGTGGTCAGCGGGATCCACATCGTCGCCGACGTCGAGCGGATGGGCCAGCTCGCCCTGCACGTCGCGAAGATCGCCCGCCGTCGCCACCCCGCGCACGTGCTGCCGGAGGACGTGCGCGGCTACTTCGCCGAGATGGGCAAGGTCGCCGTGACCCAGGCGGCCAGGACGCGCGAGGTCCTGCTCAGCCGCGACCTCGACGAGGCCGCTGCGCTGGAGACCGGCGACGAGCCGATGGACGACCTGCACAAGCACCTGTTCAGCGTGATGATGGACAGCGACTGGCCGCACGGCGTGGCCGCGGCCGTCGACATGACGCTGCTGGGCCGGTTCTACGAGCGCTACGCCGACCACGCCGTCGAGGTGGCCCGGCGCGTCGTCTTCCTCGTCACCGGGAAGCTGCCGGAGCCCGGCACCCCGGAGCTGACCGGCGTCACCCCCACCGGGGTCTGAACCAGGCCGCTCAGCCCGCCACCTCCAGCACCGCCCGAACCCCGCCCCAGACGCCCTGCTCGAGGCGGGCGCTCCCGCCGTGCAGGGCCGCCTGCTGCGCCACCAGCGCGAGCCCGAGCCCCGAACCGGGCCCGGTGGTCCCCTCGGCCCTCGCGAACCGCGCGAACACGGCCTCGCGCTCGCCCACCGGCACCCCGGCGCCGTCGTCGTCCACCGTGACCGACACCCGGCTGCCCTCCCGCGTGACCGCGAGCAGCACCCGGGTGGCCGGTCCGTGCCGCACGGCGTTGAGCACGAGGTTGTCCACCGCCAGCCGCAGACCGGCCGGCCACCCCGGCACGAGCACCGGCGGACCGTCGAGGACGTCCACGGCCACTCCGGGCGCGGTCCGACGCGCCTGCTCCGCCACCCGGTGCAGCAGCTCGGTCACGTCGACGTCCGTGCGGCCGCTCCCCCCGCCGAGCTCACCCGAGGCCAGCTGACCCAGCGCGGTGAGCGTGTCCTGCACCCGGGCCTGGCTGCGCAGCAGGTCGGCCACGACCTGCCGGCGCTCCTGCTCGTCGGGCTCGAGCCCGAGCACCTCGAGGTCGGTGCGCAGCGCGGTCAGCGGCGTGCGGAGCTCGTGCTGGGCGGTGGCCGCGAACTCCCGGGCGGTCTCCAGGGCGGCCCGGGTGCGTTCCTGCGCCTCGTGCAGCCGCGCGAGCATGTGGTTGATCTCGGTGGCCAGCGCCTCGGTCTCCCGCGCCCCGCCGGCCTCGAGCCGCTCGGGCGCGCCCGTCCCGCCGTCACCGACCGCGCGGGCGGCCGCGGCCAGCCGGTGCAGCGGTCGCACCGCACGGCCGGCGAACAGCCACCCCAGCGCCCCCGCCAGCGCGACGGCGGCAGCACCGACCCCCAGCACCACCCGGCGCAGCTGCCCGACCGCCGCCCGGGTGGCCGCGGTGGGCGCCGCCACCGACAGCACGGCCGAGCCGGAGGCGGTGGTAAGCACCCGGTAGGTCCGCGAGCCCACGTCCACGGTCGCGTACCCCGTGGCGGCCGGGGGCAGCTCGGGACCGCGCAGACCGGTCACGGTGCCGTCCGGGCCCCGAACGGTCACCGCCCACCCCCGCGGGGCGCTGCTGCCCGGGTCGAGCACCTCCGCGACGGTGGACAGCCGGCGGTCGAGCTGGTCGTGCTGGTCGCGGCTGAGCAGGACCGAGGCGAGCGCGCCCACCAGGAGCACCACCACGGTGGTGCCCAGCGCGGCGGCCACGGCGACCCGGGTGCGCAACGAGGGTGCGCGGCTCACGGGCGGAGCACGAACCCGACCCCGCGCACGGTGTGCACCAGGCGCGGGGTCCCGTCGGCCTCGAGCTTGCGGCGCAGGTACCCGACGAACACGTCCACCACGTTCGTGTCCACGGCGAAGTCGTAGCCCCACACCTCCTCGAGCAGCCGCTGCCGGGTCAGCACCACCGTCGCGTGCCGGGCGAGCACCGTCAGCAGCTCGTGCTCACGCTTGGTGAGCTCCACGACGGTGCCGTGCAGCCGGACGCTGCGCCGGGCGTGGTCCAGGGCGAGCGGGCCCACCACCAGCACCGGTGGCTCCCCGGGCGGCGGGGTGGCCGGGCGGCGCAGCAGGGCCCGCAGCCGCGCCACCAGCTCGGCGAGGGCGAACGGCTTCACCAGGTAGTCGTCCGCCCCCGCCTCGAGACCCGCCACGCGGTCGTCCACGGTGGACCGGGCGCTGAGCAGGCAGACGGGCACGTCGTGGCCCAGCGCCCGCAGGGCGGTCACCACGGCCACACCGTCCATCCGCGGCATCGTGACGTCCAGGACCAGGCAGTCCGGCGGGTCCGCGGCCACCGCCCGCAGTGCCTGCGCCCCGTCGCCGGCGGTGGTGACGGCGAACCCGGACAGCCGCAGGGCCCGCTCCAGGGAGGTGCGGACGTCCGCGTCGTCGTCCACCACCAGCACGCGGGGGACCAGCACGGTGCTCACAGGTGCTGATGATGCCCCGTGGTCACCCGTGGCAGGTGGCGCGGAAGGTGCGCAGCCCGGCGCGGGCGTCCCGGAAGGCCGTGCGCTCGTCCGGGTGCGCGGTGAAGTAGGTCTTCGACGCGGCGGCGCGCTGGTCCTTGGGCAGGGCCTTCAGGGTCTGCAGCTCGGCGCTGAGATCGGGGTGCGCGTCGAGGTAGGTCGCGATCTTCGGCGCTGCTGCGGCCAGGGCGTCCCAGCGCTGGGCGGGGGTGCACGTGGAGGGGCCGGCCGCCGCGGTGGTGCTGGTGGCCGGCGCGGTCGCGCTCGGGGGGCTGGACTCCGCCCAGGCCGCAGCGGGTACGGCGACGACGGCCGCGACGGCCAGTCCGCACGCCGCGATGCCGGCGCGGCGGCGGGGGGACCAGGTACGGGGGTGGTTCACGGGGTGCTCCTGTGCTCGGCTGTCGGGGACACCTCGAACGCTAGGCAGGCCCCGCAGCCGCAGGGTGTGACCGCTCTGAGACTTCCGTGAGGGATCCCCCGGCGGCGTCAGCTGGCGGCCGCGGGACCACGGCGCCCGAGGCGGCGAGCACGAGCGCGGCCAGCCGGGGCGCGATCTAGCCGAAGCGGCCCGAGATGTAGTCCTCGGTGGCCTTCTCGACGGGGTTGGAGAAGATGGTCTCGGTGGCGCCGACCTCGACGAGGCGGCCCGGCTGTCCGACCCCGGCCAGGTTGAAGAAAGCGGTCTGGTCGCTCACCCGCGCCGCCTGCTGCATGTTGTGGGTGACGATGACGATGGTGAAGTCTTTCTTGAGCTCGGTGATGAGGTCCTCGATCGCCAGCGTGGAGATCGGGTCCAGCGCCGAGCAGGGCTCGTCCATGAGCAGCACGTCCGGCTGCACGGCGATGGCCCGCGCGATGCACAGCCTCTGCTGCTGTCCGCCGGAGAGCCCGCCACCGGGCTTGTCGAGGCGGTCCTTGACCTCGGTCCAGAGGTTCGCGCCGCGCAGGGAGCGCTCCGCGGTCTCGTCGAGCTTCTTCTTGCCCTTGACACCGGCCAGCCGCAGCCCGGCCACCACGTTGTTGCGGATGCTCATCGTGGGGAACGGGTTGGGGCGCTGGAACACCATGCCGATGGTCTGGCGCACGCTCACCGGGTCCACCCCGCCGGCGTAGATGTCCTCCCCGTCGAGCAGCACCGAACCCTCGAGGTGGGCCCCGGGGGTCACCTCGTGCATGCGGTTGAGCGAGCGCAGCACGGTGGACTTCCCGCAGCCCGAGGGGCCGATGAAGGACGTGACGCTGCGCGGGGGCACGGCGAGGACGACGTCGGCCACGGCGTGGAACTTGCCGTAGTAGATGTTGACGTCCTTGAGGTCGAGGCGCTTGGCCATCAGGCTCTCCCAGCTCGGGCGGTTCGGGGCTTCGCGGTGGGGCGGACGGTCATCGCTTGACCGAGGAGAGCCGGCCGAGGATCTTGGCCAGCACGTTGAGCACCGCGATGATGAGGATGAGGGTGAGGGCGGCACCCCAGATGCGGTTGGTGCCCGCGTCGGTGGGGTTGCCCAGCTGGTCGACCATCAGCCCGGGCAGCGAGCCCATCGGACCGGCGAAGATGTCGGTGTTGATGAACGGTGCGTACAGCGCCAGGATCAGCAGCGGGGCCGTCTCCCCCATGATGCGGGCCAGCGCCAGCATGATGCCGGTGATGATCCCGGACAGGGCCGTCGGCAGGACGATCTTCGTGATCGTCTTCCACTTGGGCACTCCCAGGGCGTAGGCGGCCTCGCGGAGGTCCTGCGGGACGATCCGCAGCATCTCCTCGGTGGTCCGGACGATGACCGGGACCATGAGCAGCACCAGCGCCAGCGACACCGCGAACGCACTGCGCCGGAAGCCCAGGGTGGTGATCCACAGGGCGTAGACGAACAGCGCCGCGACGATCGACGGGATGCCGGTGAGGATGTCCACCATGAAGGTGGTGACCTTGGCGAGCCGGCTGCCCGCCGCGTACTCCACGAGGTAGATGGCCACGAACAGCCCCACCGGGATGGAGAACACGGCGGTGACCGCGGCCTGCAGCAGGGTGCCGACGATCGCGTGGTAGGAACCGCCGCCCGACGAGCTGGGCAGCAGGCCGGAGAGCGAGTTGGTGAACCAGGTGGGGCTGGTGATGGCGGGCAGGCCCCGGCTGACCACGGTGTAGAGCACCCAGACCAGCGGCACGAGCGCGACGAGCACCGACAACGACACCAGGACGGTGGCGGCGGCGTTGGTCGCCCTGCGCCTGCCGCTGAGCGGCTGGAACGTCTCGGTCTTGACGGGGGCATCGAGCGTCGTGCTCATCAGCGCTCCTTCTTGCCGGCGACGGCGGCCCGCGCCAGCGAGTTGATGACGAAGGTCAGCACGAACAGCACCAGGCCGGCCGCGATGTACGCGCCGGCGACGATGTTGTTGTTGAACTCGCCGGCGCCGAGCGCGATCTTGCTCGCGAAGGTCGATCCGCCCTCGAACAGGCTGTAGCCGAACGCGCTCGAGCTCGTGCGCAGGATGATGTAGAGGGCGATGGTCTCGCCCAGCGCCCGGCCCAGGCCCAGCATCGCGCCGGAGACGAAGCCGGACTTGCCGAAGGGCAGCACGCAGGTGCGCACCACCTCCCAGCGCGTCGCGCCGAGGGCGAGCGCGGCCTCGATCTGGGAGACCGGCGTCTGCACGAACACCTCGCGGGTCACCGCGGTGATGATCGGCAGGATCATCACCGCCAGGACCACCCCACCGAGGAAGATCGTGCCGCCCACGCCGCTGCCGCTGTCCCTCGAGAACAGGAACAGGAAGCCGAGCTCGTCGTTGAACCAGGTGCCCACCGGGTTCAGCACCGGCGCGAGCACGAGCAGGCCCCACAGCCCGTAGACGATGGACGGCACCGCGGCCAGCAGGTCGACGACGTAGGCGAGCGGACCCGCCACCCGCCTGGGGGCGTACTGGGAGAGGAAGATCGCGATGCCCAGCGACACCGGGGTCGCCAGCACCAGGGCCATCAGGGACACCGTGACCGTCACCCCGAACAGGTCGAGGACGCCGAAGCGCAGCGCGTTGACGTCGGTGGTGGTGTCGAACTCGCGGCTGGTGAAGAAGTTGACCTGGTCGCGCTGCAGGGCGGGCACCGCTCGCAGCACCAGGAACGCCGCCACCGCGGCGATGAGCACGATGATGAAGATCCCGGAGCCCGTGGCGAGGCCCGAGAAGATCCGGTCTCCCGGTCGGACGACCGGCTTCGCCGGGGTCGTGGTCGTGATGGGGGCCTCCGGGATCGGGGTCTGCCCCCCGGGCCCGCCCCCCGGCAGGGCCGCTGCCGGGGGGCGGGAGGAGACCGACTCGGTCGTCGCGTCGCTCATGGAGCTCGCAATCAGGTCGTCGTGGGTCTGGCCGAGGGTAGAGCAGAGCCGGTGGGGCTCGCTCAGGCGATCGCGTCGATCGCCGTGGTCACGCGGGCCTTGAACGCGTCCGGCAGCGGCACGTAGCCCGAGTCGGCCAGACCGGCCTGACCCTGGTTCGCCGCGACGCTGAGGAACGCCTTGACCGCGCCGGAGACGTCGGCGGAGTAACCGGTGGAGCAGACGATCTCGTAGGTCGCCAGCACGATGGGGTAGGACCCCGCCTCCTTGGACCCGAAGACCGAGGTGAGGTTGATGACCAGGTTGTTGGTGTCGTCCTTGAACTTCGCCGCGTTGATGGTCTTGGCCACGTTGTCGGTGGTCAGCTCGACCGGACCGCTGCCGTTGTCGACCCGGGCGACGGAGAGCTTGCCCTGGGTCGCGAAGGACTCCTCGATGTAGGCGATGGAGCCCTCGGTGGCGCCGACGGCCTGCGCGACGCCCGAGGAGCCCTTGGAGCCCTGTCCCGCGCCACCCTTGAAGTCGGAGCCGGCGCCCTGGGTCCACACGGTGGGCGAGGCGGTGCCCAGGTAGGTCTGGAAGTTGTCGGTGGTGCCCGAGGAGTCCGAGCGGTACTGCGGGGCGACGGCGGTGCTGGGCAGCTTCGCGTCCGGGTTCAGGGCCTTGATCTTGGCGTCGTCCCAGGTGGTGATCCCACCGTTGAAGATGGCGGCCGTGACGTCCGCGTTCAGGACCAGCTTGTCCACGCCCGGCAAGTTGTACGCCAGGGCGATGGGGCCGATGACCATGGGGATGTTCCAGGCCTCGCCACCCCCGCAGCGGGTGGCGGCCTTGGTGGCCTCCTCGGTCTTGATGGCCGAGTCCGAGCCGGCGAAGTCGACCAGGCCGGCGATGAACTGCTTGCGGCCGGTGCCCGAGCCGCTCGCGGTGTAGGCGAGGTTCTTCCCGGGGCAGGCGGCCTGGTAGGCGGCGACGAACGAGGCCATCGCGTTCTGCTGCGCGCTGGAACCCTCGGCGGCCAGGTTGTCCTTGCCGTCGCAGGTGACCGAGGCGGCGGGAGCGACGGCGGAGCCGCCCGAGCTCGCGCTGGGGGCGACGTTGTTGTCGCTGCCGCAGGCGGAGAGCAGCAGGGCGCCGGCAGCCAGCAGGCTGATCGCGGCACCGGAACGGTTGAGCTTCACTCAGATCCTCCGGGAACATCATGGCCACCACCGGGCGGTGGCGGCTCGTGAGGTCGTGACACGGGCAAGACCGCGGAGCAGCGTCTGTGCCGCACGACCGGAAAGGTAGGGGTCCGTGGTGAACGACCCGTGCGACGAAGATGAACGGAGGGTGAACCCGTCCGGTGCGGGCCCGGACCGTGACCCCAACGGCACCCGGGGCCACCCGTGGTGACCGTTCCGCTGCGCGGGGTGACCACCTCGCGGCGGTCATCGGACCGCGGCGGTGCGGTGCCCGACGTCCGGCCCGGCTACCGTCGGGTCAGGAGCAGCACCGGCCGCCACCGCCCGGTGCGTCGCACGACCCCCACGATCCCGAGGACCCCCGTGAACAGCACCGTCCGAGCCCACCGCGTCGGGTTCGCGTGAGCGGCAGGCGCAGGCGCCCCGCCGTGACCGCCACCCCGCCGGACGAGCAGGCCACCCGGCGCGGTGGCGGGCGGCGCGGGACCGGCCGCCGACCGGGTGGCGCCACCGTCCGGGAGACCTCGGCCGGCGGGCTCGTCGTCCGCGGGCCCGACCACCAGCTCGAGGCTGCCCTCATCGGGCGCACCGACCGGCGGGGGCGGTTGCTGTGGTCGCTGCCCAAGGGCCACGTGGAGGAGGGCGAGACGCTGGAGCAGACCGCCGAGCGCGAGGTCGAGGAGGAGACCGGGATCCGCGGCCGGGTGCTGGCACCGCTCGGAGAGGTGGAGTTCTTCTTCGCCGCCGAGGGCCGCACGATCCGCAAGACCGTCCACCACTTCCTGCTGCGCTTCGTCGACGGGGAGCTCTCCGACGCCGACCACGAGGTCACCGAGGTGGCCTGGGTGCCCGTCGACGAGCTCGTCTCCCGGCTCGCGCACCCCGACGAGCGCGGCATCGCGCGCATCGCGGTCGCCACCCTGGGTGGGGTCGACGTCGGCGCCGGGGGCGCACACCCCGTGTGACCAGGACCCTGTGATCAGGACCCTGTGATCAGGCCCGGGCCCAGGCCCGGTCGACGTGGAACCGGGCGAAGCCCAGCCTCTCGTAGGTGTGCACGGCCGCGGCGTTGTCCCCCTCGACGTAGAGCAGCACCGTGGCGAGCCCGGTGTCGCGCAGGTGGCGCAGCCCGGCGAGGGTGAGCAGCCGGCCGAGCCCCCGGCCCTGGGCGGCGGGGGCGATGCCCACCACGTAGACCTCGCCCAGGGCCGGCTCACCACCCTCGGGCCGGTGCACCTTGGTCCAGTGGAAACCCAGCAGCTCCCGGTCCGCCGCGTCCTCGGCCAGGAAGAACCCGGCGGCGTCGAACCACGGCTCCGCGCGGCGGTCGGCGATGTCCTGACCGCTCCAGCCACCCTGCTCCGGGTGCCAGGAGAACGCCGCGTTGTTCACCGCGAGGACGGCATCGTCGTCGTCGGCACCCGCGTAGGTCCGCAGGACGACGTCCTCGCGCGGCGGGAGCCCGGGCAGCTCGACGGCGGTGAGGTCCACCCGCATCTGCCACAGCTCCCGCACGCTGACCAGGCCCGCCCGCGCGGCGAGGGCCCGGGCGGGCGCCCCGTCACCGTGGGCCCACGCGCGTGCCGTGCCGGTGAGCGCCTCCTCGAGCAGCGCGGAGCCGGTCCCGGCGCGCCGGTGCTCCGGGTGCACGGCGAGCTCGACGAACGCAGGCTCGTCGGCCGCGGCGGGCTCGAGGTGGGCGTAGCCGCGCACCCGACCGTCCACCGTCGCCAGCAGGTGGGAGGCAGCGGAGTCCGGGGCGCGGTGGTCCAGGGCGCGCACCACCTGCTCACCCACGGCCTCCACCCCGTCGGCCCTCGATGCCGCTCGCAGCAGGTCGCGGACGTCGGCCACCTGCTCCGCGGTCGGGTCGGCGGTCCAGCTGAGGTGCGGTGTGGTCACGCCCTCATCCTGGCCAGCCGGCTGGGGTCCTCGGGCGTCGGGGGGACGGGGCCGGCCGGGTCGGTGTCCGGGGGCTCGTCCCCGTCGTCCACCGCGGCCGCACCCTCCGCGCGGCCACGACTGGGCCGGACCGCCTTGTACCCGACGTTGCGGACGGTGCCGATGAGGGCCTCGTGCTCGGGACCGAGCTTGGCCCGCAGCCGCCGGACGTGGACGTCCACGGTGCGCGTGCCACCGAAGAAGTCGTAGCCCCACACCTCCTGGAGCAGCTGGGCGCGGGTGAACACGCGGCCGGCGTGCTGCGCGAGGTACTTGAGGAGCTCGAACTCCTTGTAGGTGAGGTCCAGCGGGCGCCCCCGCAGCCGCGCCGTGTACGTGGCCTCGTCGATCACCAGGTCGCCCAGCGACACCGTGCCGCTGGCGTCGCCGCCGGCCGCACCGCTGTGCCGCCCGACCAGCAGCCGCAGGCGCGCGTCCAGCTCGGCCGGACCGGTGCCCGGCAGCAGCACGTCGTCCAGGCCCCACTCCGGGTTCACGGCCACCAGGCCCCCCTCGGTGAGCACGGCCACCACCGGCACACCCACCCCGGTGCTCCCGAGCAGCCGGCACAGCCCGCGCGCCCCGGCCAGGTCGAGCCGTGCGTCGACCAGCGCGACGTCCGACGATCCGGCCTCCAGCAGCGAGGCGACCTCCGGTGGCGCCACCCGCACGGAGTGCGAGAGCAGGGACAACGAGGGCAGCACGGCGTCGGCATCGGGGTCCGCCGTGAGCATCAACAGGTCCACGCACACCCTCCAGCAGCAGGGTCGTCCTCGCGCCGCGCCATCGACGCGAGACCGCAGCCTAGCGGGGCCGCCCGGACCGGCACGCCGGACGGGGACGCGGTCGGTCCGCGGCGTCGGGGAGGATGGACCCGTGCGCGCCCCCCAGCTCCGAGCCCCGGCCGACCTCGGGGCCCCCGCCGGCACCCGCACCGTGCGGACGACGAGCGGTGACGGGGTGCCCCTGGTCGGCGTGCACGTGCCGGCCGGGCCGGCGGGCACCCGCGGCCTCGGGTTCGTCGTGGCGCACGGGTTCACCGGCAGCTCTGCCCGCCCCGACGTCCGCCGCGTGCTCGCCGCGCTGGCCGTCCACGGTGACGTGGTCGCGCTCGACTTCCGCGGGCACGGGTCGTCCGGGGGCACCGCGAGCGTCGGCGACACCGAGGTGGCCGACGTCGCCGCCGCGGTGGAGCTCGCCCGGGGCCTGGGCTGCACCCACGTCGTGACGGTGGGGTTCTCGATGGGCGCCAGCCTCGTCGTCCGGCAGGCCGGGGGCGCACCGGGCTCCGGGGGTGCGGCCGCCCGGCCCGATGCCGTGGTCTCGGTCAGCGGACCCGCCCGCTGGTGGTGCCGGGACACCCCGGCGATGCGCCGGGTGTCGTGGCTGTGCGAGCAACCGCTGGGCCGGGTGGTCGCCCGCGGGCTGGGCGTGCGGCTGGGCGCCGCGTGGGACCGGGTGCCCTCCTCGCCGGTGGAGGTGGTGCACCGCATCGCACCGCGTCCGCTGCTGGTGGTGCACGGCGCCCGCGACCACTACTTCACCCTGGAGCACCCCCGCGCGCTGGTGGCCGCCGCCGGACCCGGCGCGGAGCTCTGGGTCGAGGACGGGATGGACCACGCCGAGTCGGCCACCACCGACGAGCTGGCGGGGCGCATCGCATCCTGGGGCGCCCGCACCGCGACCCCGGCAGTGGTGCCCTCGTGAGGAAGCTCGTCGCCACGGTCGTCGTCCTGGTGGTGGTGGCCCTGCTCACGGACTTCGGGTCCGCGGCCTACGCCGAGTACCGGGTCTCCCGCGAGCTTCGCTCCACGCTCTCCCTCGACGCCGACCCCGACGTGCGCATCAACGGCTTCCCGTTCCTCACCCAGGCCGTGGCCGGTGACTACCGGTCGGTGGACGTGCGGGCGAGCGGCGTGCCGGTCGCCGGGTTCGGCGAGGTGACGGTGGAGGCCACCCTGCGGGGCGTGCGCGTGCCGGCCTCCGACGTGGTCTCGGGCAAGGTCGGCGAAGTGGTGGCGGCCTCGGTGGAGGCCCGTGTCCGCATCGGTGCCACCGACCTCGGCCGCTACCTCCGCGTGCCCGACCTCGAGGTGTCCGAGCCGCCGCGGGCCACCGGCACGAGCCCCGACGCCCCGCGCACCACCGTGGTGCTCACGGGCACCGTCGACGTGGTCGGCCTGGAGAAGAAGGTGAGCGTCGACGCGTCGCTCTCGCTGACCGCGGCCGGCGGGGTCGCGGTCACGGCGACCCGTCTCGACCTCGGGGCGGACGGGGGCCGCTCCTCCCTGGCCGAGTCCGTGGTGAGCGCGCTGCTCGCCCGGCTCTCGGTCACCCTCGACCCCTCCACCGTCCCCTTCGGCATCCTCCCCACCGCCGTCCGGGCCGAGGGCTCCGAGATCGTCGTCGCGGGAACCGGCACCGACGTCACCGTGGTGAGGGGACCGGGCAGGACCTGACCGCGGCACGCCGGGCTCGACCGCAGGTGTGACGGCCCCCGCCCTCCCTCGCCGGGGGAACGGGGGTCCGCGGCGTTACCATCGGCGGATGCTGACCCACTTCTTCACTGCGATGCTCATCGTCGACAGCGTCGCGATCACGGTCTTCGCGCTGTACGTCGTCTACCGCCTGGTCACCGACGAGTCGTGAGCTCCGCCTCCGACCCCGCAGGACCCGACCTGCCCGCCACCGCCTCCGGCGACGCTGCCCTGGCGGCCGCGGACGTGCGTGCCGCGGCCACCCGCGGGCTGAACCTCCCCCAGCTGCCGGGGCTGCCGGTCCCGGACGACACCGCCAACCTGCGCCAGGGTCCGGACCTGAACCCCGCGCTGCTCTCGCTGCTGCCGCTGGTCGGCGTCTGGCGTGGCGAGGGCGAGGCCAGCTACCCCACCATCGCCACCCACCGGTTCGGTCAGCAGGTGGTGGTCGCCCACGACGGTCGCGGGTTCCTCACCTGGGAGTCCCGCTCCTGGATCCTCGGACCCGACGGCGAGTACGTCCGTCCCGCCGCCCGGGAGTCCGGCTTCTGGCGGGTGAACGTCCGCGAGGACGGCGACGACACCCTCGAGCTGCTGCTCACCCACAACACCGGCATCGTCGAGCTCTACTACGGTGCGCCGATCAGCCAGTCCGCCTGGGAGCTCGCGACCGACGTCGTGATCCGCACGGAGACGGCCAAGGAGGTCACCGCGGCGACCCGGCTCTACGGCATCGTCGAGGACGGCGACCTGGCCTGGGTCGAGGAGCGGGCCATGGTCGGCCAGCCCCTGCAGCCCCACCTCTCGGCCAAGCTCACCCGCCACGTCGGCTGAACCACTGCCGGCGCCCCGGCTGCGCCCCGGCGGCCGGACCCGGGCCACGTGGAACCCTTCGGCCGCCCGCGCGGCCGGACCCGGGCCACGTGGAACCCTTCGGCCGCCCGCGCGGCCGGACGCAGTGCGACCCCCGAGCGGTCCCGCCGCACCGAGGTGCAGCGGGCCTGGTCCAGACGCGACCAGGGGCTCGGGGGCCGGGTAGCTGCCGGGGATTCGCCGTCCGCTCGCGCGGGGTGAACACCCGGTCGGAGCGGCTAGCGGGCAGCCACCTCACGTGTCCATGTGTTGATCAACGTCAGACCACCTCCTCTCTCGTGTACGTCGAACGCTACGTCCGCACCGCGCACCCGGCAACGGGAATTCACCCCAGCAGCGCGGTGAGCTCCCCGTGCACCCCGGACGCGGTGTGCAGCGGCGTCCCGTCGAGGGTGTGCACCCGCGCCAGCAGCCGCACGCTGGACAGCAGCCACACCCCGTCGGCCGCCTCCAGCTCGTCGGCGCGCACCGGCTCCACCCGGCAGTCCCAGCCTGCCACCGTGGCCGCGCGGAACAGGGCCTGCTGCGTGGTGCCGGGCAGGATGCCGGTGTCGGCGGGCGGGGTGCGCAGCGCGCGCCCGGTGGCCACCACCACCGTGGAGGTGGGCCCCTCGAGCACGAACCCGTCGGCGCTGGTGTGGACGACGTCATCGGCCCCGCGCTCGGCCGCGTGGCGCAGCGCCGCCATGTTCACCGCGTAGGAGAGCGTCTTCGCCCCCAGCAGCAGCCACGGCGCCCGCTCGGCGACGTCGCTGGCGAACCCGCGCTCCAGCCGCAGCACCGACACCCCGTGGGCGCGCTGGTGGACCGCGGTCTCCGATACTGGTGAGCCGGTGGCCCAGGCGGTGGTGGTGCCCGTCCCCTCCCGGCCCCGGCTGAGCACGAGCCGCACCACCAGGTCCTCCTCGCGGCCTCCCCCGATCGACGCCCACCGCTCGCGGACGACGGCGATGCACGCCCGCCAGGCGTCGAGGTCCGGCTCGCCGAGCTCGAGCGCCCGCGCGGAGCGCACGAGCCGGGCGAGGTGCGCCTCCTGCTCGCGGACCACCCCGTCGCGCACCAGCAGCGTCTCGAACACCCCGTCCCCGCGCACGGCCGCGAGGTCGTCCGCGGCGAGCAGCGGCACCTCCGGGTCGCGCACGGTCCCGTCGAGGGTCACCAGCACCTGCACCGTCACCCCACCAGCCTACGATCGAGGGGTGGCCGACCATCACGCTCCGCACCCGGACACCACCGCGTCGTCCTCGACCGGGCTGCGCGGCACCCTGCACCAGCGGGGCCTGCGCATGACACCCCAGCGGCAGATGGTGCTGGACGCCGTCCGCGCGCTGGGCCACGCCACCCCGGAGTCCGTGTGCACGCACGTGCAGCGCACCGCCCCCGCGGTCAACATCAGCACCGTGTACCGCACCCTCGACCTGCTGGAGGACATCGGCGTCGTCCGGCACACCCACCTCGGCCACGGCGCGCCCACCTACTCCGCCGACGGGCACCCGCACGTCCACCTCGTGTGCCACCGGTGCGAGCGCGTCACCGAGATCGACCCCGCGCTCCTGGTGCCGCTGGCCTCGGCGCTGCAGGACGGGCACGGGTTCCGCCTGGACCCCGCCCACCTGGCGCTGTCCGGGCTGTGCGCCGCGTGCGCCGCCGCCCCCGACCGAGAGGACCACCCGTGACCTCCCCCCTGCTCACCACCCCCGGCGCCATCGCCAACCCGCCCGGAACCCCGGACGCCGGAGTGGCCTGGCACCTGGGCGATCCCTTCGGTGAGCAGCGCGCCGCCGCCACGGGGGTGGCCGTGGTCGACCGCAGCCACCGGAGCGTGCTCGCGGTCCGGGGCGAGGACCGGCTGAGCTGGCTGCACTCGCTGACCAGCCAGCACCTGCTCACCCTGGCCGACGGGGCGAGCGCGGAGAACCTCCTGCTCGACGTGCAGGGCCGGGTGGAGCAGCACCTGCTGCTGACCGAGCTCGGCGGGACCACCTGGATCGACACCGAGGCCGACCGTGGCGCCGCCCTGCTGTCGTTCCTGCAGAAGATGGTGTTCTGGGCGAAGGCCGAGCCACGGGACGCGGGCGAGGAGCTCGCCGTGCTGAGCCTCGTCGGCCCGTCGACCCGGGACGTGCTCGAGCTCCCGGCGGCCACGTACGGGGCGGCCGCGCTGCCCGGGGGTGGCTTCGTGCGCCGCATGCCGTGGCCCGCCGCCGACGCCGCGGACCTGCTCGTGCCCCGGGACCAGCTCGGCGCCTGGTGGGCTCGGCTCACCGCCGCGGGGGCCCGGCCGGCCGGCACCTGGGCCTTCGAGGCGCTGCGCGTGCAGTCGCTGCGTCCGCGCGTGGGGCTGGACACCGACGACCGCACCATCCCGCACGAGGTCGGCTGGATCGGCGGGGTGGAGCAGGGCGGGGCGGTGCACCTGGACAAGGGCTGCTACCGCGGCCAGGAGACGGTCGCGCGGGTGCACAACCTGGGCAAGCCCCCCCGGCGACTGGTGCTGCTGCACCTGGACGGCTCCGCGGACGGGCGCCCCGAGCCCGGTGACGACGTCACGGCCGGTGGACGGACCGTGGGCCGGCTCGGCACGGTCGTGGACCACTTCGAGCTCGGACCCATCGCGCTGGCGCTGGTGAAGCGCTCGGTGCCGGTGGAGACCGAGCTGGTGGCCGGTCCGTGCGCGGCGGCCATCGACCCGGACTCGGTGGTGACCGAGGACCTCGTGCAGGCCGGCAGGGCCGCGGTGGACCGGCTCCGCGGTCGATGAGCACGCCCCGGGCCGCCCGACGGTGAGAATCGCAGCCCGACGGTCCTCGACCAGGTTGCACGGGCCGCGTCCCCTTTGCCTGTTCAGCAGCGGGAGGACAGGATGAGGAGATGATCGAGGTGCGTCACGGCGGCCGTCGCCGGATCGACCGAGTGCTCGACCCCGCGTTCCTGCACGGTCTGCAGGGCCTCCCGCTCGACGAGCTCCGCTCCCGGCGCGACGACGCGGCCCAGGAGGAGACGGACCTGTCCTACCTCCGGCGGCTGCTGCAGGGCCGGATGGACCTCGTCCGGGCCGAGCTGCGCCACCGCGGCGGCGAGCCCGGCACCACGGTCGACGAGCTGCCCACGATCCTCGGCGTCGGTGTGGTCGCCGCCGCCCACGGCTCCGGCCGCTTCCAGACCGTGAACCCGTCCCGCACGGGCGAGCACCGCCGGGCCGCCGAGGCGCTGGCGGGCGATCCCCAGCTCTCCGACGTCACGTCGCTCGACGACCGTGCCCTCGACGCCGCCCTCACCTCCTACCGCGAGGAGGAGGCCTCGGTGAGCGACCGGCGCCACCAGGTCCAGCTCGTCATGGACACCTGCAACGCCGAGATCGGCCGCCGCTACCGGGAGGGTGATGCCTCCGTGGACGGGCTGCTCGCCGCCGAGCGGGCCCACCCCGGGACCGCCCGAGGGGTTCGGCCGTGAGCGTCGAGCTGGTCGAGGTCGTCCGGTCCGGGTTCCGCGAGGGCGTGCACCGGGGCTCGCTGGTGGTGCTCGCGGCCGACGGATCCGTCGACCTGGCCCTGGGCGACGTGCGCACCCCGGTCTTCCCGCGCTCGTCGAACAAGCCGATGCAGGCGGTTGCCATGCTGCGCAGCGGGTTCGCCCCGCGCGACACCACCCAGCTCGCGCTCTCCTCGGCCTCGCACTCCGGCGAGGCCGCCCACGTCGAGGGAGCCCTGCGGCTGCTCGCCGAGGCCGGGCTCACCGAGGACGACCTGCGCTGCCCCGCCGACCTGCCCGGGGACGAGCCGACCCGCGAGGCGCTGCTGGCCGCGGGCGGTGGACGCCGGCGGGTGTACATGAACTGCTCCGGCAAGCACTCGGCGATGGTGTCGACGTGCGCGGCGAACGGCTGGTCGCTGCCGGACTACCTCGACCCGGCCCACCCGCTGCAGCAGTCCGCGGTGAGCACCGTGGCCGAGCTGGCCGGCGAGGCGGTGGACGCCGTCGGCGTGGACGGCTGCGGCGCACCGATCTTCGCCCTCTCGCTCACCGGCCTGGCCACGGCGTTCGCCCGCATCGTCACCGCACCCGCCGGCAGCCCCGAGCGCCGCGTGGCCGACGCCGTGCGGGCCCACCCGTTCCTGGTCTCCGGAACCGGTCGCGAGGACCTGCTGCTCATGGCGGCCGTGCCGGGCCTGCTCTGCAAGGCCGGGGCCGAGGGCGTGCACGCCGGTGCGCTGCCCGACGGTCGTGCGTTCGCGGTGAAGATCGACGACGGCGCGGGCCGGGCCCGGGGGCCGGTCACCGTGGGCGTGCTGCGCCACCTCGGGGTGCCGGACTCCGACGCCCTGGCCTCCTTGGCCGAGGAGCCGCTGCTCGGCGGTGGGCTCCGCGTGGGCTCGGCCCGGCTGCTGCCCGGGTTGCTCCAGCCCTGATCGGTCCGGCCCGGTCAGCTCGCGTGCTCACCGGCACGCACCCGCGCCCAGAACGCGGTCACCGGGGCCAGGGTCGCGGCCACGAGGTGACCGTCGCCCCGCTCGAGCTGGCGCACCACCGCGTGCACCGCGGCGCAGCCGGTGTCCTCGGCCACGGCGGAATCGTCGAGCAGTGCACCCAGCCCTGCGTAGTCCAGCTCGACCGCGCTGCCGTGGGGGAATCTGCCGATCCACCGCAGCACGTCCGCCAGCGCGACCACCGACGCCACCTCTCCCAGGTGCTCGGTGACCGTGCGCAGCACCCGACCGGCACGCACCCGCACGTCGTCGGCCGGTGCGCGCCACACCGGTCGGCGCAGCCCGTCGTCGGTGATCACCCGCACGTCGGCCGGGTCGACCAGCGCGAACCAGGCCAGCGGGACGGCCCACGTGCTGGACAGCACGTGCACCGGCCCCGGTCCACCCGTCGCCAGCACCTGCCGGGCCCGCCGCACCGCCTCTCCGTCCAGCCCCGCGGCCTCGGCGAGGATCCCCGGCAGGCGCGCCGCGGCCCCGACGACGGCCGCGGCGCTGCGACGTCCGGTGTCCCACGGACAGACCAGGGTCCCGGGGCCGACCACCCGGTGGGCACCGCCGGGGACGTCGGCCGGCTCCAGGGTGAGCACCGTGGTGTCCCCGGTGGGAAGGGCACCGGTGCGCCCGGCCCGCACGCTGCCCACCTGCTCGGCCCGCAGGGCGGCGACCACGCCGAGCCGGGGCCGGGACACCGCGCGGATCAGCTCGGACCGGCGCGGCTCCGCCACCTGGGACAACGGTTCGTAGACCCGCAGGTGGGCCACGGCCGGGAGCGGTCCCTGCGCCGGCGTGGGAGGCAGCACCGGCCGATCATCACACGCCCGGCGGCACCCGGCCGGTGCTCCCGGCCACGTGTCAGCGGCGGGTGGGATCGCGCGGTACTGTGGCGAAAGGAAGAACACACACTCGAACGGGGCCGCCGACTCCCCTGGCCGCCCCGTCACGTACGAGGGGGTCCTATGGGCCGCGGCCGGGCTAAGGCGAAGCAGACCAAGGTTGCACGGGAGCTCAAGTACAGCTCCCCCTCCACCGATTTCGACACCCTGCAGCGAGAGCTCTCGGGTCACCCGACGGGAGCACCCCGGACGGACGCGGCGCGCAGCGAGCCCCGCACCGAGGAGCCGCGCAGCCCCTGGGACGAGGACGACGACACCGAGCGTCGCTACTGATCGACGCCCGGGCGGCTTCGGCCATCCGGGCGACCGATCAACTTGCCGACGTCGACCGTGTCACACTGGCCGGGCCCGCCGCGCTCCACCCCCCTGGGCGCGGCGGGCCCTCGTCGTCCTCCCGCACGGGAGCACCGTCGCCCCAGGTCAGAAGGCTCGCTCGTACTGGGCCGGCCACGGGGCCGCACCCTGGAGCTCGGCGATCGCCCGGTTGGGCCAGTACGGGTCGCGGAGCAGCTCGCGGGCCAGCAGCACCACGTCGGCCTGGCCCTCCTGCAGGACGGCCTCGGCCTGCGCGGCACCGGTGATCATCCCGACGGCCCCGGTGGGAAGACCGGTCTGCGTCCGGACCTGCTCGGCGAAGGGGACCTGGTAGCCGGGTCCGACGGGGATCTCCGCCCGGGGCACCACGCCACCGGTGGAGCAGTCCACGAGGTCGGCACCCGCCGCCTTCAGCTCGGCGGCCAGCGCCACGCTGTCCTCGCCGTTCCACCCCCCCTCGGTCCAGTCGGTGGCGGAGATGCGCACCAGCACGGGCACGTCCTCCCCCACCGCCTCCCGCACGGCGCGGGTGACCTCGAGGACCAACCGCATCCGGTTTTCCCGGCTGCCGCCCCAGACATCGGTCCGGGTGTTGCTCAGCGGGGAGAGGAACTCGTGCAGCAGGTAGCCGTGCGCGGCGTGGACCTCCACCACCTGGAAGCCCGCCTCGAGGGCACGACGGGCCGCCGCGGCGAAGTCGTCGACCACCCGGCTGATGCCCACCTCGTCGAGCTGCCGGGGCACGGGATAGCTGCTGCTGAAGGGATCCTCGGTGGGCCCCACCACGGGCCAGCCGCCCTCGCTGGCGGGCAGGGCACCGTGCTCGGTGTCCCACGGCCGGTGGGTGGAGGCCTTGAAGCCGGCGTGGGCGAGCTGCACGCCCGCCACCGACCCCTGGGCGCGGACGAACTCCACGACGGGCTTCCAGGCCTGCACCTGGTCGTCGTTCCAGATCCCCGCGTCCTGGGGGGTGATGCGACCCTCGGGACTGACCGCGGCGGCCTCGGTGAGGACCAGGCCGGCCCCACCGACGGCCCGGGAGCCCAGGTGCACGAGGTGCCAGGCGTTCGGCAGTCCGTCGGTGGAGCTGTACTGGCACATGGGGCTGACCACGATGCGGTTGGGCAGGGTGACGCCGCGCACCGTGAACGGGGTGGCGAGCAGGGGGGTCGTGGAGTCGGGTTCAGTCACGTGTCGGGTCAACACCGCACGGGCGGAGGCCCTTCCCCGGGGTGACCGGTTGCTCAGAAGCGGGGGTGCTCACCCACCACGCGGACCCGCTCGGCGGCGGACTGCTCCACCCCGTCGGCCTTCTCGACGGTGCCCAGCACCCAGGAGCGGACGTGCCGGGCGGTGAGCACGGCCAGTGCCCGGTCGACGTCCTCGGGCCCGACCACGGCGACCATGCCGACACCCATGTTGAACGTCTGCTCCATCTCGGCCCGGTCGACGCGACCACGCTGGGCGATCAGCCCGAACACCGGCGCCGGGCTCCAGGTGCCGCGGTCCAGCCGGGCGACGACCCCGGCGGGCAGCACCCGCGCCAGGTTCGCGGCGAGGCCACCTCCGGTGACGTGGCAGAAGGTGCGCACCTCGGTCTCGGCGACCAGGGCCAGGCAGTCCTTGGCGTAGATGCGGGTGGGCTCCAGGAGCTCCTCTCCCAGCGTGCGGCCGAACTCCTCGACCTGGCCCCCCAGCGACATGCGGGCGATGTCGAGCAGCACGCGGCGGGCGAGGGAGTACCCGTTGGAGTGCAGCCCGGAGGCCTCCATGGCGAGCACCACGTCGCCCGGGCGCACCCGCTCGGGTCCGAGCACGTCGTCCGCCTCCACCACGCCGACACCGGTGGCCGAGAGGTCGTAGGCACCATCGGCCATCAGCCCCGGGTGCTCCGCGGTCTCGCCACCGAGCAGGGCGCAGCCGGCCAGCACGCAACCCTGCGCGATGCCCCCGACGATCTCGGCCACCCGCTCGGGGACCACCCGGCCCACTGCGATGTAGTCCTGCAGGAACAGCGGCTCGGCCCCGCACACCACGAGGTCGTCGACGACCATGGCGACGAGGTCCAGGCCGACGGTGTCGTGCTTGTCCATGGCCTGCGCGACGGCGATCTTGGTGCCCACGCCGTCCGTGGACGCGGCCAGGACGGGCTCGCGCCAGCGGTCGGTCTTCAGCTTGAACAGTCCGGCGAACCCCCCGAGACCGCCCATCACCTCGGGCCGGCTGGCCTTGCGCGCCCACGGCGCGAACAGCTCCACCGCGCGCTCTCCGGCGGCGATGTCCACCCCGGCGTCCGCGTAGGAGGTGCCGGGGAGGCGCTGGTCGTCGGTCATCGCAGGAAGGCTCCGGGGTCGGCGTCACCAGCGACGAGGGCCGCGGCGGAGTGCGTGCTGAGGGTACCGGAGCAGCGCGCCCACCCCCGCGCCGTCACCGACGGCTCGGGGACCACGGGCACCGCACCCCCCGGCCCCGCGTCACGCACCCCGCCCTGCCGGGGCTCAGACGAAGGCCGACACCCCGGTCAGCGCCCGGCCGAGCAGCAGGGTCTGCACCTGGGTGGTGCCCTCGTACAGGGTTAGCACGCGGGCGTCGCGCAGGTACTTGGCCAGCGGGTACTCCTCGGTGAAGCCGTAGCCGCCGTAGACCTGGACGCAGCGGTTGGCCGCACGGACCGCCATCTCCGCCGCGTAGTACTTGGCGGCGGACGCCTCGTTGCGGAAGGGCTGGTCGTGGTCGGCCAGGTCGCAGGCCTTCCACACCAGCAGCCGGGCGGCGTCGCGCTCGACCTGGGTCTCGACCAGCAGCTGCTGCACGAGCTGGAAGCCGGCGACCTTCTTGCCGAACTGGGTGCGCTCCTGGGCGTAGGACAGCGCAGCGTCCAGGCACGCGGTGGCCAGGCCGACGGCGGAGGCCGCGATGGAGGTGCGGCCGCGGTCGAGCGCGGTCATGGCCACGGTGAACCCGCGGCCCTCCTCGCCCAGCATCGCGCTGGCGGGCACGACCACGTCGTCAAGGTGCAGGGCGGCGGTGTCCTGGCCGCGCAGGCCGAGCTTGTCGTGGATCTTGGTGGCGGAGAACCCCTCGGAGTCCGTCGGCACGAGGAACGCGCTGACGCCACGGGCGCCCTCACCGCCGGTGCGCGCCATGACCAGCGCCACGTCGGCCCAGTTGCCGTTGGTGATGAACTGCTTCGAGCCGGTGATGCGGTAGCTGTCGCCGTCCTTGACCGCCTTGGTGGTCAGGGCGCCCGCGTCGGACCCGGTGCCGGGCTCGGTGAGACCGAAGCAGGCCAGCTGCTCGCCGGAGCACAGTCCGGGCAGCCAGCGCTCCTGCTGCTCGGGCGTGCCGTACTTCACGATGGACTTGGCCACCAGGCCGAGCGAGACGCTGACGATGCCGCGGATGGCCTGGTCACCCCGGCCCAGCTCCTCGATGGCCAGGGCGTAGGCGAACATGTCCCCGCCCGAGCCACCCATCTCCTCGGGCACGCCCAGGCCGAGCAGGCCGGCGGCACCGAGCTTGGCGACGATGCCGCGGTCCACCTCCTGCGCGCGGTCCCACGCGGGGGCGTGCGGCACGACCTCCTTGTCGACGAACGCGGCCGCCGACTCCTTCAGGGCCTGGTGCTCCTGCGACAGCGTGAGGTCCACGCCGCACCTCCTCGTGCTCGGTCGGTTGCTGCTCGTGGCTCGGGGGTGAGCCTAACGCCGTTAGGCTACGCTCACAAGCATGGCAGACGTCAACCCCGGGCGCATCGCGGAGGCCGCGCTGGCCCTCGTCGACGCCGAGGGGATGGACGCGCTGTCCATGCGTCGCCTGGCCACCGAGCTGGGTGTGCAGGCCCCGTCGCTGTACCACCACGTGGCCAGCAAGGACGAGCTGCTCGACGCCCTGGTGGAGCGGGTGGGGGCCGGGGCCGACGCCTCGTGGTTCGGGGTCCGCACCTGGGACGAGGCGCTGCTCCGCTGGGGGCGGACCTACCACGGGGCCCTGGCCGAGCACCCGGCGCTGGCCCCGCTGTTCGTCCGCTCGCCCGGCCGGTCCGCCGCCGCGCTGCAGCGGGTAGACGCCGTGCACGGCGGGCTCGTCGCGGCCGGGTGGAGCCACCGGGAGGCCACCGAGATCGCGGCGGCGGTGAAGTTCCTGGTCATGGGGGCAGCGTCGGGCTCGGTGACCGCGGGGTTCAGCGCGGACCCGGCCGTGTACGCGGGGCGCTACCCGAACCTCGCCTCGGCGCACCGGCTGCCGGGCCGGCGGGACTCCGTGGACGCCGACACCGTGGAGCTGGCCCTCAGCGCGCTGGTCGACGGTCTGCGGCTGCGGCTCTCCCGGCGCTGAGCCCGGCCACGACCACGTCCGCGACCACGTCCGCGACCACGTCCGCGACCAGGAGGTTCCACGTGGCCCGGGTGCGGCCTCAGGAGCGACCACGAGGTTCCACGTGGCCCGGGTTCGAGCTCAGGAGCGACCACGAGGTTCCACGTGGCCCGGGTTCGAGCTCAGGAGCGACCACGAGGTTCCACGTGGCCCGGCTGCGGCCAGCGGGAGCGAGCTAGGGCCGGCCCAGCGCCGCGACGTTGTCGTTCGCGTCGATCTCGCGGGCCACCGCGTCGGCCGCACTCTCCAACATCCCCTCCAGCACGTTCTTGCCGAACGCGGCCTCGGTGGGCAGCGAGATGGGGTACTCACCGGTGAAGCAGGCGGTGCACAGCCGGTTGCGGGGCTGCTCGGTGGCCGCGATCATGCCGTCCACCGAGATGTAGCCCAGCGAGTCCGCGCCGATCGCCCGGCGCACGCTCTCCACCAGGCCGGCCTCGGAGTCCGCCCCGTTCGCGATGAGCTCGGCCGGGCTCCCGAAGTCCAGGCCGTAGAAGCACGGCCAGCGCACCGGCGGCGAGGCGATCCGCACGTGCACCTCCACCGCGCCCGCCTCGCGGAGCATCCGCACCAGCGCCCGCTGGGTGTTGCCGCGGACGATGGAGTCGTCCACCACGACCAGGCGCTTGCCGCGGATGACGTCCTTGAGCGGGTTGAGCTTGAGCCGGATCCCGAGCTGGCGGATCGTCTGGCTGGGCTGGATGAAGGTGCGCCCCACGTAGGCGTTCTTGACCAGGCCCTGTCCGTAGGGGATGCCCGAGGCCCGGGCGAAGCCGATGGCCGCGGGGGTGCCCGACTCCGGGACGGGGATGACGAGGTCCCCCTCGGCGGGGGACTCGGTCGCCAGCTTCGCCCCGATCTCCACCCGGGTGGAGTGCACGGAGCGGCCGCCGATCGCGGTGTCCGGCCGGGCCAGGTAGACGAACTCGAAGACGCAGCCCTTGGGCTCGGGGTTGGCGAACCGGCTCGAGCGCACCCCGTCGGCGTCGATCGCCAGCAGCTCGCCCGGCTCGATCTCCCGGACGAAGGACGCGCCCACGATGTCCAGCGCGGCGGTCTCGCTGGCCACCACCCAGCCGCGCTCCAGGCGGCCCAGCACCAGCGGGTGCACCCCGTGCGGGTCGCGGGCCGCGTAGAGGGTGTGCTCGTCCATGAACGTCAGGCAGAAGGCCCCCCGCAGGGTCGGCAGCAGCGCCATGGCGGCCTGCTCGATGGACGTGTCCCCCGCGGCGTGCGCGAGCAGCGCGGCGATCAGGTCCGAATCCGTGGTGGCGGCCATCCGGTCGCTGCGCGTGTCGAGCAGCCCGGCCTCCCGCACGCGGTGGGCCAGGTCGGCGGTGTTCACCAGGTTGCCGTTGTGTCCCAGGGCGACGGAGGTGCCCGCGGAGGTGGTCCGGAACGTCGGCTGGGCGTTCTCCCACGTGGTGGACCCGGTGGTGGAGTAGCGCGTGTGGCCGATGGCGACGTGGCCCTTCATGGCCGTCAGCGTCTGCTCGTCGAACACCTGGCTGACCAGGCCGAGGTCCTTGAACACCAGCACCTGCGCGCCGTCGCCGACCGCGATGCCCGCCGCCTCCTGGCCCCGGTGCTGCAGCGCGTAGAGCCCGTAGTAGCTGAGCTTGGCCACCTGCTCGCCCGGCGCCCACACCCCGAAGACGCCGCACTCCTCGCGCGGGGACTCCTCCGGGACGTCGGGGGTGCGGAGCTCGGGGGAACGGTCACGAGCGGACACGTCGGACACCGGGTGGGGCTCCCTCGCGGGCGGGGGTGGGACGACCCCAACTGTACGGCCTCGCCGCGGTCGGCAGCGGCCGGGAACCGGTCCCGGGTGCGGCACGTCTCACCCCCGTGGACGGCTTCGAGGTGGAGGTGGGCGGGCTGCACCGGGCCGCCGGGCAGGTCGCCGAGTCGGCCCGCGCGCTGGAGGTCGCGGCCGCGGCCGTGCGGGGGCTCGCACTGGGCCCCGCCGAGGTCGGACCCCGGGGCGCCGCCCTCGCCGACGCCGTGGCCCGCTTCGCCGGGCGGGCCGGCGACCGGCTCGTCGCCACCGGGGACGGGCTGGGCGGCGACGCGCGAGCCGTCCGGACGGCGGCCCGGGGCTACGTCGCCGTGGACCGCGCCTTCGCCCGGGAGCTGGAGGTGCTGGCGTGAGCGGGCCCGATCCCCAGCAGCTGCACCGGGAGGTCACCACGGGTCGGCTGGGCCGCGCGGGCTCGAGCCGCCTGGCCGCGGCCCGCGTCGCCGTCGACCGCACCGGCCAGCACCTCGACACCGCCCGAACCGTGCTCGGGGCGGCCTGGACGGGTTCGACCGCGAGCGCCGCCGCACGCACGCTCGACGGCCGCTCCGCCACCCTGCTCGCCGCCGACGCCGAGCTCGGTGTGGCGCAGGAGCTCCTGGCGGGCGTCGCCCGCACCCAGCACGACGTGGTGCGGGCCGCCGACGGCCTGCTGCTCGGCTGGCTGGCCACCGTCGCCGCGCGCGCCCTCACCGACCCGGTCACCACCGCGGGGGTCACGGTCGCGGTGGCCAGGGAGCTGCTCGCGCTGCGCGACCACCTCGATGGCGAGCTGGCCCGCACGGCCACCGCCTTCGACGCGCTGGCCGGAGGAGCCGCGGTGGCCGCGCCGGTCTCCCCTGCGCCCTCCCCCGCGGTCCCGGACCCGCCACCGGAGGGCACCGACCCGATCGAGGTGGCCCGGTGGTGGGGGGCTCTGTCCCACCAGCAGCAGAAGGATCTGCAGCGCTCCGGGCCCGAGGAGCTCGCGGCGCTCACGGGGCTCCCGCCGGTGGTGCTCGACCGGGTCAACCGGACCCGGTTGTCCCGGGACCTCTGGCGGCTGGCCCACCCCGCCGGGGCGACGACCACCGGGGACGAGTTCACCGGGGGCGACCTCGCCGAGATGGTGGTCCGGCGCGGCGCGGTGACCGTGCGTGGGCACGCGGCCCAGGTCGCCTCGGCCGCCCTCGAGACGGCGCGGTCGGTGGCCGCCGGGGCCGGACCCGTGCTGCTGCTGAGGTACTCCACGCAGGACGGCCGCGGGGTGGTGGTGGCCGTGGGCGACCCCTCCACCGCGACCGACGTCGCCGTGACCGTGCCGGGGACGAGCTCGAGCGTGGCCCAGACCCGGATCGAGCAGGCCGTGGCCCTGCGGGCGCAGATGGACGCCGCCGACCCGTCCGGCACCCACGCGGCCGTGCAGTGGGTGGACTACGAGGCCCCGACGAGCCTGCTGGACCCGGAGGTCGCCCGGCTGGGACTGGCCACCCAGGCCGCGGACCACCTCGTCGGCGAGGTCGCGGGGTGGCGGGCCGCGGCCCAGCAGGCCGGTACCGCGCCACCGCACGTGACCGCCGTCGGGCACTCCTACGGCAGCACGGTGGTCGGGCTGGCCGGCTCCCGCGGGCTCGCGGCCGACGACATCGTCCTGCTCGGCTCCCCGGGCGTCGCGGTGGACCGCGCCTCCCAGCTCACCCCGGGGGTGGGCCACGTCTGGGCGGCCAGGGCCGAGCACGATCCCGTCGTGCAGGCCACGGCCGGGTCGTGGTTCTCCCCCGGTGCCACCGACGGCCCCTACGACCGTTCCTTCGGCGCCCGGCTGTTCGCCGCCGACGACCCGGCGTCGCTGCTGGGCGCGCACTCGACCTACTACGAGCCGGGTTCGGAGAGCCTGCGCAACCTCGGGGCGATCGCCACCGGCGACCTCGGGGAGGTGACGTCCGCTCGGCCGGACGGGCTCGGTGAGGCCGCCGGGGACGTGCTCCGCCACACCGCCGAGATGGGACGGGCACTCGGGGCGGGCGACCGGGACGCCGCGGCGGAGGCCGTCCTGGCCGGGCTGGGCGACCTCGCCGGGGACGCCGGGGACGCGGTGCTCGGCGGGCTCGGGTGGGCGACGTCGGAGCTGCGGGGCCTGGACCGACGGTGGCCGACGGGGTGGGACCCCTCGTCCTGGTGAGCCACCCCCGAGCCCTCGGGACGGACGCGCTCAGCCGGGCAGGATCGGCAACCAGTGCTCGATGTCGCCGGCCCTGGTGCCGGACGCGGTGAGCCGGCCGGCCGCCTCGGCCGCGAGGAACCCGGTCCGCCCGGTGACCAGCTCGAGCCATGTCCTCGGGTCGGTCTCCACCACGTTCGGCGGGGTCCCGCGGGTGTGCCGGGGACCCACGACGCACTGCACGGCCACGTACGGGGGGACCCGCACCTCGACGCTGTTGCCCGGGGCGGACTGCGCCAGCGAGCGAGCGCTCAGCCGCACCGCGGCCGCCACGACCGGGCGGTCCGGGGCGTCTCCCCCGTCGAGCCAGTCGAGCACCGCCAGCACCGCCGACCGCAGCTCGGCGGGGTCGACGTCGCGGTGGGCGGGCACGCGCACAGCCTAGGTCGGCGACGTCCTAGGGTTCCGTTGGTGACCGTCCTCCGGCCTGCGCTGGTCCTGCTCGTGGCGCTGCTCGGACTGGCGCTGCGCACCCGCGCCTCGGTACCACCGAGGCGACGCCACTGGTCCGGCCGGGCCCGCTCCGGGGACCTGCTCTGGGTGGCGCTGGGCGACTCGCTGACCCAGGGCACCGGATCGACCCGACCGGGCACGTCGTGGCTCGGACGCTGCGTGGACGCCGCCCAGGTGCGGACCGGGCGCACCGTCCGGGTGGTGAACCTGGCCGTCTACGGCGCCCGGGTGGACGACGTCCTCGCGCTCCAGCTGCCCGCCGCGCAGCAGCTGGCCGTCCCGCTGGCGCAGGCGCACGTCGTGACGCTGTGCGTCGGGTCGAACGACGCCGGCCGGCTGACCCCGGCGGAGTTCCGCACCCGCCTCGAGCAGCTCTGCGACGCGCTGCCCGCCGGGGCCGTGGTGGGCGACGTCCCGGAGTTCCAGTGGGGTCCGCGGGTGGCCGCTGCCGCGGAGCTCTCGGCCGTGGTCCGGGACGTGGTGGTCGCCCGGCCGCACCTGGTGCTCGCCCCGGTGGAGCACGCGACGGCCGGCACCCGGATCCTGACCGAGCTGGCCGGCGACTTCTTCCACCCCAACGACGCCGGCCACGCACGCATCGCCCGCGCGTTCGCCCCGGCCGCGCTCCGGCGGATGGACCAGATCAGCTGATCCCGACGAGGTCGACGACGAAGACCAGCGTCGACCCGCCGGGGATCGGTCCGCTGGTCCGCGCGCCGTAGCCCAGGGCCGGCGGGATGACGATGACCCGGCGGTCACCGAGGTGCATGCCCACGATGCCCTGCGCGAAGCCCGGGACGACCTTGCTCAGCGGGAACGAGACCGGCGCGTTCCCGGACTTCCAGGACGCGTCGAACACGGTGCCGTCGGTGTAGAGCGCCCCGGTGTAGCGGACGGCGACGGTGGCAGCGGCCGTGGCGGCCGTGCCCGTGCAGGTGACGACGTCCTGGGTCACCAGCGCGGCCGGCGCGGTCCCGGTGCCCGCAGAGATCACGGCTTGCGTCGTCGTGTCGGTGGGGTTCCCCGTCAGCGCCGGGACGCCGGCGGGGGCCGCGGCGGTCGCCGGTGCGCACCCGGTCGGCTCCGCAGCCGCGGCGGTCGTGGCCGCGGCGCGGGAGGTCGCGCTGCCCGCTCCGGCGGACGACGCGGGGGTGTCGGAGCTGCCGCAGGCGGTGAGCAGCAGCAGCGAGGCGGCGGTGAGGGCGACGGCGGACGAGCGCAGCACGGTGCTCCAGGGGTTGGCGGGATCGAGCGGGGTCGAGCGGGGTCGAGCGGGACCTAGCCGAACAGGGCGGGCAGGGTGGCCTCGAAGGTGTCGCGCAGCTCGGCCAGCGGCACCGTGAAGTGGCCCTGCACGTCCAGGACGTCGGATCCGTCGTCGACCACGCCGATCCGGGTCCAGGGCATCCCCCGCATGGTGCACATGCTGGTGAAGCGCGGCTCCTCGCTGCGGGGCACGGCGACCAGGATGCGGCCGCTTGACTCGCTGAACAGGGCGACGAACGGGTCCGTGCCCTCGGGCAGCAGCACCCGGCACGCCGTCTCACCGGCCAGCGCCATCTCGACCACGGCCTGGGCGAGCCCGCCCTCGGAGAGGTCGTGCGCGGCCGAGATCATCCCGTCGCGCGAGCCGGCCAGCAGGACCGCCGCGAGCTCCTGCTCGCGGACGAGGTCCACCCGGGGCGGGACCCCCCCGAGGTGGTCGTGCACCACCTGGGCCCAGATCGAGCCGTCGAGCTCGTCGTGGGTGTCGCCGAGCAGGATCAGGGTCTCCCCCGCGGTGTGACCGATGCCGGTAGGGATGCGCCGCGCCACGTCGTCGATGAGGCCCAGCACGCCCACGACCGGGGTGGGCAGGATCGCCGTCGTCCCGGTCTGGTTGTAGAAGCTGACGTTGCCGCCGGTGACGGGGATGCCCAGGGCCACGCAGCCGTCAGCGATGCCGTGCACGGCCTCGCGGAACTGCCACATGACGCCCGGGTCCTCCGGCGAGCCGAAGTTCAGGCAGTCGGTGACGGCCACGGGCGTCGCGCCGGTGGTGGCGACGTTGCGGTAGGCCTCGGCCAGGGCCAGCTGCGCACCGACGTAGGGGTCGAGCACGGTGTAGCGACCCGAGGCGTCCGTGGCCAGGGCGATTCCGCGACCGGTGCTCTCGTCGATGCGGACCATCCCGGCGTCCGCGTGCTCGGCGAGCACGGTGCCACCGCGGACGTAGCGGTCGTACTGCTGGACGACGAAGCGGCGGCTGCACAGCTGGGGCGAGCCGACCATCTGCAGCAGCGTGGCGCGCAGCTCGTCGCCGGTGGTGGGCCGGGCCAGGCGGGCCGAGGTGTCGGCGACCAGCGCGTCCTGGGTGTCGGGGCGCTGGACGGGCCGGTGGTAGACGGGACCCTCGTGGGCCACGGTGCGCGGCGGCACGTCCACCACGGTCTGCCCGTGCCAGGTGATCTGCAGGTTCTCCCCGTCGGTGACCGCACCGATGTCGGTGGCCAGCACGTCCCACTTCGCGCAGATGGCCATGAAGGCGTCCACGTCGGCGGGCGCGACCACGGCACACATCCGCTCCTGGGACTCGCTGGAGAGGACCTCGGCCGGCGTCATGCCGGCGGCGCGCAGCGGCACCTTGTCCAGCTCGATGCGCATGCCGCCGTCCCCGGCCGAGGCCAGCTCGGAGGTGGCACAGCTCAGGCCGGCCCCACCCAGGTCCTGGATGCCGACGACGACGTGCGCGGCGTACAGCTCGAGGCAGCACTCGATGAGCACCTTCTCGGTGAACGGGTCGCCCACCTGCACCGCGGGCAGCTTGCGGCGGCCGCTGTCGGTGTCGGAGTCGGCGAAGGTGGCGCTCGCCAGCACGCTGACCCCGCCGATGCCGTCCAGACCCGTGCGGGCTCCGAACAGGATGATGCGGTTGCCGACGCCCGAGGCGAAGGCCAGGTGCAGGTCCTCGGTGCGCATGACCCCGGCGCACAGCGCGTTGAGCAGCGGGTTGCCGGCGTAGGAGGGGTCGAAGACGAGCTCGCCGCCCACGTTGGGCAGGCCCAGGCTGTTCCCGTAGCCGCCCACCCCCGCGACGATGCCGCTGAGCACGCGGCGGGTGTCCGGGGCGTCGGCCGGGCCGAAGCGCAGCTGGTCCATCACGGCGATCGGGCGCGCGCCCATGGCCATGATGTCGCGGACGATGCCGCCGACCCCGGTGGCCGCCCCCTGGTAGGGCTCCACGTAGGACGGGTGGTTGTGGCTCTCCACCTTGAAGGTGACCGCCCAGCCGTCGCCGGCGTCGACCACGCCCGCGTTCTCGCCGATGCCCGCCAGCATCGTGGAGCGCATGGCCTCGGTGGTGGTCTCCCCGAAGTAGGCCAGGTGCACCTTGGAGGACTTGTAGGAGCAGTGCTCGCTCCACATCACCGAGTACATGGCGAGCTCGGCGTCGGTGGGGCGGCGGCCGAGGATCTCGCGGATGCGCGCGTACTCGTCGGCCTTGAGCCCGAGCGCGGCCCAGGGCTGCTCGGTGTCCGGGCTGGCGGCGGCGACGGCGGTGGTGTCCACGGGGAGGGCGGAGTCCAACGGGACGGCAGGGGTCACGGGTGCACAGCCTATCGGCGGCCCTGACGGCCTCGAACCTGTCGGGCCCTCGTGCCACGGTGGTGGCCCGAGGGGGACGAGGGGAGCAGGAGATGGACGAGCGGGAGCTGTTCGTGCTGGCCAACCGGACGCTGGTGGGCGTGGTGGGCCGGGCGCGGCCGGAGCAGTGGGAGCAGGTGCTGCCCCCGGAGGTGACCGGCCGGGACGTGCCGTTCACCCTGGCGCAGGTCGTGGCCACCCACGCCCACGACGACGCGTGGGTGCCGGACATGGTGGCCGGGCGGACCATGGACGAGGTGGGGGCCACCGCCTTCGACGGGGACCTGCTGGGCACCGAGGACCCGGCGGCGGCCTTCGCGTCCATCGGCGAGCGGGCCGAGGCCGCGGTCGCCGGGGCGGACCTCGACGGGGTGGCGCACTGCAGCTTCGGGGACTTCCCGGTGCGCGAGTACCTGTGGCAGGTGATCTTCTTCCGCGGCATCCGCGCGCGGGACCTCGCCCGGGCCACCGGCCAGGACGACACCCTGCCGCCGGCGCTGGTGGAGGGGATGTGGGAAGGCCTCGGCCCGCGCGCCGAGCAGTGGCGCGGCTACGGGGTGTTCCCGCCGCCGGTCCCGGTGCCCGCGGACGCCCCGCTGCAGGACCGGCTGCTCGGCCTGGTGGGCCGCGACCCGGGCGCCTGACCGTGGCTCCGGCCCGGGCGGGGGCACGGTGGCGAGCCTGGTCCGGGTCGAGCCACCACCTCGGACCGACTGGTTCCGCACGTGGCGCACGACTCCTGAACGACGGCGGGGCGACGACGACGACGACTACGGCGACGACTCGAGCACTGTGCGCCGGTTGGGTCCGAACGGGCTACGGTCCCCACGGCCGGTCGCGTGACCGGCGTCACCGACGCTCACTGGAGAGCCCGTGCTGCTGCGCCGCGCAGTCCCTGCCCTGCTCGTCTCCGCCCTCGGAGCGACGGGGGTGCTGCTCGCACCTGCCGCCTCGGCCGCCACCGCCGCCACCCCGCCGACCTACGTCGCCCTGGGTGACTCCTACGCGGCGGGCTTCGGGCTCCCGCTGCCGGCCACCCTGACCGGGCAGCCCGTGGCGGGGTGCGAGCAGACGACCCTGGACTACCCCCACCGCCTCGCCACCTCGCTGGGCCTCGCGCTGACCGACGTCACGTGCAGCGGCGCGGTCACCGGCGACTTCTCCGCCCCGCAGGCCGTGACCCCAATGCCGGACCCACCGGCCCAGCTCGACGTGTTCAAGACGATCCAGCCAGACCTGGTGTCGATCACCATCGGAGGCAACGACCTCGGCTTCAGTGCCATCGCGCAGGCCTGCATCGCGCTCACCAAGAACGGCCCGACCTTGGCGACGGCGGCCACGAAGACCCCATCCCTCTCGTGCAAGGACTACTTCGCCAACGCCGGCAAGGCCGACGACCCGTACGCCCGCATCCCGGAGGTCACGGCGAAGGTGCGGGCCGCCATCGCCGCGGTGCAGGCGGCGGCGCCGAACGCGAAGGTCGTCGTCATCGGCTACCCGGCGATCGCCCCGGACGCAGCGAACACCCCGGAGGGGGGCTGCTTCACGGCCAACGCGCTGCCGACCCCCGTGCCGGTCCCGGGCCTCCCGGTGCCGCTGGTCACGGCGCTGCCGTTCACCGACATCGACATCCCGTACCTGCAGGTGCTCCAGCAGCAGCTGAACACCGCGATCGGGCAGCAGGCCACCGAGCGCGGGGCCTCGTACGCCGACGTCTACCCCACCTCGCTCGCGCACTCCGCCTGCTCGCCGGAGGCCACCCGCTGGGTCGAGCCGGTGATTCCCGGAGGGGGCGGCACCAACGTGCTGCACCCGTCGCTGGCCGGCACCCAGGCCATGGCCAACGCGCTCTCCCCCGTCGTCGAGGCCCTGCTCGCCCCCGCAGCGCCGACCACCACAACCGCACCGCCGACCACCACGGCCGCTCCCGTCACGACCGCTGCTCCGACGACAACGACAACGACGGCCGTCGTCGCCGTCACCACCCCCGTGCGCCCGCAGGCCTCCCGGGTGCTCGCCAACACCGGTCCCGCCCCGATCGGTCCGCTGCTCGCGGTGGCCGGAGCGTTCCTCACCGCCGGCGCGGTCATGGTGGCCGGTCCGGGACGCCGACGCCGCTGACGGGGTCCGTCCGGGGGAGGTGCCGTGACCTCCCCCGGACGCTCCGGAGCGCACGGCGGGAACGACCGCGGGCCGTCAGCCGTCGGCGGGAGCCCTCTCGCCGTCGGTATCAGGGCGGTCGGTGTCTCGGCTCGGCTGCACCCGCTTGGGCTCGCCCGGCATCTTCGGGTAGTTCGGCGGGTACGGCAGGTCGCCCAGCCCGCCGCCCTCGTCGCGCTCGGCCAGGTCCAGCAGCGAGTCCAGGGTGAACGCGCGGGCGTCGATGCCGGCCATCGGGTCGCCGCGCTCGGCGAGCAGGCCGGCCACCGTCGCGATGGTGCAGTCGTCGGGGTTCACGTCGACCAGCTCGTCCCAGGTCACCGGCGTGCTCACCGTGGCCCGCGGGGTCTTGCGCACGGAGTACGCGCTCGCGATGGTGCGGTCGCGGGCGTTCTGGTTGTAGTCCACGAAGATCTGCTCACCACGCTGCTCCTTCCACCACGCCGTGGTCACCCGGCCGGCGGCCCCGCGCTCCACCTCGCGGGCGAAGGCGATGGCGGCCCGGCGCACCTCGGTGAACGTCCAGCGGGGCTCGATCCGCACGTAGACGTGCACCCCGCGTCCACCGGAGGTCTTGGGGAAGCCCACCAGCCCCAGCTCGTCGAGCAGCGGGCGCACCACCTGCAGCGCGATGTCGCGGGCCTCGTCGAACGCTGTGCCCGGCTGGGGGTCGAGATCGATGCGCAGCTCGTCGGGGTGGTCGACGTCCTGGGCGCGGGCGTGCCAGGGGTGGAAGGTGACGGTGCCCATCTGCGCGGCCCACAGGACGTCGGCGGCCTGCTGCGGGCACAGCGCGTCCGCCGAGCGCCCGGAGGGGAAGGTGACCCGCACGGTCCGCAGGTGCTCGGGGTGCTTGGCGGGCACCCGCTTCTGGTAGACCTCCTCGCCGGTGATCCCGTCGGGGAAGCGCTGCAGGTAGGTCGGCCGGTCGCGCAGCGCGGTGAGGATCGCACCGTCCTCAGCGACGGCTCGGTAGTGGTCGAATACGTGCCGCTTGGTGCCGCCGGCGGCCCCCAGCTCCGGGAACACGATCTTGTCGGGCGAGCTCAGCCGCACCTCGACCCCGCCGACCTCGAACGTCTCCGCCGCGCCGTGCTCGTCCTTCGCCATCACGCGCCCCCGGCGAGCACGGCGTCGAAGGAGTACCGGACGGGCACGTCGAGCTGGTCGTACGTGCAGCTCTCGGGCTCGCGGTCCGGGCGCCAGCGGACGAAGCGCGCGACGTGCCGCAGCCGGTCACCCTCCATCTGGTCGTAGGCGATCTCCACGACCCGCTCCGGGCGCAGCGGCACCCAGCCGTTGTCCTCGCGGGCGTTCCACCGGTTGGGCTCGCCGTGCAGCTTCTCCGTGCCGACCCGCAGCGGTTCGAGCTCCGCCAGGTACGCCACCCGGAGCGCGTCGGTGAACGCCGAGGCGCCACCGATCATGTGCAGCTCGCCGTCGCGGTAGAGCCCCAGCAGCATCGAGCCGATGCCGGGCTTGGAGCGGTGCGGCCGGTAGCCGAGCACCACGGCGTCGGCGGAGCGGTGGTGCTTGACCTTGAGCATGTCTCGCTTGTCCGGCAGGTAGGCACCGGACAGCCGCTTGGCGACGACGCCGTCCAGCCCCGCACCCTCGAACTCCTCGAACCAGCGGGTGGCCGTGGCCGCGTCCTGCGTGGCCGCGGTGGCGTGGATGGACGGACCGTCGCCCACCGCGGACAACAGCTCGGAGCGCCGGCGGGAGAACGGCTCTCCCGTGAGGTCGACATCGCCGACGGCGAGGGCGTCGAACAGCACGAGCTGGGCCGGGGTCTCGCGGCTGAGCAGCTGCACGCGGCTGTCGGCGGGGTGGATGCGCTGGCTGAGGGAGTCCCAGTTCAGCCGGGTGCGCCCGTCCACGACCCGGGGGACGACGACCTCGCCGTCCAGCACGCAGCGCGGCGGCAGCTCCGCCTGCACGGCCTCGACGAGCTCGGGGAAGTACCGGGTGAGCTCCTTGGTGCTGCGCGACCCGAGCACCACCTCGTCGCCGTCGCGGAAGACGAGGCAGCGGAAGCCGTCCCACTTGGGCTCGTAGCTCCACGCCGGCACACCGGCGGGCTGGTCCGGCACCGCGTCGACGGCCTTGGCCAGCATGGGCTTGATCGGTGGGCGCACCGGGAGGTCCATCGGGGGCATTCTGCCCCCGTGCGTGATTTCTGGACCCAGGGCACGAGGAATCGTTCACGGCTGACGTTCGGAGCCCAGCCCTCCCGAACACGAGGCTCGCGTGCGCGGTGCTGCGGCCCTGTCACCCGTCGGCTCCGGATGATTCGGCGTGCAGCGCGTCGCGGCTACCGCGCGGGGGTACGGACCGCGCTGGTGACCGGGGTGCGGGGATCGGGTTCGCGATCGCGATCGCGATCGCGCAACGGCTGCTGGCCGACGGGCTCCGCGTGGTGGTGCACCACCACACCGCGCACGACGCAGAGCAGCCCTGGGGCTCCGACGACCTCGTGGCCGCGCACCGCCCCGGACGGTGCGCTCGCCGGCGTCACCGCGGAGGTGCTGGACGGACACTGGGCCGTGAACACGCGCTCGGCGATCCTGCTGGTCCAGGCCCTGGCCGCCCAGCACGATGGTCGCGACGGCGCACGCCCACGTGGCCGCGCAGTTCCCCGCCGGGCGCCGGGGTCAGCCCGAGGACACGGCCCGCCTGGTGTCGTGGCTGGTCAGCGACGAGGGACGGTGGGTCGTCGGGCAGGTGCTGCACTCCGAGGGGGCTTCCGCCGGGGGTGAGCGGCGGCGCGGCCCCAGATCGACGTTGTGCGACGCGGTTCGCCGCGGAGGTCAACGCTGGGCGAGCCGGGACAGCAGCAGGGTCTCGGCCAGGCAGACGCGCTCGAACTCGGCCAGGTGCAGGCCCTCGTCGATGCCGTGCGCCCGGGTGTCCGGGTCCTCCACCCCGGTGACCAGCACCGATGCGTCCGGGAAGGCCTTGACGAACTCGGCGATGAACGGGATGGACCCGCCCATGCCCATGTCGACGGGCTCGGTGCCGTCCCAGGCGTCGCGGAAGGCCGACCGCGCGGCGTCGTAGGCCGGGCCGGTGGCGTCGATGGCGCAGGGCTGGCCCGTCTCGCCCTCGGTGATGGTGAGCTGTGCACCCCAGGGGACGTGGGACTCCAGGTGCTGCGTCAACGCCTGCAGGGCGTCGTTCGCGTCGGTGCCCGGCGGGACCCGCAGGCTGACCTTCGCCCGGGCGACCGGCACCAGCGTGTTCGAGGCGTTGGCCACGGCAGGCGCGTCGAGCCCGATGACCGCGATCGCCGGGGCGTTCCAGAGCCGGGAGACCACCGAGCCCGTGCCCAGCTGCTGCACGCCGTCCAGCATCGAGGACTCCGCGCGCACCCGGTCCTCGGGGTAGTCGAGATCGGCCGCCTCGGACCGCACGAGCCCGGCCACGGCCACCGAGCCGTCGGGGTGGTGCAGCGTGGCCAGCAGCCGGCACAGCGTGGTCAGGGCGTCGGGCGCGACCCCGCCCCACAGCCCGGAGTGGATGGCGTGGCCCAGGGTGCGGACCTCGACGACGCAGTCGGCCAGCCCGCGCAGGCTGACCGTGAGCGCCGGCACGCCGATGTCCCAGTTCGCGGAGTCGGCGATGACGATCGCGTCGGCGGCGAGGCGGTCGTGGTGGACCTCCAGCAGGCGCAGCAGGGACGGCGAGCCCGACTCCTCCTCGCCCTCCACGAACACCGTGACCCCGACCGGGGGCTGCCCGCCGTGCGCGCGGAACGCGGCCAGGTGCGCGGCGATGCCGGCCTTGTCGTCGGCCGCACCCCGGCCGTAGAGGCGCGCGCCCCGCTCGGTGGGCTCGAACGGGGCGCTCGACCACGCGTCGACGTCCCCGGTGGGCTGCACGTCGTGGTGGGCGTAGAGCAGGACGGTGGGCGCACCCTCGGGGCCGGGGTGGTGGGCGATGACGGCCGGCGCCCCACCCTCGCTGACCACGTCGACCTCGGCGAACCCGGCGTCGCGCAGCAGCTGCGCCACGGCCTCGGCGCTGCGGTGCACGTCGTCGTGGTGCTCGTGCTGCGCCCACACCGAGGGGATGCGGACGAGGTCCTCGAGGTCGCTGCGCACCCCCGGCATCACCTGCACCAGGCGGTCGCGGAGCTCGAGCTCGGACGTGGAGAGGCCAGCGGTCATGCCCCGACCCTAGGGCGGGCGGACCGACGGACCGAGGCCAGAGGGGGCGAGGGTGGGTCGGACGGGGCGAGGGTGGGCGCCCCGCGACCAAAAGGTTCCACGTGGTCGGGCTGGCCGGTGTTCCCGCGACCAGAAGGTTCCACGTGGCCGCGGGAACACGTGGCCGCTCAGGCGGCGAGCACTGAGTCCAGCACCGAGAGGAACAGCCCGAGCCCGTCGTCGGTGGGGCCGGTGAGCACCTCGGTGGCGTGCTCGGGGTGCGGCATGAGCCCCACCACGCGCCCGTTGGCCGAGGCGATGCCCGCGATGTCGTGCAGCGAGCCGTTGGGGTTGCCGCCGGTGTAGCGGAACACCACGCGGCCCTCGCCCTCGAGCTCGGCCAGGGTCTGCTCCGACGCCACGTAGCGGCCCTCGCCGGACTTCAGCGGTACCAGGATCTCCGCGCCCACCTCGAACCGCGAGGTCCACGCCGTGGCCGTGGACTCGACCGTGAGCCACTGGTCGCGGCACAGGAAGTGCAGCCCGGCGTTGCGGGTCAGCGCGCCGGGCAGCAGCCCGGCCTCGCACAGCACCTGGAAGCCGTTGCAGATGCCCAGCACGGGCATGCCCCCGGCGGCCGCGGTGACCACCTCGCCCATCACGGGGGCGAAGCGGGCGATGGCCCCGGCCCGCAGGTAGTCGCCGTAGGAGAAGCCACCGGGCACCACCACGGCCTCGACCCCGCGCAGGTCCGCGTCGCCGTGCCACAGCGCGACGGGCTCGGCCCCGGCCAGCCGCACCGCGCGGGCCGCGTCGACGTCGTCGAGCGTGCCGGGGAAGGTGACGACCCCGATGCGGGTGCTCACGCCGTCACCCGGGTGACGGTCCACTCCTCGATCACGGTGTTGCACAGCAGGGTCTCCGCGATCCGGGCGAGCGTGGCGTCGTCCACGTCGTCGGCGACCTCGAGCTCGAACCGCTTGCCCTGGCGCACGTCGGCGACCCCGGCGAAGCCCAGCCGCGGCAGCGCGCCCGCGATGGCCTGGCCCTGGGGGTCGAGGATCTCGGCCTTCGGCATGACGTCGACGACAACACGGGGCACGGGGAGCTCCTGGCGTTCGGGAAGTGGCCGCGCCATCGTATCGGGGGCCAGCGACCTCGCCGACGTCCGCCGCCCCGCCGCCGCCCCGCCCCCGCCCTGCCCGGGGCCCGTCGGCCAGGGCGAACCTGGACGACATCACGCCCGCGGGATGCGGTGACGGGCCGGGGGTCGATGGCTACCCGGTCGCCCCCGTCGCGGCCCTGGTGTGGACCTCGGTGCCCGTGGTCGCTCCTGCGACGGAGTGGGCGTCGGTGTCCATCATCGACTCGTCGAAGGGGATCCCGCCGTCGAGAACGGCGCGCACGCGGTCGGCGTCGATCGTGTTGGTCCACGTCCCGACGAGCAGGGTGGCGATCGCGTTGCCGGAGAAGTTGGTCAGCGCCCGGGCCTCGGACATGAACTTGTCGATCCCGACGATCAGGCCGACGCCGTCCAGCAGGTCGGGCCGGTGGCTCTGCAGCCCGCCGGCGAGGGTGGCCAGGCCCGCCCCGCTGACCCCCGCAGCTCCCTTGGACGCCACGATCATGAACAGCAGCAGGCTGACCTGCTCCCCGATCGCCAGCGGCTTGCCCAGCGCGTCGCCGATGAAGATCGACGCCATGGTCAGGTAGATGGCGGTGCCGTCGAGGTTGAACGAGTAGCCGGTGGGCACCACGATGCCCACGGTGGTCCGCTCGACGCCGACGTGCTCCATCTTCGCGATGAGCCGCGGCAGGGCCGACTCCGAGGACGAGGTGGCGACGATGAGCAGGTACTCCCGGCCCAGGTACTTCGCCAGCTTGAAGACGTTGAACCCGGTGACCACGCGGAGCACGGTGCCGAGCACGCCGAAGATGAAGATGGTGCAGGTCAGGTAGAAGCCAAGCATCAGCACGCCCAGCTGGACCAGGGCGTCGGCCCCGGTCTGCCCGACCACGTTCGCGATCGCACCGAAGGCACCGACGGGGGACAGCCACAGGATCATCGTGAGGATCTTGAACACGAGCTTCTGGATGGATCCGATGCCCCGCAGGACCGGCTCGCCGGACGTGCCCAGCGCCTGCAGCGCGAAGCCGACCAGCAGGGCCACGAACAGCGTCTGCAGCACGTCGCCCGCGGTCAGCGAGCTCAGCAGGGAGGTGGGGATGATGCCGAGCAGGAAGTCGGTGGTGGTCTCGGCGCCGCTGCCGGCGAGCTTCGCACCGGCCGCGTTCGTCGCGTCGGTGATCTTCAGCCCGCTGCCCGGCTTGAGGAAGTTGCCGACGACGAGGCCGATGCCCAGCGCGAACGTCGACATCACGAGGAAGTAGACGAGCGCGAGGGTGCCGGTGCGACCGATGCTGGCCGCCTTCCGGACCGAGCCGATGCCCAGGACGATCGTGCAGAAGATGATCGGTGAGATCATCATCTTGATCAGGTTGACGAACCCGGAGCCCAGCGGGCCCAGGGACCTCCCCAGCCCGGGGGCCACCAGGCCGACCACAGCGCCCAGCACCACCGCGATGATGACGCTGACGTAGAGCCAGTGGGTGCGGTCCCGCTTGGCGGGTGGCGGGGTCCCGGCATCGCTCCGGGCCTTGTCAACAACGGTCACTGCTGCCTCCTCGTCGGGTGTCGACCTGAGTGACCTGGCTCACTCAGCGACAGAGGCGACCCTCGTTGACCTGCGACGACGTGTCTACTTGCGTGCGTTTCGTTCAGCCGCGCGATGATGCTCCGGTGGCGGAACGACGGCGCGGACAGGGACGGGGCAGCCTCGCGCGGCAGCTGTTCGTGCTCCAGCTCGTGGTGCTGGCCGTGGTCGTCCTGGCCGGGGCCGGCCTCGCCCTGCTCGACGCGCGGCGCGACGGTCAGGACTCCGCGCGCGACCAGGTCCTCGGGATCGCCGAGAGCCTGGCCGCCGCCCCGTCCACCCGGACGGCGCTCGCCGCTTCAGATCCCGCCGCCCAGCTGCAGCCCGTCGCCGAGGCGGTGCGACGGACGAGCGGGGTGGACTTCGTCGTGGTGATGGCGCCGCACCGCACCCGTTACTCCCACCCCAACCCGGACCTGCTCGGGCTGCCCTTCGAGGGCACCATCACCCCCGCCCTGGCGGGGCAGGTCTTCACCGAGGAGTACCCCGGCACGCTGGGGCCGTCGATCCGGGCGGTGACCCCGGTGCAGAACGCCGACGGGGCCGTGGTGGGGCTGGTGGCCGTCGGCATCACCCAGGAGGCCCTGGGCCGCCAGCTCGTGGGCCAGCTCCCGGTGTTCGCGGTGGTGGTGGCCGTGGCCCTGGCCGTGGCCACCGCGGGCTCGCTGCTGCTCAGCCGACGGCTGCGTCGCCAGACCCTGGGCCTGCGCCCGGACGAGCTGCGCCACACCTACGTCCACCACGAGGCCGTGCTGCACGCCGTCGGCGAGGGCCTGGTCGTGGTGGACCCCGACCACAGGGTCAGCCTGGTCAACGACGAGGCGCGTCGGCTGCTCGACCTGCACGAGCCGGACGTGCGGGTGGACGAGATGCCGGACTCGCTGCGGGAGCTGGTGCGCAGCGGGGCCGAGGTGACCGACGAGCTGCACCTGACGGGTGCGCGGGTGCTGCTGGTCAGCCAGGTGCCCGCGACGTGGGAGGGTCGCCCCCTGGGCACGGTGCTGACCCTGCGCGACCACACCGAGCTCCAGGGCGTGCTGGGTGAGCTGGACTCCGTGCGCGGGTTCGCCGAGAGCCTGCGCAGCCAGGCCCACGAGTCGGCCAACCGGCTGCACACCGTCATCACCATGGTCGAGCTGGGCCGCACCGACGAGGCGGTCGCGTTCGCCACCGCCGAGCTGGAGCTCAGCCAGCACCTGGTCGACCGGCTGGTGGCCGCGGTGGGCGAGCCGGCCCTGGCGGCCCTGCTGCTGGGCAAGGTGTCCCAGGCGGCCGAGCGCGGGGTGGCGCTCACGGTCAGCGAGGACACGGCCGTGGCCGCCGACACCGGGCTCGACCCCCGGGAGCTGGTGACCCTGGTCGGCAACCTGCTCGACAACGCGTGCGACGCGGCCGTGGGTGCGACGAGCGCGGTGGACGGGGAGCCGTGGGTGGAGGTGAGCGTGCGCACCGAGGACGGAGCGCTGGTGGTGACGGTGGCCGACAGCGGGCCCGGGATGAGCGCGGCCGCGCTGACCGTCGCCACCGAGCGCGGCCGCTCCACCAAGTCCGGCCACGCCGGGCTCGGTCTGGCCCTCGTCGCCCAGCTCGTGGCCCGGCACCACGGGAGCGTGCGGGCGGAGAACAGCGAGGTCAGCGTGGTGACGGCCGTGCTGCCCCTGGGGGTCCGGTCCCGGTGATCAGGGTCCTCGTCGTGGACGACGAACCGCTGATCAACGCCGCCCACGTGGCCTACGTGGGGCGCCTGGAGGACTTCCGGGTGGTGGCCACGGCGCACACCGCGGCTGCGGCCCTGCGCGAGGCGGCCACCCACGAGCCGGACCTGGTGCTGCTGGACCTGGGCCTGCCCGACACCGGCGGCCTCGAGGTCTGCGGTGCGCTCAAGGCCCTGCTGCCGAGCCCCGACGTCATCGCGATCACCTCCGCCCGGGACCTCGCCGTGGTCCGCGAGGCCGTCGCCAGCGGGGTGCTGCTGTACCTGCTCAAGCCCTTCACGTTCGCCGCGTTCCGGGAGAAGCTCGACCGCTACGCCGACTACCGGCGCGCCCTGCCCGACGGCGAGGTGGCCGTGAGCCAGCGCGACGTGGACCGGGCCATGGCCAGCCTGCGCTCCACCGACGAGCGGGCCACCAGCCCCAAGGGGGTCGCCCCGGAGACCCTCGAGCAGGTGGCGGCCGCCCTGCGGGACAGCACCGACGGCGTGAGCGCGGCCGAGGCAGGAGCTGCCGTCGGGATCTCCCGGGTGACGGCCTGGCGCTACCTGGAGCGGATGGCCGGTGACGGCCTGGTGGAGCGGACCACCGAGCACGGCCGGGCCGGGCGACCCCTGGTCCGGTACCGATGGGTGGCACGGGGCCCTTCCTGCAGCCCTGGGGACGGCCACGGGCTACCGTCGGGCACGTGATGCGGAGCACCTCCCGCGGGACCGACCCCGCCACCCTGCTGGCCGAGCACCTCCCCCGTGACCTCAGCCGCACCGTGCTGGCCGGCACGCGCGCCTCCCTGCTGCTCGACGTGGTGGGCCGGGGGAGGTGGACCGTCGACGTGGACCACGGTGCCGTCACGCTCACCGAGGGCGCCGCGCCGCACCCCACCTGCTCCCTGCGCACCGATGCCCGCACCCTCGAGGAGCTGCTGCTGGGCCGGCGCACCGGGGTGGATGCCTTCCTGGCCGGCGACCTCGTGGCCCGCGGCAGCCTCGCGACCGTGCTGCAGATCGGTGGCTCCTTCGCCCCGGACGTGCCGCAGCCGAACCGACCCGTGGCCCGGGAGGTCAGCGCGCTCGGCGCCCGCACCGCCTACCTGGAGGCCGGGCCGGGGGACGGGCCACCGGTGGTGCTGCTGCACGGGCTCGGCGCCACCAACGCCTCCATGCTCCCGGTGCTGGCCGACCTCGCCCGCGACCACCACGTGTTCTCCCCCGACACCCCCGGATTCGGCGCGTCCGAGGCGCCGCCCTGGGCCTACAGCGCCGACCAGCTCTACCGGTGGCTGCGCTCGTTCCTCGACGCGGTGGACGCCCGGGGCGCGATCGTCATCGGCAACTCCCTCGGCGGGCGCCTGGGCCTGGAGCTGGCCCTGCGCGACCCCGAGGCCGTCTCGAAGCTCGTGCTGCTCTGCGCCGCACCCGCCTTCCGCCGCTACCGCCAGCTCGCGCCGCTGGCGAAGGTGCTGCCGGTGGGGCTGGCCCGGGCCCCGCTGGGACTGCCGCGGCCGGTGGTGCTGCGCGGGCTCAAGCGGATGTTCGCGGTGCCGGACCGGGTCCCGCAGAGCTGGTACGACGCCGCCGTGGACGAGTACGTCAACGCGATGGGCCACGCCGGGCACCGCCGGGCCTTCATCTCCGCCGCGCTCAACATCTACACCGACGAGCCCTTCGGCGAGGCGGGCTTCTGGGAGCGGCTGCCGGAGATGACCACCCCGGCGCTGTTCCTGTGGGGCTCCGACGACAAGCTCGTGCCCTCGTCGTTCGCCCGCCACGTCACCGAGGCGGTGCCGGACGCCGAGTCGCTCATCATCCCGCAGTGCGGGCACGTGCCCCAGTTCGAGCTGCCGGCGCTGACGATGGCGCTGACCCGCAACTTCCTGCACCCCGGCCGGCACCCCCGCCCGGCCGCTGACGTCCTGGCCAGTTTTGAGGAGACCACCCCGTGAAGCTCACGCACTTCGGCCACGCCTGCCTGCTCGTCGAGATCGACGGCACCCGGATCCTCGTCGACCCGGGCTCGTTCTCCAGCGGGTTCGAGACCCTGACGGGACTCGACGCCGTGCTCGTCACCCACCAGCACGCCGACCACCTCGACCCCGCGGTGCTGCCCGCGCTGGTCGAGGCGAACCCCGGCGTCCTGCTGGCCTGCGACCCGCAGACCGCCGAGCAGCAGGGCGGCTCCTGGCGCGCCCTGCACGTCGGCGAGTCGCTGCAGGTCGGCGCGGTGACGGTGGACGTGCAGGGCGGTGACCACGCCGTCATCCACCCGGCGTTCCCGGGCGTGGACAACGTGGCCCTGCTGTTCGGCACGGACTCCGCCCCCGGCCAGCTGCTGCACCCGGGGGACTCCTTCCACGTGCCGGGCTCACCCGTCGAGGTGCTGGCGCTGCCGACCGCGGCCCCGTGGATGAAGCTCTCCGAGGGGGTCGACTACCTGCAGGCCGTCGCGCCCCGGGTGGCGGTCCCGATCCACCAGGCCGTGACGACCATCGCCTCGATGCACTACGACGCGTTCCGCGGGCTCGCCCCCGAGGGGACCACCGTGACCGTGCTGGAGCCGGGCGTGGCGACGGAGGTCTGAGCCCGGGGCGGGTCAGGCCGCACGGACGACGGCGGGCTCGGAGGCGAGGCGGTAGCGCTCCGGCCGGGCCCCGTGGTGCAGGGCGAGGTCCACCGCGTCGAGCACGGCCTGGCGCGGGCCCGAGCGGCCGAGGTGACGGGCGTCGACGGCGATGCGGACCACTCCGCCCCGTCGGGCCGTGCGACCGGCCCCCATGACCAGCGCCCGGCACCACCACGGCTCGGTCGTGGCGTTCTCCGTGGCCCCCAGCCCGGAGCCCCCGGCGCGGCCGGTCACCCCCAGCACGCGGGCGCGGACCTGGCTGGCGTGCTCGAGGTCGTGCACCGCGGTGAGGTCGGCGCAGAGCCGGAACCCGGTGCGGGGCAGGGCTCGGAGCGCTCCGGTCGACACGGTCCAGCGCGGTGGGGCGAAGAGCCGGGTGCGCAGGCCGAGCGACTCGAGCACCCGGTCGGCCGCGGTGAGCCGGAGCGCCGCCTCGTGCTCGGGCAGGGCGGCGAGCGCGGCGCGGCGGCCCTTGGTGGCGGCCTGGTCGTAGCCGTGGAGCACGATGGCGTCCCCCGCGTCACGGCGCAGCCGCAGCCACTCCAGGGTCGGGGCGTCGTGGGTGAGCCGGTGCCCACCCCCGCTCCGCGGCGCGAGGAGCAGCGACAGCGGCACCCCGCGGGCGGCGAGGACCTCCGACAGCTCGGCGGCGAGATCGAGGTGGGCGGAGCGGATCCCCGACAGCGAGACGATCACCTGGGCGGGCACAGGGCGAGTGTGGGCGCGCGAGGCGAACGCCGGGCGTCCCGGACGTGTCGCGCGGACGGCCGTTGCGGGGCAAGTCGGCTGAGCGGGGCAGGTCGGCTGAGCGGGGCAGGTCGGCCCAGCGGGGCAAGTCGGCCCAGCGGGGCAGGTCGGCCCAGCGGGGCAGGTCGGCCCAGCGGGGCAGGTCGGCCCAGCGGGGCAGGTGTCGCGCCCGGGGTCGTGCGTGCTGGTGGGGCACCTGTCCCCAGCCTTCACGCACGGGCGAGCTTCGCGAGCGCATCGGCGTAGCGGGCGGCCGTGGCGGCCACGACGTCCTCGGGCAGGGCCGGGGGCGCGGCACCGCCGTGGCGGTCCCAGCCCGAGGCGGGCGAGGTCAACCAGTCGCGGACGAACTGCTTGTCGTAGCTGGGCTGCACCTGGCCGGCCGCGTAGCCCTCGGCGGGCCAGAACCGCGACGAGTCGGGGGTCAGCACCTCGTCGGCCAGGACCAGCTCGCCGTCGGCGTCCAGGCCCAGCTCGAGCTTGGTGTCGGCCAGGATGATCCCCCGCTGCTCTGCGTGCACGGACGCAGCAGCGAACACCTGCAGCGTGAGCTCGCGCAGCTCGGTGGCGCGCTCCCGGCCCACGGTGCGCACCACGGTCTCGAAGTCCACGTTCTCGTCGTGGCTGCCCAGCTCGGCCTTGGCTGCGGGGGTGAAGATCGGCTCCGGCAGGCGGCTGGACTCCACCAGGCCCTCAGGCAGCCGGACCCCGCACACCGCACCCGTGCGCTGGTAGTCGGCCAGGCCCGAGCCGGTGAGGTAGCCCCGGGCGACGCACTCCACCGGGAGCATCTCCAGCCGCCGGACCACCAGGGCTCGCCCCAGCACCGACTGGGGGATCCGCTCGTCGTCCAGCGTCCCGGCCAGGTGGTTGCGCAGCCCGGGCAGCGCGCGGGCGAGCACGTCGAAGAAGTGCACGCTCATCTGCGTCAGCAGCGCACCCTTGCCGGGGATGGGTGTCTCCAGCACGTGGTCGTAGGCCGAGATGCGGTCGCTGGCCACCATGAGGAGGTGCCCGGCGTCCACCTCGTACAGCTCGCGGACCTTGCCGGCGGCGACGAGCGGGTAGCGGCTGAGGTCGGGGCGCACGACCGCAGACCCTAGCGGGGACGGCGGCGGCGCAGCGGGGGCGGAACAGACGGACCCGGTGCACAGTTGCGTCCAGCAACGACCCGCACGGCCACGCCCGTCCCCGAGAGGCCCGCATGACCAGCACCACCGAGAAGGTCGACGTCGGCTTCCGCTCCGAGCGCGGCCCGATCCTCGTCTCGCTGATGCTCTGCACGGGGCTCGTCGCCCTGGACTCGACGATCATCGCCACGGCCGTGCCGTCCATCGTCGACGACCTCGGCGGGTTCAGCTCGTTCCCGTGGCTGTTCTCCACCTACCTGCTGGCCCAGGCGGTCTCGGTGCCGTTGTACGGCAAGCTTGCCGACGTCGTCGGTCGCAAGCCCGTGATGCTGTTCGGGATCGGGCTGTTCCTGCTCGGGTCGGTGCTCTGCGGGCTGGCGTGGTCGATGCCCGCGCTCATCGTCTTCCGCGCGGTGCAGGGCCTCGGCGCGGGCGCGGTGCAGCCCATGAGCATCACCATCGCCGGGGACATCTACACCCTGGCCGAGCGGGCCAAGGCCCAGGGCTACCTGGCGAGCGTGTGGGGGATCTCCGCCGTGGTGGGGCCGACCCTGGGCGGGGTGTTCAGCGAGTACGTCTCCTGGCGGTGGATCTTCTTCGTCAACATCCCGCTGTGCCTGGTGGCGGCGTGGGCGCTGCAGCGGCGCTTCCACGAGACCGTGCACTGCACCCGGCACCGGATCGACGCCACCGGCGCCGCGCTGCTGACCGTGGGGTCCACGATGTTGGTGCTCGGGCTGCTCGAGGGCGGCCAGGCGTGGGCGTGGGCCTCGGTGCTCTCGGTCGGCGTGCTCGGCGGCGGGGTGCTGCTGCTCGTCGGGTTCGTGCTCGTGGAGCAGCGGGTCCCCGAGCCGGTGCTGCCGCTGTGGGTGTTCCGGCGCAGGCTGCTCGTGGTGACCAGCCTGGTCGCGGCCGCGGTGGGGGCGGTCGTCCTGGGGCTCACCTCCTACGTGCCGACCTTCGTGCAGACGGTGCTCGGGCACGGGCCGCTGGTCGCCGGGTTCGCCCTGGCCACGCTCACCATCGGGTGGCCCCTGGCGGCCTCGCAGGCGGGTCGGCTGTACCTGCGCTTCGGGTTCCGGGCCACCGCGCTGCTCGGCGGTTCCGTGGCCGTGGTCGGGACGGGGCTCGTGGCCACCCTCACCGCGAGCACGTCCGTCTGGTCGGTGGCCGGGTACTGCTTCGTCGTCGGGCTCGGGATGGGCCTGGTCGCGAGCCCGACCCTGATCGCCGCGCAGTCGTCCGTCGACTGGGCCGAGCGCGGGGTGGTGACGGGGAACAACCTGTTCAGCCGCTCGATCGGCTCGGCGCTCGGCATCGCGCTGTTCGGGGCCATCGTGAACCTGGCCGTGCGCTCGGGCGAGACCCCGGCCGCGGTGGAGACCGGCTCGCAGCACGTGTTCCTGGCCGTGGCCGTGCTGGCGGCGGTGATGACCGTAGCCGTGCTCGCCCTGCCCGGCCGCGACACCCCGCCGGCCGTGGCTGCGCCCGGGCTCGCCGCACCCGTGGGGGCCCCGTCCGCAGGAGCCCCGCCCGCAGGAGCCCCGTCCGTGGGAGTGCGGCCGTCCGCAGGGGCCCAGCCCGTGGGAGTGCGGCCGTCCACGTCCGGGTGATCGCCGTTCGGGCACGCTGACGTGAACTCAGCCCACGTGACGGTGCCCGAACGGCGATCACCCGCCAGGGTTCGGAACCGATGGGTGGCCCGCGCCGTCCGACGACCGTGCTCCTCGACGAGTTCCTCCGGCGCCAGGACGGCGTGATCAGCTGGGCGCAGGCGCTGGAGGCCGGGCTGGCCCCCCACCAGGTCACCCACCGCGCGGCGACCGGCCGGTGGCTCCGCCTCGGTCCGGCGATCTACCGCGTCGCCGACCGCGAGCACACCGACCGCGCCCGGCTGTTCGAGGCAGCGCTGGGCGCCGGGTCCGGTGCCACCGTGCACGGACCCGCTGCTGCGTGGTGGCACGGACTGCTCGACGAGGCACCCACGACGATCGGCGTGACCGTGCCCCGCCGTCGCCGTGCGGGTGCGTCCTCGGCCGTGGTGCGCCGCCGCGACCTCAGCCACCTCGATCGCGTCGAGCTGCGCGGTCTGTGGGTCACCGACGTGGCGCTGACCGTGCTGGAGACGGCCGTGGCGCTGGGCCCGGACGGGCCGTCCTTCCTGGACCGCGCCCTGCAGCGGCGGGTCCGGTTTCCTGCGCTGCACCGGGCGCACTGCCGCAACGTGGGCCGCCGCGGCTCCCCCGCTGCCGCGGCCCTGCTCGCCGTCGCCTCCGACCGGGCCGGCTCGCACGCCGAGCGCGTGCTGGTGCGCCTGCTCCGCGTCGCCGGGATCCGCGGCTGGACGCTGCACCACCGGGCACTCGGCTACGAGCTGGACCTGGCGTTCGTCCGCGAGCGGGTGGCCGTGGAGGTGGACGGCTGGGCCTGGCACGTCGACCGTGGACGGTTCCAGGCCGACCGGGTGCGGCAGAACGCGCTGGTCCACGACGGGTGGCGGGTGCTGCGGTACACCTGGCACGACCTGACGGTGCGGCCGGACGAGGTCGTGGACGAGGTGCGGCGCGCGGTCCTCGGCGGGTGATCGCTGTTCGGGCACGCTCAGGTGGGCCCAGCCCACGTGACGGTGCCCGAACGGCGATCACCCGTTCCCTGGACTGGACCCACGCCCGACCCGACCCGCGCCTATCCGCCGCACCCAGGACCCGGCCAACGCCCGACCCGACCCGACCTGGCCCGCGCCCATCCGCCGCACCCAGGACCCGACCCGGCCGCCGCACCCAGGACCCCTCAGAGGATGGGCGAGGGGGTGTAGCCCGCGGCCTCGGGGTACCGGGCCACGAGCGCGGCCACCTCTGCGACCACGGCCTCCACCTGCGCACCCGCCGCCCCGGTGAACGCCGAGCGGTCGGCCAGTGCCGCGTCGAGCCCCGCCCGGTCCAGCGGCAGCCGGTCGTCGGCGGCGAGCCGGTCGAGCAGGTCGTTGTCCGCACCGTCCTGGCGCATGGCCAGCGCGACGGCCACCGCGTGGGTCTTGATCGCCTCGTGCGCGGTCTCCCGGCCGACCCCGGCCCGCACGGCCGCGATGAGCACGCGCGTGGTGGCCAGGAACGGCAGGTAGCGGTCGAGCTCGCGCTGCACCACCGCGGGGTACGCGCCGAACTCCGCGAGCACGGTCAGGAAGGTCTCGATGAGCCCGTCGACGGCGAAGAACCCGTCCGGCAGGGCCACCCGGCGCACCACGGAGCAGAAGACGTCGCCCTCGTTCCACTGCGCCCCGGCCAGCTCCCCGGCCATGGACGCGTACCCGCGCAGCACCACGGCCAGGCCGTTCACCCGCTCGCAGGACCGGGTGTTCATCTTGTGCGGCATGGCCGAGGAGCCCACCTGCCCGGCCGCGAACCCCTCGGTCACCAGCTCGTTGCCGGCCATCAGCCGCACGGTGTGCGCGAACGAGGACGGCCCCGCGGCCACCTGCACCAGGGCGGAGAGCACGTCGTGGTCCAGCGAGCGCGGGTAGACCTGGCCGACCGAGGTCAGCACGCGCGCGAACCCCAGGTGCTGCGCCACCCGTGACTCCAGCGCGGCGAGCTTGGCCGGGTCGCCGTCGAGCAGGTCGAGCATGTCCTGCGCCGTGCCCATCGGACCCTTGATGCCGCGCAGCGGGTAGCGGGCGATCAGCTCCTCCACCCGGACCAGCGCCAGCAGCAGCTCGTCCGCGGCGGAGGCGAACCGCTTGCCCAGCGTGGTGGCCTGGGCGGCCACGTTGTGGCTGCGCCCGGCCATCACCAGCGACGAGTGCTCCGTCGCCCGTTCCGCGAGCCGTGCGGCCACGGCCACCCCGTGGGCGTGCACGTGCTGCAGGGAGCGCAGCACCTGCAGCTGCTCCACGTTCTCGGTGAGGTCGCGGCTGGTCATCCCCTTGTGCACGTGCTCGTGCCCGGCGAGGGCGTTGAACTCCTCGATGCGGGCCTTGACGTCGTGCCGGGTGACGCGCTCGCGGGCGGCGATCGACGCGAGGTCCACCTGCTCGACCACGGCGGCGTAGTCGGCGATGGCGTCGGCCGGGACGTCGACGCCGAGCTCGGACTGGGCCGTCATCACCGCGATCCACAGCTGTCGCTCGAGGACGATCTTGTGCTCGGGCGACCACAGCTCGACGAGCTCGGGGCTGGCGTAGCGGGCGGCGAGGACGTCGGGAATCACGCGACCAGGCTAGTGCTCGCCGCCCACGGTCCCGGGCGCCTCCACCTCGAGGGTCGTGCCGAGGGCACCACCCACGGGCGGTGCGAGATCGTCGAGCACCTCCAGCAGCATCTCCCGCGCCACGGTCCGTGGGTCGGACCGGCCCTCGATGAGCGCGCTCACCACCGCCCCGTCCACCACGGCCACCATCTGCCGCAGCCGCCGCTCGGTGATCGTGCGGCCGCACCGAGCCAGCACCTCGTGGAGCAGCTCGTCGAGCTGCACGCGCAGCCGGCGCTGCAGCGGACCCATGGCCGGACGCCGGGCGGAGGAGACGAAGCGCTCGTAGCGGGCCACCAGCTTCTCCCGGTCCGCCTCGGCCTCACCCTGACCCACCAGCAGGTCCAGCACGAGCTCGGCCGCGGCGTCGGCCCCGCGGCGGCGACGGGTCACGTCGTCGATGCGGGCGCGCACCGCCTCCAGCTCGACGGCGGCACCGTGCTCCACCGCGGCCACGAGCAGCTCGTCGAGGGAGTTAAAGTAGTACGTCGTAGACGCCAGCGGCAGCCCGGCCCGGTCGGCCACGGCCCGGTGCTTCACGGCGTCGAACCCCCCGGAGTCCAGCAGCTCCGACGCGGCGGCGGCCAGCGCCTGGCGGCGGCGCTCCCCCTTGGGCGTGGCGGCCCCCTCCGACGTCATCACCCCATCGTGCCAAACCTGGGGCGCCCGGCCGTGCGCACCCCGCGCCGGCACCCCGACCGGACCGGGGCGCCCGTTCGTGCTCGCCGCGTGCCCCCTGTTCACCCGAGTGCGGCCGCCACCCGGCGCGCGACGTCGTCGAGGCGGTCGGCGTACGGCCCCGCCGGAGACCCCCCGGCGGGCACCGAGACGACGGTCAGGGTGCGCCCGTCGGCCGTGGTCGCGGTGCCCGTCGCCCCGTCGGTGGCCGGCACCGCGGCGGGGCCGACCAGGACCTCCACCCGGCCCACCACCCCGTCGGCGCTGAGCAGCACCCCCGCTCCGGTGGTGCCGGCGGGGCACGCCCGGGCCAGCGGGAAGGGCGGCTGCGCGGCGAGCTCGGGGAACACCCGCTGCAGCGCCGCGTACACGGTGCGGTCGGTCGGACCGCACGTGCCGGCCCCCCGGGGCTGCGAGGCCGCCCCCGGCGCGCTCCGGCGGGGCGCGGGGTCTTCCTGCTGCCCGGCCGCGGCCGATGCCGCCGTGCCCTGCTCACCGGGACCACCGAGCACCGCGAGCGCGCCACCCCCGGCGAGCACCACGACCACGGCCGCCGCCCCGCCAGCCAGCAGCCGCTGGCGCCGCACCCCGGCCCGCCGGGAGGCCGCCAGCACCGACCCGTGGTCGAAGCCGGCCGGGGGGAGCCGGGTGGGCGCCGCGGTGCGCAGCAGCTCGGTGAGCGCCTCGTCCCCGTGCGGGTCAGCCACGGCCCACCACCTCCCCGTCCGTCTCCAGCGCCGCGCGCAGGGTGCTGAGACCACGGGCGGTCTGGCTCTTCACCGTGCCCTCGCTGCAGCCCAGCGCGGCCGCCGTCGAGGCCACGTCCTGGTCCTCGATGAAGCGCAGCACCAGCACCGCCCGCTGGCGTGGGGGGACCTTCCGCAGACCCGCCAGCACCAGCTCCCTCGTCCCCATGGCCTCCCCGGGGTCGACCGTGTCCACGACCGGCTCGGGCAGCACCTCCGTCGACCGCTCGCGCCGCCAGGGTCGTCGGCTCTCGTCCACCACCACCCGAACCACCGTCCGCCTCATCCACGCGTCGAGCGCGCCCTTGTCCCGCACCCGGTCCCAGCTCCGGTGCAGCTTCACGAAGGCCGTCTGGGCCACGTCGTCCGCGCGGTGCCAGTCCCCGCAGAGCAGGTAGGCGCTGCGGCGCACGGCGTCCTGCCGGTCCGCGAAGTACACGGCGAACGCCTGCTCCTGGGTCGGGTGCACCGATCACCTCCCTGCAGCACGAGGACGGACGGAGCGGGCCGGAGGGTTGCACGGCCCGGTGACCAGGATGCCGGGGGCCGTCCCGCACGCTCCACGGCACCGACCGGGCCGCTGCGTGCTCCTACCCGCGCAGCAGGGTGCTCGTGGCCATCCGCTGCAGCGCCCCCTCCACGTCGGCCGTGGCCCCGGCGAAGCTCAGCCGGAGGGTGGACCCGCCCCGCACCGTGTCGAAGTCCACCCCGGGGGCCAGGGCCACCCCGGTCTCGGCGAGCAGGGCCGCGCACCAGGCGGTGGAGTCCTGCGTCAGGTGGGCGACGTCGGCGTAGACGTAGAACGCCCCGTCGGCGGGGGCGAGGTCGGTGATCCCCAGCGCGGGCAGCCCGGCGAGCAGCAGGTCGCGGTTGGTGCGGTAGCGGTGCACGTGGGAGTCGAGCTCGGCGTAGGACTCGTCCGTGAAGGCTGCCACCGCCGCGTGCTGGGCCAGGGCCGGCGGGCAGATCGTGAGGTTGCCGGTCAGCCGGTCCACCGCGCCCCGCAGGCGCTCCGGCAGCAGCACCCAGCCCAGCCGCCAGCCCGTCATGGAGAAGTACTTCGACGTCGAGCCCACCACGACTGCCTCGCGGGAGGTCTCCCAGGCACTGGCCGTGGGCTGGCCGTAGCTGATGCCGTGGTAGATCTCGTCGGAGATCAGCAGGGTGCCGTGCGCCTCGCACCAGCGGGCCAGCGCCGCGAGCTCCTCGGCGGCCAGGATCGTGCCCGTCGGGTTGGCCGGGCTGGCCACGATCAGCCCGGCCAAGGGGGCGGGCAGCGCCTCGAGCATGGCAACGGTGGGCTGGAAGCGGGTGTCCGGGCCGCAGTCGAGCTCGAGCACCTCGCAGCCCAGCGCGGTGAGGGTGTTGCGGTAGGCGGGGTAGCCGGGTCGGGCCATCGCCACCACGTCGCCCGGGTCGAACGCGGCCAGGAACAGCAGGGTGAACGCCCCCGAGCTGCCGGTGGTGACCACGACGTCGGCGGCGGTGACGTCGACCCCGGTGGCCCGGCGGTGGTGCCCGGCGATCGCGTGGCGCAGCTGCGGCAGCCCCAGGGCGACGGTGTAGCCGAGCAGCTGGCCCTCCAGCGCCTCCCGGGCCGCGCGCAGCACGGGGGCCGGCGCGGGGGTGGAGGGCTGACCGGCGGCGAGGGTGAGCACGTCGCCGTGGGTCAGGGCGCGCTCGGCGGCCGCGGCCCACACGTCCATCACGTGGAACGGCTCGATCCGGGAGCGGCGGGAGCTGGTCGGGGTCACCCCGCGACGCTAGTGGCCGGTGAGCGCGCCCCGCACGGCGACAGCCTCCTCCCCGGCGACCGCCCGGCTCCTCCGCCGTTGCTGCTCCTCGTGGTCGGCCTGGCGCGGGTGGCCCGGCAGCGGGCCGACGAGGATGCGGTGGAGCTCGTCCACCGCTCGCGGCACGAGGCTGGCGCGGCGCACGAAGGACGTCCGGCGCAGCCCGAGGTCCTGCACGGTGGGACGCGCCTCGACGGCGAGGCGGGTGTCGACGGCGGCGGGCGGGGTGCAGGGTGCAGCCCAGCCGATCGACCTGGTCCGGACGGGCCAGGATCTCCCGGGCGGTTCCGCCGAGGGTCGGCCGCCGCTGCCGTCGGCCGGTGACCCACCCCCTGGTGGTCAGTGCCGAGCTGACCCGCACCGAGCTCCGCGTCCTCGACGCGATCGACGAGCCGAGCTGCAGCACTGGCACGCCGCCCGGCTCGCGGCGCTGGGGTTCGACGTCGCCATCGCCGAGCCCGTCCGGACCACCCGCTCGCTGGCCGTGCTCGCCGCACGCCGGTGCGGCGCCCGGACCGCCGGTCGGCCCGTGCCCCGCTCAGTAGCCCTGGTAGGCACCGCCACCGCGGATGGCCTCGATGCCGGGCACGCCCGACGTCGAGCCGTACCGGGAGAGCGTGTAGCGGCAGGCGGCCACGATGTTGTCCACCGGGTTCCAGATGTCGTCGTGCCCGGCGACCTTGTAGCTGTCGAACGTGGGGCCGATCGTCTGCATGATGCCCTTGGACGGGGTGCCCTGGGCCGCGTTGGAGTCCCAGTCGTTGATGGCGTGCGGGTCGCCTCCGGACTCGTGCTGGATCATCGTCCAGATGTCGTCGCGGCTCAGCTTCGAGGTGTCGACGCCGTTGTCCTGCAACACCTTCATCGCCTCATCGATCCACCGCTGGACCTGGGCCGGGGCCGCGGACCCCCCGCCGCCGCTCGGCGGACCACCCCCGGAGTCGACGCCCCCGCCGCCCCCGCCCGAACCCCCACCCGACCCGCCACCGCCCGCACCATTGCCGCCCGAGCCGCCCCCGTGCGCTGACACCGGCTCGACGTGCGCTGACACCGGCTCGACGTGCGTGCCCTGCGCACTGGTGGAGGCCGGCACCTCCACCGTCCAGTCGCTGACGGCGAAGTGCGCCGGCTCGAACCGCTGCTCGGCGATGGGCGGCAGCCCGGTGAACGGGGTGGCCGCGCTCGCCGCCGTGATCGCCTGCGTGGCCCGGGACAGCGCGTCCTGCGCGGTGCCCAGGTGCTCCTCGGCCCGGCCGGTCGCGGCCTGCACGATGGCGGCCACCGCGGCGAGCACGGCGGGCTCGCTGGTCAGCGCCACGGCGGCGCAGTCCGCGCTCACCTGGTCCACGATCGCCTGCACCGCGGTGCTCGCCGCCTCCAGCGCCCCGCCCGCGGCGGTGAGCGCCGCGGCCACCGCGTCGGCCGCCGGCCCCACCTGGTCGAGACCGCCGCGCAACCCGGCGGTCCAGGCCACCACGGCCTCCGCGCCCGCCCCGGACCACGCCGCGTCCAGCGCGGTGACCCGGGTGCCCACCAGGTCGCCCGTCGAGCCGGCCGCGGTGGTCGTCGCGGTCCACTGCCCGGCAGCGGCGGAGAGCGCACCCGGGTCGCCGTCGAGCTGGGTGAGGATCTCCTGGAGGCGCTCCGCGCCGATCACGGGGGCCACGGGTCAGACCCTCGCGGCAGGGGCGCTCATGGAGCGCGCGATCGACGCGTCGGCGCCACGCAGAGCCATCGCGTCGGAGTCGATGGCCAGACCGAGCGCGCCGAGCAGCCGGGAGGACTCGGCCAGCTCGCCCTGCCAGTGCGCGGCAGCGGCGGTGAGGGCGGCGACCAGCGCCGCCGACGCGTCGGTGGTGCCGGCTGCGGCCCCACCGACCACTGCGCCACCGACCTCGTCCGCCAGCGCCCCGACGGGCGAGGCCTCGCTGCTCAGCGCGCTCGCACACGCCTCCAGATCGCCGAGCTGGGCCGAGATGTCCTGGTCAGCCACCGCACGTCCCCTCTGCTCCCGAGTTCCTCGACCTCCGACGGCGCCGCAGGAGCACCGGTTCCCCCTCAGGCCGGCAGGCTCACCCGGCCCTGCGCGGCGGCGAGGGCGATGTCGCGGCGGTGGTGCCCGCCGGCCAGGTGCACCCGGTCCAGCCGCGCGTAGACGTCCTCACGGGCAGCCGCCAGGTCGGCCCCGGTGCCCACGACGCTGAGCACCCGCCCCCCGGCCGAGACCACGGCGCCGTCTCCGCGCACGGCCGTGCCCGCGTGCAGCACGCCCTCGGCGTCGCCACCGGTCACCACGTCCCCGGTGCGCGGGCGCCCCGGGTAGTTCTCCGCGGCCAGCACCACGGTGACCGCCGAGCCGGGGGCCCACTCCAGCGGCGGCGCGTCGGCGAGGGTGCCGGTGGCCGTGGCGTGCAGCAGCGCACCCAGGGGGGTCTCCAGCAGGGCCAGCACGGCCTGGGTCTCGGGGTCTCCGAAGCGGCAGTTGAACTCGACCACGGCAGGCCCGCCCACGCCCATGGCGAACCCGGCGTAGAGCAGCCCCGAGAACGGGGTGCCCCGGCGCACCAGCTCGGCGGCCACCGGGGTGACCAGCTCGGCGGCCAGGGCATCGGCGGCCCCCTCGGGCAGCCAGGGCAGCGGCGCGTAGGCGCCCATGCCACCGGTGTTGGGGCCCCTGTCGCCGTCACCCACCCGCTTGAAGTCCTGCGCGGGCAGCAGCGGCACCACGGTCTCGCCGTCCACCAGGCAGAACAGGCTCACCTCCGGACCGTCGAGGAAGCTCTCCAGCAGCACCGGGTGGCCGTCGTCGAGCAGGCTGGCGGCGTGCCGCCGGGCGGCGTCGCGGTCCTCGGTGACCACCACGCCCTTGCCCGCCGCGATCCGGTCGTCCTTGACCACCCAGTGCGGGCCGAAGCGGTCCAGGGCGGCGTCGAGGGAGGCCGGGGAGTCCACGACCTCGCTGTGCGCGGTGCGGACGCCGACGGCGGCCATGACGTCCTTGGCGAAGGCCTTGGAACCCTCGATCCGTGCGGCCGCCGCGGACGGGCCGAAGCACGCGATCCCCGCCGCGCGCACCGCGTCGGCCACCCCGAGCACCAGCGGCACCTCGGAACCGACCACGACCAGGTCGGCCGCCACCGACCGCGCCAGGGCGACCACCGCCACGGCGTCCACCGGATCCACGGCGTGGGTGGTGGCCACCCGCGCGGTGCCGGCGTTGCCCGGGGCGCAGTGCAGGTCGCTCACCCCCCGGTCGCGCCGCAGGGCCAGCAGCAGGGCGTGCTCACGAGCACCGGAACCGATCACGAGGACGCGCACGGCTGCCCACGGTAGTCAGTCCACGGTCACCAGCGGGTACACACCGTTCTCGTCGTGCACCTCGCGCCCGGTGACCGGGGGGTTGAACACGCAGAGCATCCGCAGCTCGGTCTCCGCGCGCACCGTGTGCCGCTCGTGGCCGTCGAGCAGGTACATCGTGCCGGCGGCCAGCGGGTGGGTCTCGCCGGTCTCCCGGTTGGTCAGGGTCCCGGTGCCCTCCACCAGCCACACCCCCTCCACGTGGTTCGCGTAGTGGAACTCGTTGGTGCTGCCGGCCCGGATGGTCGTCTCGTGGAAGGAGAACCCGACACGGTCACCGCCCAGCACGATGCGCTTGCTGCGCCACTGCCCGTCCTCGCTGGTGACGTCGCGCTCGGTCCCGGTGATCTCCTCGGTGGTGCGCACGATCATGGTGGCTCCTCTCGGGTCGGTCCTGGTGCTCAGGAGAGCAGGTCGTCGGCCGCGGCGGCGAGGATGCCGAGGCCGTGGTCGAGCTCGTCGTGGGTGGTGGTCAGCGCGGGATCAGCCGAGCAGGGCGTGCACGTAGCACCAGCGCCAGGTCTCCCCGGGCTCGAAGGAGCGCATGACGGGGTGCTCGCTCGCGTGGAAGTGCGCGGTGGCGTGCTGGTGCGGGCTGGAGTCGCAGCAGCGCACCCCGCCGCACGTCAGGCACATCCGAAGGTGCGTCCACGTCTGCTCGCCGAGGGCGGCGCAGTCCAGGCAGCCGTCGCTGCCGAGCGGCTCCGGGTCCGGCTCGACCCTGCAGGCACGCAGCTCCGGGCACCCCGCCACGGGGGCGACGACGGGCGACGCGGGTGTGGTCGAGGTCTCCGTGGACTTCCTGCGCAGCTTCATCAGGGATCATCCTGCACCGTGCCCGCCGCGCGCCCCAGCCCCCGGTGCTGGGTGCACTGGCTGCAGGAGGAGGTCCGGGAGTGAACGGCTTGCTGCTCGTCGTCGCCGTGCTCGCGCTGCTGGTCGCCGGGGTGGCCAGGGCCAAGGGACTATCGGCCCCGCTGCTGCTCACCGTGGTGGGCCTGCTGGCCTCGCTGCTGCCGGGGCTGGACCAGGTGACCCTGGACCCCGAGCTCGTGCTGTTCGTGGTGCTGCCCCCGCTGCTCTACTCGGCCGCGCTGGACAGCTCCTACCTGGCGATCAAGGACAACCTCCGGCCGATCGGGCTGCTCGCGGTGGTCCTGCCGCTGGTCACGACGGTGGCCGTGGCCTGGGTCGCCTGGCTGGCGCTGCCGCAGCTGCCGTTCACCGCAGCACTCGTGCTCGGGGCGGTGGTGGCCCCGCCGGACGCCGTCTCGGCGACCGCCGTCGGCCGACGCCTGGGGCTGCCGCGCCGGATCATGACCCTGCTGGGCGGGGAGAGCCTGCTCAACGACGCCACCGCGCTCACCGCGTACAAGGTGGCCCTCGCCGTCGTGGTGGGCACCGGCGCGTCCGTTCTCGGCGGGCTGGAGGTGTTCGTGGTGGCCGCCGTCGTCGGGGTGGCCGTGGGCCTGGTCGCCGGGTTCGTGGTGGCCGCGGTGCGACGACGGCTCTCGGACCCGGTGCTGGAGAGCGCGATCGGGCTCGTGGTGCCGTTCCTGACGTACTCCGCGGCCGAGCAGGTCGAGGGCTCCGGGGTGCTGGCCGTGGTGGTGGCGGGTCTGTACCTGGGCAGCCGCTCCTCGCGGGCCGGCTTCGCCACCCGGCTGCAGGACGACGCCGTGTGGAAGGCCGCGGACGTGATCCTGGAGTCGTTCGTGTTCCTGCTCATCGGGCTGCAGCTGCGCGCGGTGCTCGACGGGCTGGCCGGGCGCAGCGTCGCCTCCCTCGTGGTGGCCTCGGTGGTCGTGCTCGCCGCCGTGGTCCTGGTGCGGCTGGTCTGGGTGTTCCCGGCGACCTACCTGCCGCGGCTGCTCTCCGCCCGCGTGCGCACCCGGGAGCCCGCCCCGCCGTGGCGCGGGGTGTTCGTCGTGGCGTGGGCCGGCATGCGCGGGGTGGTCTCGCTGGCCGCGGCCTTCGCCATCCCGCTGACGGTCAACGACGGGTCCGAGCTCCCCGCCCGGGCCGAGATCCTGTTCCTCACGTTCGTGGTGGTGGTCGGCACGCTGCTGCTGCACGGGTTGACGCTGCCCTGGGTGATCCGTCGGCTCGGGGTGCGGTCCGACGACGAGGCTCGGGCCGACGCCGTGGCGGAGGCCGCCGCGCAGCACGAGGCCGGGACCGCCGCGCTGGCCCGCCTCGAGGAGCTCGTGGCCGTCGAGGAGGGGCCGGGCGCGGTGCGGGAGCGCGCCGCGGGGGTCCTGCGCACCTGGACCGAGCGCCGCTCGAACGCCGCCTGGGAGCGGCTGGGCCGCACCGAGGAGGAGGTCGGCGAGAGCCCCACCGCGGCGTTCCGGCGGCTGCGCCAGGAGATGCTCACCGCCGAGCGCGAGGTGTTCATCGCCCACCGCGACGCCGGCCGGATCGACGACGAGGTGCTGCGCACGGTGCTGCACGACCTCGACCTGGAGGAGGCGATGCTCGCCCGTGCGTGATTGCTGTACCCAGGAGGCGAGGATTCCTTCACGGTCACGGGGTTGTCCACAACGAGCGAGGTTGTCCACACCCGCCCGCTGAACAGCACGGCGCACCGACGACGTCCAGCACCATCCGGTCTGTGACCACCACCCGCGATGCGGTCGACGAGGCGGCGTTCCTCGCGACGGTCCACGCCCAGCTCGGCGTCATCAGCCGGAGCCAGCTCATCGGCCTCGGGCTCGACGACCACGCGATCGCCCACCGGCTCCGGCAGCGTCGCTGGCAACGCGTCCTGCACCGCGTGTACGCCGTGCACACCGGGCCGCTCATCCGCCCCGCCATCCTCGAGGCGGCGTTGCTCTATATCGGGCCCGAGGGCGCGCTCAGCCACGACACCGCCGCACACGAGTGGGGGATGCTCCGTGCCGTCGACGACGCCCCGGTGCACGTCACCGTCCCCTACTCCCGCTCGACCACCCCTCAGCCGGCCACCTGGGGACCCTTCGGCCTGGCCCACCCCGGCGTGGTCGTGCACCGCTCCCGCGCGTTTGCCCACGTCGTCGTCGAGGCCGACCCGCCGCGGACGTCCTCGGCGGACACGGTGCTCGACCTCGCGGTGGCCGAGCTGGACGGTCGGGACGCGGCGCGGCGGCTCGTGGCGCTGGCGTCTGCCGGTCGAGTGCCCACCGGGGTGCTGCTGGCGCGGATGGAGCTACGCCGGCCCCGGCGGCACGGAAGGCTGCTCCGGGAGACGCTGCAGCTGATGACCGACGGCGTCCAGTCGGCGCTGGAGCACCGCTACGCCGTGGACGTCGAGGCCGCGCACCGGCTGCCCCGGGCCACTCGTCAGTCACCGGTCGTGGTGGACGGCGTGACGCTGTTCGAGGACGTCGACTACACGGCGTCGGGAGTGCCGCTCGTCGTTCGGCTGGACGGGCGGAAGTACCACTCGCTGCCGGGTGTGGTCTTCCGGGACCGCCGGCGGGACAACGCGGCGGAGCTCGCGGGCCGGCCGCGGCTGGTCTACGGCTGGGACGAGGTTGCCAAGGACCCGTGCGGGGTGGCTGACGAGGTGACCGAGGTGCTGGCTCGGGGCGGGTGGACGGGTGGAGCGCGCTGCGGACGTTGTCCCTGAGCCCGGCCAGGTTGAGGGGAGGCCATTCATCGTGAAGGAAACCTCGCGTCCTGGGTCCAGAAATCACGCACAGGGCAGGACAACCCGATGGAGTCGATCGCGGGGCGCTTCGCGCTGGTCGACCTCGTCGCCACCGGGGGCTCGGGAGCGGTGCGGCGGGCGCACGACCTACGGCTCGATCAGTCTGCGCGGCCCCGACCCGCGAACCCGCGCCTCCGGGGGCCTGGTGTGCTTCGTGCGCGAGCAGAGCGACCAGCGCGGCCACCCGTATGTGCTGACCCCGCAGTCCCGCGCCGCGGAGGACGCCCACGTCGTCGACGCCTCACGCGTGGTCGCCGGCGACACCGTGGGCGCGCATCTGCCTACCCACCACGGCCACCACCGCGGATCTGCTCGAGCAGCTCCGCGATGCCCTGGAGCACGTGCACGCCGCGGGCTGGGTGCACCGCGACGTCACCGTGGCCCAACCTGTGCTCGAGCCCACCTGGTGCTCGAGCCCACCGGCGCGGGGTGGCCGGAGCTGTCGCTGGCCGACGTCGTGCTCGCCGTGCACCCCGGCAGGCGCGGCTCACCGCGGTCGAGCAGTGCCCGGCACGCCCGGCCATCTCGCCCCAGAGGTGCTCGACGGCGCCGGTCCCGCCCCCGCCCGCGACCTCCACGCTGCCGAGGCGGTGGGTCTGCGACTGCGCGGCACCGACCGCAGGGGAGCTGCCGTGGTGGCGTGGCGCCCGGGGCCGAGGGCGGGGGGCGTCACAATCGTCGAGCCACCCCCGACGGGCTGACCAGTGACCTGGCGACCCGGGGATCGGCACCCTGCGCGCACGCAGGAACGGCCGCCAGGAGGAGCCCCAGCACCGCAACCGGCGCGGCACGAGGGTGTCGGGTCCCCACGGGCTCAGTAGACCACCGGGCTGCACGAGCATCCGCTGTGAAGGAAACCTCGCGTCCTGGGTCCAGAAATCACGCACGGGTCCGTAGGACGTCGTGACGCACGATGGTCTGCTCGCGGCCGGGGCCCACGCCGATGCAGGACACCCGGGCGCCGGACAGCTCCTCGACGCGCAGCACGTAGGCCTGGGCGTTGGCCGGCAGCTCCTCGAAGGTGCGGCAGTGCGTGATGTCCTCGAACCAGCCGGGCATGTTCTCGTAGACCGGGACGGCGTGGTGGATGTCGGTCTGCGTCATGGGCATGTCGTCGGTGCGCACGCCGTCGACGGTGTAGCCCACGCAGATCGGCACCTGCTCCAGGCTGGAGAGCACGTCGAGCTTGGTGAGGAAGTAGTCGGTGATGCCGTTGACCCGGGTGGCGTAGCGGGCGATGACGGCGTCGAACCAGCCACAGCGGCGCAGCCGGCCGGTGGTCACGCCGATCTCGCCGCCGGTCTTGCGCAGGTACTCGCCCCACTCGTCGGTGAGCTCGGTCGGGAACGGGCCGGAGCCCACCCGGGTGGTGTAGGCCTTGAGGATGCCCAGCACGGCGGTGATCCGGGTGGGGCCGATGCCCGAGCCCACGGCCGCGCCGCCCGCGGTGGGGTTGGACGAGGTGACGAACGGGTAGGTGCCGTGGTCGACGTCCAGCAGGGTCCCCTGGCTGCCCTCGAGCAGGATCGTCTCGCCGCGCTCCAGGGCCTTGTTCAGCTCCAGGCGGGTGTCGGCGATGCGGTGCCGGAAGCCCTCCGCCTGGGTCAGCACGTCCTCGACGACCTGCTGGGGGTCCAGTGCGCGACGGTTGTAGATCTTGCTCAGCACCTGGTTCTTGAAGTCCAGGGCGGCCTCGACCTTCTGGGTCAGGATCTTCTCGTCCAGCACGTCGGCCACCCGGACACCGACCCGGGCGATCTTGTCCTGGTACGCGGGGCCGATGCCGCGGCCCGTGGTGCCGATCTTGGCGTTGCCGAGGAAGCGCTCGGTGACCTTGTCGATGGCCACGTGGTAGGGCATGAGCAGGTGCGCGTCGGCCGAGAGCAGCAGCCGGGTGGTGTCGATGTCCCGGTCCTCCAGGCCCTTCAGCTCGTCGAGCAGCACGCCCGGGTCGACGACGACGCCGTTGCCGATGACGTTGGTGACGCCGGGGGTGAGGATGCCGGACGGGATGAGGTGCAGGGCGAAGTCCTGGCCGTTGGGCAGCACCACGGTGTGCCCGGCGTTGTTGCCGCCCTGGTAGCGCACCACCCACTGCACGCGGCCGCCGAGGAGGTCGGTGGCCTTGCCCTTGCCCTCGTCACCCCACTGGGCTCCGATCAGGACGATCGCCGGCATGTCAGCTCCAAGGTGGTGCGAGGGCAGGATGGTCGGGCGGCACCCCACCCGGGGCGCCCGGAGAACCCTAACCGCCCGGACCGGGCGTCCGAGAACCGGAGGATCGCGCGCGTGGAGGTCGAGGACGGCGGTCTCGTGGTGCTGGCCTGCGGTGCTGCGCCCGCACCCACCGCGCCGGTCGGGCGGCGCGTCGTGCGGGTGCCCCCGCGGCCCGGGCGCACCGACGTCGACCCGCTGCTCCCCGGGGCACGCCGGCTGGTGGTCGTGGGCGACGACGCGGACCTCGCCGCCGTCCTGACCCGGTTGCTGCGCGCCGAGCGCCTCGACGTCGAGCTCGCCCTGGTCAGCGCGACCGCCACCGCCGCGACCCGAGCGTGGGGCCTGCCGCACTCCGACGAGGCCGCCCGCCTCGCCGTCGCGGGGACGGCGATCGCCTCGCCGCTGGTCCGCGACGACCACGGCGGCGTGCTGGTGGGGGTCGGCGAGCTGCGCGGGGTGGACGGGGCGCCGCTGCGCGGAGAGGCCTACTGCGACGACACCCGGGTGTTCTCCGGTGACGTCGCCGGTGTGGTGGTGAACGCCGGGCCCACCGGGGTCGGCGCCAGGGTGGCCACGGGACGCTTCCGTCGACGCGGGCCGGAGGTCGTGGGCCGGGCCCTGCAGCTGGGTTGCGTCTCGGGCGAGGTGGTCCACGACGGCGTGGTCCACGAGCGGTCGGTCACCCGGTGGGCGTTCTACCGGCACGTCGAGGACTGGCTGCTGGTGCGCTGAGGCACGGACCGCCACAGGGCGGCCCCGACCAGCAGGCTCAGAAGCGGCGGCGCAGGCGCAGGGTGAACGGGCGGCCGTCCGGGTCGACGAACAACCGGTAGAACGGGACGAACAGCCGCCGACGCCAGACCGGGGTCGACGAGACCCGGTGCGGCCGCAACCGGCCGGGCGGCCGCCGGCCCACCCGTCCTCCCGCGTGCCAGGCCTCCAGCCGCTCGGCGCTCGCCACGATCGCCGCCACCGCGTCGTCGGGATCGAGCAGGTCGTCGTCGTCGTCGGGCTCCCGGTCGAGGTGCTCGCGCAGCAGCTCCAGGCGCAGCGCCCGGGCGAAGGTGCGCGCCCCGTCACCGAGCCCGCCGGGGTCGGTCGGCGCCCGAGGATCCCGATCGGTGTCGAGCACGGCCGCACCGAGCTCCGAGTCGTGCGTCCACGAGCGCCGGTTGAAGTTGTCGCTGCCGACCACCGCCCACACGTCGTCGACCACGCACACCTTGGCGTGCACGTACACCGGCACCGCGGCGTGGTTCTCCACGTCCAGCACCAGCACCCTGTCCCCGCCCGCGGCCCGGACGATCTGCAGCGCCTCCGCGTGTCCCAGCAGCGCCGACGGCGGGGTGATGCCGCCGTCGGAGTCGGGGTGCCGGGGCACCACCACCACCAGGTGCAGCGTCGGCGTGCGGCGCAGCGCCTCGGCGAACACCCGGGCCACGTCGGCCGACCAGAGGTACTGGTCCTCGACGTAGACCAGCCGCCGGGCCCGCTGCAGGGCCTTGGCGTAGGACCGGGCCGCGCTGCGCTCCCCGTGCGGGGCGAACGGGTAGGGGGGGTGGCGTCGGGGGTAGGTGCGCAGCAGCTGGACCTCGCACGTGCCGGTCGCCTCCGGGGCGGGCAGCGGCGCGGGCAGCTCGGACGGCTCGTGCAGCGGGCGCCGGCGCAGCAGCTCGGGGACGACGTGCCAGGGCAGCCGGACCAGCGGCGCGGGATCGGCCCACCGCTCCCGGAAGCACTCCTCCACCTCGCGGACCGCCGGTCCGGACAGCGCCACCTGCACGTCGTGCCAGGCGGGCGTCGGTCCGTACACGTCGGGGAACGACCGGGTCTGCGGGTCGCCACGGTGGTCGATGTCGTCACGGCGCCCGTGGGCGAGGTCGATGCCGCCGACGAAGGCCACGTCGCGAGCCGGGTCCCGGGCGTGCCGCACCACCACGAGCTTCTGGTGGTGGCTGCCCAGCGCGAGCACCCGCTGGTCGAGGACCACCTCGCCACCGGCCCGGGTGACGGACTCGGCCAGGGTGCGGTTGCGCTCGGCGGTGTAGCCCAGGCGGATGGTGTGCGAGCGCCAGACGAGCCCGCGCACCACGGCCCCCCGGGCGGCGGCAGCGCTGAACAGCTGGCTGACGGTGGGTCCGTCCGGAGCGAGGCGCTCGTCGGCGTCACCCCGCCAGTCGGTGAACAGCACGAGGTCGCCGGGTCCCACAGCCTCCACGGCGTCGAGCAGGGCCTGGAAGTAGGTGCTCCCGTGCACCAGTGCGCGCGCGGTGCTGCCCGCGGTCCACGGTTGCAGGGCGGTCGCGTCGTTGCCGCGCTCGCGCTGGGTGAGGAACCACGGATGCGCGGGGTCGAAGCCCTCGCGGGGGGAGGTGAGGCTCCGGGTGGAGCGGCCGAGCGCGCGGCTCAGGATCCGTCCCACCCGAACCGGTGTGCTGCTGTTGATGGGGGCTCCCGGGTGTGCGTCCGGCCGGTCGTCGGGCTCGGCACGGTAGCAGGGTGGCCGGCACTCGCGTCAGGGCGTGGGTGGACGCGTCGCCCGCCGGGGACCCGTCGGACGGCCCGCGGGGACGAGCGCGCTGCTGTTCCTGCTCAGCGCCCGCTGACCCTCAGCAGGCGTCCTCGCCGCAGCCCGCCCGGTGGCTGGTGTGCTCCACCTGCACGGTGGCGTGGCCGAGGTCGTGACGGGCGAGCACCTCGCGCGCGTCGTGCAGCACGCGGTCCCGGTCGGTGTCGGTGGTGGACAGGTGCACGGTGGCCACGTCCATGCCGTCGGTCAGCGTCCACACGTGCAGGTCGTGCACGTCGGTCACGCCCGCCACCCCCGCGAGCTCGGCGCGGACGGCCGGGACGTCGACCCGGGACGGCGCGGCCTCGACCAGGATGCGCACCCCCGCGCGGCCCAGGTTCACCGCGCGGGGCAGCACCATGAGCCCGAGGAGCACGGCCACCACCGGGTCGGCGTAGCGCCAGCCGAACAGCGCGGTCAGCAGCCCGGCCACGAGCACCCCGACGCTGCCGAGGGCGTCGGCGAACACCTCGAGGTAGGCCCCACGCACGGCCAGGCTGTTCCGGGCGTCGCTGCGCAGCAGCAGCATCACCCCGACGTTGGCGGCGAGCCCGGCCAGGGCCACCACCACCAGGGGCAGGCCGGGCACCGCCGGCGGGTCTGACAGCCGGCCGACGGCGCTGACGAGGATGAACACCGCCACCCCGACGAGCAGCGCGGCGTTGAGGACGGCGGTGAGCACCTCGGCGCGGTGCCAGCCGTAGGTGCGCGCGGCCCGCTGGCCGCCGCGCCGCACGAGCTCCAGCGCGACGAGGGCCATGGTCATGCCGACGACGTCGGTCAGCATGTGGCCCGCGTCCGACAGCAGGGCCAGCGAGGACGTGCTGAGGCCGACGACCACCTCGAGCACGAGGAAGCCGACCATCACGCCGAGGGAGACCAGCAGCCGCCCGCTGCGACCCGAGCCGGTGCGGGCGTCCGCCAGCTGTGCGTGCCCGTGCCCGTGTCCTGCGCCCACCGCTGCTCCCCTCGTCGACCGTCAACGTATAGCGGGGTGCGCATGTGTGCAAAAGTGACGACGACTACCGGGTCAAGCAGACACCACCGGACGAGGCGTCGAGCTCAGTCGTCCAGGTAGGGCGCCACCGCGGGGTGCCGCACGGTCGGCGGCAGCATGGCCAGGGCCGAGATGCGGCTGGCTCCGGCGGCCTGCATGAGGTCGACGACGGTGGACCGCAGCTGCGCCACCACCACGCGCACCGAGAGACCGCCGTCGGCCCCGAGGTCGGCCGTCAGGCCCCGCGCCACCCCGCGCAGCGCGGTCGCGACATCGGCCCGGCTGGGTGCGGAGCCGGGCTCGGAACCCACCACCTCCCGCAGGACCTCCACGGCCGCGGCCAGCTCGACCAGCCGCAGCACGATCCGTGGGTCCACCGGCTCCTGGTCACCCACCACCACGAGAGCCCGCCGCGCCAGCACCCGGACGTTGCGCGCGGCGTTGTCGATCGGCTCGACCATGGCGGCCAGGCGCACCACCCCGGCCCGCGACCGCCACCGCAGCGGGGCGATGCGGGCGATCTCCCGGCCGCTGACGAGGTCCGCCCGCAGCGCGTCGAGGGTGACCTGCGTGCCGCGGGCCCGGGTCAGCGCGACCCCGACGGGGGCCGGGTCCTCCTCGGCCAGCCCGTCGGCCACCCCGCGCAGCGCCTGGGCCAGCGCGGTGAGCACGGCGGAGCCGTCCCGGCGGGCCGCACGCAGCGGATCGGCCGGCACCACGGCCACCACCACGATGGCGACGATCCCGCCGACCAGCGCGTCCAGGGCCCGCTCGGGGCCACCGGACTGCCCCGGCGGCAGCAGCGTCGCCACCAGCACGGCCGACGACCCGGCCTGCAGGGTGAGGACCGGTCCACCGTCGAGCAGCACGGCCGTGCTCATCGCCAGCAGCACCACGAGCCCGATCTGCCAGGAGCCGGTGCCGATCAGGGTGACGAACAGGTCGGCCACGAGGATGCCGACGCTCACCCCCACCACGAGCTCCACCGTCCGGCGCAGCTTCGCGCCCAGCGACACCCCCAGGCACACGATGGCTGCGACGGGGGCGAAGAACGGCCGGGCGTGGCCGACGACCTCGGTGGCCACGAACCAGGCCAGCGCCGCCGCGAGGGCGCACTGCAGCACGGGCAGCGCGGACGTCCGGAGCCGGCCGACCCGCCGGGCCAGCAGGACCCGGACGGCGCTCACGCCAGGGTCAGCGCACGCCCAGCGCGGGGGCCGCGGCGGGGTCGCAGTCCTCGAGCAGGTCGAGCGTGCGGGCCTGCTCGTCGACCTCGCCGATGGCCGTCGCGGCCCGGTTCAGGGCGGCCACGGCGCGGAGGAAGCCCCGGTTGGGCTCGTGGGAGTAGGGCACCGGGCCGAAGCCCTTCCAGCCGTTGCGGCGCAGCTGGTCGAGGCCGCGGTGGTAGCCGGTGCGGGCGTAGGCGTAGGCCTGCACCGGCTGCTCCACGTCGAGCGCGGCCTCGGCCAGGGTGGCCCACGCGATGCTGGCGCTGGGGTGCGCCGCCGCCACGGCCGTCGGGTCGGCCCCGTTCAGCAGGTCGGACTCGGCGTCGGGGTCGCCGGGCAGCAGGGTGGGCTGCGGGCCGAGCAGGTCGTGGTGGTGGAGGCTCATGCGCCCATCATCGCAGGCCCCGCGCCCGCCGCCCCACCGCCAAGTGCGGGCTTCTGGTCGTCATTCCACCCGGGATGACGACCAGAAGCCCGCACTTGGCGGAAAAGAAGCTGGGGTCAGCCCGCGAGCATGCGGCCCGAGGAGTGCAGGTCCTCGCACGCCTTGGACACCCGTGCGGCCATCGAGACCTCGGCGGCCTTCATGTACGAGCGGGGGTCGTAGACCTTCTTGCTGCCCACCTCGTCGTCGACCTTGAGCACCCCGTCGTAGTTCGTGAACATGTGCCCGGCAATGGGACGGGTGAAGGCGTACTGGGTGTCGGTGTCGACGTTCATCTTCACCACGCCGTAGCTCAGCGCCTCCTCGATCTCGCTGGTCAGCGACCCGGAGCCGCCGTGGAAGACGAGGTCGAACGGCTTGGACCCCTCGGGCAGGCCGAGCTTGGCCGCGGCCACCCGCTGCCCCTCCGCGAGCACCTCCGGGCGCAGCTTCACGTTGCCCGGCTTGTAGACCCCGTGCACGTTGCCGAAGGTCGCGGCCAGGATGTAGCGGGCCCCGGCGTCGCCCTGCCCGAGCGCGTCGATGGTCGCCTCGAAGTCCGCCGCGGTCGTGTACAGCTTGTCGTTGATCTCGTTGTCGACGCCGTCCTCCTCGCCCCCGACCACGCCGATCTCGACCTCGAGGATGATCTTCGCCCTGGCCGCCGCGGCGAGCAGCTCCTTGGCAATCTCCAGGTTCTCGTGCAGCTCGACCGCGGAGCCGTCCCACATGTGGTTCTGGAACAGCGGCAGCCCGCCCGCGTCCACCCGGGCCTGGCTGAGCGCGATGAGCGGGCGGACGTAGGTGTCCAGCTTGTCCTTGGGGCAGTGGTCGGTGTTCAGCGCCACCGTGACCGGGTAGCGGTCCGCGACCACGTGGGCGAACTCCGCCAGCGCCACCGCCCCGGTGACCATGTCCTTGACCTTGGTGCCGGAGGCGAACTCCGCACCGCCGGTGGAGAACTGGATGATGCCGTCGCTCTCGGCGTCGGCGAACCCCCGCAGCGCCGCGTTCAGGGTCTCCGACGACGTGACGTTGATGGCCGGGTAGGCGAAGCCGCCCGCCTTGGCGCGGTCCAGCATCTCGGCGTAGACCTCGGGGCTCGCGATCGGCATGGTGACGGTCCTCCAGTGGTGCGCGGCGGTCGAGCGGCCGCGAGCATGGTCATCGTGTGGCACCGAGCATGTCACCCACGCCGTCCGCGGAGCCGATCGACGGGCCGGTGGTCGGTATCGTGGCTTCAGTGACGCCCACCAGCACCGCCACCCTCGCCCTCGGGCCCGAGTTCATCCAGCCGAACTACCTGCTCGACAGCTTCGGGCTGATCGGGCTGCTGCTCGTGGTGTTCGCGGAGTGCGCGCTGCTCGTCGGCTTCTTCCTCCCGGGGGACTCGCTGCTGTTCACCGCGGGCCTGCTCGCCACCGGTGGCGCGGAGCTCGCCGGCCGCCAGGTGTCGTCGGTGGCTCCGCTGTGGCTCCTGCTCGTCACCGTCCCCGTGGCCGCCATCGCCGGTGACCAGGTGGGCTACCTCATCGGACGGAAGGCGGGTCCGTCCATCTTCGACCGCGACGACTCGCGCCTGTTCAAGCGCCGCTACGTCACCGAGGCGCACGAGTTCTTCGACAAGCACGGCGGCAAGGCGGTCGTGCTGGCGCGCTTCGTGCCCGTCGTCCGCACGTTCATCCCCGTCACGGCCGGGGTGGCCCGGATGCCCTACCGCTCGTTCCTGACCTCCAACGTCCTCGGCGGGCTGCTGTGGGGCGTGGGGGTGACGCTGCTGGGCTACTTCCTCGGCCAGATCGACGCCGTGGCCAAGAACATCGAGCTCATCCTCATCCTCATCGTCGCGCTGTCCGTGCTGCCGGTGGCGCTCCAGGTCCTGCGCTCCTGGCGCGCCGGCCAGCAGGCCCGGCGCGGGCGCGGCACCACGGCGGCCTGAGCGGTGATCCGCCACCTGGAGACCGCCGGCCCGGTGCTCGTGTGGGTCATCGTCCTGGCGTTCGTCTTCGTCGAGTGCGCGTTCCTGGTGGGGCTGTTCCTGCCGGGCGACTCGCTGCTGGTCACCGCGGGGATCGTGCTCGCGGCCCAGTCGGAGGGCCACGGCCAGGCGTGGGCGCTGGCCGTCGTCGCCACCGTCGTCGCCGTGGCCGGCAACCAGGTCGGCTACCGCATCGGACGCAGGGCGGGGGGCCGGGTGATGACCCGCAAGGGCGGCCGGGTGCTGACCGCGGTGAACGTGCAGCGCGCCACCGACCTGATGGAGCGCCACGGGTTCTGGGCGGTGGTGCTGGCCCGCTGGATCCCGTGGGTGCGCACCCTGGCCCCGATGCTGGCGGGCGCGGCACAGATGGACGCCCGCCGCTACACGCTGGCCAGCACCATCGGGGCCGTCGCCTGGGTGCCCACGCTGGTGCTGCTCGGCAACTTCGGCGCCGGGTTCCTCGACCGCGTGCCGTGGTTGCTGCCGACGGTCGTGGCCGTGCTCACCGTGGTGGTGGTCCTCGCGACGGTGGTGGGCCTGCTGCGGTACCGGCAGGAGCTGCGCCGCCCGGTCGAGGAGGACCCCGTGGGCGTGCCGACCCTTCCGGGGCACGACTACCTGTAGCGGCGCCTCACCGCGTCAGGCGGGTCGAGCACTGGGCGCGCAGGTCCGGCGAGACGTCCACGCTGACGCCGAGGAAGCTCGGCTGGGCCGCACACACCGCGTCCGAGAGCGCCACCCGCTGGGAGAACACGAACCCGGCGGCGGCGACCGCGACGACGAGCACCAGCACCTTGCCGACGACGGCGCGCACGAGCAGCGAGAGCAGCACCCCACCGACGAGCAGCACGCCCAGCAGCACCAGGCCGATCGTCTTCGCCGTCTGGAAGTCCACGCCGGCGACGCTACCGCCCGTCAGACCGGCTCGTCGCAGACCCGGGCGGCGGCCTCGAGCAGCATCCAGGCCCCCAGCTGCACCGAGAGGTCGCGCTCCGGCTCGTCGCCGCCGGGCCGGGGGACGCGGGCCGGCACGGTCCAGTCGTGGCCGAACACGGCCCCGTCCGGGGTCTGCGCCCGGTGCGCCCACACCGACCGGGCCGAGCGCAGCACCAGCCGGGTGGCCGTGGTCCGCGCCTGCTCGTCGGCCTCGCCGGTACCCGGCAGCGCACGGGCCACCAGCGCGAGGTAGCGGGCGAGGATGCCGCTGAACAGACCGCCGTCCCCGCCACGGTGGGTGTGCAGCACGTCGTCGGTGGCCAGGCGCTCGGCGACGGCGGCGACCAGGCGGTGCACCCGTTCCGCGTGCACGGGGGCGTCGGTGCGCACCGCCAGCTCGGTCTCCGCGCCGAGCACGACGCCCTGGTTGTAGGTGTAGACGGTGGTCTCCAGCACGCCCCCCGGCCGCAGCCCGTCGAGCACGAGCCCGGTGGCGGGGTCGAGCAGCCGCTCGTCGATCCAGCCGGCGGTGGCCTCCGCCCGGACCACGTCCCCGGTGCGCGCCAGCAGGATCGCGGTGGGGCCGTTGGCCGGGACGTTGCGGAAGTCGTCCCCGCGCCGCCACGGCACCCCGCCACCGGCCTCGTCGGACCAGGCGCCGTGCAGCGTGCGGGTGAGCTCGGCGACCGCCGCCGGCTGCCGCACCCCCACCACCTCGTCGGCCCGCTGCAGGGCGAGACCCAGCCAGGCCATGTCGTCGAAGTAGTCGTTTCCCCAGCGTCCGCCGTTGCGCACGTGGTGGCCGCGGACCACGGCCGCGACCAGGGCACGACGCTCGCGGCTCGGGCTGCGGTCGAACGCGTCCACCGCGCAGTCCAGCAGGTGCGCCTGCCACCAGTAGTCCCAGCGGGCGAAGAGCCGGCTCGAGGGGGTGGCGGGGTGGCTGACCACGCCGAGCGCAGTGCCCGGCAGCGCCCACAGCCGGCGGACGTGACGACCCAGCACGGCACGCTCCGCCTCGTCGGCACGCCCCGACCAGATCTCACGCACCCCGGTGATCTTGCCCGTTCGGGTGGCCGAGGGCGTGCAGGCGTCGCGCTCGTGTCACCAGGCGGTGTCCAGGTCCGCGTGCTGACGGACCCAGGCGTGCATCGCGATGCCGGCAGCCACCCCGGCGTTGATGCTGCGGGTGGACCCGAACTGGGCGACCGACACCGTCAGCTCGGCGGCCGCGCGGGCGGCCTCGGTGACCCCGGGGCCCTCCTGGCCGAACAGCAGCAGGCACTCCCGCGGGAGCTCGACGGTCTCCAGCCGCTGCGCGCCGGGGGTGTTGTCGACGGCCACCACGTGCAGGCCCTGCACGGCCGCCCACGCCACCAGCGCGGCGACGTCGGGGTGGTGGTGCACGTGCTGGTACCGGTCGGTGACCATGGCTCCGCGCCGGTTCCACCGCCTGCGCCCCACGACGTGCACGGCCGCGGCCCCGAAGGCGTTGGCGGTGCGCACGACGGTGCCGATGTTCGCGTCGTGGGCGAAGTTCTCGATGGCCACGTGCAGCGGGTGCCGCCGGGTGTCGAGGTCGGCGACCACGGCGTCGAGGCGCCAGTACCGGTAGGCGTCGACCACGTTGCGGCGGTCGCCGTCACGCAGCAGCTCCGGGTCGTAGCGGGCGTCGGTGGGCCACGGCCCGGACCACGGCCCGACCCCCACCGGAGCCTGCTGCCACTCGGTGGGTCCGGGCTCGGGGGGCGTGCTCACCGCAGCAGTCTGCCCCGCGGGAAGGCCCCTTCCCGGGACCGCGGGCTCCTGCGGGGCAGACGGTGCTGCTGGCGTTGCCCGTTCAGGCCAGCGGCTTCTGGGTCCACTCGTTGCTGAACTCCAGGCCGGAGCGGATGAACATCTGGCTGACGGGGCAGCGGCGCTCGGTCTCGCTCTTGAGCTGGGCGAACTGCTCCGCGGTGGCGTCGGTCTCGATGCTGACCTGCAGGCGCACGGCGTCGAAGTTGGCGTTGCCCTGCGCGCCGCCGCCGATCACGGCGGTGTCGAGGTCGCCGACGGCCTCGGCCTGGACCTGGCCCAGGGTGAGCCCGAGGTCCTTCGCGACCACGGCGGAGACCACCTGGTTGCACGAGGTCAGGGCGGCGAGCAGGTACGCCAGCGGGCTCGGTGCCGCGTCGTCACCGCCGAAGGACGGGTAGGTGTCGACCTGGATGGTGTGCTTGCCGTCGACGTCGACGGTCTGCGCGACACCGGTGCCGGATCCGGTGACGGTGAACGGGACGACGGTGTCCTTGCGGCGGAGGGTGCTGGTCACGGGGGTCTCCTGGGGCTTCACGGGGTGGACGGGCGTGCGCGGACCGCGGGGTGTGGCGGTCGTCAGGGCGCGGGGAGGGTGTCGACGGACGTTGGTGCAGCGCTGGTGGGCGCGCGTCAGGCCGGACAGAGCGTGGAGCTGAGCCGCCCGTGGTCCACCACGCGGCGGATCGTCAGGTCTCGGTTGTCCACCGGGTGATCGTAGCCGCGGGAGGGCGTGATCGTCAGCGGGGCCGACGTGAGCCCGGGCACGGACCCGACGTCTGCCAGGATCGCGGGCGTGCCCCCGTCTGCGAGCAGCCCGTGTCGGTGATCCTGCTGGTCCGCCACGGCCAGGCTTCCTTCGGGGAGGCTGACTACGACGTCCTCTCCCCCACCGGCTTCCGCCAGGCCGAGGTGGTGGGGGCCTCGCTGGCCGCGCGCGGGGTGCACGTCGACCGCGCCGTGAGCGGTGGGCTCGCCCGTCAGCGGGACACCGCGCGCGCCGCGCTGGCCGCTGCCGGGTCGGACGTGGTGGCACGGGTCGACCCGCGCTGGGACGAGTACGACCACACCCCCGTCTACGACGACTACGCGGCCGGCGGTGTGCCCGTCGAGCGCGCCGAGGCCGCCCGGGGCTTCCAGGACCGGCTCGAGGTGGCGCTGCACGCGTGGGCCGGCGGGGCGACCGGGACGGGGCTGCGCCCGGAGTGGGCGGAGTTCTCCTCGGCGGTGACGGCGGCCACGGACGCGGTCGCCGACGGGCTGGGCAGCGGGGAGACCGTGGTGGTGTTCACCTCCGGCGGGGTGATCAGCGCGGTGTGCGCGCGGCTGCTGGCGCTGCCGCCGGACGCGACGGTGGCGTTCAACCGGGTCGTGGTGAACGCGGGGATCACCAAGATCGTGCACGGGCGGCGCGGGTCCACGCTGGTGTCGTTCAACGACCACGCCCACTTCGAGGGCGCGCACGCGGACCTGCTCACCTACCGGTAGCCGGGCCGACCGACTCCACCGCGAGGGGAACGGTCGCGGCAGTCGGAGGACCCGCTCGTGGTGCGTCGCCTCGTGGAGGTCGCGCACCCGTCCGGCCAGCAGCTGCTCCAGGGACACGACCCCGATCGGCAGCGTCGGGTTCGCCCGGTCGGTGACGACGAGCCTGGTCACACCCGTCTCGGCCATCACGGTCGAGGCCTGCCTCAGCGTGTCGTTGGCGTGGGCGCACACCGGGTTCGCGTGCATGAGGCTGGTGACCGCCTCACGTGCGGCTCCGCGGTCGAGAGCTGCGCCCACCATGTTCTGGCTGACGACGCCGAGCAGCGTCCGGTCCGCCGCCACGACGGGGAACAACCGTTGTCCACCACCGGCCGGATGGTCGGCGATCCGTCGGGAGGCGTCGGCGATCGAGAGGTCCTCGCCGAGGACGACGACCGTGTCGTCGATGACCTCCTCCACGAACAGCGCCTCGAGCGGGTCCACGTCGTACTCGCGCGTCAGGTGGTAGCCACGGCGCGCGATCTTCTCGGTCAGCACGGAACGCTTGAGCACCAGCACCGACAGCGCGTAGGCACTGCCGGTCGCGATGACCAGCGGTAGCACGGCGTCGAAGCGGCCGGTGAGCTCGACGGCGAAGACGACGCCGGTGAACGGGGACCGCATCACCCCACCGAGGACGCCCGCGAGCCCGATCAGCGCCCAGAAGCCGAGCCCCACCTCGGGGAACACCTGGCTCTCCAGAGCTCCCAGCGCGCCACCGATCATGAACATGGGCGCGAGCACGCCGCCGGAGGTTCCCGAGCCGAGCGAGAGCGACCAGATGAGCGTCTTCACCACCAGGATGCCGACGACGAGGCCGATCCCGATCTGACCGGTCAGCTCGGCGCCGATGACGTCGTAGCCGACGCCGAGGGCCTGCGGCGTGATGAGCCCGCCGACGCCGATGATGAGCCCACCCAGGGCCGGCCACCACATCCAGTGCACCGGCAGCCGCGCGAACAGGTCCTCGGAGAAGTAGACCAGCGCCGTCGCCACCACCGCCAGCAGTCCCGCGACGACCCCGGACAGGACACAGGCGAGGTAGGCGGCCGTCGACAGGTGGAAGGCGGCGGTGCTCGGGAAGACGACTCCGTGGCCGAGCAGCGGGAACCGCACGATGGTGGCCACGCTCACCGCGGCGGCGACGGGGATGAAGCTGCGCGGGCGCCACTCGAACAGCAGCAGCTCGACGGCGAGCAGCAGCGAGGCCAGCGGCGCGTTGAAGGTGGCCGCCATGCCGGCCGCGGCCCCGGCCACGAGCAGCGTCTTGCGCTCGTCCGCGGTGAGGTGCAGCAGCTGCGCGAACAACGATCCGACGGCGCCGCCGGTCATGATGATCGGACCCTCGGCGCCGAAGGGCCCACCCGTCCCGATCGAGACCGCCGCCGAGATCGGCTTCAGGACGGCGACGCGGGGGGCAACGCGGCTACCGCCCATCAGGATCGCCTCGATCGCCTCGGGCATCCCGTGCCCGCGGATCTTCTCCGATCCGTAGCGGGCCATCATCCCGATGACGAGACCACCGGCGACCGGGGCGAGCAGCACGAGCGCCCAGGGGTGGTGGGCCCCGCCCGGCGCGACCAGGGCGGTCTCCAGCCGCTGGTAGAACACGACGTTCGTGATGAGGCTGATCAGGCGCAGCAACACCCAGGCGACCACGGCACTGACGGCTCCCACCGCGAGCGCGAGGGCGCCGATCACCAGGACCCTCGGCGTCACGCTGAAGTCGCCGAGGTGGTCCACCCGGCGGACGGGGGAGCTGGACGTCACGGCGCTTTCCTGTCGTGGCACGATACAAACCGTAGCGGTCCGGTCCGCCCCGGACCGCGCTCCAGGGTGTTACCCGTGCCACGCCGTCCCGCACCCCCGGGTCGGTCGGTGACACTGGTCGTCGTGACGAGAGCGCCCACCGACGACGACTACGCCCGGCTGCTCGCGTTCCGGACGCGGCTGCGGGAGTTCCAGCGCTGGAGCCAGGAGAGCGCCGCCGCGCTCGGTCTCACCGCCGCCCAGCACCAGCTCCTGCTGGCGGTGCGTGGCCACCCCGGGCCGCAGCCGCCCACGATGGGCGACCTGGCGTCCCACCTCCTCGTCCGGCACCACACGGCGGTCGGTCTCGTGGACCGTGCCCAGGCGCTGGGGCTGGTCACGCGCCTGACCGACGAGGGCGATCACCGCGTGGTCCGGCTCGCCCTGACGGGAGCGGGCCAGGACACGCTGCGATCACTGTCCGGGCAGCACCTGGAGGAGCTGGAACGGCTGGCGCCCGTCCTGGAGGCCCTGCTCCCGCAGCCGTGAGCCCACCGGCGACCGACCCGGCTCAGAGCCCCAGGTCCGCGAGGGAGAGCACCGAGCGGTAGTCCAGCCCCTCGGCGGCGATGACGGCGTCCGCCCCCGTCGCACGGTCGACCACCGTCGCCACCCCGACCACCACGGCCCCGATCCCGCGCAGCGCTGCGACGGCCGCGAGCGGGCTCTGGCCGGTGGTCGTGGTGTCCTCGACCACGAGCACCCTGCGCCCCACCACGTCCGGGCCCTCGACCTGGCGCTGCATGCCGTGCGCCTTGGCCGTCTTCCGCACGACGAAGGCGTCGAGCGGACGCCCCGGTGCGTGCAGCACGGCGGTGGCCACCGGGTCGGCGCCCAGGGTCAGCCCGCCGACGGCCACGAAGTCCCAGTCGGCGGTGAGCTCGCGCAGCAGCCGACCGATCAGGGGCGCCGCGGCGTGGTGCAGGGTCGCCCGGCGCAGGTCGACGTAGTAGTCGGCCTCGAGCCCGGAGGAGAGCGTGACGCGGCCGTGCACCACGGCGAGCTCGCGGACGAGGGCGGCCAGCTCGGCGCGGGCCGCCGCGTCCACCACCGGGGCGCTCACGGCCGGCTCTCGCCCTCGGGCAGGGACTGGGCGGGCACGCCCTCCGGCGGGGTGATCGCCGCACTCGGCGGGATCTGCGCGGGGTTGCCCTGCGGCGGGGTGGACACGCCGGTCTCGACGGTCGTCTCCGGCGCGGTGGGCGGGCCGACGATGGGCGGCTCACCCACCACGGGCACCCGGCCCTGGGCGGCCGGGGACGGTGCGCCGGCGGGCCCCGGGGTCCCCGGCACCGCCGCGCCAGGGCCGCGACGGGACTGCAGCACGAACCACGCCCCCGCCGCCAGCAGCACCAGGACGACGATCACGACGATCAGTGTGGTCACGCCGACGACCGTACCCAGGTCGACGGCCCCGCCCCGCACGGTCAGACCCGCACGGTAAGACCCATCGCGCGGTCAGACCCGCACGGTCAGACCCATCGCACGGTCAGACCCATCGCACGGTCAGACGACGAGGTCGGCCCGGGAGGCGGTGGGGGCCACCAGCTCGGCGTTGGCGGCGTCGGAGCCCAGGGCGTGCGCGCGGGCCCGGGACGCCGAGGCTCCGAAGTGCTCGTGCCGGGCGATCAGGCGGCGCTCGCGCACGCCGCGCGGCAGCCGGACGAACCAGGCCTCGGTCAGCAGCGGGCGCACCCGCGACCACGGATCGGCCTCGAGCAGCAGGTAGCTGCCGTCCACGATCACCAGCGGCACCCCGGGCGGCACCGCCACGGCGCCGGCCACCGCCTCGTCGAGCACGCGGTCGAAGACCGGTGCGTGCACCGTCGCAGGCCCGGGCCGCGCGAGACGCTCGAGCAGCACGACGAAGCCGTGGCCGTCGAAGGTGTCCGGGGCACCCTTGCGGTCCACGCGCCCCAACCGGCGCAGCTCGGCCCCGGCCAGGTGGAAGCCGTCCATGCCCACGACCACGGCCCGGTCACCCAGTGCGCCCGCCAGCGCCGCGGCCACGGTGGACTTGCCCGCGCCCGGCGCCCCGGCGATCCCGAGCAGGGCGCGGCCCGAACCGGCTCCGGCGGCGTCCGCCAGCGCCGAGGCCCGCGCGACCAGTGCGTCGAGATCAGGCACGGCGAGATCAGGCACGGCGAGATCAGGCACGGCGAGATCAGGGGCGGCGAGGCCCGGGGCGTCGGGGCCCGGCGCACCGGTTCCCGGCGCACCGGTTCCCGGCGCGATGTCCTGCCCGCTCACGTCCGACCGCGGCCCCGGCCGACCCGCGAGGTGGCCCAGCGCAGCGTCCGCCGCGGCAGCACGTGGGTGAGGCCGAGGATCGCTCGGTAGGGCGCCCCGGGCACGCTGACCACCCGGTCGCGGGCCAGATCGGCCAGGCACCGGTCCACCACCGCGTCCGCGTCCAGCCAGAACGGCCCCCGCCGGCGGCCGGCGTCGATGCCCGCCCGCGCGTGGAACTCGGTGACGACGAATCCCGGGCACAGCGCAAGGACCTTCACCCCGGTGCCGACCAGCCCGCCGGAGACACCCTCGCTGAACAGCGTCACCCAGGCCTTGGACGCGGAGTAGGTGGACCCGCGGCCGGGCAGGAAGCCCGCCACCGAGGACACGTTGACCACCGCACCCGCGCCGGCCGCCACCATCGACGGCAGCACGGCGCGGGTCAGCGCCATGACGGCGGTGACGTTGACGTCGAGCTGGGCCTGCAGCTGGGCGGGCTCGGCGGTCCAGAACTCGCCCGACGTGCCGAAGCCCGCGTTGTTCACCAGGAGGTCGACCCCCGAGCCCAGCCGCTGCGCGACGCGCAGCCGGTCGGCCGCGACGGAGAGGTCTGCGGTGAGCACCTCCGCGGCCACCCCGTGCCGCCCGCGCAGCTCGGCGGCCAGCGCCTGCAGCCGGGCGGTGTCGCGGGCCACGAGCACGAGGTCGTTGCCGTCGGCGGCCAGGCGCCGGGCGAAGGCCGCCCCGATGCCGGAGGTGGGACCGGTGACGAGGGCGGTGGGCACGGGGTGACGCTACCCAGCCCGCCCCGTCAGACCCGGGGGGAGCCGGCGGGCTCGACCGGCGGCAGGACCCGGAGCAGGTCGGCGTAGCGGCCCAGCACCGCGAGCACCTCGTCCCACCGCTGCGGCCCGGCCGACGGGGCGACGGCGGCGAGCACCCAGGCGCCCTCGCCCCACAGGACGGGGACGTCGGAGCCCGTGGCATCGGCCAGGGTCACCATCCGCTGGTCCACCGCGCGCCGCGCCGACTCCAGGTCGGTGGTGAACGCGAAGCGCGTGCCCACGGGGCCGAGCAGGTCGGTGCCCGCCTCCTGGGGCGCGTCGGAGGAGTTGAGCCGGAGCTCGAGCACGGTGGCCGACGCGGCGGCGCGCTGCAGGGCGACCACGGTCGCGGTGACCGTGCCGCGCTGCTCCAGGTCGAACACGTGCACGGTGGTCCCCGCCTGCGGCCCCGTGGCGAGGTCAAGCGCCCGGCCCGCCCCGCCCCGGGTGAACACCCCGAAGGAGTACTGGGCGGTCATCACCGGGTCGGCCGGGGTGAACCGGAGCCCGCGGGCGGTCGCCCACTCCCGCCGGGCCCGGGTGCGGGCCGTGCGGCGACGGGAGTCGAGCACGAGCAGCACCGCCCCGGCCACCAGCGCCAGGGCGGCGAGGGCGAACCAGACCGCTTGCGTCACGGGGGCGAGACTATCGGCCCGCCCCGTCCGCTCCCGCCCACGATCAGACGAAGGCCCCGTAGCCGGTGATCGCCCGGCCGACGATGAGCGAGTTCACCTCGCGGGTGCCCTCGTAGGAGTACAGCGCCTCGGAGTCGACGAAGAAGCGGGCGACGTCGTGCTCCAGCAGGATGCCGTTGCCGCCCATGGACTCCCGCGCCCACTGCACGGTCTCCCGGGTGCGCGTGGTGCAGTACATCTTGGCCAGCGACGCCTGCTGCTCGGAGACCCCGCCCGCGTCCTGCAGCTGGGAGAGCCGCGCCGCGAGGCACTGGCTGGCGGTGGTGTTCGCGAGCATCCGGCTCAGCAGGTCCTGGACGAGCTGGAAGCTGGCCGTGGGCTGGCCGAACTGCTCGCGCTCGACGGTGTAGGCCCGGGCCGCCTCGTAGGCGCCCATGGCGCAGCCGACGGAGTTCCACGCGACGCCGGCGCGGGTCGCCTTGAGCACGCGCGCGGTGTCGGCGAAGCTGTTCGCCTCCTGCAGCCGGTTCGCCTCCGGGACGCGCACGTCGTGCAGGTGCAGCACGGCGTTCTCCACGCTGCGCAGCGCGATCTTGTCCTCGATGTTCTCGGCCGTGAAACCGTCGGTGGGCGTCTCGACCAGGAAGCCCTTGACCTCGTCGTCGGCGGTGTCCCGGGCCCAGATGACGACGACGTCGGCGAAGGTGCCGTTGCCGATCCACTTCTTCTCGCCGTTGAGCACCCAGGTGTCGCCGTCACGGGTGGCCGTGGTCTGCAGGCCCTGCGCGACGGCGGAACCCACCTCCGGCTCGGTCAGCCCGAACGCGCCGATGCGCTCCCAGCTCAGCATCGACGGGGCGAAGCGGGCCTTCTGCTCCTCGGAGCCGCACAGCATGAGCGACCCCAGGGCCAGCCCCGCGTGCACGCCGTAGAACGTCCCCACCGAGGCGTCCCCGCGGCACAGCTCCTGGGCCACGAGGCCGCTGAGCAGGTAGCTGCCGCCCGGGCAGCCGTGCTCGGTGTAGGTGAGTCCGGCGATGCCGAGCTCCCGGAAGCCGGCCACGAGCTGGCGGGGGAACTCCCCGCGCAGCCAGTACTCGTTAGCGATCGGCTTGACCTGGGAGTCGACGAAGGCGGTGACGCGGTCGAGGACGGCGCGCTCGTCCGGGGCCAGCATGCCCTTCACGTCGTAGAAGTCGCCGGCCGCGGCGAGCGGGTCGACCTTGCCCTGGTGGATCTCGGACACTGGTACCTCCTGCGCTGGTGGTGTCTCTCGACAGTGGCACAGCGCACGACCGTGCACCGCACGGACCCGGGCTCAGCCGAGCTCGAGGGCGGAGCCGTCGGCCGACACCCCCACCCGCACGGTGTCGCCGTCGGCCACGTCCCCGGCGAGCAGGGCCTTGGCGAGGGCGTCCCCGATCGCGCTCTGCACCAGCCGGCGCAGCGGCCGCGCCCCGTACACCGGGTCGAACCCGCGCTCCGCGAGCCACCGCTTGGCGTCGTCGTCCACGGCCAGCTCCAACCTGCGCGCGGCCAGCCGGCGGGCCAGCACGTCCAGCTGGATGTCGACCACGGCCACCAGGTCCTCGGCGGTGAGGGCGTGGAAGACCAGCACGTCGTCGAGCCGGTTCACGAACTCCGGCTTGAACCGCCGCCGCACCGCCTCGCGGACCTCCTCCTCGGTGCCACCGGCCCCCAGGTTGGAGGTGAGCACCAGGATCGTGTTGCGGAAGTCGACCGTCCGGCCCTGGCCGTCGGTGAGCCGGCCCTCGTCGAGCACCGCGAGCAGCACGTCGAACACGTCGGGGTGCGCCTTCTCCACCTCGTCGAACAGCACCACCGTGTACGGCCGGCGGCGCACGGCCTCGGTGAGCTGGCCGCCCGCGTCGTAACCGACGTAGCCAGGGGGTGCCCCGACCAGGCGCGCCACCGAGTGCTTCTCCCCGTACTCGCTCATGTCGATGCGGACCATGGCGCGCGCGTCGTCGAACAGGAAGTCCGCCAACGCCTTCGCCAGCTCGGTCTTGCCCACGCCGGTGGGGCCGAGGAAGAGGAAGGAGCCGGTGGGACGGTCGGGGTCGCTCACCCCGGCCCGGGCCCGACGAACGGCGTCGCTCACCGCACGGACGGCCTCGGGCTGTCCGACCACCCGGGCGCCCAGCACCTCCTCCATGCGCAGCAGCTTGGCGGTCTCCCCCTCCAGCAGCCGCCCCGCCGGGATGCCCGTCCAAGCCGCGACCACGTCGGCCACGTCGTCGGGACCCACCTCCTCCTTGAGCAGCAGCGGACCCTGAGCCGTCACGTCCACGGCGGCCGCGAGCTCGCGCTCCACCCCGGGGATGAGCCCGTAGCGCAGCTCGGCGGCCCGCCCGAGGTCGCCGTCGCGCTCGGCCCGCTCAGACTCCCCGCGCAGGCCCTCCAGTCGCTCCTTGAGCACGCGCACGCCCTCGATGGAGCCCTTCTCGTTCTGCCAGCGGGTGGTCAGCTCGTCCAGCCGCTCCCGCGCGTCGGCCAGCTCGGCGCGCAGGGTGACCAGCCGGGACTGCGAGCCGGCGTCGGTCTCGCCCGCCAGCGCCACCTCCTCGATCTCCAGGCGGCGCACCACCCGCTCCACCTCGTCGACCTCCACCGGCCGCGAGTCGATCTCCATCCGCAGCCGCGAGCCCGCCTCGTCGACGAGGTCGATCGCCTTGTCGGGCAGGAACCTCGAGGTGATGTAGCGGTCGCTCAGGGTCGCCGCGGCCACCAGGGCGGAGTCGGTGATCCGGACCCCGTGGTGCACCTCGTAGCGCTCCTTGAGCCCGCGCAGGATGCCGACGGTGTCGGCCACGCTCGGCTCGCCCACGAGCACCTGCTGGAAGCGACGCTCCAGGGCGGCGTCCTTCTCGATGTGCTTGCGGTACTCGTCCAGGGTGGTGGCGCCGACGAGCCGGAGCTCGCCCCGGGCCAGCATCGGCTTGATCATGTTGCCGGCGTCCATCGCACCCTCGCCCGAGGCCCCCGCCCCGACGATGGTGTGCAGCTCGTCGATGAAGGTGATGACCTCCCCGGCGGACGCGGTGATGTCGGCGAGCACGGCCTTGAGCCGCTCCTCGAACTCCCCGCGGTACTTGGCCCCGGCCACCATCGACCCCAGGTCCAGGGAGATGACGCGGCGCCCGCGCAGGCTGTCCGGCACGTCGCCGGCGATGATCCGCTGCGCGAGGCCCTCGACGATGGCCGTCTTGCCCACGCCGGGCTCGCCGATCAGCACCGGGTTGTTCTTGGTGCGGCGGCTCAGCACCTGCACCACCCGGCGGATCTCGGTGTCGCGGCCGATGACGGGGTCGAGCTCGCCGGCCCTGGCCCGGGCGGTCAGGTCGGTGCCGTACTTCTCCAGCGCCTGGTAGCTGCCCTCGGGGTCGGGGGAGGTGACCTTGGCGGAGCCGCGGACGGTGGAGAAGGCCTCGCGGACGGCCTCGGCGGTGGCGCCCTGGCGGCGCAGCAGCGTCGCCACGTCGCTCTCGCCCTGGGCGAGGCCGACGAGGACGTGCTCGGTGGAGACGTACTCGTCGCCCATCTCCCCGGCCAGCTGCTGCGCCGCGGTCAGGGCGCGGACGGCGGCACGGTCCAGCGTCGGTGCGCTCACCGCGGCGCCGGCGGCCGTGGGCAGGGCGCGCAGCAGCGCCTCGGACTCGGTGCGCACGCGCGCCGGGTCCGCGCCCACCGCCTGCAGCAGCGGGCCGGTGAGGCCGTCGGCCCGGTCCAGCAGCGCGGTGAGCAGGTGGGCGGGGCGCACGTCGGGGTGACCCGCGGTGGTCGCGGACTGCACCGCCGTGGAGAGGGCCTGCTGGGTCTTGGTGGTGGGGGTGAAGGAGTCCACTGGTCCGTCCTCGTGCTCGTCGTGCGCGGCCTACGGGACCACCGTACACAGAGTTGAGTCACTTCCGCTCAACCCTGAGAGAGTCGCTCCTCGTGCGCCCGTTTATCGACTGCTGACCCACGACCCCCTCCCCTGGCGGTCACCACCCAGCTCGCGGCCGACGGGGGCGCTGACCGGCATCGAGGACGCGGTCGCCGCGACCGGGGCGAGCACCCTGGACGGCGTGGTGGACACCTCCGACGCGTTCGCCACCGTGGTGCCCGCACCTGAGCACCGCCGGTACCCTCGGCGGCGTCCGAGGAGCGTGGCGGCGGAGCGGGAGGCGTCCGAGTGGTCGAGGTCCCGCCGGTCCGCGCCACCGACGCCGAGCTCGTCCGCACCAGCTTCGCGGCGCTCGCCGACGACACAGAGAGCGTCGCGCGACTGTTCTACGCCACCCTGTTCGCGATCGATCCACCCACCCGTGACCTGTTCCCCGTGACCATGACCGCCCAGCGGGAGCGGTTCGTCGCCGCCCTGGCGCACGTGCTGGGGAGGGTGGACGACCCCGACCGGCTCGTGCCCTTCCTGGCCCAGCTCGGCCGGGACCACCGGAAGTTCGGCGTGCTGACCGAGCACTACGCCAGCGTGGGCGCAGCCCTGGTCACCTCGGTGCGCCGTCACGCAGGGGACCGGTGGGACGACGACCTCGAGCAGGCCTGGACCGAGGCCTTCCGCACCGTCGCCGAGACCATGTCGACCGCCGCCCGCACCGAGCGCGGGCCGGCCACCTGGGCGGCCACCGTGGTGGGGCACCGACGGCTGGGCGACGACCTGGCGGTGGTCCGGCTGCTGAGCGACACCCCCGTCCCGCGCGCCGCGGGGCAGTACGTGAGCGTGCAGGTGCCGCAGCGGCCGCGGATGTGGCGCTGGATGTCCCCCGCGAGCGCCCCGAACGGCACCGGCGAGCTCGAGCTGCACGTCCGTGCGGTGCCGGGCGGGTGGGTGAGCGGCTCGATCGTCGCGCACACTAGGGTCGGGGACCGCTGGCTGGTGGGCCCGGCGCTCGGGCGGATGTCGGTGGACCGCGCCGGCGGGCGCGACGTGCTGATGGTCGCGGGTGGCACCGGGCTCGCCCCGCTCCGCGCGATCGTCGAGCAGATGGCCACCAGGGGGGCGAACCCGCGGGTTCAGCTGTTCGTGGGCGGGCGCACACGGGCAGACCTCTACGACCTCGACGCGCTGCAGCGCACGGCCACCACCAACCCGTGGCTCACCGTGGTGCCGGTGCTGGAGGAGTCGGTGGGCCGACACGGCGCGCCCGAGGAACGGCCGGACGGGATGCACACCGTGCTGCGGGGCACTCTCGCCGAGGTGGTCGCGGGGCTCGGCGACTGGGCCGACCGGCAGGTGCTGCTCAGCGGATCGCCGGGCATGGTGCGCGCCACGCTGGCCGCGATGACCGCGGCCGGCACCCCGCCCCACCAGATCAGCTGGGACCCGCTGCCCCCGGCGTGAGCACCGTCGTCCTGCCCGCCGGGGTGCAGGCGGTGCGCGCCGTCGCCCTGCCCGTGCCCGCCGTCGCCCTGCCCGTGCCCGCCCTGCCCGTGCCCGCCGTCGCCTGGACACACCCAACGGCCCAGGCACCCCGTAGCCACGGTGACGGCCGTTCGGTGTGCGAGAACGACGGGCCCGGGCGTCCCGCCGGTCGGCGACAGGAGCCGGGCGTCCCGCCGGTCGGCGTCAGGAGCCGGGCGTCCCGCCGGTCGGCGGCAGGCCCGGTCAGCGCGCGGAGCGGTCCGGACGCGGCGCCGGCCGCCACACCACGAGCGCGGTGTCCCGCCGCACGGGCACCAGGTCGCGCCGGTAGCTGGCGTGCACCCCGGCCGTGGCGGCCGCCGCTGCGGCCCGAGTCGCGAGCAGCTCGTCGGTGAGCTCGGTCAGGCGCTGCTGCAGCGCCTCCACGTGGTTGGTCAGCTCGATGATCCGCTTGATCCCGGCCAGGTTCACGCCCTCGTCCTGGCTGAGGCGCTGGACCTCCCGCAGCAGGGCCACGTCGCGCGGGGAGTAGCGCCGACCCCCGCCGGCGCTGCGGTGCGGGGTGACCAGGCCGAGCCGGTCGTAGGTGCGCAGCGTCTGGGCGTGCATGCCGGCGAGCTCGGCGGCGACGCTGATCACGAACACCCGTGCGTCGGGGTCCACCGGTGGCCCGCCGAACGCGCCCGTCACGGGCACCGCCCCGTCACCGCGAGCCCGCCCACCGTGCCCGGGGGTCGAACCCGCTGGCCCGCTCGGCCGCGGCGTAGGCGGTGAGCGCCTCGGTGGCTGCGGTGTCCAGGGTCGGGGGCACGGCGACCTCCACGGTGACGAGCAGGTCCCCGGTCACGCCGTCCCGGGTGCTCACGCCACGCCCGCGCACCCGCAGGGTCCGTCCGTCGGAGGTGCCCGGCGGCAGCTTCACCCCGACCCGCCCGTTCAGGGTCGGCACCGAGAGCGTGGTGCCCAGGGCCAGCTCGCCGAAGCTCACGGGCACGGTCAGCGTCAGGTCGTGACCCGAGCGGGCGAACACCGCGTGCGCGTTGACGTGCACGGTGACGAAGAGGTCACCCGAGGGTGCGCCCCGCAGCCCCGCCTCACCCTGTCCGGCGAGCCGGATGCGCTGACCGTCCTCGACGCCCGAGGGGACCCGCACCGTGATGGTCCGGGTGCGGGTGGTGGCGCCGGTGCCGCGACAGTCCGGGCACGGGTCGTCCACCTGGGAGCCGGTGCCCCGGCAGTCGCGGCACGGCTCGCTGAAGCCGAAGGCGCCCTGGTTGCGGCTGACCAGGCCCGAGCCGGCACAGGTCGGGCAGGTGCGCGGGGAGGTCCCCGGCTTGGCCCCGCTGCCGTGGCAGGTGGTGCACGGGGCGGGGCTGGTCAGCCGCAGCGGCACCACCGCGCCCTTGGTGGCCTCGGCGAAGTCGAGGCGGACCTCGGTCTCCACGTCGCTGCCGCGCTGGGGCCGGCTGCCGCCGGGGCGCGCACCCCGGGTGAACAGCCCGCCGAGCAGGTCGCCGAGCCCGCCGTTGGCCCCGGCCCCGCCGGCCTGGCCGAACAGGTCGTTCAGGTCGAACTCCTGGCCGCCACCACCGGCCCCGCGCCCGCTGAACCCGCGGCCGCCCGTGGTGGCGAACATGCGCTTGGCCTCGTCGTACTCCGCCCGCTTGGCGGCGTCCCCGAGGACACCGTTGGCCTCGGACACGGTCTTGAACCGTGCCTCGGCTCCGGCGTCGCCGGGGTTGGCGTCCGGGTGCAGCTCGCGGGCGAGCTTGCGGTAGGCCTTCTTGATGTCGGCCTCGGACGCGTCGGAGGGGACGCCCAGGTCTCCGTAGAAGTCCTTGTCCATCCAGTCCCTCGCGCTCACCGGGCGTCCCCTCCCCTCACTGCTCGTCCTGCGCGACCGGTGTCTCCTGCTGCGCATCCTCCGTCACCGCGACCATCGCCGGGCGCAGAACGCGCTCACCGAAGCGGTAGCCCTGCCGCATGACCATGTCCAGCACCGGGGCGCCGCCGTCACCGGAGTGCGACACCGCCTCGTGCAGGGCGGGGTCGAACGCGTCGCCCACCGCCCCGTAGGACGCCAGACCCTGCCCGGTGAGGGCGTCGACGAGCTTGTCGGCCACAGCCTTCAGCGGACCCTCCAGGTCACCGTGGCTGCGCGCCCGGTCGAGGTCGTCGAGCACCCCGATCAGCGCCACCGCCACCTGGGCCTTGGCCCCGTCGACCACCGACTGCCGGTCGCGGTCCACCCGGCGCCGGTAGTTGGCGTACTCGGCGGAGACGCGCTGCAGGTCCGCGGTCCGCTCGGCCAGCTCCAGCTGCACCGGGTCGAGCGCCCCCTCCTCGGTGACCTCGGCGTCGAGCACCTCACCCAGCAGGGCAGCCTCCTCGGCGGGGCTCGGCTCCGCGTCGTGGGGCTCCACGACCGGGGGCGCCCCGACCGGGGGCTCCACGACCGGGGGCTCCGACGGGTCGACGTCGGCCGCAGCCGTGTCGACCACCCGCGCCCGGCCCGTCTCGGGATCGATGCGGCGGCGGTCGGTGATGGTCACCGGCTCCCGCTCGCGCTCGTCCTCGCGCGGGCTCACTTGCCCTCGCCGTCCTTCTTCTCGGTGTCGACCTTGGGCGCACCGGCAGCCTCGTCGACGGGCTCGTCCACGACCTCGGCGTCGACCACGCCGTCGTCGGCCTGCGACGCGGAAGCGTCACCGGCGGCCGCGGCGTCGGCGTAGATCTCGGTGCCCAGCACCTGCGACTCGTTGGCGAGCTTCTCCACCGCGGCCTTGATGGCCCCGGTGTCGGTGCCCTTGAGCGCCTCGTTGGCCTCGGCGATCGCGGCGTCGACCTTGGTGCGGGTCCCCGCCGAGATCTTGTCCTCGTTGTCCTTGACGAACTTCTCCGTCTGGTGGACGAGGGACTCGGCCTGGTTGCGGACCTCGGCCTCGTCGCGGCGCGACTTGTCCTCCTCGGCGTGGGCCTCGGCGTCCTTCATCATCCGGTCGATCTCGTCCTTGCTCAGCGCCGAGCCGCCCGTGATGACCATGGACTGCTCCTTGCCGGTGCCCAGGTCCTTGGCCCCGACGTGGACGATGCCGTTCGCGTCGATGTCGAAGGTGACCTCGATCTGCGGCACGCCCTGGGGCGCCGGCGGCAGGCCGGTCAGCTCGAACATGCCGAGCTTCTTGTTGTACGCCGCGATCTCGCGCTCGCCCTGGAACACCTGGATCTGCACCGAGGGCTGGTTGGCCTCGGCCGTGGTGAAGGTCTCCGAGCGCTTGGTCGGGATGGTCGTGTTGCGCTCGATGAGCTTGGTCATGATGCCGCCCTTGGTCTCGATGCCCAGGGACAGCGGCGTGACGTCGAGCAGCAGCACGTCCTTGACCTCGCCGCGCAGCACGCCGGCCTGCAGGGCCGCGCCCACGGCGACGACCTCGTCGGGGTTCACGCCCTTGTTGGGCTCGCGGCCGCCGGTGAGCTCCTTGACGAGCTCGGAGACGGCGGGCATGCGGGTGGAGCCACCGACGAGCACGACGTGGTCCACCGCGCCCACGGCGATCCCGGCGTCCTTGATGACGGCCTGGAACGGCGCGCGGCAGCGGTCGAGCAGGTCCGCGGTGATCTTCTGGAACTCGCTGCGGGAGAGCTGCTCGTCGAGGAACAGCGGGTTCTTGTCCCCGTCGACGGTGATGTAGGGCAGGTTGATCGAGGTGCTCTGCCCGGAGGAGAGCTCGATCTTCGCCTTCTCCGCGGCCTCGCGCAGGCGCTGCAGGGCCATCTTGTCCTTGGTCAGGTCGATGCCGTGCTGGGCCTTGAACTTCTCGACCAGGTGGTCCACCACGCGCTGGTCCCAGTCGTCGCCACCGAGGTGGTTGTCCCCGGAGGTCGCGCGGACCTCGACGACGCCGTCGCCGATCTCCAGCAGGGACACGTCGAACGTGCCGCCACCGAGGTCGAAGACCAGGATCGTCTGCTCCTTCTCACCCTTGTCCAGGCCGTAGGCCAGGGCGGCCGCGGTGGGCTCGTTGACGATGCGCAGGACGTTGAGCCCCGCGATCTGGCCGGCCTCCTTGGTCGCCTGGCGCTGGGCGTCCTCGAAGTAGGCGGGCACGGTGATCACCGCGTCGGTGACCTCCTCGCCGAGGTAGGCCTCCGCGTCGCGCTTGAGCTTCATCAGCGTGCGGGCGCTGATCTCCTGCGAGGTGTAGTCCTTGTCGTCGATCTTCGTCGACCAGTCGGTGCCGATGTGGCGCTTGACCGAGCGGATGGTGCGGTCGACGTTGGTGACGGCCTGGTTCTTGGCGGGCTGGCCCACCAGGACCTCGCCGTTGCGCGCGAACGCGACGACGGAGGGCGTGGTGCGGGAGCCCTCTGCGTTGGCGATGACGGTGGGTTCGCCACCCTCGAGGACCGAGACCACCGAGTTGGTGGTGCCGAGGTCGATGCCGACCGCACGTGACATGGGTGTTCCTCCTGCATGTTGGGGGTGCTGCTCACTGGTGGTGCGGGCCTGCCGCGACCGGGCTGAGCCTGCTGCGCTCAAGTTTGGCCGACCGAGGGCTCGGCCGTCAAGCCAGACCTGAGCGCGACGGGCTCAAGGTGTACTGATTCGATCAACGGCGCTGCGCCGCCCGGTGTTCCCGAGCAGCGGAACCATGGGCCCGCGGGCGGTAGATTCGACTCTGTGGCACGCACGGACTCCCCCCGGCCCAGCAGGACGACCGCGGCCGGACGTGGCCGGTGACCGAGGACGGCCCGTCGCGGCCCGGCCCACGCCCACAAGCTCCCGAGCGGCCCCCGTTCACCCCGTCGAGGCCGGACCTGTCCCCTGCGACGCGCCCACCCCGCGTCGTCACGGCCGCGCGGCGGGTCGTGGTGGCCGGGGTGGCGGTGTCGGTGCTGGCCGCCCTGGTCATCGCCGCCAACCTCGACCCGGTCCGCAGCCGCCTCGAGCTCGGCCTGGCGCAGGGCAACCCCGAGCGGTCCGACCAGGCAGTCACCTCCGCCGTGCGCCTCACCCTGCTCGGCGCGGCCGGCGCCGCCGCCGTCCTGGGCGTCGTCGAGCTGGTCACCGTGGTGTGGTTGGGCCGGCGGTCCCGGACGGCGCAGTACCTGCTCGTCGGCGCCGCGAGCCTCAACGTCGTCACCCTGGTGGTCACCAGCGCACTGCTGGCAGATGCCCAGGTCGGGGTGTCCAGCGGCCAGCTCCGCCTGGCCGGGCTCGCACCGGTGGTGCACGGTCTGCTGCTGCTCGTCGCCGTCGCCCTGCTGCTGCTGCCGGCCAGCCGCTCCTGGCTGCGGCGCCCGGGGCCCCGCCTCGGGCGCGGATGACGGGCGGAGCCCTCAGCCCGGGAGCGAGGCGAGCACGCCCTCGGCGCTGCGTGCGGCGGCCCGGCACGCGCGGGCGGTCGCCGGGTCCTGCAGCGGGCGGCGGGCCCGTGCCTGCCACGTGCCTGCGAGCTCGAGCGCTCGTGCCCGGACGAGCTGCAGCGGCGCGTCCGGGTCGGTGCCCATGCGCTGGGACGGCCTCGCACCGCGCCCCCCCAGGACCAGCTCCAGCTCGGCCAGCTCGTCGGCGGGCAGGTCCAGGTGCAGGGCCGCGAGCCGGCCGAGCAGCCTCAGCTCGGTGAAGCCGTGGGTGTCGGCGAGCAACGCCTCCACCCGCCGGGCGAGCACCGCTGACCCGGCCACCGCGTGCTCGCGCAGGACCGCCCGCACCGCCAGCAGCGCCGAGTGGGCCTTGAGCAGGTCGGAGCGCTGCGCGAGCTGCACCTCGAGGGTGTCGCGCAGGTCGTCGAGGCCGCTGCGGCGGCGGAGCTCGGCGGCCAGCGTCGGAGCATCGGGGGTCCCACCCCGGACCAGGGCCACCGCGAGGCGGAGGCCGAACACCCCGAAGCGCCGGACGAGCTGCTCGCGCAGCGCGGGCTCGACGGGCAGCTCCACGTCGTCCCGCAGGAAGCGGTCGACCGAGAGCAGCGCGAGCGTCAGCTCGTCGCGGCCCACCGCCGCCAGCGACCGGAACGCCAGGTACTCCTCCTGGCGCAGCGTCCGTGCCCCCAGGGCCAGCAGGCCCGCCACCGGCAGCACCGTGTGGCACAGCCCGGCCAGGTCCGGACCGGCGGCCAGCCGTGCCGCCACGTCGCGCGCCGCCGCCATCGCGTCGAGCCGTCCGGCCCCGACCTCGTCGGCCCGGGAGAGGACTCCCACCACCCCGACGGCCCCCTGTCCTGCCCCGCCGTCACTGCCGGGATCGGCCGCGGTCTCGTGGAGACGTCGCAGGAACGCCACGTCGCTCGCGTGCAGCTGACGCATCAGGTAGACCACGGCATCCACCCCGGGCAAGGACCCGGACGGGGTCAGCAGCTGCGCGGTCCGGGCCGAGACGTCCTGGGACAACGACGAGGTCCCAGGGGTGTCGACGAGGGTCGCGGCCCGCAGCGCTCGGGCCGGCCAGCCCACCTCGAGATGGATCACCTCGTCCGGGGCGACGTCGCCGAGGTCGATCTCGAGACCACCACGCTTCCGCCGCACCGGCAGCTCGTCGCGACGCTCGCCCCCTGCGACCCGGTGGACCAGGTGCACCGACCGCTCGTGGTGGTGGCGGTACCAGGTGACCACCCGGGTGCACTCGGTGGCGTCGGTGGGCGCGACCTCCTCGCCGACAAGGGCATTGAGCAGCGTGGACTTGCCCGCCTTGACCGTGCCGGCCAGGGCGACGCGCAACGGCCCGTCGATCCGCTCCCGACAGGCCCGCACGGCGTCGAGCGCCTCCGGTCGCCCGCGCAGCAGGACCTCTGCGTCGGTGACGACCGCCCGGACCGCCACGACGGTCATCGGTGCGCTCACCGGTTCGCCGTCGCCGCGGCGGCCCGGGTGGGCTCCGGGGCGCTCACCGCGGCTGCTCGTGCGCGCAACGATCCCAGGGTCGCCAGCTGAGCCTCGAGGTCGGCGCAGCGGCGCTCCCGGTCGGTCTCCGCCGTGCGCGCTGCGGCCTTGCCGGCGGCGAGCGAGGCGTTGAGGGTGCGCAGCGTCTGGTCGGCCACCCCGGTGAAGTGGTCGCGCAGGGTGCGCTGCACTCCCCGCAGCCGGTCCTTGGACTGCTTGCCCACCTGGAACACCACGTCGTCGGAGAGCCGGCGCACCGCCTGCTTGGCGTCGTTGCGGCGCCGCACCAGTCGCTGCTCCCGGTCGTCGCGGTAGGCCTTGGTCCCCAGCAGCAGGCCCGCGCCGATCGAGATCGGGTTGACCAGCGCGAAGCCCATCAGGCTGGTGACCATCCCGAACATGAGCACGCCGCCGTAGGAGCCGCGCATGCCGACGAGCAGCTTCTGGGTGGGGGTGAGCCGGCCGGCGTCGAGCTCGGCGAGCCCGCTGACCGGCTCCAGCACCCCGTCGGTGCTGGTGAGGTCCAGCTCCGGCAGCAGCACCGCCTGCACCTCGGTGAAGTGCTCGGCCACCGTCTCGGCCAGCCAGACCGACCGCTCCTGGGCCCACACGAAGTTGTCGCAGACCGCGCGGACCACCTCGTTCTCCACCCAGTCGCTGAGCTCGCCCCACGTCATCCCCGGGTCGACGCCGTCGATGACCTCCTCCGCCGCCTTCGTCACCCGGCGCAGTCGGTCGCGCAGGTCGTGCTCGAGGTCGGTCAACAGGTCGAGCGCGCCGTCGTTGAGCGTCAGCTGCCATCGCGCGCTGCGCTGCTGCTGCCCCTCGGCCCGGGTGCGGGCCACGGCGAGGTCCGCGGCAGAGCGCTCCCCCACGGCCGGGTCGCGCAGCGCGTCCAGCTCGGTGCGCAGCCCCAGGGTCAGGTGGTCGAGCACACCGGTCACCTCGCGGGCAACGGCGGTGCGCAGCAGCTGGTCGGACTGCCGCACCACGCGGTGCCGCAAGAACGTGATCAGGTCGGGGTAGCCGGACTCGCCGTTGAGGACGGCATCACCAGTCCGCAGGGCGTGGGAGCGCAGCGCGGCGGAGATCGCGACGAGCGGCACTCCGACACCGGCCCGGTCCAGGTGCGCACGGTCGGCCTGCCCGACCACCCGCCAGTCCGGGTAGAGGTCGATCTTGCTCAGCACGCACACCGCGGTGGGGCACAGCGCGAGCACCTGTCTCAGGAACGCGAGCTCGGGCTCGGTGTACTCCTGGCTGGCGTCGGTGACGACCAGGACCGCATCGGCTCCCGGCAGCAGCCCGAGCGCGGTCGCTGCGTGCCGCGAGCTCGGCCCACCGGCACCAGCGGTGTCGACGACGACGAGCCCCTCGGCGAGCAGGGGGCTGGGCACACCCACCTCGGCGCGGAGCACCTCTCGGCCGTCGTCGGCCAGCGGCATCCCCGCGAGGACGGCGGCGAGCGCGGACGGCTCGATCTCCAGCACCGTCGGGTCCACCTCGCCGGCACCCTGCACCACGATCCGCGCGGTGGGCCGCTCGGCGTGGGAGAGGACCAGTGGCACGGCGGTGGTGACGTCGTCGTCCACGGCGCACACCTCGGCTCCGAGCAGCGCGTTGACCAGCATCGACTTGCCTTGCTTGTGCTCACCGACGACGACGACCCGGGTGCGGGGGTCCTCGGTGCGGGCGAGGACGGCGTCGAGACGGGAGACCAGGTCAGGACGCTCGGCGTCGGCGACGACGGACCGGGCGTCACGGACGAGGTCGGCCGCCGAGGCACGGGCGTGGCCTGCGGGGGGCGGAACGGTGGGAGCGCTCACGGGACTCCTGCGACGGTGAGGGAGGCGGTGCGAAACCCGCCGACACGATGCTATCGATGCGGGCGGACGACGAACCCCGCACGCGAGGAGCGTGCGGGGTCCGGTCGGGTCAGCCAGGGCCCGGTGAGGTGCTCACCGGGCTGCTCAGGTGGGTCAGACCCCGATCCCGAGGTCGACGTCGACGTCGCCGTCGACGACGACCACGCCGTTGTTCTGGTCCGCACCGTCGTTGAACTGGTCGCCGGTGACCGCGTCTCCGGCGTCGAACGAGTTGTCGGAGCCGTCCTGCGAGCTGTAGTCGTTGTTGGCGTTGGTCAGCTCGTCGCCGCTGGACTGGTCGTTGCCGACGTTGCTGAGGTTGCCATCGTTGTTCTGGCTGTTGTCGGTGTTCAGGCTGCCGTCGAGCGAGTTGTCGGTGTTCACCGAGTTGTCGTTCGCCTGAGAGTTGTCGGCGTTCAGGCTGCCATCGAGCGAGTTGTCGGTGTTCACCGAGTTGTCGTTCGCCTGAGAGTTGTCGGCGTTCAGACTGCCATCGAGCGAGTTGTCGGTGTTCACCGAGTTGTCGTTCGCCTGCGAGTTGTCGGTGTTCAGGCTGCCATCGAGCGAGTTGTCGGTGTTCAGGCTGCCATCGAGCGAGTTGTCGGTGTTCAGGCTGCCATCGAGCGAGTTGTCGGTGTTCAGGCTGCCATCGAGCGAGTTGTCGGTGTTCAGGCTGCCGTCGAGCGAGTTGTCGATGTTCACCGAGTTGTCGTTCGCCTGCGAGTTGTCGGCGGACTGGTCGTTGCCCACGTTCGCGTTGGCGGTGTTGCCGTTGTTGCTGTCGAACACGTTGCCCGTGAGGACGTCGCCCTGGGTGAGGCTCTGGTCGGTGTTCAGCGAGTCCGTGAGGATGAGCGAGGTCGAGGCGTCGGTGTTGGCCGTGTTGCCGCCGTTGTTGGAGTTCACCGGCTGCGTGTTGCCGTTGTTGTTCCGGTTGTCGCTGTTGTCGTTGCCGACGTTGTCCAGCGAGTTGTCCGCACCCGCGCCACGGTTGTCGGTGTTGCCCGAGTCGGTCGTCACGTCGCCGACGGTGGAGCTGCTGTCGGTGCTGGCGGTGTTGCCCGAGTCGTTGACCGAGCTGTTCGACTGGTCGCGGCTGTCGCTCTGGTCGCGGTTGTCGGAGCTGTCGTTGCCCTGGTTCGAGTTGTTGGTGTTGTCGACCGAGTTGTCAGCACCTGCGCCACGGTTGTCGGTGTTGCCCGAGCCCGAGGAGTCGGTGTTGCCCGAGTCGTTGACCGAGCTGTTCGACTGGTCGCGGCTGTCGCTCTGGTCGCGGTTGTCGGAGCTGTCGTTGCCCTGGTTCGAGTTGTCCGAGCTGTCGTTGCCCTGGTTCGAGTTGTCCGAGCTGTCGTTGCCCTGGTTCGAGTTGTCCGAGCTGTCGTTGCCCTGGTTCGAGTTGTTGGTGTTGTCGACCGAGTTGTCAGCACCCGCGCCACGGTTGTCGGTGTTGCCCGAGCCCGACGAGTCGGTGTTGCCCTGGTTCGAGTTGTCCGACTGGTCGCGGCTGTCGGAGTAGTCGTTGCCCTGGTTCGAGTTGTTGCTGTTGTCGGTGGCCGTCATGTTGCCCTGGTTCGAGTTGTTGCTGTTGTCGGTGACCGTCGTGTTGCCCATGTTGGAGCCGACCATGTTGCCGCTGCCGGCGAAGACCGGCGCGTTGACGGGCACGGACCCGCCGACCGCGGCGTTCCCGTCACCGATGATCAGCGGCGCGTTGAACGCCGGGGTGTCAACCACGACGGCACCCGCGCCGGAGACGATCGGGGCATCGATCGCACCCTGGTAGTTGGTGTTGCCGTCACCCACCATGGCGTCCCCGCCCTGGGTCGCGACGTTGCCGTCGCCGAGGAAGGCGTCGCCGCCGCCGGTCTCGGTGACCGTCGCCCCGTCACCGGAGACCACCGGTGCGTTCGCGTCGCCGTCAACCACCGTGTTGCCGTCACCGGTGGTGATGGGCGCCTCCGCCGGGCCGTTGACCACGAGGTTTCCGTTGCCCTGGGTGAGCGGGCCGCCGACGCCGCCCTGGACAGTGGTGTTGCCGTCGCCGACCGCACCGAGGTTGTCGCCCTCGATGACGGTGTTGCCGTCGCCGACCGCGCCGTTGACGTCGCCGGCGACGTTGGTGCCGGATCCGATGACGCCGTTGTTGGGGCCATCAACCTGGGTGTTGCCGTCGCCGGTCGCGACGTTGCCGGTGATGTCGCGACCGGCGGCAACAGCGCCGTCCCCGGTCACGATCGGCGAGTTGACCGTCGCGTCCGCGCCGACACCCACCGCGCCGTCGCCGGGGGTGATCACGGAGTGGTTGTCGAAGGACTGCTGGACGTCGCCGTTGGCCCACACGTTGGAGTCGGTCGACGTGTCGATGTTGTGGCTGTCGATGCCCACCGAGATCGGGAGGTCGAGGTCCCAGCTCTGGTAGTTCTGCACCACGACCTGGATCTGGCTGACGGCCGCGGCGTGGTCCACCGTCGCCGTCGCCGTCGCCGTCGACGTGACGACGTGCGACGTGGTGTGGGCGTGGGCCGACGAGGTGTAGGCGTGGGCCGAGGCCGTGCCGGCGAAGCCGCTGAACGCCGTGGCGTGCACCGGCGCGTACTCGGCGAGCATCGGGGCGACCGCGTCGACGTCGGAGCACGTCACACCGCCGAGCCCGGACGCAGCGAGGACCGCGTCGGGGTTGGACTGGAACTCGGCGGCCGCCTGCGGGTCGCGGAGCAGTCCGAGGATGAAGTTGAGCAGGGAGCTGGCCGTGGTTGCCATCGGTGGATCTCCTGGGTCGCAGAGTCGGTCCACCCCGGGCGGTGTGGCCTGATCTGAAGCTAGGAGGCACACGTGGGCGGGGGGAACGGGGTCCGCACACCACGTGTGCGACCGGCCCCCGGGTGTTCGGCGCTAGGGGGTGACCCCTCGTTGGGGGTTCCGACCCCGACGGCGCCCACGACCCGCCGTCAGTGCTCACGGGGGGATTGTTGATCACGGGTGGGACATGTAGCCTACTGGCGATTTGGGGGATTGAACCGGTTGCGGACTCCCGTTACAGGTCCGATGAACGGGGTGGTCGCAGTGGGTGTTCTCTACGGAGTGGATCTTGTGTCCGGCGCGACAGGGGCAGCCCTGCGCGACCTCGAGACCACCGGTGGACAGCCCCTGACCCTGGTCGATCGCTTCGACAGGGCGGCGGGCATCCGCCCGGACGACTACGCCGACGTCCTCGAGCGGGTTGGTGACCCCGTTCCGCTCCGTGGGGCAGTCTTGGCGCACGTGCAGCTCGCCGAGCTCCTCGGAAGTGGAGTGGCACCCGGCGACGCAGTGGTCGTCGCCCACCCGGACAGCTGGTCGCGGTACTCCTCCGAGGTCGTCGGCGAGGAGCTCGGAGGACGGCTCGCGGGCCCGTTCCAGCTGGTCCCGGCCTCCGACGCGGTCGCGGCCTGGGTCGCTGACCGCCGCCCTGCCCCGCCCCGCTCCTCAGACGGCCAGCCGACGGGCACGTCCCTGCTCGTCGTCGCGATCGGCCAGCGCACCAGCGTGGTCACCCTCCGCCGGAGCGGCCCGGCCGCGCCGTCGGATCCGTCGCCGAACCCTGCTCCTCTGCTGACGGTGAGCAGCCGAACCGGCGAGGTGCTGACCGCGGACGAGGTCGGGCACGCACTGCTGCGGCACGTGCTGCAGGGCGTCCCAGCCCTCGATCCGGCCGCGCTCCGTTCACCTGCGGCGATCGCGGCGCTGAACCGCGTACGAGCTGACTGCGCCCTGGCCGTGCAGGACCTGGCCGTCGACACCGAGGCTGCCGTTCCGGTCGACCTCGACGGCACCAGCACCTGCGTCCGGGTGATCCGTGCCGAGCTCGAGCTCTTGCTGGCCCCCGCGGTGCGCGCGGTGGCCGACGACGCCGCGGGCCTGCTCGAGATGGCCGGCGTGAGTGCTGCGGAGCTCGACCACATCGTGGTCACCGGCGTGCTGCCGGCGGCCCTCGTCGCCGAGCAGCTCTCCGCGGCGCTGGGCGTCCCGGTGCGCAGCGAGCCCTCCCCGGGCCTGGCTGTGGCCGGTGGCGCGGCGCTGCTCGCGGGAGCCCTCGTCCCGACCGTGGTCCCGCTCGAGCCGACCCTGCTCGACGTCTACACCGCCGCGGTGGAACCGCCGAGGCCCGTCTTCGCCCCACCCGCTGTGCGCACCACCCCGGACCGGCGCCGTGACCGCGTGCTCACTCGGGTCCTCGTGGCCATGGTCGCGGTCATCGCGGTGTCCCTGGGCTCGTACCAGCTCGCCGGCCGATCAGACAGCCCCATCACGACGCGATTCGGCACGGCGGGAGCGTCGACCACCGAACCGGCCGGCACGTCGTCCACCGCTGAGACGAGCCGGTCCGGCGCAGTGGCCACCGAACAGCCGGGCACTACCACCGAGGTGGCCTCCACGATGCCGCCCGGTGTCCGCTCCTCCGGCACCACACCCGGCACGACGTCCGGCACCGGACCCGGCACCACACCGGACACGGAGTCCGGCACCACACCCGGGACGAAGTCCGGCACCACACCCGGCACGAAGTCCGGCACCACACCCGGCACGACACCCGGCACGGCGAGCACCAAGGGACGGCCCGCGTCGACGGGTGCAGCTCCGAGCCAGGCACGAGACGAGCCGCCGGCGCCGGGAACACCGGCAGCTCCCGCGTCCGAGGGGACCGCCTCCGGTGCGGGAGCCGGAGGCACCGGCCCCACCACCAGGAACGAGGCGGCCGGTAGTGCCGGTGCCGGCGCCGGCGGCGCATCCGGAGGCTCGGGCGGCAGCGGTGCGCCCACAGTTCCCGCGGCGGGCACCGAGCCCGCGCCGCCCGCTGACACGGTGGCCCCTGCAGCGCCCGCGGCGAGCGCCCCGGGCAACGGAACCGTCACCAGCTCGACGCCCTGACGCAGTGGCGCCACGACAGCTTACGGGGCACCAACGCGTGGTTGGTGACCGCACCGGGGACGGGGTGTCCGCCCCGGGAGGCGACGGCCGGAACCGGGTGCCCGTGGGCGAGGACGGTGAGCCCGCCGGCATGAGCACGACGGCCCACGACCACCTCGTCTCCGCCCCGTCCAGCACGGTGCGTCTGCTCCTGCTCGCCCAGGTGCGCGACGGGATCGACGCGGCGACCGTCGCCGTCGTGCTCGGGTGCGGCCCGGGCGAGGTGGCCGGCCTGCTCGGCTCCGCCCGCAGGTCGGGGCTGCTCGGTGCGGGCGACCGGCTGCGGCCGGCCGTCGTGCACGCCCTGGCCGAGGTCGCGGGGCCCACCATGGTCGACGACGTCCGCCGCGCTGTGCTGGAGGTGGAGCTCGAGCACGGGACGCTGCAACCGGCGCTGGCCCACCGGCTCGCCACGCAGGGCCTGCGCGACCACAGGCTCGCGGCCGTGCTCGTCACCGCGGCGGACGCCGTCACCACGTCGTCCCCGGCCCGCGCCACCGAGCTCTACACCGCCGCGGTGTGGGCCGGTGCGCCCGACGGCGCGCTGGCGGTGCGGCGCGGCGACGCGGCCGTGCGGGCCGGCGACCTCGCGGGCGCCCTGGAGATCGTGGACGCCGCGTGGGAGCACGTCCCCGACGACGAGCTCGGCGCCCTCGTCCAGATCGGGGCGACGGTGTCGGTGCTGCGCGGCACGCCACGCCACGCGGCCGCGCTCTACCGCCACCTCGGTCCGGAGCGCGCCGGCGCGCACGCGCCGCTCGCTGCCGTCGTCCTGTGGGGATCGGGCGACGCCGCCGCGGCCGCAGCGATGGCGGCCGCCCCGCCGACGGGACCGCCGACCGCCCGTGCGGCCGGGCTGCGGCTGCTCGTCGAGGGTCTCGCGCTCTCCCTCGGACCCGACCCCGCCGGCTCCCTGACCGTGCTGGGCCGGGCGGTGACGATGCTGCACCCGCCGGACCCGGCGCCCACCCCGGTCTCCGCCACGGCGGTAGCCGCGATCGCCGCGCTGCACGCGGGTGACCTGGATCGTGCGGGCCTCGTCCTGGCCCGGTCCGTGGGCGACCCCGCCGTCACCGGCCCGCCACGTGCCCACCACCTGGCCCTGCTGGGGTGGACGGCGATGCTTCGCGGCGACCTCGCGGGAGCCGACGAGCTGCGCGCACAGGGTGTGGCGGTGGGGAGTCCGGCGCTGCGGGACGAGCTGTTCCTGCGCGCGCTCGAGGTGGGACTGGCCCGGCGCTCGCGCGACCTCGCCGCGTTGAAGGCGGCGTGGGGCCGCGCCGGCGAGGTCCTCGGGGAGCTGACCCCCGACCTGTTCACCCTGCTGCCGCTCGGCGAGCTGTGGGTGGCGGCCGCCCGGGTGGGATCGGCCGCTCGGCTCGCCCCGCTGGTCGAGGAGGCGCAGGAGCTCCTCGCACGGCTCGGCGACCCGGTGCTGTGGTCCTCGGCCCTGCACTGGTCGGGGGTCCACGCGGCGATCCTGCAGGAGGACCCCGACGGACTGCGTCCCCACGCCGCCGCACTCACTGCCGCCTCCCACCACAGCGAGTACGCGGCTGCCCTGGCGATGGCGGGCCAGGCGTGGCTGCGGGTTCTCGTGGGTCGGGTGGACACCGACGAGGTCACCGCAGCGGCCCGGGCCCTGGCCCGGTTCGGGCTCTCCTGGGACGGGTCACGGCTGGCGGGGCAGGCCGCGCTCCGGGCCACCGGCGGTTCCGTCGCGACCGATCTGCTCGACGTCGCGCGCAGCCTCGCGCCCTCGACGACGACCTCGGGCTCCACCGCGTCGGCGGCCCTGCCCGGGGACGGCACGCTGCTGAGCGACCGGGAGCGCGAGGTCGCCGCGCTCGTCGTGCACGGCCTGACCTACCGCGACATCGGTGAGCAGCTGTTCATCTCGGCGAAGACGGTGGAGCACCACGTCGCCAGGATCCGCGGTCGCCTGGGGGCGCAGTCCCGGTCCGAGCTGTTCGCGATGCTGCGGGCTGCCGGGCAGACGAACCCCGGCGTGACACCCACGGGTGACGGCCCGGCGACGTGAGGGTGGCGCTGCCGTCCGGACAGCGGACGCAGACCACCGTCGAGCGGTCCGACGGCGGGGCGAACGGGCGTGGGGTGGTCTAATGCAGACCCTCGGCACCGAGGGTCCTGCAGTGTTTCCGGCGCCGCCCTGCGCGGCACAATTACCGGTGGGTAACCTAACTGCCCCGGGGGTCGAGACACCTCGGCCGCTCCGGCGGCAGGTGCGCGGGGCTGCGCGCGGACGACCGCGCCAGGACAGAGAGGCTCGGTAGATGGGCGTCAACTACACACTGACGTACACGATCGGCACGATCGCCGCCCTGATCAGCCTCGTGTGCTGGTACTACTTCGTCGTCGGCGCCACCCGCATGGTCCGCGTCATCCGGCTCGGCCAGCCGGACGGCACCCGCAGCGGCCCGTTCGTCCCGCGCATGCGCACGCTGGTCACCGAGTTCGCGGCGCACACCCGGATGAACCGGGTCAAGAGCTCCGGCCGGGCCCACTGGCTCGTCATGTGGGGCTTCCTCATCGGCTTCCTGGCCTGGTTCGAGGCCTACGGCGAGTCGTTCGACCCCTACTTCCACTGGCCGGTCTTCGGCGCGTGGGACCCGTGGCTGCTCCTCGTCGAGCTGCTGGGCCTGGGGACGGTGATCGGCATCGTGGTGCTCATGGTCATCCGCCAGCGCGAGCACCCGCGCCGGGCCGACCGTGTCTCGCGCTTCGCCGGCTCGGACTTCGCCTTCGCCTACTTCGTCGAGGGTGTCGTCCTCATCGAGGGCCTGGGTGTCGTGTTCGTGAAGGCCCAGAAGATCGCCAGCGGCGTGGAGGACCCGCCCATCTGGGCGGCCTTCGCCACCCACTTCATCGCCAAGGGACTGCCGGCCAGCCTCACCCTGGTGTCGATCTTCGCGGTGGTGAAGCTGCTCTCGGGCATGGTGTGGCTGCTCGTCGTGGGCCGCAACATCACCCAGGGCGTCGCGTGGCACCGGTTCAGCGCGTTCCCCAACATCTACTTCAAGCGCGAGGACGACGGCTCCACCGCCCTCGGTGCGCTGCGCCCGATGATGTCCGGCGGCAAGCCCCTGGACTTCGAGGAGGCCGACCCCGAGACCGACGTGTTCGGCGCCGGCAAGATCGAGGACTTCACCTGGAAGAACTGGCTCGACTTCAGCACCTGCACCGAGTGCGGCCGCTGCCAGAGCCAGTGCCCGGCGTGGAACACCGGCAAGCCGCTGAGCCCCAAGCTGCTCATCACCTCGCTGCGCAACCACGCGTACGCCAAGGCGCCGTACCTCATGGCCGGCGGCTCCACCGACATGGCCGGCGACGAGGTCGGCATCACCGGGGACGACGCGGAGGCCAGGCTGGCCGCGATCCCGCAGGAGGCGAGGGACGAGGCGGCCCGCGCCCTCATCGCGGAGGCCGTCGACGGCGGGGTCATCGACCCGGAGGTGCTGTGGAGCTGCACCACCTGCGGCGCGTGCGTCGAGCAGTGCCCGGTGGACATCGAGCACGTGGACCACATCGTGGACATGCGCCGCTACCAGGTGCTCATCGAGTCGGCGTTCCCCACCGAGCTCGGCGGGCTGTTCAAGAACCTCGAGAACAAGGGCAACCCCTGGGGCCAGAACTCCAAGGACCGCCTCACCTGGACCGAGGGCCTGGACTTCGAGGTCCCCGTCTACTCCGGGGAGCTCGGCGACACCGAGTACCTGTTCTGGGTCGGCTGCGCCGGCGCCTTCGAGGACAGGGCCAAGAAGACCTCGCGCGCGGTGGCCGAGCTGCTGCACATCGCCGGCGTCACGTACACGGTGCTCGGCGCCGGGGAGACCTGCACGGGTGACCCGGCCCGTCGCGCGGGCAACGAGTTCCTGTTCCAGACCCTCGCCGCCGAGAACGTGGAGACCCTCAACGGCGTCTTCGACGGCCGCCCGGCGGGCACGCGCAAGGTCGTCGTCACCTGCGCGCACTGCTTCAACGCCCTGGGCAACGAGTACCCCCAGGTGGGCGGGGACTACGAGGTGGTGCACCACACCCAGCTGCTGAACAAGCTGGTGCGGGAGAAGAAGCTGATCCCCGTGGCCCCGGTGGCCGAGGACGTGACCTACCACGACCCCTGCTACCTCGGGCGGCACAACAAGGTCTACGACGCACCGCGCGAGCTCATCGGCGCGTCGGGCGCCACGCTGCGGGAGATGCCGCGCCACGCCGAGCGCGCGCTGTGCTGCGGCGCGGGTGGTGCGCGGATGTGGATGGAGGAGAAGATCGGCAAGCGGATCAACCTGGAGCGGGTGGACGAGGCGCTCAGCACGGCCCCGACCAAGATCGCCACCGGCTGCCCGTTCTGCCGCGTCATGCTCACCGACGGTCTCGGGGCCCGCAAGGACGAGAAGGCCGCCGCGGAGAACATCGAGGTGGTGGACGTCGCCCAGCTGCTGCTGGCGTCCGTGCGGCGCGCGGTGGTCCAGCCGCCCGGGGCCGAGGCCGCCGCCACCGGGCACGACCTCGACGCGGACACCCCCACCGAGGACGTGTCCAGCGGGACGCCGCTGCCCGAGGGTGACGATGCCCCCGACGCCGCGCAGTCGGCCACCCGGCCGGCCGCGGCAGGCAACGACGCCGAGGTCACGGGCACGGTGGAGGCCGCGGCGCTGCCCGCCGAGGACGCCGAGGAGGGGCCCGGCTCGACCACCACCACCGCGGCCGGAGGCGCTGGCCCGGCCTGATCGACGCGCCCTGCGGCCCGGCACCCCTGGTGGGTGCCGGGCCGTCGCGCAGCCCACCGCGCACGCGCCTACCGTCATCGACCGTGACCTCCGCCCCCGGCTCCACCGACACCCCCGACGACCGCGGCGCCGAGGACGAGGACGACCAGGCCGAGAGCACGGCCACCGTCCTCGTCGCCGGCGCGGCGAACCTCGCCATCGCCGTGCTGAAGCTGGTGGCCGGGGTGCTCACCGGGTCGGCGGCGATGCTCGCCGAGGCGGTGCACTCGCTGGCCGACACCGTCACCGAGGGCCTGCTGCTCACCGCCCTGCGACGGTCCACGAAGCCCGCCGACCGCACCCACCCCCTCGGGTACGGCAAGGAGCGTTTCTTCTGGGCCCTCATCGCTGCGGTCAGCATCTTCGTCTCCGGCGCGGTGTTCGCGATCTACGAGGGCGTGCGCACGATCCTCGGTGGGGAGGCCGAGCAGACCTACGTCTGGGTCGCGTACGTGGTCCTGGTCATCTCGTTCGCGCTCGAGGGCGCGTCCTGGTTGCGGGCCCTGAAGCAGGTGCGCGCCGAGGCAACGGCCGAGCACCGGGGCCTGGCCGCCTACCTCCGCGGCTCCGACGACCCCACCGTGAAGACCGTGTTCTACGAGGACTCCGCCGCCCTCGTCGGGCTGGTGCTGGCCCTCGCCGGGATCGCGCTGCACCAGGTGAGCGGCTCCGCGGTGTTCGACGGCCTGGCGTCGCTGCTCATCGGCGTGCTGCTGGCCGGCGTCGCGTACCTGCTCGGGCGCACGAACAAGGCGCTGCTCGTCGGTCGCCAGGCCGATCCGCGCCTGGTGCACGCCGTGCGCGAGCTCCTCGACGCCGCGCCCGAGGTGGACGCGGTGGTCGACCTGATCACCCAGGTGATGGGTACCGACATGGTGCTGGTCTGCGCGCGCATCGACCTGGCCGACGGCCTCACCGCCAGCGAGGTGGAGAACGCGTGCCTGCGGCTGGACCGCGAGCTGCAGGAAGCCTTCGCCGAGGTGGACGAGGTGTTCCTGGAGCCCGTGCCGCGCCACGACCCCGAGCTGCGCGCCAAGGTCCTGGCCCGCTACGGCGAGCTGCCGGTCGGTCGCGCGCTGGGCTGAGGCCAGGTGCGGCCGAACTCGTTCGACGCGGGTGCGACCATTGCGGTCGTGACCACCTCTCGCCCGCTGCGGCAGTCGACCAAGCTGGAGAACGTCCTCTACGACATCCGCGGGCCGGTGCAGGCACACGCAGCCCGCATGGAGGCCGAGGGTCACCGCATCCTCAAGCTGAACATCGGCAACCCGGCGCCCTTCGGGTTCGACGCGCCGGACGAGATCCTGCAGGACGTCATCGCCGGGCTGCCCACCGCGCAGGGCTACTCCGACTCCCAGGGCGTGATGCCCGCCCGCCGCGCCGTGGTGCACCACTACCAGCTGCAGAAGGGGTTCCCCGACCTCGACGTCGACAACGTGTGGCTGGGCAACGGCGTCTCCGAGCTGATCACCATGAGCCTGCAGGCCATGCTCGACGCCGGTGACGAGGTGCTCATCCCGGCGCCGGACTACCCGCTGTGGACGGCCTCGGTGAACCTGGCCGGCGGCACCCCGGTGCACTACCTGTGCGAGGAGGAGCAGGGCTGGAACCCCGACCTGGCCGACCTCGAGGCGAAGATCACCCCGCGCACGAAGGCCATCGTCGTCATCAACCCCAACAACCCCACGGGTGCGGTGTACAGCCGCGCGGTGCTGGGCGGGATCGTCGACCTGGCCCGGCGCCACGGGCTGGTGCTGATGGCCGACGAGATCTACGACAAGATCCTCTACGACGACGCCGTGCACGTCCCGCTGGCGTCCGTGGCGCCGGACCTGTTCTGCCTGACCTTCAACGGGCTGAGCAAGGCCTACCGGGTGGCCGGGTACCGCGCGGGCTGGCTCGCGGTCACGGGGCCGAAGCAGCACGCGGGCAGCTACCTCGAGGGCCTGACCCTGCTCGCCTCCATGCGGCTGTGCCCGAACGTGCCCTCGCAGAACGCGATCCAGGCGGCTCTGGGCGGGTACCAGTCGATCACCGACCTGATCCTGCCGGGCGGGCGGCTGCTCGAGCAGCGCGACGCGGCGGTGGACGGGCTCAACGCCATCCCCGGGGTGAGCTGCGTGGTCCCGCGGGGGGCGCTGTACGCCTTCCCGCGGCTGGACCCGGAGGTGCACGCGATCCGCGACGACCAGAAGCTGGTGCTCGACCTGCTCGTGGCCGAGAAGATCCTGCTGACCCAGGGCACCGGGTTCAACTGGCCGCACCCGGACCACCTGCGCATCGTCACCCTGCCCTGGGCGCGGGACCTGACGCGGGCGATCGAGCGCCTGGGCAACTTCCTGGCCTCCTACCGACAGTAGCCCCGCACGGGCGTACGCGTCGAGCTGACCTTCTCGCCGGGTTCAGCTCGACCGTGCAGGAAAGCTCGTGTCCTGGGTCCAGAAATCACGCACGGGGGCGAGCTACAGCGAGCGCCCGATGATCTCCTTCATGATCTCGGTGGTGCCGCCGTAGATGGTCTGCACGCGGGAGTCGAGGTAGGCCTTGGCCACCGGGTACTCGCGCATGTAGCCGTACCCGCCGTGCAGCTGCAGGCAGCGGTCGATCAGCTTGACCTGGAGCTCGGTGGTCCACCACTTGGCCATGGCCGCCTCCTGCACCGTCAGCTTCTCGTCGTTGAGCAGCTCGATGCAGCGGTCGATGAACACCTGCGCCACCTGCGCCTCGGTGGCCAGCTCGGCCAGCACGAAGCGGGTGTTCTGGAAGGCGCTGATCGGCTTGCCGAAGGCCTTGCGCTCCTTGGTGTAGGTGATGGTCTGCTCCAGCACGCTGGCCATGGCGGCCGCGGCCACCACCCCGATGGACAGCCGCTCCTGGGGCAGGTTGTTCATCAGGTGCACGAAGCCCTGGCCCTCGGTGCCGAGCAGGTTCGCCGCGGGCACCCGCACGTCGGTGAAGCTGAGCTCGGCGGTGTCCTGGGCCTTCATCCCGACCTTGTCGAGGTTGCGTCCGCGCTCGAAGCCGGGCATGTCCCGCTCGACGACCAGCAGGCTGAAGCCCATGGCGCCGGCGTCCGGGTCGGTGCGCGCGACGACGATGACGAGGTCGGCGTTGATGCCGTTGGTGATGAAGGTCTTGGACCCGTTGAGCACCCAGTCGTCGCCGTCGCGGTGGGCGTGGGTCGTGATGCCCTGCAGGTCGCTGCCGGTGCCGGGCTCGGTCATCGCGATGGCGGTGATGATGTCGCCGGAGCAGAACCCGGGCAGCCAGCGCTGCTTCTGCTCGTCGGTGGTCAGGTCGGTCAGGTACGGCGCGATGACGTCGTTGTGCAGGGTGAAGCCGAGGCCGGAGTAGCCGCCGCGGGTGGTCTCCTCGGTGATCACGCAGTTGTAGCGGAAGTCCTTGACGCCACCGCCGCCGTAGGCCTCGTCCACGGCCATGCCCAGGTAGCCGAGCTTGCCGGCCTCGGTCCACACCGAGCGGTCGACGATCTGGTTGCGCTCCCACTGCTCGTGGTTGGGTGCCACGTGCTGCGCCAGGAACGCGCGGTAGGAGTCCCGGAAGGCCAGGTGCTCGGGCTCGTACAGGGTGCGGTCCACGTCGGTTCCTCCAGCGTTGATGGGTCCTGCGAACGGTTCCCAAGTTACATGCAGTCTGGACTGTTTGTGGATCCGCGTCTAGCGTTCGCCGCCATGACGGTGGAAACCCCCCGCAGGACCACGGCTCGGCGCTCGCAGGCTCGGCGGTCACAGGCAGAGCGCACGGCCGCGACCCGGGCGACGCTGCTCGACGCCACGCTGGACTCCCTCGTGGAGCTGGGCTACGGGCGCACCACCACCCAGGGCATCGCCGCCCGGGCCGGGCTGTCCCGGGGCGCGCAGCTGCACCACTTCCCCACCAAGGAGCTGCTCGTGGTCGCCGCGGTCGAGCACCTGGCCGTGAAGCGGGACGCTGAGATCCGCGCCACCGTCGGCCGGGAGCACGCCCTGGAGCTGCTGGCCGACACCTTCACCGGTCCGCTGTTCCTCGCTGCGCTGGAGCTGTGGGTGGCCGCGCGCACCGACCCGGCGCTGCGCGAGGCGCTGGTGCCGCTGGAGCGCGCGGTGCACGAGAAGCTCGCCGGGCTGGCCGCGGACCTGCTGGGTGCCAGTCCCACCGACGCCGAGCTGACCCTGGAGCTCGTGCGGGGCCTGGGGATGTCCGTCCTGTTCAACTCACCGGCCACGGGGGAGCGGCACCGACGACGGCTGCTCGCCCGCTGGTCCGAGCTGCTGGAGACCGCATGAGCACGCCCGCGCAGGTCGAGGTGCACCGCTCCCACCTGCCGTCCCACGTGCGGACCCTCGTGGTCGGCGCCGGGTTCGCCGGCCTCGGCATGGCCGCGACCCTGCGCCGCGAGGACCCGGATGCGGACGTCCTGGTCATCGAGCGGGCCCCCGAGGTGGGCGGCACCTGGCGGGACAACACCTACCCGGGCTGCGCCTGCGACGTGCCCACCGCGCTCTACTCGTTCTCCTTCGCGCCCAGCGCGGAGTGGAGCCACACCTTCGCCCGGCAGCCGGAGATCCTGGCCTACCTCAAGAAGGTCACCGCCGACGAGCGCATCCCGGTCAGCCGGGACACCGAGCTGCTCGGCGCGGACTGGGACGCCGACGCCCAGCTCTGGCGCGTGCGCACCAGTCGGGGGGAGCTCACCGCGAGCGTGCTCGTCACCGCCACCGGGACGCTGAGCGAGCCCAAGCTGCCCGACATCCCGGGCCTGGACTCCTTCGCGGGCACCACGTTCCACTCCGCCCGCTGGGACCACGGCCACGACCTCACCGGCGAGCGGGTCGGGGTGATCGGCACCGGGGCCTCGGCCATCCAGTTCGTCCCGGAGATCGCGGACACCGTGGACCACCTCACCGTCTTCCAGCGCACCGCGGCGTGGGTGATCCCCCGCATCGACCGCAAGCTCCCCCGCGCCGAGCGGGCGCTGTACCGCCGGGTGCCGGCCGTCCAGCGGGCCGTGCGCACGCTCGTCTACACCTACCGGGAGGCCTACGTGGTGGCCCTGGCCAAGGCTCCGGTGATCCTGCCCGGCATCACCGTCGTGGCGAAGGCGCTGATGCGCAACCAGGTGCGCGACGGCGCCCTGCGCGCCAAGCTCACCCCGAGCTACACGCTGGGCTGCAAGCGGCTGCTGCTGTCGGCCTCGTGGCTGCCCACCCTGGCCCGCCCGGACGTGGACGTGGTCACCGCCGGGATCGCGCGCGTCACCCCGACGGGCGTGGTCGACGACGACGGCGTGGAGCACCCGCTGGACACCCTGATCTTCGGCACCGGGTTCACCCCCACCGAGCCCCCCGTGGCACACCTGGTCACCGCGGGCGGGCAGAGCCTGGCACAGCACTGGGCGGGCAGCCCGCACGCCCACCGCGGCACCACCGTCGCCGGGTTCCCCAACCTGTTCCTCATGTACGGGCCGAACACCAACCTCGGGCACAGCTCCATCGTGTTCATGCTGGAGAGCCAGGCCGCCTACGTGCGGGACGCCCTGCGCACCATGGACTCCCGCGGGCTGACGAGCGTGGACGTCCGACCCGCCGCCCAGTCCGCCTACAACGCGGACGTCGAGAGCTCGCTGAGCACCACGGTGTGGAACGCGGGCGGCTGCTCCAGCTGGTACTTCGACGCGACGGGCCGGAACTCCGCGATGTGGCCGACCTTCACCTGGACCTTCCGCCGGCTCACCCGCCGGTTCGACGTCGAGAACTACTCGACCGCGCGCCGCACGGCCGAGAAGGCCGGGGCCGCGGCATGACGCACGTGGACGTGGTGGTCGTGGGCTCCGGGTTCGGCGGCAGCGTCGCGGCGCTGCGGCTGGTGGAGAAGGGCTACTCGGTCGCGGTGCTGGAGGCCGGGCGCCGTTTCGCCGACGACGAGCTGCCGCGGACGAGCTGGGACGTGCGGCGCTACCTGTGGGCGCCGCAGATCGGCTGCTACGGGGTGCAGCGCATCCACCTGCTGCCCGACGTGCTCGTGATGGCCGGAGCCGGGGTCGGCGGCGGGTCGCTGAACTACGCCAACACCCTCTACCAGCCGCCGCAGGCGTTCTTCGACGACCCGCAGTGGGCCCACGTGACCGACTGGGCCACCGAGCTCGCGCCGTACTACGAGCAGGCGACCCGGATGCTGGGCGTGGCCACCAACCCCACGACCACCCCGTCCGACGTCGCCATGCGCACCGTGGCCGAGCAGATGGGCGTGGGCGAGACGTTCACCTCCACCCCGGTCGGGGTGTTCTTCGGCGAGGCCGGGACGACCGTGGCCGATCCGTACTTCGGGGGCGTGGGCCCGGAGCGCACCGGGTGCACCGAGTGCGGCGCCTGCATGACCGGGTGCCGGGTGGGCGGCAAGAACACCCTGGTGAAGAACTACCTCTACCTCGCCGAGCGGGCCGGAGCCGTGGTGCGCCCGCTGACCACGGTCGACGCGGTGCGGCCCCTGGATGACCGTGACGGCGGTGGCGTCGGCTACGAGGTGCGCACCCGGCGCACGGGCGGACTACGGCCGCGCGCGGGCACCACCTTCACCGCCGACCACGTCGTCGTCGCCGCCGGGACCTACGGCACGCAGCGGCTGCTGTCGCGGATGAAGGCCGACGGCGTGCTGCCCGGGCTGTCCGACCGCCTCGGCACCACGGTGCGCACCAACTCCGAGGCCGTGCTGGCCGCCACCGCGCGCGACCGGAGCGTGGACTACAGCCAGGGCGTGGCGATCACCTCGAGCTTCCACCCCGACGAGCGCACCCACGTGGAGCCGGTGCGGTACGGGCGCGGCAGCAACGCGATCGGCCTGCTGCAGACCGTGCTCAGCGACGGCGGCGGACGGGTGCCCCGGGTGCTCAAGACCCTGGGGGTGGCGCTGCGGCACCCCGGCGCGGCCGTGCGGAGCCTGTCGGTGCACCGGTGGTCCGAGCGCACGGTCATCGCGCTGGTCATGCAGACCGGCGACAACTCGCTGGTCCTGCGCACGGCCCGGAACAAGCTCGGCCGACGGCGGCTCACCAGCGCCCCGGGACCCGGAACACCGGTGCCGCAGTGGATCCCGCAGGGCCACACCGCGGTGCGACTGCTCGCGGAGACCATCGGCGGCGACCCCGGCGGGAGCATGGCCGAGGTGGTCAACATCCCCATGACCGCGCACTTCCTGGGCGGCTGCGCCATCGGGGACTCCGTCGACACCGGGGTGGTGGACCCCTACCACCGCGCCTACGGCCACCCCGGGCTGCACGTCGTGGACGGCTCGACGGTCAGCGCGAACCTCGGGGTGAACCCGTCGCTGACCATCACCGCGCAGGCCGAGCGGGCCTTCGCCCTGTGGCCGAACAAGGGACAGGCGGACACCCGCCCGGGGCTGGGCGCGGAGTACGCCTCGGTCGACCCCGTACCTCCGCGGTCGCCCGTGGTCCCCGCGAGCGCGCCCGGTGCGCTGCGGCTGCCGCTGACGGTGGTGCACGGCGCCCGCGCGGTGGTGCACGGCGCACGCGCGCCGCAGCCGGCCGTGGCACCCGGTCCGGCGGTCGGCGCGGGAGTGGTGGAGCCGGTCTGATTTGGGCGGTCCCCGAGTCGGCGGAGCCCACCGTCGAGCTCCCCGCCAGTGCACCGCCGCCCTGGCCGGCCGCGGTGCGGGCGACGCTGTGGTGGCACCGGGCGAGCCCGGACGCCCGCACGCTGGGTCCGTCGGCGTCCCTGCCGGTCACGGTGGGGATGGTGGTGGACTACCTGAGCTCCCCGGTCGGCCCCTACCGCGAGGTGCTGGCGAGCCCCGTGCTGCGCCGGACGCTGCTGCCCACCATGGTCGTGCCGTTCATCGCGGTGGACTCCCCCACCTCGGCCCACGGCGGGCGGGTGCACTGGGACCTGCCCAAGACCCTGGCCGTGTTCACCGGGGACGTCACCGCGGTGGGCGCCGCCGAGGGCGAGGGCTGGCACGTGCGGACCTCCGTGCGCCCGCTCGGCCCGCGCCTGCCGGTCGCGGGCGCGATCCGCTTCGCCCAGCCCGTGGACGGCGGTCTCGGGGTGGCGACCGTGCGGATGGCCGGCCGGTTCCGGCTCGCCCGGGTGGACGTGGACTCGTCCGGTCCGACGCTGCCCGGCTGGCTCACCCCGGGCACCCACACCGGGGTCACCGTCAGCGGTCGGATGACCACGGGTCCGCAGCGGCGTCGGTAGCCTGAGCACCGTGACCACCCTCGAGCGTCCCCGCAGCGGCAAGCTGATCGCCGGCGTCTGCGCCGGCCTGGCCCAGCGCTACGGCTGGAGCACGAGCACCGTGCGGCTGGTGTTCGTGCTCTCCTGCCTGCTGCCCGGCCCCCAGTTCATCGCCTACCTCGTGCTCTGGCTGGTCATGCCCAAGGCCGCCTGAGCACCGGGCGCCCCGCGCGGGACCCGTCAGCGCCGCGACCACCACCGGGCCGGGGTACCGGTTCGCGCCGCCGTGCGGTAAGCAGCACGGATGGCCACCGTCGTCCGCTCCCTGCACCGCTACCCCGTGAAGTCGATGCTCGGCGAGAGCCTGCAGGAGTGCGCGGTGGACGACCGCGGCCTGCTCGCCGACCGTGCCTACGCGCTGCTGGACGTGGAGCAGGGCACCGTCGCGAGCGCGAAGGACCCGCGCCGCTGGGGCGCTCTGCTCAACTTCGCCGCCACCTTCGTCGACGAGCCGGTGGCCGGGCAGGACGCACCGCCGGTGCTGCTGGCGTTCCCCGACGGGTCGCGGCACCGCAGCGACGACCCGGACGTCGACGACGCGCTCACCGCCGCCATCGGCCGACCGGTGCAGCTGATCCGGGAGCCCCCGGCGGACGCCCGCTTCGACGAGGTCTGGCCGGAGATCGACGGGCTGGCACCCCAGCAGTTCATCGACGCCACCCGGCACGGCGCCGAGGCCGAGACGGGCGAGTCCGTCAGCCGCATCGCGCTGGGCTCGATGGCCCCGGCCGGCACGTTCTTCGACCTCGCGCCCCTGCACCTGCTCACCACCGCGACGCTGGACCGGCTGCACGAGCTGGCCGTGGAGTCCGGCGCCGACCCGGACTTCGACCCCCGCCGCTACCGTCCGAACCTGCTGCTCGGTGACGACGGGGCCGGGGACGACGGGGCCGGGCACGCCGAGGGCGGGTTCCTCGAGGACGACTGGGTGGGGAGCACGCTCACCGTCGGCGGGGCGCAGGTGTCGGTGAGCATGCTGACGATGCGCTGCGTGATGACGACGCTGGGCCAGCGCGAGATGTACCCGGACGCCGAGACCCTGCGCACGATCGCCCGGCACCACCGCCGCGAGATCCCCGGGCTCGGCACCTGGGCGTGCGCCGGGGTCTACGCGGGCGTCGCGGCGGCCGGGCTCGTGCGGGTCGGCGACGCCGTCGGCTGAGCCGGGCCCACAGGCTGCTCCCAGGTCCACCGGGCACGCTGTGCCCATGAGCAGCGGACTCCTATAGCGCCGAACCGCCACCGGACCGGTCGCGCCCCGGGCCACGGCGGTCGTGCTCGCGCTGCGACCGCGGGGTGCCACCATCGCCGGGTGAACCCCGACGAGCGCACCGTCCTCGGCCGGGCGTTCGACCTGCTCGGCGCCTTCACCGCGGAGCGGCCCGTGCTGGGCCTGTCCGAGCTCGCGCGGCGCACGGGTCTGCCGACGCCGACGGTGCACCGGCTCTGCGCGCAGATGTGCACCAGGGGCGCGCTGGAGCGCACCGAGGACGGCCGGTACCGGATCGGCGTGCGGCTCTGGGAGCTCGGCGCCCTCGCGCCCCGAGCACACGGCCTGCGCCAGGTGGCCCTGCCGTTCCTGGAGGACCTGTACGAGGCGACCCACCAGAACGTGCAGCTCGTGGTGCTGGAGGGCACCGAGGCGCTGTACGTGGAACGGATCTCCGGCCACCACGCCGTCCCGCTGCTGAGCCGCGCCGGTGGTCGGCTGCCGCTGCACGCCTCCAGCGGGGGCCTGGTGCTGCTCGCGCACGCGGGGCCGGAGCTGCTGCTCGCCGTGCTCGAGGGCGGGCTGGAGCGGTTCACCGAGAACACCATCACCAGCGAGCACCGCCTGCGCTCGACGCTGGCCGACGTCCGGCGCACCGGCACGGTCACCTGCCGCCAGCACCTGGACCCCCGGTCGGTGGCCGTGGCCGCACCGGTCCTGGCCGGGGGTGCCGTGCTGGCCGCGGTGTCCGTGGTCGTGTCCACGTCGGACGATCCGGGTCCCCTGCTGCCTGCGCTGCGTGCGGCGTGCCGAGGCATCTCTCGGGGTCTCACCGCCGCGGCCCGCTGAGCCGCCCGCGCGCGTCCCGCGGGCGCGATGTCGTCCGGCGCGACGTCCTGCCGTGTCCCGCCCCGTGCGCATCCCGCGGGCGCGATGTCGTCCCCGGGCCCACTGCCCGTCGACCTGCCCCTTCCGCTGGGTGAACCACGCGACGCGCGCGACCCGGGCGGTGGGCGACAGTGGTGCCCAGCACCGCGACGGCGTGGTGCGGGACGGAGCACCCCGTGGACACCCCCCCACCTCACCCCGGCCCCGGGCGGCGCGATCGCTCTGTGAACGAAACCTCGCCACCTGGGTCCAGACATCACGCACGGGGGGAGCGCATCCCCGTCGTGATCATCGGGGCGGGGCCCGCCGGGCTCGTGCTGAGCCACCTGCTGCACCTGCAGGGGGTCGAGTCGGTGGTGCTGGAGGCCCGGGACCGCACCTACGTCGAGTCCCGGGTCCGGGCCGGCGTCCTGGAGCACGGGACCATGGAGCTGCTGCGCGAGACGGGGGTGGGCGCGCGGATGGACGCCGAGGGACTGGCGCACGGCGGCACCGAGCTGCGCGTCGACGGCCGCAGCCACCACGTCGACTTCGCCGAGCTCACCGGGAAGTCCATCGTCGTCTACGGCCAGCAGGAGGTGGTCAAGGACCTCATCGGCCGCCGCCTGGCCGACTCCGGCGACCTGCGCTTCGAGGTCGGCGACGTGCAGATCCACGACGAGGACACCGACCACCCGCGCGTCACGTACACCCACGAGGGCACCGCGCAGAGCCTGGCGGCCGACTGGGTGGTGGGCGCCGACGGCTTCCACGGCTCGAGCCGGGCGCACGTCCCGGGCCAGGTGTTCGACCGCCAGTACCCGTTCGCCTGGCTGGGGATCCTCGCGCACGCCGCACCGAGCTCGGCGGAGCTCATCTACGCCAAGCACGACCGCGGCTTCGCCCTGCACTCCATGCGCTCACCGGTGGTCACCCGCAACTACCTGCAGGTGCACCCGGACGCCGACCTCGCGGACTGGTCCGACGAGCGGATCTGGGACGAGCTGTCGACCCGGCTGGCCGGCGAGGACGGGTTCACCCTCACCAGGGGCGCGATCTTCGACAAGGGGATCACCGGGATGCGGAGCTTCGTGCACGAGCCCATGCGGCACGGGCGGCTGCTGCTGGCCGGGGACGCCGCGCACATCGTCCCGCCCACCGGCGCCAAGGGCATGAACCTCGCGATCGCCGACGTCCGGGTGCTCAGCCACGCCCTCGGGCAGTGGGCGGCCACCGGCTCCACCGAGGGTCTGGACGCCTACTCCGACACCGCCCTGGCCCGGGTGTGGCGCACCACGCACTTCTCCTGGTGGATGACCTCGATGCTGCACCGCTTCGACGGCTACGACGCCACCTCGACACCGTTCGACGAGCGGGTGCAGCTGAGCCAGCTCCGGTACACGGTCAGCTCGCGGGCGGCCATGACGACGCTCGCGGAGAACTACGTGGGCCTGCCGTTCACCACGGGGTGGTCCTACCGCTGAGCCCGGCGCGCCGCAGTCCGGCGTGACGGCTGGGTGTGCGTGCGCCACGATGGACCCGTGAGCAGCGGATGGGTGGTCGTGCTGGTGACGCTGGCCGCCGCCCTGGCCTTCGCCACGTCCTCGGCGCTCAAGCACGTCAGCGCGGGTCAGGCCCCCGACGCCAGCGGGATGCAACCACGCGCGCTCGGCCGGTTCGTCGCGGCCACCGTGTCGAACCGGTACTGGCTGGGGGGCATCGTGGCGGACGCCGTGGGGCTCTCGCTGCAGCTGGTGGCCCTGCACCTCGGCGCGCTCGGCGTCGTGCAGCCGCTGCTGCTCACCGGTCTGCTGTTCGCGCTGCTGCTGCGCGGGCGCAGCCAAGGACGGATCAGTGCTCGCGAGATCGGCTGGGCGTGCGTCGTCATCGCCTCCCTCGCCGGGTTCCTGGCCCTCGCGGGCACGGCCAACTCGGTGCTCCCGGTCGACGGCATCGACCGCAAGCCCGCGGTCGCCGCCGCGGCGGTGGGTGCCGTGCTGGCGGTGGCCTGTGTCGCGCTCGGTCGTCGCACCACCCGGAAGGGACGCTCCGCCGCGCTGCTCGGCATCGCCGTGGGCGCCGTGTACGCGACGACGGCCGCGCTGCTCAAGGCGTTGACCTCCATCGCGCTCAACGGTGTCGGCGCCCTGCTGACCAGCTGGCAGCTCTACGTGGTGGTCGTGGTGGGGGCGACAGGTCTGCTGCTGAACCAGCTGGCGTTCCAGGCGGGACCGCTGAGCGCCAGCCTGCCGGCCATCGCCACCGTGGACCCGCTCCTCAGCATCGCCATCGGGGTCGTCGTCTACGACGAGCAGGTGCGCCAGGGTGTCCCCGCCGCGCTCGGCCTCGGCGCGCTGCTGCTCGTCCTGGGCGTGGCCGTCATCGCCCTCGTCCGCACCGAGTACCCCCCGGACCGCGAGGACGCGGACCCGGTCGCTCGCGCCGGCGTGTAGTCGCCGGCGCGATCAGGCCTCGTCCAGCCACGGGAAGAGGATCTCCCTGGCCAGCAGCTGTACCGCGGCGGCCACCGGGATCGCGACCAGGGCACCCACCACCCCGAGCAGGGCCGCCCCGATCAGCACGGCCACCACGGTCACCAGCGCCGGCACCTGCACCGCCCGCCCGATGATGCGGGGCACCAGGAAGTAGTCCTCCACGAGCCGGTAGACGACGAAGAACGCCACCGTGGCCAGGCACGCGGGCAGGGACACCGTCAGCGCCACCGCGGCCACCACGACACCGGCCACCGTGGAGCCGACCACGGGCACCAGGTCGAAGACCGCGACGAAGATCGCCAGCAGCAGCGGGTAGGGCACGCTGAAGGCCTGGAGCCAGGCGAAGGTCGCGGCCGCGGCGATCAACGAGATGATGACGTTGCCCAGCACGTACCCGCCGACCTTCGCGAGGATCTCGTCGCCGATGAGGATGGCCCGCGGGCGGCGCGAGGCGGGGACCAGCCGGTAGACCACCACCCGGATCCGCGGCAGGTCGACCAGGAAGTACGCCGTGAGCACCGCGAGCAGCACGAGGTTGGTGACGACGTCGAACACCAGCACCCCGGCGCCGAGCAGGCCGTTGACCAGCGACGAGCTGTTCAGCAGGTCGGTCAGCCGCTGCTGCAGACCCAGCTGGTCCACTGCCCGGCCCAGCGAGGAGGAGTGGTCCTGCGCCTGCGCGAGGTAGCCCGGCGCCCGCACCACGAGCTGGGTGGCCTGGTCCACCAGCGGCGGCACGGCCTGGCTCAGGAAGGCCACCACCGCCAGCAGCGTCGTCAGGTAGACCACCGTCACGGCGGCCCAGCGCGGCAGGTGGCGACGGACGAGCCAGGACACCACCGGCTCCAGCCCCACCGCCAGGAACAGCGCCGAGCCGGCGAGCGTGAGGGCCTGGTGGACGACGACGAGCGCCTGCACCGCGCCGTAGGTGACGGCGACGCCCGCGGCCGCGGCCAGCCCGAGGAAGAACGGCGAGCGCCGGTCGAAGCGTCGGCCGGGGATGCCCAGCGGCCGCTCCGTGGTGCGCAGCTCGGCGGCGCGGGCCTCCGCGTCCGCGAGCGGCCCCTCGCCCTCGGTGCCGTACGGGTGCACGTCGAGCTCGTGGTGGACCGCCTCCGCGGCGGCGGGGTCGTCGGGCTCGGCGGAGGTCACCCTGGGCACCTCCGGTCAGCGGGCCCCGGTCGGTCCCCGGGGCGTCGGACCATTGTGGTCCCGCCCCTCCCGGCCGACGGGGTCAGGCTGTCGCGGACCTCCTCGACGTCCCTCGCGAGCGCCCGTCGAGCAGACCGGCGTCCGACGACCACCCCCTGGCGGCCGCGGGCGGCCCGTCGACCGCGGCCAGGCCCGCGAGCCCGTCGGACGCAGACGGGGACCGGTGGGTGGAACACTGCTGGCGGTGCCCCACCACGTCGACCTCACCCACACCTACCCGGTGACCCCGGAGCGGGTGTTCACGGCCTGGACCGACGCCGCCACGATGCGGTCCTGGTGCTGCCCGGACGACGAGATGACCGTCTCCACCTGCACCGTCGACGCGCGGGTGGGCGGCGGGTACCACGTCGTCTTCGGCCCGGGACCGGACGGGAACGGGTACACCGAGACGGCGACCTACCGGGAGCTGGAGCCCGCCCGTCGCCTGGTCATGGAGCTGGTGCTGCACGGTGGTGGAATGGACGAGCGCTCGGTGGCCACCCTGACGTTCACCCCCGACGGCGCGGGCACCCGGCTGCACCTGCGCAACGAGGGGCTCTCCAGCGCCGAGGTCGCGCGGCTGCACACCCAGGGCTGGACGCACTCGCTGGCCACCATCGCCGCTGTCGTCGCCACGGAGTAGGGGGGCCCGGACGGCGGCCGGCCGGCCTGGGACGGGTCCCGCGCGCGACGCTGGTCGGACGGTCGGCCCAGCCCGGGACGGACCTCGCGCGCGGTGCTGGTCGGACGGTCGACCCAGCGCGGGACGGACCCCGCGCGCGACGCTGGTCGGACGGCCGACCCAGCGCGGGACGGACCTCGCGCGCGGTGCTGTGAAATAGGGGCGCCGGGCGCTCGCCCGGCGTGCAGAACGCGCCCCGATCCACCCTTCTTGCCTGCGAGCGAAGATGGCTTCGGGGCGTCGCGCGCCCGTCCGGCGTGCGGGACGCGCCCCGATCTCACAGCGTCGCGGTGGCAACCCTCCCGCCCGAGCCACTGCGTGGCCCCTCCCGCCTGGGCCGCCGCGGCACCTCGGCCTCCTGCACCGCGGTCCCCTGCGCCACGGCCTCCTGCACCGCGGCCTCCTGCACCGCGGTCCCCTGCGCCACGGCCACCTGCACCGCTGGTGAGCGGGTGCAGCTGGTCGTCGACCCGGAGCTCGGCGTGCCGCATGTTGCCGCGACGATCACCAGGACTCCCGAGCGCCGGGACGGTCCACAGGAGCACGCCGATGTCCTGGTGAGCACCGCCCCGGTGAGCACCGTCCCCGTGAAGTCCCTGCCGAGGTGGTCGGGTCAGAGGTCGGCGCGAGGTGCTGCGGTCAGTCGGACAGCCCGGCCAGCACGGCCGCGGAGCCGGACAGTCCCAGGCGCGTCGCCCCGGCGGCCACCATCTCCAGCGCGGTCCCGGTGCTGCGGATGCCACCGCTGGCCTTGACCCCCAGCCGCCCGCCGACCGTCTCGGCCATCAGCCGCACGGCGTGCGCGCTGGCACCACCCGCGGGGTGGAAGCCCGTGGAGGTCTTCACGAAGTCTGCCCCCGCGGCCTCGGCGGCCCGACACACCGCAACGATGGTGTCGTCGTCCAGCGCGGCCGACTCGATGATCACCTTGAGCACGCCCGGGGTGGGCACGGCGGCGCGCACGGCCGCGATGTCGGCCTGCACGGCGTCGATCTCGCCCGCGACGGCGGCCCCCACGTCGATCACCATGTCCACCTCGTCGGCACCCGCGGCCACCGCGGTCGCCGCCTCGAGAGCCTTGACCTCGCTGGTGTGCTTGCCCGACGGGAAGCCGCACACGGTGGCCACCACCAGCCCGGTCCCGTCCAGGGGCAGCATCGACGGCGAGACGCACACGGCGAGCACACCGAGAGCGCGGGCCTCGTCGCACAACGCCGCCACCTGGGCCGCCGTGGCCTCGGGCTTGAGCAGGGTGTGGTCGACCATGCCGGCGACTTCCGACCGGGTGGGGCTGGGCACGGGAGGACCTCCTGGGCGGGGACGGCGAACCCGCCCAGTCTGGCAGCCCGGCGCGGGACCGTCAGCGGACCGCGACCACGACCTTGCCCAGCGCCTCGCGCCGCTCCAGCGCACCGATGGCCGTCGCCGCCTGGTCGAGGGCGAACACCTGCGGCTCCGGCGGCACGAGCGCCCCGGAGGCGAGCAGCGGCTGCACCTGCGCCCACTGCTGGGCGATGAACCCGGGGTGGGTGGTGAACCAGGCACCCCAGCCCACGCCCACGACGTCGACGTTGTTGAGCAGCAGCCGGTTCACCTTGACCGTCGGGATCTCGCCCGCGGTGAAGCCGACCACGAGCACCCGGCCCTGGGGGGCGAGGGAGCGCAGGCTGTCGGTGAAGCGGTCGCCGCCCACCGGGTCCAGCACGATGTCGACCCCGCGGCCGTCGGTGAGCTCCTTGACCGCCGCGAGCCACCCGTCGGTGAGCACGACGTCCGTGGCGCCGGCCGCGCGGGCGATCTCCGCCTTGGCCTCCGTGCTGACCACGGCGATGGTGCGACCGGCGCCCAGCAACCCGGCCAGCCGCAGCGCGGAGGTGCCGATACCGCCGGCCGCCCCGTGCACCAGCACCGTCTCCCCCGCCGCGAGGCGACCCCGGACGGCGAGCGCGAAGTGCACGGTGAGGTCGTTGAACAGGATGCCGGCGCCGGCGGCGAAGGACACTGCGTCGGGCAGCGCGAACACGTTCTGCGGCGGGAGCACGGCCACCTCGGCCATGCCGCCGCTGACCCCGGTGAGCCCGAGCACGCGGTCCCCGGCCGCGAAGCCGCAGCCCTCGGGCGCGGAGCGGACGACCCCGGCGATCTCGCTGCCCGGCACGAACGGGAGCTCGGGCTTCATCTGGTAGAGCCCGCGGGTGAGCAGCGCGTCCGGGAAGGCCACCCCGGCGGCGTGCACCTCGATGACGACCTGGTCGGGCCCGGCGGTGGGCTCGTCGATCTCGAGCACCTCGACCGACTCGGGGCCGTCCAGCCGACTGACCTGCACTGCGCGCACGGGGGTTCCTCTCGTGGGGGACGGCGCTCGTCGTCGAGAACCACCCGGGACGCTACCCAGCAGCGGAGGGCTCCAGTGCAGCGGCGCTCGTCAGTGCAGCGTCGCCCCGGTGGCGGCGCGCACCTCGTCCTCGCTGACCCCGGGCGCGCACTCCACCAGGACCAGACCGTTCGGGGCGACGTCGATGACCGCGAGGTCGGTGATGATCCGGTTCACGCACCCCACCCCGGTGAGCGGCAGCGTGCAGCGGTCCACGATCTTGTGCTCGCCGTCACGGTTGACGTGCTCCATCATCACGATGACCTTCGCGGCGCCGTGCACGAGGTCCATCGCCCCGCCCATCCCCTTGACCATCTTGCCGGGGATCATCCAGTTGGCCAGGTCGCCGGTGGCGCTGACCTGCATGGCGCCCAGCACGGCGACGTCGACCTTGCCGCCGCGGATCATCCCGAAGCTGGTGGCGGAGTCGAAGTAGCTCGCGCCCGGGAGGACGGTCACGGTCTGCTTGCCGGCGTTGATGAGATCGGCGTCCACCTGCTCCTCGGTGGGGAACGGACCCACGCCGAGGACCCCGTTCTCGGAGTGCAGCACCACGGTCATGGTCTTGGGCACGTGGCCGGGCACCAGCGTGGGCATGCCGATGCCGAGGTTCACGTACTGCCCGTCGGTGAGCTCGGCGGCCACCCGCGCGGCCAGCTCGTCGCGGGTGCGGGCGGCGGGGTGGGGGCTGTGGTCGGTCATGCGCGCACCGTCCTGTTCTCGATCCGCTTCGCGGCATCCGGGACGTGGACCACCCGCTGCACCATGATCCCGGGGGTGTGGACGTGCGCCGGGTCGATCTCCCCGGGCTCCACGAGGTGCTCCACCTGGGCGATGGTGATGCGCCCGGCGCACGCGGCCGGCGGGTTGAAGTTCGCGGCGGACTCGCGGTAGACGAGGTTGCCGTGCCGGTCGCCCTTCCACGCGTGCACCAGGGCGTAGTCGGTGGTGATGGCGCGCTCGAGGACGTAGGTGGCGCCGTCGAAGACCCGGGTCTCCTTGGGCGGGGAGGCGAGCGCGATGCCGCCGGCACCGTCGTAGCGCCACGGCAGGCCACCGTCGGCCACCTGGGTGCCCACGCCGGCGGGGGTGAAGAAGGCGGGGATGCCCGCGCCCCCGGCCCGCATGCGCTCGGCGAGGGTGCCCTGCGGGACCAGCTCCACCTCGATCTCGCCGCCGAGGAACTGGCGCGCGAACTCCTTGTTCTCCCCGATGTAGGAGCCGATGGTGCGCCGGATCCGGTGCTCGGAGAGCAGCACCCCCAGGCCCAGGCCGTCGGTGCCGCAGTTGTTGCTCACCGTCTCCAGGTCGGTCGCACCCTGGGCGAGCAGAGCCTCGATCAACGCCTCGGGCACTCCGCACAGGCCGAACCCGCCGACGGCCAGCGAGGCTCCGTCGGCGATGTCGGCGACCGCGTCGGCCGCGCTGGGGACCACCTTGTCCATCACGCGCGCCAACCTAGCGCGACCCGGTCGATCGACGGAACAGCCGCGTGCGCACCCCGCTCACCGCACGTCGGAACCCTCCTGCGGTCGCGGTCGGAGGGGCCGCGGGCTCAGAGGCGGTCGGCCAGCCCGAAGCGGGGGAACAGCGTCGGGTCGATGAACGACGTGATCCGGACGACCTTCCCGCCGGAGAGGTCCAGGACGTGGATGCCCCAGGGCACGTGGTCACCGTCGGGGTCGGGCCGGTACTGGGCCAGGGCGGGGCGCCCGTTGGCCTGCACCTGCACCAGCTTCGAGCCGCGGCACCCCGAGCCCGGCCCCAGCATCCAGGCGGCGATGTCCTGCGCACCGGAGATCCACAGGCGGAAGGGCGGCATGGACTGGGTGGCGTCCTCGCGCAGCAGCGCCACCAGCTCGTCCATGTCGTAGCGCTCGAAGGCGCTGACGTAGCGCTCCAGCAACGCCTTCTGCCCCTCGCCCGGCGGGTCCACCGGACCGGGCGCGTCGAGCTGGCGGGCCGCCACGGTGGCCCGGGCCCGCTGCAGCGCGCTGTTGGCCGAGGCCACCGTGCTGTCCAGCAGCTCGGCCACCTCGTCGGCCCGCCAGCGCAGCACGTCGCGCAGCACCAGCACGGCCCGCTGCCGGGGTGGCAGGTGCTGCAGGGCGGCGACGAACGCGAGCCGGACCGACTCCCGGGCCACCGCGACCTCGGCCGGGTCGCTGCTGGCGGGCAACACGGCACCGTCGCTGATCGGCCCCACCCAGGTCTCGGCCGGCTCCGGCGTGCCCAGCGAGGACTCGACCGGCGGGGAGGCCTCGGCGTTGAGGTCCATCGGCAACGCCCGCGACCGACGCCCCTTCAGCGCGTCGAGGCAGACGTTGGTGGCGATCCGGAACAGCCACGAGCGCAGCGACGACCGGCCCGCGAACCCGTCGATGCTCCGCCAGGCCCGGACCATCGTCTCCTGCACCGCGTCCTCGGCGTCGTGGGACGAGCCCAGCATGCGGTAGCAGTAGCCGGTCAGCTCGCGGCGGTGCGCGGGCAGGCGCTGCTCCAGCTCGGTGCGGGTGAGCGTCGTTCCGGGGGCGGCCACCAGCTCGGTCATGTCCCCCATCCCACCCGGTCCCGGTCGGCAGGGGAAGGGTCCCGCGCCCGGCTGCGAATCTCGACGACACGACGCCGCCGGGGGCCGCTTCGTTCCGCGGGGCGCCCGCCTCCTGTGTTGTGCTCGTGAGGTCAGGACCCGGCCCCTCGGTCCGCACGGCCGACGGTGTCACCCGACGAAGGAGACAGCTCGTGACCACCACCCACGACATCAGTGGCACCAGCAAGGGTCACGTGCACGACGAGGTCGGCCCGGTCCACGTCGACAGCGTGGCCGGCGAGGACGCCCGCGTGCCGCCCGACACCGCACAGATCAAGGACGCCGCCGGGGTGGACGCCGCGGGCGTTCCCCTCCCCCACTCGAAGGACCTGCCATGACGACCTCCGGAAGCCACCCCGTGGACCCCGCCCGTCCGCTCCCCGACACCGACCGCACCACCGAGACCGAGCGCGAGGTCCGCGTCGCCGACTCCCGGGAGGCTGACTCCCGCGAGGTCGACTCCCGGGGGGCCGAGACCGCCGGGCGCCGACGTCAGGACGACCGTCGCGACCACGACGACCGTCGCGACCACGACGACCGTCGCGACCACGACGACCGTCGCGACCACGACGACCGTCGCGACCACGACGACCGTGCGCGCGACGGTCTCGCCCGGGGCGGCGTCGTCCGCGAGGGCAGCGTCGTCCGCGAGGATGGCGTCGAGCGCGGCACCGTCGTGGACGCGACGGTGCCGCTGACCCGGCAGGAGGCCACGGCCCGGCAGCGGGAGCGGTTCGGGGGGATGAAGCTGGGCTCGGCGTTCTTCGGCTGGCTCACCGCCACCGGTGCCGCTGTCCTGCTGACCGCGCTGGCCGTCGCCGTCGGTGCCGCCGTCGGGGTCTCCAACGGCACGACCCTCTCCGACGCCACCAACCAGGCCCAGCAGGGCACCAACACCGCCCAGACCGTCGGTCTGGTCGGCGGTATCGCCCTGCTCGTGATCCTGCTCATCGCCTACTTCTGCGGCGGGTACGTCGCCGGGCGGATGGCCCGGTTCAGTGGACTCAAGCAGGGCCTCGGCGTGTGGCTGTGGACCATCGTCATCGCCATCGTGGTTGCCATCGCCGCCGCGGTCGCCGGGTCGAAGTACAACGTGCTCGACAACCTCAATGCGTTCCCCCGCATCCCCACCGGGGGCAACCTGACCACCGGCGGCATCATCGCCCTCGTCGCCGTCGCCCTGATCAGCCTCGTCGGGGCCCTGCTCGGTGGGCTCGCCGGGATGCGCTACCACCGCAAGGTCGACCAGGCCGCGTTCGAACCCCTCGCGAGCTGATCCCCGCCACACGCTCCACCTGAGGTGCGCACAGCCCCTGCCCCACCTGGCCGCCCCGGGTGGGGCAGGGGCTGCGGTGTGCGCGCGGCGAGCGACGTCGCTGGCGCAGACCGTTGACCCTCCCGCCGCGGCCGCCCTACCCTGTGCGCGGAGCGCGCGCCCGTCCGCAGGGCGAGCACGACGCGCGACTCTGGAGGGTCGATGACGACGCTGCACCTGCCGCCGCAGTACCGCGCGGACGCCGGGAGCCACCCGCTCCTGGACTCCCCCGCCTACCGCTCCACGGCGCTGCGCCACCCCACCCGCCCCCTGCGCCTGCTGCCCCAGCGGCTCACCGAGCTGACCGGGCCGCTGCTGGGCGCCGACCGCGTGCACCCCGGCGACGACGACCTCACCCAGGACCGGGGCGGCGAGGCCGTCGGCCAGCGCATCGTGGTGCACGGCCAGGTCCGCGACTCCGACGGCCGGGCCGTGCCGAGCACGCTGCTCGAGGTGTGGCAGGCGAACGCGGGCGGGCGCTACGCCCACGTGCTCGACCGGTGGCCCGCTCCGCTGGACCCGCACTTCACCGGCGTCGGGCGCTGCCTCACCGACAGCGAGGGCCGCTACCGCTTCACCACCATCAAGCCCGGCGCCTACCCGTGGAAGAACCACGCCAACGCCTGGCGTCCGGCGCACATCCACTTCAGCCTGTTCGGCCAGAGCTTCACCCAGCGGCTGATCACCCAGATGTACTTCCCGGACGACCCCATGTTCTTCCAGGACCCGATCTACCTGTCCACCCCGGAGGCCGCGCGGTCCCGGCTGGTCAGCGCCTACGACCACTCCGCGACCGTCGAGGAGTGGGCCCTGGGCTTCCGCTTCGACATCGTGCTGCGCGGGCGCGGGGCCACCCCGTTCGAGAGCGACCAGGAGGTGGGCAGCGATGACGTCTGAGCCCACCACGCCGTCCCGGACCACGCACTCCTGGACCACGCCCTCTCAGACGATCGGGCCGTTCTTCCACGCCGCGCTGCCGTGGGCGGACGGCAGCGACGTCGACCCCGATGGGGACGTGACGCTCACCGTCCGGGTGCTCGACGGGGCCGGCGAGCTCGTCACCGACGCCCTGGTGGAGACGTGGCAGGCCGACGCCGGCGGCCGCTTCGACCACCCCGAGGGCGGCGGCAGCTCCTTCCGCGGCTTCGGCCGCTGCCCGGCCGACGCCACCGGCACCGCGGTGTTCCGCACGGTGAAGCCCGGGCCGCTGCCGGCCGAGGACGGGCTGGTGCAGTCCCCGCACGTGGACCTGTCGATCTTCGCCCGCGGGCTGCTGCACCGGGTGGTCACCCGCCTGTACTTCCCCGACGAGGCCGCCGCCAACGCCACCGACCCGGTGCTGCTCTCGCTGGGGTCCGACGCCGGGCGCCTCGTGGCCACCGCGGTGGCGGGCGGCTACCACCTGGACGTGCACCTGCAGGGGGCGGCCGAGACGCCGTTCTTCGCGGTCTGATGGCGCAACCGTGAGGACGCCCCGATGAGCCTGTTCGACCCGCTGTTCGGCAGCGACCGGGTGGCCGCCGAGCTGTCCGACGAGGCCTGGGTCCGCACGCTCATCGAGGTCGAGGTGGCCCTGGCCCGGGCGGCGGCGGGCTGTGGGCTGGTCAGCGCGGGGGCAGCGGCGCAGGTCACCGGGGTGGCCGCCGAGCTGGTGGTGGACGTCGAGGCGCTCGGGGTCGCGGCCGTGGAGGGCGGCAACCCGGTCATCCCGCTGGTCCGGCTGCTGCGCGCGGCCGCGGGCGACGCAGGGCCGGCCGTGCACGTGGGGGCCACCAGCCAGGACGTGCTGGACACCGCCCTGGTGCTGCTGGTGCGCCGGGCCGCCGCGGTGCTCCGCGAGGACCTCGCCGGCGCCGCGGACGCCGCTGCTCTGCACGCACGGGTGCACCGTGACACCCCGATGGCCGCCCGCACCCTGGGCCAGCAGGCCCTGCCCACGACGTTCGGGCTGGTCGCTGCCGGCTGGTGCGCCGGGCTGGACCACGCCCGGGCCGCGCTGTCCGTCGTCGTCGACGGGTTGCCCGTGCAGCTCGGCGGGGCGGCCGGCACGCTCGCCGCGCTGTACCCCCACGGGCTCGACGTCGGCCGTGTCCTGGCCGCCGAGCTCGGGCTGCCGTGGGCGCCGCCCTGGCACACCGAGCGCACCCGCGTCGGGGCGCTGGCCGGGGCGCTGGGGGTCGCGGCCGGGGCGTGCGCGAAGCCCGCGACCGACATCGTCCTGCTGGCCGGCACCGAGCTGGGCGAGGTGTCCGAGGCCGTCCCCGGGGACTCCAGCTCCATGCCGCACAAGCACAACCCGATCGCCGCCGTCACCGCCCGCGCCGCCGCCCGCCGCGCCCCCGGCCTGGTCGCGACCCTGCTGGCCTCGATGGAGCACGAGCACCAGCGCGCCGTCGGGGCCTGGCACGCGGAGTGGCCCACCGTGACCGAGCTGCTGCGGGTCACCGGCGGTGCCGCGTCCCGGCTGCGCACCAGCCTCGAGGGGCTGCAGGTGCACCCCGGGTCCATGGCCACCCACGTCCCGGCCGGCGAGCTCGTCCACCACGCGGGCGAGCTCGTCGACCACGTCCTCGACACCAGGCAGGAGACCGCATGACCATCGCCCACGAGGTGCTCGGCCCGCCCGACGCGCCCGTCCTGGTGCTGCTGAACTCCCTCGGCTCCACCCGCGCCATGTGGGACCCCCAGGTGGGCCCGCTCAGCGACCGGCTGCGCGTGGTGCGCACCGACGCCCGTGGGCACGGGGAGTCGGCGGTGGTGGACGGGCCGTGGACGGTGGCCGACCTGGGGCGCGACGTGCTCGAGCTGCTCGACGAGCTCGGGGTCGCTCGCGCGCACCTGGTCGGGCTGTCCCTGGGTGGGGCCACGGCGCAGTGGATCGCGGTGCACGCCCCCGAGCGGGTGCACACGCTCAGCCTGCTGTGCACCAGCGCGCACTGGCCGGACGTGCAGCCCTGGATCGACCGGGCCGCCGCGGTCCGGGCCGACGGGGTGGCCTCCATCGCGCCGGCGGTGGTCGGCCGCTGGTTCACCCCGGAGCTCGCCCAGCGGGACCCGGCCCTGGTGGCGTGGGCGCAGGCCATGGTTGCGAGCACCCCCGCCGAGGGCTACGCCACCGCGTGCGAGGCGCTGGCCACCTGGGACGGCCGCGCCGACCTCGGCCGCATCACCGCCCCGACCCTGGTGGTGGCCGGGGACCTGGATCCCGCGACCCCGCCGGCGATGCTGCGCGAGATCGCCGAGGGCGTCCCGGGTGCGGCGCTGCACGTGCTGCCGCGGGCCTCGCACCTGGCCAACCTGGAGCAGGCCGGCACCGTGACGGGGCTGCTGCTCGCGCACGTGCTGGGCCAGGGCTCCTACGAGCAGGGCCTGGCCACCCGCCGTGCGGTGCTGGGCGACGCGCACGTGGACCGGTCTCTGGCCGGGGTCACGCCGTTCACCGCGGGCTGGCAGGAGTTCATCACCCGGACCGCCTGGGGTGACGTGTGGAACCGGCCGGGCCTGGACCGCCGCACCCGCTCGATCATCACCCTGACCGCGCTGGTGGCGCTGGGGAACGAGCACGAGCTGGTCACGCACGTGCGGGCCGCGGTCACCAACGGGCTGACCGAGGACGAGATCGGCGAGGTGCTGCTGCACACCGCGGTCTACGCGGGCGTGCCGCGGAGCAACCGGGCCTTCGCCGTGGCGCAGGAGGCGCTGCACCCGACCGCGCCACCACTGTGAACGAAAACTCGTCCCCTGGATCCAGTAATCACGCACGGGACGTAGTCCGCTCGCCCGGGTGCGGACGGACGGTCACTGCCTCGTGGACCAGGAGCTGGAGCAGGGGCTGCGCAGCATCGCGGTGCCCGTGCGGGGACGGAGCGGAGCGGTCGTGGCGGCCATGAACGAGAGCACCCAGGCCGCCCGCCGCAGCGCCGCGCCCCTGCAGCGCGAGGTGCTGCCGGCCCTGCGCGCGTGCGCCGACGCGGTGGAGCGTGACCTGCTGGCCCCGTGACGGGACCGGGCACGCAGGAGCTCAGCGGCCGGCTTTCCCCATACCGCCGCGACACGAAGGACCCGTTCGCCCGTCTTCGGTGACGGATTGTGCGCCGCTGAATGCGTACAAGGGTAGTCAACGGCTGTAATCAAGATCATCAATGACCGTGCGTCGTTATGACGTCCCGATCCAGTGACTACACCGCGTGGCCGGTTCATGATTTTCTGTAACCGGATCACAAGACGCCCGTCGCGGATGCGCAGCACGCGGCGGGTCACGCTGGCCGCACCTAGGTCGGCCACGAACGGGGGAGTCAGCATGTATCGAGGTCCGATCGCCGGAGCCGGCGCTGGTGGCACCGTGGGGCTCGCGTACACGGGGTTCAACGCGATCTCCTTCGCCGTGGTCGCGCTGATCCTCATCGTGGCTGGTCTGGCTCTGGTCCGCACCACCGTCATCCGCCGAAACAGCTAGCTCGCACTGTGTCCACCACTTCCACCCGGCCGAGCCCGGGTGCGCTGAGCCCGCTGCACCGCAGCCGGGTCCTCGCAGCCCTGCTGGGCGCGGTGGCCGTCGGGTTGCTCGTCGAGGGCCGTGCCGTGCGGACCGGCGAGGCAGCCCTGCAGACGCTGCTGCTGCACCTGGCGGGCCAGGAGAGCGCCCACGTGGGCACCGCAGCCCTGTTCCGCGTCCAGGGCGCCCTGGTCGGCGTCAGCTTCACCACCGGCTGCAGCATCGGTCCGGTGCTCGCGGTGTTCCTCGGGGCCACTGCCGTCGCGGCCGCCGTGCGCCCCCTGAGCGCCCGCCGGGTCGCCACGTCCACCCTCGTCCTGGTCGGGCTCTTCGTCCTGGTCAACCAGCTTCGCGTCGTCGTCATCGTGGCGTCGATGCGGTGGCTGGGCGTCGCCCGCGGCTACGACCTCAGCCACGTGTTCCTCGGCTCGATCATCACCACCCTCGGCTTCCTGCTGGCCGTGGTGCTCTTCGTCCGGCTGCTGCTCGCGGAGTCCGGGCCGTCAGCACCGGCCCACTCCGGCCATCGGGCAGGGTCGTCGTGATCATCGACGGCGTCGGACCGGCGGTGAACACCCTGGCCATCGTCCTGTGCGTCGCGTTCCTCGCCTACGTCATCTCCATCCTGGTGCCGTACCTGCGGCAGGTGCCGACGACGCCCGGTCGCGCCGCCGACCTGCACTGGCACCTGCTCCTGCCCTGCCTGGACGAGGACTCGGTCATCGAGCGGACGGTGCACCGGCTGCTGCAGACGGCGCCGCTGGCCGAGCTCTGGTGCATCGACGACGCCTCCGACGACACCACCCCCGTCGTGCTGGCCGCACTGGCCGCTGCGCACCCCCGCGTGCACGTGGTGTCCCGTCGCCTGCCGATGGCTCGCCAGGGCAAGGGGCCGGCCCTGAACGCCGGCTGGGAGGCCATCGGCGAGCACCTGGACCTGCTGCAGCCGGGCGTCGACCGCACCCGTGTGGTGGTGGGGGTCGTCGACGCCGACGGTCGGCTCGATCCCTCCGCGCTCGACGTGCTGGCCGGCCCGCGCGTGTTCGGGGACCCCGCGGTCGGTGCGGCGCAGATCCAGGTGCGCATGCTGAACCGCGGCCGCGACGACATCGACGGTGACGACCCGGCGCCCACCACCTGGCTCGGTCGCGCGCTCGTGGACCTGCAGGACGTGGAGTTCCGCACCGTCATCTCCGCGATGCAGCTGCTGCGCCGCAGGCTGGGCAGCGTCGGGATGGGCGGCAACGGGCAGTTCACCCGGATGGCTGTGCTCGACCAGATCGCCGTCGAGCACGGGGTTCCGTGGCAGGGCGCGCTCCTCGAGGACTTCGAGCTGGGGCTGCACGTGCTGCTCGCCGGGCACCGCAACCAGTACTGCGACGACGTCTGGGTCGCCCAGGAGGCACTGCCCACCCCCGCCGCGCTCATCCGCCAGCGGACCCGGTGGGCCCAGGGCGGCATGCAGTGCTCCAAGTACCTGCCGGCCGTGCTCACCAGCGCGAAGATCAGCACGCCGGCGGCCCTGGAGATCGCGTACTTCCTGCTCATCCCCTGGACCCAGCTCATCGGGTCGGTCGTCTACACCACGGCCCTGGGGGTCATGGGCTACTACGCGTTCACGACCCCCGGCGGTGTCACCAGCTGGTTCACCGCCGGCGGCTGGGGCGTGTTCCTGCTCGCGGCGTTCTTCGGCGTCGCGCCGGTCGCCGTGTGGGGCCCGGTGTACCGCCGCACCTGCGAGCGCACCACCTCACGGACCCGCGCCCTCACCCTGGGGCTGCTGCACTGGGTCTACACCTACGTACTGCTCGTTGCGGTGTGGAAGGCCTTCGGCCGCTTCCTCCGCTCCGAGAGCGGCTGGGTCAAGACCAGCCGAGTACTCCGCACGTCCACCCACCCTGCTCCGGACCGTCCGGTCCGGAGCTACCTGAACGGGGCCTCCTCGGGGGGCGCCCACCGAGCTGGGAGAGTCACATGACCGACAACACGAGAGGACGCACCCGCCGCACCCTGCAGCGGGCCGGCGCCCTCGGCGCCGTGCTCGCCCTGAGCACGGTGGCCTGGGCGTCACCGGCGCTGGCCGGGGGCATGTCCCAGTCCACCGCGCAGGCACTGAACGCCACGCTGCTGGGCGGGACGGTGGCCTCCACGGGCACCTCGGCCGCCAAGAACGACGGCACCCAGCCACTGGTCACCAAGACCTTCACGAGCCAGATCGCGGTCCTGCCCGGTCAGGGCGTGGCCAACACCGGCGCCGTCTCCCAGACGGCAAACGCCAGCAACGTGGCCACCTCCTCGGCGTGCGCCGGCCTCGTCGGATCCGGCGGTGCGCTCACCATCGGCAACGACGGTTCCTGCAGCCTCGCCGGGGCCACCGCCCCCCTGCTGGTGAACCTCGGCACTGCCACCCTGAACGGAATTTCGCTTCCGGTGAACTTGCGGCTGGCCGCCACGGCGATCTACTCCCAGTGCACCGCCGGACCGTCCGGCGCCGGTCCGTACTCGGCGTCGTCCACCCTGGCGGGAGTGCGCCTCCTCGCCACTACTGCGGGCACCCTTGGCCTCCCTGGGCTGAACCTCGACATCCCGATCAACATCGGGTCGCCGATCGAGCTGGGCGTGCTTGCTCCGCTGCTGAAGGTGGCCATCAACCAGACCAGTGCGGTCGGACCCACGTCGAGCGCCACCGCGCTGAGCATCACGGCCATCGGCGGCGGGCTCGCGAACGTCACCATCGGCAAGGTCACCTGCGGCGAGAACGCCACCGTGTCCGACATCCCGATGGTGCCGCTGAAGGGTGCCGGCGTCGCCGGGCTCACCGCCCTCGTCATCGGTGCCGGCTACCTGACCCTGCGTCGCCGGACCACTAGCCTGGCCTGATGACCGACGCCCCAGCAGACACCGTGCCGGGGCCGCACGAGAACCGCCTCGGGGCGGGTGCCGACGTCCACGTGGTCGTCGGCACCCGCCCCGAGGCCGTGAAGGTGGCACCGGTGGTGCTCGCGCTGCGAGCGGCAGGGCTGCGCACCGCCCTCGTCGACACCGGTCAGCAACCGGCCCGGGTCCACGAGGCGCTGGCCTCGTTCGGCCTGGTGCCCGACGTCCACCTGGGTGTCGTCCGGCGCGACGGTGGGCTGGCCGAGCTCATGGCGCTGACACTGACAGCGTTCGACGGCCACCTGGCCGCCGCTCCGCCGCGGCTGGTGCTGGTGCAGGGCGACACCACCACCGCCCTCACGGTGTCCCTGGCGGGAGCCCTGCGGCAGCTGCCCGTCGCCCACCTGGAGGCAGGGTTGCGCACCGGGGACCGGGCGCGACCGTTCCCCGAGGAGATGAACCGCGTGCTGCTGGCGGGGGTGGCCGAGCTGCACCTCGCGCCCACGCCTCGGGCGCTCGCGGCGCTGCTGCGCGAGGGCGTGCCGCGCGAGCGCATCGTCGTCACCGGCAACACCGTCGTCGACGCCCTCGACGCGGTGCTCCCCGCGCTCCGTGCGCAGCCGCGTCCGACGTTGGCGGCGCGGCCCGACGGAGCGCGACTGCTCGTGGTCACGGTGCACCGGCGGGAGGCTTGGGGCGAGGGGGTGCGGGCAGTGTGTGGCGCGGTGGCGACCCTGCTCGAGGCGCACCCGGACCTGCGTGCGGTGGTGGTCACCCACCCGAACCCCGCCGTCGCTGCGGACGTGGCCGCCGTGCTCGACGGCGTCGAGCGGGCCCGGGTGGTGCCACCGCTGCCCTACGACGAGGTGCTCGCCCTGCTGCTGCACACCGATCTGCTGCTCACCGACTCCGGCGGCCTGCAGGAGGAGGCACCCACGCTCGGGCTACCGGTGCTCGTCGCCCGGGACACCACCGAGCGCCCGGAGGGGATCGAGGCCGGCTGGGCGGAGCTGGTCGGGCTTGATCCCGCCGTCATCGTGGCCGCCGCCACCGCGGCACTGGCGGGGGGTGGGTCGCTGCCCACCACGCCCAACCCGTACGGCGACGGCAGGGCGGCGCAGCGGACCGCGGCGGCCATCGGCTGGTTCCTCGACGGCGGCCCCCGTCCGGTCGAGTGGGACGGAACGGCCTGATCGGTCCCCCACCGTGCCTGCGACAGAGGGGTCACGGCGTGTCGGGCAGCACGCGGTCTCTCGCTGGTAGGTCCGACAGCTCCGTGCGCACAAATGGCGTGCTCACGGTCGTGCTCGTACCCGGTCGGTCGAAGGATCTCCTGGCCCGACGCTCGGTCCAGACCATGATCGCCACGGGAAACATCAACGCGGTGGCGTAGTCCACGACGATCATGTGCTTGATCGCCTCCGCGTAGCCCTCGGAGAGCAGCACGGCCCCGAACTGCGTGACGATGCTGAGGGTGAGACCGAGTCCCAGCAGCCCGGCGCAGGATCCACGCCTGGCGGCCACGCTGAAGCGGACCAGGCCGACGATCCACACGATGAGGAGCAGCAACGGTAGGGCCTTGAACACCGTGAAGACCTCGGTGAGGACCTCGACCCTGTGGTCGGCCGTGCCCGCAGGGTTGCCCGACGCCTCCGGATAGCTCGCCAGGTAGCTGCTGAGCCGGAAGGTGGCCGCGTAGTCGAGTCCCTGGTGGACGAGCCCGACCGTCCGAGCCGGGTGGGTGAGGTAGAACTCGACGACCTTCGCCGAGGTCACCTTGTCGGTGAACCCCGCGTAGGCCGGGTCGGTCACGACGCTGCCGGGACCGTTGATGTCGATCCCCGAGCCCCGAGCGAGGGAGGGGTCAAGGCCGAAGAACTGGAGGTCACCGGTCGGGTCGGGGCTGCCGGGCAGGATGGTGAGAAACACCTGCTTGTAGACGTGCAGCTCCTGGAAGCGCGGGGGCTCCGCGGACAGCGTGGCCACCACCACCCCCACCAGTCCCAGGCAGGCCAGTGATCCGGCGGCGCGTCGGCGCACCCGTGCCGTGCGCCAGCGAGGCTGACCCGCCACCTGCCCCCCGGTGACGCGCTGCCCGGGCCGTACCAGCAGGACGAGCAGCAGCAGCGGGAGGAAGGTCACCATCTGTGTCTTGGACGCCAGGACGAACGTGCCGATGGCGAGCACCGTGACGATGGCCGCCAGGCTGGTCCGACGGCTGTGCAGGAGCCGCAGCGACGCGGGCAGGAGCAGGAGCAGTCCGAGGAAGGCACCCCCCTCGGAGTAGGGCGACGCGAAGTACACCGCGATCCCCGAGTCGGCCAGGATCAGGGTGACGACCACGCCGACGACGACCCTCGCGAACCGCGCCCCGCGCATCTCGTGGACCAGCCAACCGACAGCGGCTCCCGCGACGACGCAGCAGAGCACGGCGAGCGCACGCAGGTCGAGGGAGCCGGGAAGCCCCAGGACAGGGGTGAGCCAGGTCGCAATCCGGTCCAGCAGGAGCTGGGAGGAGTAGACCGGTTGGCCCGTCCCGTTCGCGCCACAGGTCTCTCCGTAGAACACGTGCGAGACCCACGTGAACCGTACGAAGGACGACTGCGAGACGTTCCACGCCACGTCGTTGGCCAGGCCCAGCTGGCACAGCAGACGGTGCCCGTCGCCCTGGTCCGACAGCCCGACCGGACCGGGCACGAACATCCGCAGCAGCAGCACCGTGGTGGACACCAGGCCGATGAGCACCGTGGTCCGCGTGCGGTGCTGCTCCACGGTCCCCGCGTGGGTGCTCACGACCCGTCTCCCGGGGCGACGGTGCCCACGACGCGCCCCCCGGCCGGGACGGCCAGGCACGCCCCGGTCGAGGTGGCGGCGTACCCGACGCGGACGGCGTCCACGCGCACCCCTGGGCGCCCGCCGGTGTACTCCTGCACCAGGGCTGCACACGCGTCCTGCGCCCACGCGGTGAGCGTCAACCCCTCGGGCGTGTTCGCGGCTGGAGCAGGCAGGAAGGCGTTGACGTACTCCCCGGTGTGCGGTCTGTCGCACGACACGTCCTGGGCCGTGGTCGCGTCGTGGCAGTGGCGGTACTCCGCCGATCCGGTGGACCCACCCAGGACGTCGCGGGCGGGGGTGAACAGGGTCGGCGTGCCACCGTCGACGGAGCGGGCCAGCATCAGCTCGCAGCGGTACTCCCGCGCGCCACCGGCCCACTCACCGGGGGTGGTCCACCGGATCACCTGCTGGAGGGCGACAGGGTCGTCGCGCTCACGGGCACCGAGGTAGGTGCGGAGCTCCGCCGCGGTGCACAAGCCTCGCGACACGGCTCCCAGCACCTCCACCCCGGGACGCTGCTGTTGGGCAGCAGTGGCCCCGGTGTAGGAGCGCACGGCCACGACCTCCGTCTGGTGGGGCCCGTCGCACGGCACGGCCGGCGACACGTCGCTGGTGGTGTAGAACTCCTCCACCGTGAGGAAGGAGTGGCACGTCCCCACCGTTGCGCTGTTCGACGGAACCGCGCCCGCAGAGGTGTTGCGAACCCCGAGCGTGGCGACGATGACGATCCCGACGGTCGCGAGGGCCAGCACGAGCTGGAGCGCACGGTCGAGGACGGGCCGGGGCGGGGGCAGCGGGGGCTCTGGATCGGGCTGGTACGGCGACAGCGAGTGCCTCGACACCGCTCACCTCCGTGCGCACGTCGTGGCGCACACCCGCCGAACGGGGGCGCCGAGTGCTGCGCAGAAGGTAACAACGTCACGGTCAGTGTCAAGGGGGCGACGTTCCGTAGCGTGCGGAGGCCGCCGTCCGTCCGGCCAGGGTGCCGTGCGTGTGGTTCCCCTGGTCCGGTCAGAAGATGGCGGGTGGAGACGGAAGCTATCGCGGCAGCTGCGCGGTCAGTGCGCGGGTGAGGGTGTCCTCGTCCCCGGGGGTGAGGTCGACCCCCCGGGAGGAGTCGACGAGGTAGCGGCCGTCCCCGTCGACGTCGAACCAGCGCAGGGTGCAGCGCCGGTCCTCGGCACCGCCCGGCGCGGCCCGGCTGACGGCGAGCTGCCCGCCGGTGGTGAACGGTCCGCGGGCCAGCACGTCGAGCTGCTCGCGGGCGCCCTCGACCGGGCTCCGGCCCGCCGAGCGGGTGACCGAGGTGCCCGCCGGGCTCGCCAGGTCCGCCCGGGCCACCGACAGTGGTCCCACCCGGCCCGGCGGTCGCGCCGGCAGGGCCCGGAACAAGGCGTCCGCGACCGCGGCGGGCAGCGCGGCCCGGGGCAGCACGGCGATCACCACGTCGCCGCCGACGTGCTCGGCCGGGCCGGGCAGCTGGTGGGCGAGCACCCCGGGGCCGCCGGTGTGGGCGGCGAGGATGCGCACGGCATCGGCCAGGTCGGGGCCGGCGAACCCGGAGACGTCGACCTGCACCGCGGGCCGGGTCAGGGTGCGCAGCGCACCCTCCAGGTCGGGTTCCACCCGGCCTCCGCGGACCACGCCGCCGGCGGTGAGCCGCTCGTGGGCGTCGAGCTCGGCCCGGCGCAGGGCGTCCTCGGTGGGGGCGCTGCTGCGCACCTGCAGCGGGAACGGCCAGCGAGCCAGGGTCAGCAGCCCGGCGAGGACCCCCAGCTCGTCGGGGGTGAACCGCCCCAGCGTGCGCGGGTTCACTCGCCGATCACGGCGGGCGACACCATGGGCAGGGTGCCGACGATCTCCGAGCCGTGCTCGTCGGTGATGAGGTAGCTGGGGGTGTTGTGCTCGAAGTCCTCCTCCCCCTTGGCTCCGCGGCCGCCGCCCATGGCGCCGCCCGAGCCCGACCGTCCGCCACTGCTGCCCGCCCAGCCGGAGCCAGCGCCTGCGCCGCCACCGGTACCGGCCGCTCCGCCGGAGCCGCCCGCCGAGCCCACGCCACCGCCGGCACTCGTGCCCGGACCGCCCGTCCCCGAACCGCCGCCCAGCCCGCCGCCGGCGGAACCGCTGCCCAACCCACGGCCACCGGTTCCGCCGCCACCCCGCAGGCCCGACGACCCTCTCGAGCCCGATCCACCGGAGCCCGATCCGCCCGAGCCGTACCGCGCGGAGCCGCCGTAGCCCCGGGAGCCTGCTGACCCACCGGCGCCACCGAACCCGGATGCGCCACCGCCCGCTGCGTACCCGGACCCGCCGATCCCCGCGGCGCCACCGCCGGAGCCGTAGCCGCCCGAGCCGTAGCCGGCGCCACCTGCACCGCCGGAGCCGTACCCACCCGACCCGTAGCTCCCCGATCCAGGACCCGCGCCGCCGTACCCGCCCGAGCCGTACCCACCTGAGCCGTATCCACCTCCGCCATCGCCCGAGCCGTAGCCCGTGCCGCCAGCACCCGCGCCGCCACCGAACCCGGGGGCCGTGTACCCCGCCGACGACACGGCGGCCGCGGGCTCACCGTGGACACCCGAGCCCGGCCCCACGCCGGAGCCGGGGTCGCTGGACCCCACCGTGGACGTGCCCGATGGAGCGATCTGGCCCACCGGCTGCTGCTGCGCGACAGCGCCATTCGACCACTGGCCGTTCGGCGCCCAGCCCGGGCTCACGTCGCCGGGACGGGCCTGGGCGGACCACGGAGCGGGTCCGGGGGTCCGCGGGTCGCCGCTGCCCGGCGGCGGGGTGGGTGCCACGTCGCCGGTCGTCGGGCTGCTCGGCGGCGTGAACGTGGGTACTCCCGAGTCCGCCGAGACCATCACCGGCTTGTACGTGTGGTCCATCACCTGCACCGCCTCGCTGTGCGCGGCGTCCATCGCAGCCTGCTGGGCCTTCACGTCCGCGTCGGCGGGGCCACCGGTGAGCACGCTGGTGATGCCGTGCACCACGGCGTGGGTCCGGTTGAACCCCACCGGCTCTGGCATCGTCGCGCTCGTCTCCCCCACCCCGCTCGCGGCTTCCTGCAGCTTCGACCCCGTTAGCGCGAACGCCGGCTGCAGGGCCGACGCCTGCTGCACGTACCGGGTGCTGGTGGCGGACGCCGCGTCGGCGCCGTCGCCCTCCCACCCGTTCGCGATCGCGGAGGACAGCGACTGGCCCAGGGTCTCGAAGGTGGTCCGCACGGACCCACCCGCGGTGGTCCAGGTCGACGCCGTCTCCTGCAGGGACGCGCTGTTCATCTCCTGGGCCTTGGCGTACAGCTCGGGGTGGTCGTAGGACGCGTAGTTCTCGTAGCTCGTCACCGCGCGGCCGTCGAACCCACCGTCCACGCTCCTGCTCAGCGCGTGCTGCTGGGCTCCCAGCCTGCTGCGCTGGTGCTCGGCGACGCTCGCGTCGTGCTGACGCTGTGCTTCTGCCGCGGTGGCGGCGGAGTTGGTCGTGTCCCCCGTGATCGTGGAGTCCGCGTCGGAGAGGTGGGACCGAGCTCCGTCCACGTCGCCGGTGGCCAGCGAGACGCCGGCCTGCCCGACGTCCTTGATCCCATTGCCGAGGTTATCGAGTCCGAACCCCATGACTGCTCCTTGCTGTGGTCGGTGCTACGGGAACAGGGGTGCGATAGCCGTGGCGATGCGTACCGCGTCCGGGCAGGAGTCAGGATTGGGTGCGCTCGTGCGCGATATAGCTGAGGTCGCCACGATGGCGGTTCCTCCAGTGATCTCGACAGCGAGGTTGCATCCACCCCCCGCGCGGTCGGTCACGAAGTTGATCGCCGCATGCCCGCCAACGGTCAGCTCTGTGACACCGTTGAACGTCGGGTTGTTCCGGTACTGGTCCAGCGTGCTCAAGCTCTTGCCAAGGTCGGCGCCGAGCCTCGTGAGGGTTGCTGAGTCTTTCCAGGCGCAGCCAGACTCGGTTGCAGTTCCTACTCCCGCTTTGTAGGGCTTTTTGGTACTCGGATCAAAACCCAGCGAGGTGACCATGGCTTCGGTGACTTGTGTGCACGGGTCGTAGGACAAGTCGGCCACCGATCCCGTGACCGAAGTGGGCGCAGACTGGGCCGTGCCTTCGGTGCTGGTCGCAGAACATCCCGACGACACAAGTGGAACCAGCACCATCCATGTCGCGAGAGACCGCCTCACGCCGTTCCCTGAATCACGTCGACGTTACCCTGCTCGGTCGCGGCATATGCCTGCCCAGCCGCCCGAAACGTGTCTCGCATTTCTCCCAGCACCTGCTGGTGGAGGGTCAGGACGCCAGCGGCAGAGTTGTTGTTAGCGGCGCCGTCGGCCTTCTCGCTGAACTTCTGCGCCAGCTGGACGCCGGACTCCCACGGCCCCATTCCGTCCACGCGGGTGGCTCTCCGGATCTCATTGATGTGGTCGAAGATCGCATCAATAGCACCGTCGCACGCCGTGGCACAGGCCTCGGCAGCACCCGGCTCCATCCGCAGCGTCCCGGCCGACGCCTGGGCCTTGAGTCCTGCCCACTCCGACTGCGACTGGACAGCGCCCGCCGCGGCGCCGCTGATCGCTGCCTCGACCCCGCTGAACCAGTCCTCCACCGACCCCACCCCTCCTCGAACCCCGGCACTCCAGGTTGAGACGGTAGAACACGCCACCTGGTTCCGGGCTGGGAACAGCGGAACATCACGCAACCTGGGGGTGATCGACGACCCGCAGCCGCCGAGCAGCACGAGCACCACCGCCACTAAGGGCAGCCACCGCAGAATGCCCCGCACCCCAGGCCCGCGCTCGTCGTCGACGCTCCGACGGAATCCACCCCGCCGGAGCTCGACAGCCGAAAGCCCCGTACGCGTCCGTCCCACCCACGACCGGGCCCGGACGCACCTCAGCCTCCACCTGATGCGGGGAGGGAACGAAGGTGGCAGAGCAGGATCAGGCGGTGTTGTCCCGGCGACGACGGCCGGCGGTCAGGGCCCCGGCACCAACGGGCGCCAGGACAAACTTGGGCGGCGAGCCGGATCACGGCGTTGGCGCCGGCGAAGGCCAGGCCGCTACCGCGGGCTGAGTTGCCCGTACCGCCCACGACCATCGGAGCAACGACCGTGAACGGCAGTCGACGACGCCGACGCACCTTGGGCCGCACCGACCGACGTCGACACTTGGAGGTCGGCTGCGCGTCGGCGTCGTCGTCGGTGTGCTCACGGGCGCTCGCCCTAGGCTGGGAGCCGTGAAGACGGGGCGACGCACGTGAGGGTGGTCCGGCTCTACCACTCCGGGCGGGACGAGGCCCACCGCGAGCGGGAGCGCGCGCTGGTCGCGGCCGGGGTCGACCTCACCCTGGTGGTGCCCACCGCGTGGCCGGATGCGGGGTCCCAGGACGTGCTCAGCCCCGAGCCGTTCCCGGTGGTGGAGCTGGACGTGCTCCGCGCTGGCGACGTCAACCGGCACCGCCTGGCCCGGCCGGAGCAGCTGGCCGAGCTGGTGGCCCGGTTGCGCCCGGACGTGGTGGACCTGCACGAGGAGCCGTTCAGCGCGGTCGTGCACCAGGTGCTGGCCGCACTCCCGGGGGCGCAGCCCGTGGTCGCCTACATGTCGCAGAACCTGGACAAGCGCTTCCCGCCGCCGTTCGCGCAGCGGGAGCGCGCCGCGCTGGACCGGCTGCAGGGCCTATACCCGTGCAGCCACCAGGCGGCGTCGGTGGCGGTGGGCAAGGGCTTCGCTGGACGGGTGGCCGTGCTGCCGCTGGCGCCCCCGGCGAGCGTGGTGCCCGGGGACCAGCAGCCGCCGGGCGAGGCCCTGCGGCTGCTGCTGGTGGGGCGCCTGGTGCCGGAGAAGGGCGTGCTCGACGCGGTGGAGGTGCTGGCGGGGCTGGGGGCCGGGGCCACCCTGACGCTGGTCGGTTCGGGACCGGAGGCGGGGCGAGCGCAGCAGCGGGCCACCGAGCTGGGGGTCGCGGGTGCGCTGACCCTGCTTCCGTGGCTCGGCGCCGCGGCACTGGCGCAGGAGTACGCCCGCGCCCACGTGCTGCTGGCCCCCAGCCGGAGCACGGCCACCTGGGTGGAGCAGTTCGGCCGGATGGTGGTGGAGGCGCACGCCGCGGGGGCGGTGGTGGTCGGCTACCGCAGCGGCGCGCTGCCGGAGGTGGTGGGGGCCGGCGGCGTGCTGGTCCCGGAGGGTGACGTGGCGGCACTAGGTGCGGCCATGGCGTCGCTGCGTGCCGATCCGGTGCGCTGGAGCGTGCTGCGCCGGACGGGCCTGGAGCAGGCGGCCCGAATCACGTGGCGCGACGTGGCCGCGGGACATCTCGCCCTGTACGCCGACGCGCGCGACCGTCCGGTACCGCGGACCACGGGTCGCACGGCGGCGCGCGCGGACCACGGTGCGCCGGCGACGGCGGCCGGCGAGACGCGGCCGTTCGCCCTGCCGGTGCTGCGCACGGGCGGCCGGGCCAGCCGCGCGCTCGCCCGGGTGCTGGATGCCGCCGCCCCTACCGAGCGACCCCCGGCACCGGCACGGCTGCGGGTGGTGTTCCTCGACCACGTGGCCGCGCAGTCCGGCGGCGAGCTGGCGCTGGTCCGCCTCGTCGCGGCGCTCACGAACATCGATGCCCACGTCATCCTCGGCGAGGACGGGCCGTTGCGGGGCCTGCTGGAGAAGGTAGGCGCCAAGGTCGAGGTGCTGCCGCTGAGCACGCGCAGCCGAGAGGCCCACCGCGACGAGCTCGGTGGCATCAGGGCGGCGCGCTCGGCCGTCGACCTCGCCGCGTACACCGTGCGGCTGGCGCTGCGGCTGCGACGGCTGCGCCCGCACCTGGTGCACACCAACTCGCTGAAGTCGGGGTTCTACGGATCCGTCGCGGCTCGCCTGGCCCGGGTCCCGGTGCTGTGGCACGTGCGCGACCGCATCACCCCGGACTACCTGCCGCCCCGGGTCGTCCGGGTGACCAGGCTGGCCCTGCAGCACCTGCCGCAGGTGGTGTTGGCCAACTCGGAGGAAACTCTGCGCAGCACCGAGGTGATGGCCGGCAGGAGCTCGGTGCGGGCCGCGACGGTGGTCCACGACCCCTACCAACCGACCCGCGCGCCGGCGGACCGAGCCACGCGCACCGCCCTCGTGGTCGGCATGGTCGGCCGTTTGGCCCCGTGGAAGGGGCAGGAGGTGTTCCTGTGGGCGCTAACCCACCCGGACCTGGCCGTCGTGCGCGCCCGCATCGTGGGCTCAGCGATGTTCGGCGAGGACGACTACGCGGCTGGGCTGCACCGGCTCGTCGAGGAGCTGGGTCTGGCCGATCGTGTCGAGATCGTCGGGTTCGTCAGCGACGTGGAGTCCGAGCTAGCCGGGCTGGACGTGCTGGTGCATGCCTCCGTCCTGCCCGAGCCGTGGGGCCAGGTCGTGGTGGAGGGCATGGCCGCCGGGCTGCCCGTGATCGCCACCGACGCGGGTGGGCCGGCCGAGATCATCACCGACGGCGTCGACGGGCTCCTGGTGGCACCGGGCGACGTCGACGCGCTTGCCTCGGCCATCGCACGGCTCGCGGAGCAGCGGACCCTCCGTGACGACCTGGGCCACGCCGCCGTGCGACGCGCCGCGGTCTTCACCCCGGGGCGGGCGGCGCCCGAGCTCGAGCTTCTCTACCGCTCAGCGGCACGATTTAGATAGTCGCGACGCCGGACTGCACCGGCGCCGTAGGTTTGGCCGATGACCGCCCGCCTTCGTGCTACGTCCGTCGCCAAGCAGGTCGCGAACAGGTTCAACGTCGAGCTGAGCCGGCTCGACCTCACGCATGCCGCCCGCCGCCAAGCGGCCATGCGCTCGGCCGGCATCGACCTCCTTCTCGACGTCGGCGCAAATCGTGGTCAGTACGTCAGCTGGATCCGCCGCGCTGGCTACGGGGGACGAATCGTCTCCTTCGAACCAATTCCGTCGGTGATGGCCGACATGCGGTCTCGTCTTTCCGCAGACCCTTCGTGGTCAGGTATGGAGCTTGCGCTCGGGGCAGCTGCGGGAACGGTCGACTTCCACGTCACTGCCGACACCGTCACGTCGTCGACACTGCTTCCCGGCGTCCACCTGACCGGGCAGATCCCGGGCGCGTCGGTGGTCGAAACGATCAGTGTCGAGGTGACCCGGCTTGAGGACGTGTGGGCGCAGGTCGTCCCGGCGGGTTCACGGACGATGCTGAAGGTCGACGTGCAGGGCGCCGAGCACGCTGTGCTTGACGGGCTGGCCGATCGGATCATTGAGGTTGCGCTCGTCGACATCGAGATGGCCCTGGTACCGCTGTACATCGGCGGCTCCACGATCTACGACTTGCTCCCAAGGCTGCACGAGGCAGGGTTCGACGTGGTCTCCATCGACTCGGGCTTCGTCGACACGTCCTCAGGCCAGGTGCTGGACGTCGACCTGCTGCTGCGCCGTCGCACGTAGGGCCCGCAAATCCGATCATCGAGTTCGCGGGCACACGGACCTACGCGGTTGGCACTTCCATCACGCCTTCCCAGAACTGGGCCGCACTGTTTATCGTGCTCCACTCCCGGGCCTGTGCGCCAAGCTGCGCACGGCGGTCCGAGGAGTCCCCCGCCTGCTCTAAGGCGTCTCTCAACGAGTCGATGCTTCCTGCCCGAGCCAGCAGGCCCGTCCGGCCGTGTTCGATGTAGTCCCGCGTGCCGTTGACGTCGGTCACCACGACTGCCTTGCCGGCGGCCAGAGCGTCCAGCAGGACGAGCGGCCCCGACGATGCGACCGTGTCCAACATGGCGAGTGCGACGATGTCGGCCTCCAGAAGCAGGATGCGGCCCTCCTCGACGGAGAGCGTTCCCCGGCACTTCACCCTGTGACGCAGCGACGGCGGGATCAAGGACTCAGGGCAGCCGCTCAGCACTGCCTGCGTACCGGGTAGCTGTTCGAGCGCGGCGACGAGTGTGGGCCAGTCACGAAATGCGCTGCCCGCGCTGTAGACCAGGGTCGGTCCATCCGTTTGCACCACCTCCCGAGACGTGCCCACATGCGACGGCGACGGAAATTTGAGGAAGCGGGTGCAAGTCGGAGGCACGCCCCACTGAGCGTGGAGAGTCGCCACGTCTCCCCGCCTGATGACGATGAACTGATCCACCCCGCGCGCACCGATCTTGCGCAGCACGTCAGCATGGCCAGGTTCGCCCAGGATCGGATCGAGCACCACCAGCTCGGTCCGACGGAACAGCACGCGGTGGAGCAGGCCCATCAGGACGATCTCTGATCCCGCGGTGGCGAGGAACAGGCGATCGTGATGGGCCGCGCGTCGGGCAAGGCCGACCGCGCTGGAGATGCGCGTGAGCGTCGCACGCCACCTCGACACCCCGAAGTCCACCGGGCGGCACGCCACCACGACGTCCGGGTCGGCCGGGAGCTCCAGCAGCGGCCACGCCGGCACGCACAGCAGGTCGCCGCTTCGATTCGGGGACACCAGCGGACGCTACCCCAGCGGGTCGGGCTGGTCGGACGAATCTGCGCCATGCCCTAGCGTCGCCTCCGTGACCCGGGAAGACGACGTGGCCATGTCCCCGGACGTGGCTGCCGAGCTGCTGCACGCCGAGGTCGCCCACCTGCTGGCCCGGGCCGGTGTCCCCGTGCTGCACGTCAAGGGACCGACGGTGGTGCGGTGGTTGCACCCGGGCGGTGGTCGGCCGTGGGGCGACGTGGACGTGCTGGTGCCGCGGGACCGGCTGGATGAGGCGCTGGCCGTGCTCGCCGCCCACGGGTTCGGTGAGCGCTTCCCCGGTGTCACCCACCACACCAGCGAGGACCACGCCGTGGTGCTGGCCCGGCCGGATCTTTCCCCCGGCAACGGCGAGGTGGACCTGCACCACCGCTTCCCCGGCATCACCGTCCCCCCGGCGCAGGCGTGGTCGGTGCTCTGGGCGCGGCGGGTGGCCGCCGAGCTGGCGCACCTGCCCGTGTGGTTCCCCGATCTCAGCACCCGGGCGGTGCTCGTCGCCCTGAACACAGCACGCAGCGGCACCGCCCAGGCCATGTTGGACCTGGAGCGGCTGTGCGGGCCGGACGCGACACTGGACTGGTCGGACGTGGCGGCGCTGGCCGACCAGCTGGGGGCGCTGCCGGCCCTGCGGGCCGGTCTTGAGCTGGTGCCGGCGGGGGCCGCAGTGGTGCGCGACACCCCGGCGCTCGCCGCCGTCGACGTCACCGCCGAGTGGCGGTTGCGCACCGTCGGCGCCTCGCGCACCGCGGTGCGGGTGGCCGAGCTAGGTTCGCTGTCGCTCAGACATCAGCTCGTGCAGGTGGCCCGGTGGCTGGTGCCGCACCCCTCGGTGATGCGCATGCGGGACCCGCGTACGGCGGCCTCCCGGGGTGCCCTGGCCCGCGGCTACGGGCGCCGGCTGGTCGAGGGCGCGCGCGCGACACCGGCGGCGCTGCGGGCCGTGCGGGGCGCGCGCCGTGGCTGAGCGACCACACTGGTCGGCGTGACCGAGGTGATCCTGCTGGCCCGCGTGGTGCTCATGGCGGTCCTGGTGCTCTCGGCCACGGCCAAGCTGCTCGACCGCCCCGGCACCCTCGGGGCCGTCGTCGCCTTCGGGGTGCCCGCGCGCCTCGTGCCCGCGGTGGCCGCGGGGCTGCCGGCGTTTGAGCTGGGCGGGGCGGCCCTGCTGCTGGGCCCAGGAACGGTGGGCCGCACCGGATCGATGCTGGTGGGGCTGCTCCTGCTGGTGCTCACCGCGGCGGTGGTCCGCACGCTGCGCGCGGGCACCAGTGTGGACTGCCACTGCTTCGGTCAGCTCGGCGCGGGGCCGGCCGGCTGGGGCACCGTCGCGCGCAACGCTCTGCTGGTGGTCCTGGCTGTGCTCGGCGCCGCGCAGCTCTCGTCGGCGCCCGCCGCCCTGGCGGACCTCGGTGCCGGTGTTCTCGCCGGGCTCGTCCTGGTCCTCGTGGTCGCGGCCGCGGTGGCTGTGGCCGTTCGCGGCGACGGCCGGGCTCCGCTGCCGACCGCGTCCCCCACCGAGGTCCCCATGGTGACGCTGCCCGACCTGGACGGGGTGGAGGTCAGCCTGGCCGACGTGGTGGCCGACGGGCTGCCCGCCCTGGTCGTGTTCACCCGCCCCGGCTGCGGCGGGTGCGGCGAGCTGCTGCCCGAGCTGGAGCGCTGGCAGAACGACGAGGGGCCCGTGCACGTGGTCGTGGTGGGCAGCGGCTCCCTCGCGGACAACCGGGCGGAGGCCGCCGCCAACCCGGGGCTGCGGGTGCTGCTGCAGCAGGCCGGCTGGGTCACCGACCGCTTCGCCATCGCCTTCAACCCCGGGGCCGTGCTCGTGGGAGCCGACGGTGCCGTGCTGGGCGAACCCGTCTACGGACCGGACGCCGTCCGGGAGAACTACGCGGTGGTGCGGGACGGGCTGCTCGAGCAGGGCCACACGGCCCGGCGTGCGGTGGAGGCCCACCGGTGAGCGGGTACACCGTCGCACCCGGGGTGGGATGGGTACTTGACGGCGACTCCGTCGTGATCGCCCCCCCCGGCACCGGGCAACGGCTCGCACTGGAGGGCACCGCGGCGGACGTGTGGCTGCTGGTGGCCGAGGGGCTCGGCCGGCAGGACGTGGTGCGGACGCTGCAAGAGCAGTACCAGGGCGACGACGACACCATCGCCCACGCTGCCGCCGCCCTCGTGGACGATCTGCTGACCCGGAACCTGCTCGTCCACCAGCCCCGGGACCACACCTCGTGACCACCCTGCTGGCTCGGCACCTGGTGGTGCTCTCCCTCGAGCCGTGGGACGGGGTGTGGCGGCGCAACCAGCACCTGGTCTCGCAGCTGCTGGAGCAGGGCCTGGTCGAGCGGGTCACCTTCGTCGAGCCGGCCGGGCGGGGCCGCGCCACCCGTTCCACCCCGCACCCCGGCGTCACCGCCCTGCGGCCCCGGCTGCGTCTGCCCCGCCGGGCCGGCGGGCTGCGGCTGGTGGCCGCCGAGCTGCGGGCTGGGCCCCTGCGCGGTGCGGACCTGCTGTGGGTGAACGACGCCCCGCTAGGACGGTGGGTGGCCGGGCACGGGGTGCGCGGGTTCCACGACGTGACCGACGACTGGCGCGAGACGGTCAACACCCCCCGGGTCCGCGACCGGCTCGTGGCCGCCGAGGACTGGCTCGCCCTGGCAATCCCCACCGTGGTGTGCAGCGACGTCCTCGCGCAGCGGTGGCACGAGCGCTACGGGGTCCGGGCGCACGTGGTGCCGAACGGGGTGGACCTGGACGGGTTCCGTCACGCCCGGCGGCTGGTCCTCGACGGGCCGGGTCCGCACGTGGGCTACGTGGGCACCCTGCACGCGGAGCGTCTCGACGTGCCGCTGGTCGCCGAGCTCGCCCGCACCCCGGGCATCGGCACCGTGCACCTGGTCGGGCCGGACGCCCTGGACGACGCCTCCCGTGCCGAGCTCGACGCCGCCGGGGTGGTGCGCCACGGCCCGGTCGACCACACCGAGGTGCCGTCCTGGATGACCAGCCTGGACGTGCTGGTGTGCCCGCACCTCATCACGCCGTTCACACTGTCGCTGGACGCGATCAAGGCCCGGGAGTACCTGGCGGCCGGGCGACCCGTGGTGGCCACGCCGACGTCAGGGTTCCAGTCGCTGACCGACGCCGGCACGTCTGTGGTCGGGCGATCTGCCTTCGCCGGCGCGGTCGTGCGTGCGGCCGCCGCGCCGCCCGCTCCCGCCTCGCACATTCCGACAGGGTGGCGCGATCGTGCGCTGCAACTTTCTGCCGCAGTCAGCCGTACGTAACCATCCGATGACGCGCTGTCGAGATTCGCCCAGCGTGTGCCAGACTCTCTCCGATCGCGCGGTGGGTCGCGACCCCAGCAGAACTTAACGACGGGACCTTCAGAATGTCCGACACGCCTGACGAGAGCTTGGCCACCCGGAGGTTCTCTCGACGGACCGTCGCCAGAGGAGCGGTGTGGAGCGTTCCGATCATCGCCTCGGTCACTCTGGCCCCGTCGGCGGCCGCTGCGTCGAAGTTCAAGTACAAGTTGATCGCGGACTGCAGCACCGGAACCTTCTCGCTGCAGGTGATCTCTGGAACACTTCCCTCGGGCAGCGTCGTGACGCTGAACTACACGAACCCTGGCGGAAATGGCAACATCGCCGGTAAATTCGCCCAGTCGGGCCTTCCCGTGTTCATCGCAGGCACCCCATCCGGCGGCACAGTGACCTTCACCTCCAACGCAGATATCCTCGCTGGTAGCACGGTGACTGTCGCGTCTGTCACGAGGTCCACCAACGGGACCTTCACCCTCACCGGCGACGGGAACACGGCCACCATCACCGGCACCGGCGCAACGGGTTGCACATCCAGCATCTGAGCAACCCCCCGCTTCGCGACAGCCCAGCAGCAGTCTCGCGCGGACGCTGACGATGCAGGTACGCCTCGCAAACGCACTGGGTTGCCCCGTCGATCTGACGCTCAGCGGTGCGGTTGACGTCAGCCTTCTCAATGCCTGGCGGCGCTGCCGTGAGTTGTCAGTTACAGGTAGTCGGCTCCAGATTCACGCAAGTGAACCGCGTCCGAGCCTGCCGCGTGCCAACGATTCTCGTCAATCGCTGCTGGCGATGTCTGAGCGACTCACCACTGCCGTCACGGTGGCGGCGATCACCGCCCGCAGATTCGACCTGCTGATGTTGCACGCCGGGGCAGTTGCGGACCCCAACACTGGCGCGGTTGTCGCCTTCATTGGCCGTTCCGGCAGTGGAAAGACGACTGCCTCAATTGCGCTGGCGCAAAGCCTGGGTTATGTGACAGACGAGACCGCGGCCATCCGTGACGACCTGTCGGTGATTCCGTATCCGAAACCGCTGTCAGTCATCAACCCCGGTCCCGACCATTACAAAGACCAGGTGTCGCCGGACGATCTGGGCCTGCGCGAGCTGACCGGAAGGCCACTGCGCCTTGTGGCCCTGTTGATGCTCGACCGTGACGATGACCACCCGGCCGGAGCGCCAGCCGTGCTCGAACCGCTGCATCTCGTGGACGCGGTTCCGGAGCTCGTCGCCCAGATCAGCTTCCTCGGCGCGCGTGAACGTCCGCTGCAGCGTGTCCAGGACCTCGTGCGCGCGTGCGGCGGACTGCAAAGGGTGACCTACCGCAACGCGGACTCTTTGCCCGCAGTGGTGACCGGCCTGCTGTCCGACCCGGAGGTCTCTCGCAGGCTGGCTACCGCCACCATCATCGGCCTCCCGCGCCCCGACGAACCAACCCCGACAGCGATCCCAGCATCAGCCGACCTGCTGCTGTATCGGCGCTGCGCGGTCGACGACGTGATCGATGAGGGCGGATGCCTCATCGTGCTGAAGGGAGACCAAGTGTACGTGCTCGACGGCATCGCGCCCGCGTTGTGGCACGCAGCCGGGGTGGCGTCGCCCATAGATGAACTCGTCCGTGCAGTGGTCCGTGCACACGGAGCGCCGGCAGCGGTCGACACGACTGCGGTGGTGGAGACGGCCATCGAATCGCTCGTCAGCGCCGGCATCCTCGAGCCGCGCTGACCCCTGGACGGTCGGCGGTGTCTCAGCCCGAGGTGGCGTTCGCGGCCTCGCGGGGGAGGTTGACCAGCATCGTGAAGCGAGTGCTGCGCTCGACGAGGGTGCCGATCGCTGAGCGCTGCAGGCCGATGATCAGGTCGCCTTGGAGGACTCCCCTGGGGTGGTTTAGCTCGGGTCCGTCGTTGTTGGTAGCCGTGTCGGTCACGATCGTTGAGGGGCTATCGCGTGAGGCTCTGCGAGAAGCGACCAAGCGACTCACAGAACAGGAACTAACACGATGGCCCTGGATCAGCCTGCCCTGCTATGTGTACCCGGCCATCAGGTTGGTGACAGTCGGCTGATTGGGGGTTGGCCGCCGGGTGCGCTGTGGCGGAGTCGAGTGTTGTAGTGCTCGAGCCAGGGGGCAAGGGCGGCGGTGCGTTCGTCGTTGGTCGTCCAGGGCTGCCGGTAGGCCCATTCGGTGGCCAGGGTGCGGTTGAGGCGCTCGACCTTGCCGTTCTGCCAGGGGCAGTGCGGGCGGATGAACTTCTGGGTGGTGCCCAGCTGCGCGCAGACAGCCTTCAGGGAGTGGCGGTAGGCCCAGGCGTTGTCGGCCATGAGCCGCTCGATGCGGGTGATGCCGTGGTTGGCGAAGTAGGTCGCGGCCCGGGTGAGGAACGCTGCGCAGGTGGTGCCCTTCTCATCACCGAGGACCTCGGAGTAGGCGAGGCGGGAGTGGTCGTCGATCAGGGAGTGGACGTAGTCGTAGCCCTGATGGCGCTCATCTGAACCTCCCCGCCCCGGCTCACCCCACCTGCACCCAGCCCGCTCCCCACGCCGCCCCCGCCAAGCAGCTCGCCGCTTCGGCATAGTCACCCCCACTTGCACAGCAACACGCGACGAGCTGCACCAACCCCGCGGGGCTTCATCTCCGACCTCGGCAGGGTGCCGGTAGTCGCTCTCGAGGAGTAGGACCGGCCTCCCGCGTGCGATGGCCTCGTTCGTCCCCGCAGGCCCGCAAGCTGAGACCCTTCACGTCGGTGTTGATGAAGGTTGGCGACTGCTCGAGCTCGTCGCCGATCTGCGTCGCCACAATCAGCGCACCGCCCCTGGCCGACGGTTCCAGCGAGGCGCGGATCTCCATCTTCGTCGTCCCCGCAGAGCCACGGACAGCGGCCCGGTTGCCATGGTTTCGCTTAGCGCGACCTCATGGACCGGCACCGTCCGGCTCATGCCGTTCCGCCAGCCGCCCGTGACCTTCCACTCAGACGGACCAGCGGAGATAGAATTAGTGACCGGATACGCCATTCCCTGATGTGCCTAGCGGTAGGCTCGCAATGTCCATCTGAGTGGACCATCTTCATGGGGAAGCGGAAAACTGCAGGGGGCGGACCGAGTGGGACTCATTGTGCATCTCGCCGACATCGGCGTGTCGCCGTCCGCCACCGAGGGTTTCTGCCGGCTCGCCGAGCTCGACCGCCACGGCGAGCACCGGCTCAGCGCGGACGCCGGCGCAGCGGACGTCGTTCTCTTCTCCGACCTGCACCTGCTGCCCCACGACATCGGTCTGCGCACGCTTCGCCGCCACGAGCTGTACCGGCGTTTCCCAGAGAAGTGCTTCGTCTACGACGAGCGCGACCACCCGTGGTCCAACCTGCCCGGGCTCTACGTCAGCATGCCCGGCCGAACGTTCGACGACCGCCGTCAGGTCGCATCGGCGTACTACGTGCTGATCCGCCCTGCAGTGCCTGAGGTCGCGCTGCCGCAACACCTGTTCTCCTTCCTGGGCAGCCGCTCGCATCCCTTGCGCTCGAAGGTTCTGGACCTGCACCACTCCAGGGCCGTCATCGAGGACACCACGGGCTTCGTCTTCTACGCCGCTGCCTCCGACGACCAACACCGCGAGCGGTACGCCACCGTGCTGGCCGACTCGAAGTTCGTGCTCTGCCCTCGGGGCGCCGGAACCGCCTCCATACGTCTGTTCGAGACCCTGGCCGCGGGCCGAGTGCCGGTGATCCTGTCCGATGGCTGGGTGCCTCCACCGGGCCCGGACTGGGACGCCATCTCCGTGCGCTGGCCCGAGGACGACCTCGCCGGGCTGCCCGCGCACCTGGAGTCCAGGGAGACCCAGTGGCCGCAGCTCGCGACGGGGACCCGGGCCGCGTTCGACACCTGGTTCGCCCAGGACGTGTCGTGGCACCGGCTGGCTGAGGGGCTCGCGAGCCTGGTGAGCGCTGGCGTGGTGGGCGGGTTCGGGCCTTCAGTCCTCAACCGCCCGCGCTGGGAGGCTGAGCTGGTTCACGCCAGGTGGTGCACACGGTCCCACCTGCGGAGCGCCGTCAACGCCCTGGGGGGCCTCGGGTCGAGGAAGTGACGCACCCCGGGAACTCTAGGTCCAAGGCTAGGACCGTCCAGTTAGAGTCGTCGGGCGGTCGTCCCCTGAGCGTGAGGTGCCATGAAGAACTTTCCGGGCAAGGCCGTCCTTCGGCCCTGGGTCCTGGCCGCTCGACGGGTGCGCCGACGAGAGTGGTCCCTCGTCGACCTCGCTTACGCACGGCCGTCCTACTCGCAGTTCGGGGAGGACTTCGTTCTCGCGACCCTGCTCGCCGACTCGCCGCCGGGGCGCTACGTGGACGTCGGCGCCTTCGACCCGCACCACTACTCGAACACCTACCTGCTGCACCGGCGGGGCTGGCGCGGCATCAACATCGAGCCCGTGCCCGCCCACCACGCGGAGCTGGCGCGCCACCGCACGAAGGACGTCAACCTCCACCTCGCCATCGACGCGGTACCCGGTCAGGTGCAGATCAACGTCTCGGGCACGTTCTCCGGCATCGTCAACGACGCCTACCCCTGGGGACTGACGGGCACCACGGTGGCCGTCCAGGCTCAGCCGCTGTCCACGATCCTCGCCGAGCACCTCGCGCCGGGCGAGGCCATCGACCTGCTGAGCGTCGACTGCGAGGGCGCCGACCTGGTGGTGCTGCAGTCCCACGACTGGGACCGCAACCCCACCCGCATCGTGGTGGTGGAGCTGCACGAGGCGCACCACATCACTGAGCTGCTCCAGGGGAAGGGCTACGTACTGCACGCCCGCGCGGGCCTGTCGGGTGTGTTCGTACGCGAGGACGAAGAACGATGATCGGTGTACCGTCCGACGGTCGCCCATCCGGGAGGATGCTGCCTCGTTCGGCCCGTCTTGACTCCCTAACCAGCCTGCGTTTCCCTGCTGCACTGGCAGTGCTTGTCGCGCACGTCGGAGGTATGTCCGAGTCGTCCACAGTGCGCTCAGTGGCCCATCAAGGCGCCGTGGGGGTGAGCTTCTTCTTCATCCTCAGCGGATTCCTCCTCGCCTGGGCCCGTAGTGCAGACGCCGGGGCATCAAGGTTCTACCGACGACGCTTCGCCCGGATTTATCCCCTTCATGCAGCGACGTGGGCTATTGCGGTTGCTCTTGCGCTTCTCGGGCTCACCGACGCTGGCTCTCGACGCGCCCAAGGGACATCCCTGCTTTTGGTCCAGGCTTGGTTCCCCAGCTACTTGTTTGCCGGAAACAAGGTATCGTGGTCGTTGTCCTGCGAGTTGCTCTTCTACCTTCTGTTTCCACTTATAGTGATGACGGTAGCTACTATGCGTCCATCTCAGCAATGGGCAGTGGTCGCCCTGTGCGCGATTCTGGCCGTATTCGTAATTCCTTGGGTCGCACCTAGCGATTATTGGGCTTACAACTTTCCGCCGGCACGACTGATCGAGTTCATTGCCGGTGTCTGTCTCGCCCACCGGGTCCGAGATGGCTGGCGATGCCCAGTGCCATTGTCCGTGGCATCGATGACCCTGGTTCTCGCCGCCGCGCTATCGATCATCGCGCCATCAACGAGCAAGCCCGTGGCCGTCACCGCAATTCCGATCGCCCTGGTTATTCTCGCAGCCGTGGACCGAGAGCAATCTGGAACCATGGGTCTGCTCGGACATCCTCGTCTCGTAACGCTGGGTGTGTGGTCATTCGCGCTCTACCTGGTTCACAACATCATTGTCGAGCTTGTTCTGCACGTCACTGGCTACCTAACATTTCCTGCGCTGGCGGCGGTCGCACCGTGTGTACTTTTGGCGAGCGTTGGGGCTAGCTACCTGGCTCACCGTTGGATCGAGGCGCCTGCGGAACGACGACTACGTGGCCCCGGGCGCCGGCCGGTGAGCCTCGACAGATGACGCTGCCAAGTTAGACGGCAACTGTCAGCCACAGCGGATCGTGCTGCCATGGTTTTCCATCGTCGACGTCCCGAGAGTGCAATCGAGGGGCAATCACGAGGCTGTGGTTGTCACCGTGCAGAACGTTGCTGGTATAGGCACCCCAGTAGGCGAAAGTGGAGTTCGTGATTACGAGCCTGCGTGCACCGGCGATGTCGAGAAAGTTGCCAAGCACACCGTCTGCACCCGTAGACCAGCTGACGCTACGTCCGTCTCGTAAGAGCCAGCCTAGGTTCTGGCGGCACCACTCGGGATCGTCGGAGACGACATGCACTTTGTCGGCTAGCCCGGAGGAGTCCTCCAGAACCACCAGCGCCCGCTTGAGGTAGTCCGCGACGTCGAAACCGAACAACCCGCGGAACACCGGGTCGCTGTAGTAATCGCCCCGCCGAACATTTAACACTACCCGGTCCGCCGCCGATCGGGTCACCAGCGGCCCGCCGGCCGGCGTGCGGGCGCCGAGAACCACATCGTGAACGAACGACTCCAGCTCGGCGCGCGTGAAGTCGGTGCCGAACCCCTGATGGAAGCCGGTCGGGATGTCGAGGCGGCGGTCTGACCACCGGAGTCCGCTCGGTGGGACCATCAACCCGCCTAGCCGCGGCAGGGCCGGCGCCCAAGCATTGCCCGGGTCCGGGTCAACTACTCGGACGTCGCGACCCGCTGACTGCTGGGCGTGGGCGTGGAGGGCGAAGTAGAGGATGTTGCCCATCCGAAGACCCGGGTAGGTCAGCTGGACCGCGCGGTGGTTTCCCACGAGGGCAGCAGCCAGGGCGCGGGCGTACCGACGACCGCCCCTCGGGCGACTCACTCCTCAGTGCTCGTGACGGTGTCAGGACCCAGGGCGCCGAGCTCGACCAGCCGGGCGAAGTCCCTGCTGGCCGCGCGCACCTCGTCAAACGTGCCCGTGCTCGTCACGTGGCCCCGGTCGAGGAACACCACCTGCTCGGCGTGGCGCACGGTGGATAGCCGGTGGGCGATCACGAGCACCGTCACCCGGCCGCGGAGGTCGGCGATGGCCTGGTTGATGCGGTGCTCGGTCTCGTTGTCCAGCGCGGAGGTCGCCTCGTCGAGCACCAGCACTGCGCACCTGCGGTACAGGGCGCGGGCGAGGCCGATCCGCTGGCGCTGGCCACCGGACAACCGGGCACCTCGCTCACCCACCTCGGTGTCGATGCCGTCGGGGAGCTCCTCCACGACACCCGTGAGCTGCGCCTGGGCCAGGACCTCGAGGACGAGGACACGGTCGATGTCACCCGGCGCCTGATCGAAGGCCACGTTCTCGGCGAGCGTCGCCTCGAGGAGGAACACGTCCTGGGCGACGTAGGCGATGGAGCGCTGCCACGCCCGCACGTCCTGCGACACGTCACGACCGTCGACCGCTACCCGGCCGCGCGACGGCGTGTGCAGACCCAGCATGACGTCGACCAGGGTGGTTTTCCCGGCCCCACTGCCGCCGACCAGTGCTGCGGAGCTGCCCTGGGGCACGTCCAGCCAGACGTCGCGCAGGACGTCGTGGTCGGAGCCCGGGTAGCGGAAGTGCACCCCCTCGACGGTGAGCCGGTCGTTGAACGTGGTGGTGGACGTGCCCTCCAGCACCGGAAGTGCGAACACGCCGTGGTCGTCAGTCTGGGCCCGGACCTCAGCGTGGACGATGCGCAGCGCGTCGTTGCCGATGCGGACGCTGCTAGCATTTGTGAGCAGCGTGGACACCGACGGCAGGAGCCGGAACCCGGCGGCGACGAACAGTGCGATGAGCCCCACAGCATTGCCTGTCCCGCCGTCGCCCCGCGACCCCAGCACGAGCACCAGCCCCACGGCGACGATGAAGAGAATCTCCAGGATGTACTTGGGCAGCGCAGCCAGGAAGCCGGCCGTCCGACCGGCGTACGCGCCCCGCAGCTGAGCCTCTCGGAAGTTGTCCACGAAGTGGGCCTGGGTTCCCCTGAGCTTGACCTCCTTTACGGCGCCGAGCGCGGCAAAGGCGGTGCGAAACCCTCTCAGGGAAGCGTCGGTCATCACGGCGCCGGCCGCCGCCGCTCGCGGCTTGGCCAGCCGGTCGAAGACTAGGGCTGCCACGCCGAAGTAGCCGACCAGGACCAGGGTGGGCACCGGCGCCACCGCCGCAAGCGCCGTCAACACGGCCACAATCGAGATTGCGCCCGCCACCAGGTTCATGATCCCGTTGACGGTGTACTGGAACACTTGGAGCACAGCCGAGTCGGCCGTGCGCATCATCTCGGCGGAGCTGCGCGAGGCGATCGTCGTGTACGGCGCGCTCAGGATCGCCCCGAGGATGCGGGCCGACGTGCGGACGCGCTCGGCGTTGACAAACCCACTGAGCCACCACGTGAAGACGAGCGACCCGACGTCCTTGAGGACGAACAACACAACCACTGCGGAGGCCAGGCCCACGGTCAGCGACTGTCGGCTGGGCTCACCGACGGCTCGGCTCAGGAACCCCACCACTCCGGTGCTGTCGTCCTGCCCGGTGGCCAGGTTCACCAAGGGCAGGATGAGGACCAGCCCGAGACTGTCGAGCACCGACACCACTATCGACCCCAGGGTCCCGAGAATCAGCTGCTTCCTGGCCCGGGGACGGAGGATGTCGCGCAAGCTCACCAGCAGAACGGTCATGTGATCCTTGCCCGCTTCGCCGTAGTGGTCGTCACTAGATTATCGGAGTGCGTACGAAAATTCTTGCAGCTGGATCGATGACCCACGGACACGGCCTCAGACCAACGATTGGGAGGACCTAATGACGGCTCAGCCCCAGGTAGACATCGTCGTGGCCACGAACCGGGCCAGCCCCTACCTCGAGGCAGCCGTCCGCAGCGTGGCGGAGCAGACGTACCCGCACTGGTCCCTCATCGTTGTCGACGACGGGGTCGCCGACCCTGCCTTCGTCCCCCACGCAGTCCGCCACATCACGGGGGCCCGGGTCATCCGACACATCAACCGGGGCCTGGGCGCCTCCCGGAACGCAGGCATGGCAGCCGGCAGTTCACCGCTCATCGCGTTCCTGGACGACGACGACGTCTGGGCGCCTTCAAAACTCGACGCGCAGGTCGACAGCCTGGCGGCGGCCGCCGATGCGCTCGGGTCGTTCACCGGCGGTTGGTACATGGACCACCACGGCGTCAGCCAGGGATGGGGTTGGACCGCAGCAACGAGGTCGTCCACGGACTTTCTCCGCGGGGCGGAACCGCTACCTCGAATCGTCACCCTCATGATCCGTCGGACCGCCCTCGACGAGATCGACGGCTTCCTGCCGTCGCTGACGATGGCCGAGGACCTCGAGTTCACGCTGCGCCTCCTCCAAGCCGGGCCTCTGGCCTGTGCTCCCGGACAGCTGACGGGCTACCGGCGTCACGCCAACAACATGACAGCTATCGACCTCGTCGCCCTGCGCCGCGCCGCAGAGCACGCCCTAGCCCTGGTGCTGGTAGCCGCAGAACAACGCGGCGACGCCACGGTGCTGGCTCTCTTGCGAGAGAACCTACGCAGGAGCCGCGCACAGTGGAGTAAAGAGTGCGCTCGATCGGTGGGAGCCGCGCTACGTCACCTCGATCTGCGGACGCTGGCCCTTGAGCTGCGCTGGGCCGCAACCACCGCCCCCGGCTCCACTACCGCCGCCGCATTGCAAAAAGCTGGCGCGAAGCTCCTTGCTCCACGACCTGCCGATCGCTAACACGATGGCTGCTCCTCACGCCAAACGTGCGAAGCTCCACGACTGTCAGGAAGATAGGCGGACTCGGAGATCACGACCAACGTGGTCCTCCCGCACCTGCCTGCCGCGCCGGCTCTGTCGCCAGTACAGCCCACGGAGACCGCCGACGAGCATGCCTGCCAACCGCCCCACACCGCGTGCGGCGCGGCTCGCAGGTCGTCGTTCTGGCTCATCGTGGGCGAGCTGGGGTAGCCGGAACCGTAAATAGGCCCAAACCGGACTGCGCCTGCTCGTACCGTAATTCAGCACCAGAAGAAGCAGGTGGTTGTGCTCCCCCCATACGGCGTATCGGAGGTCGAACCGACGACCAACAACATGGCTACCGGAGTCGTTTTGAACGACAGCTGAGGGCACGAACACCGAGCGGCCCCCCAGGCCGTTCAGGCGCAGAAAGATATCAGTGTCTTCTCGCATCGCCGTTCCGGGGAACACGTCTCTAAATCCGCCGAGTCGCGCTAGCCAATCTCTTCGGAACGACATATTGGCCCCAATTCCGTGGTCCACGGTGATAATTTCACCCGGATCCGCGGCGAAGTTCCCTGTCAGGTTTCCCCTCCTAAGTAGACGACCAATCGAATTGACACCTTCTTGATCCTCGCCCGGGTCACCATTGACTACACGTCCCGCAACAGCTGCTACCTCAGGATTCTGGAATGCCGACTGAACTGCCTGAGACCAACCTCGCGCGGGGCGCACATCATCGTCTAGAAAGCTAATGCACGTGCCCTTGACGTGCCTGAGGCCTTCATTCCGGGCTCTTGTCATGTGCCCTGCACCGGGCGGGAATCGGACGTACGTCACACCTGGGTACCCGATCACGACGTTCGCGGTCTCATCGTCCTCCGAGGCGTCAATGACAACGATTTCCTCCGGAGTCACCCAGCCGTCGGCCAGAGCGCCCAAACAGGCCGACACGTGCAATGGCCTTCGCCATGTAATGATCACCACAGAATGGCTCATCAACACCTCCCTCGATAAGACTCTAACAGCGGACGGCATTATGGTACGTAGCACACCTCCCGACGGGCGACACGACTGACGTCCGTCTACTTCGGCTGACTCTCCATCAGCCCGAGCGCCGACGAGGCCACCGGGGACATCCACCAGCGCATGGTCACCGCCTGCCGACACCCCGACCACGCCGCCGGCAAGGGTGCCCTCAAATGTGTCACCGACCGCCGATCCTCGGCGTCCCGCCAGTACTGACTAGTTTGTCACCGTCCGACGCGCCCTGCGCAGGCCTCCGATAACGCCATCGCGTTCTTCACCTATCCCCCCACCAGCAAACGAACCTACCAACGGGCCCTTCCAACAATACAAACAACGCCGGGGGCGGCGCGGCGGCTTCCGACACACTCATCTGCGATGACCCGATCAGGTGGCGGACTCCCCTCAATCACAAAGTCCGCAGCCGAAAATCGGGATGAGCATACGCCCCAGACCGCGGCGTTCGTAGTGGTCTGGGACCCATCCTCCAGACTTGCAACAGAGGGTGAACACATCCGCTTTAAGTGCATGGCGGTGCCAGCTTCTCGCTCAACTATGGCTCGCCGTCAGACGCGAGTGGTACCTTTCACTCCCGTATCAGGCGCACTCTGTACTCTCATTCAGCACCAGGACCGGACGTGACTAGCCACATCCGCGTTGCCGCGACAGGTTCCGTACCTTTACTACATCTGCCGTCGTGAGCGGTACTCAACAACTAGAGGATGTGCCGAATTGATTACGCCGGACTCTGGCAAGCTTATCGTGGTGGTCATACCAACCTTTGGTGGTGGCAGAGAGCTGGGGGACTTGATCAAAAATGTCTACGGTCAAGGTCGCCCGCCTGGTTGTACAATCCGAGTGGTAGTGGTGGAAAACGGCACCCAAAATTGCGGGGAGACCGCGACAAGCGAAGGTGCCACGTACATCCACGTGGCTCGTGCAAATGCCTCGAACGCACGTAATGTTGGCGCGGAGTCGGAAGCATCACCGGACGTGCTCGTCTTCGTCGACGACGATGTCATCCCGCGCGAAGGCTGGCTCGCCGCCCTAATCAGTCCACTGGCGGAGGGCGCCGCGCAGGCAGTTGTCGGAGCGGTAGTCGTGAACACCGAAGAGCCAGTATCAGCTAACATCCGGCGGCGATTCGTTGACACGGCCACAGCCATGAACCCCGAAGCACCGTTTCTGGCAGGTCTGAACATGGCAGTTCAGGCGAACGTCTTTCGAGACTTGGGGGGCTTCGACGACCGCCTAGGGCCTGGGACCCGAGCGAGCGGCGGGGAAGACGTACTGCTCGGCATGGCCCTGACACGCAGCGGCGGGCATATCGCATGGGCACCGGAGGCCATCGTGGAGCATGTCGTACCTGCCTCTCGACTCACTCAGGCCGCACTTCTCCGGCGAGCAGCAGCAGAGGGGCGTGCTGATGCCTGGATCATCCACCACTGGCACCAGTCGTCGCCCGCCTGGTTGATCATCAGGGTAATCCGTTCCGCGCTCTGGAAGCTTGGGGCTGACCTCGATCCGCGCGGTGGCCATCAGGAGAGGCAGTTGGTTGCAAACACTAGGCTGAGTCGCGACCGCGACCTGCTGTGCTACCAACACCCCATCCTCGGCATCGGCGACGGCGTCGAGCGCTACTGAGCTCGATCTGACCTGGTCGAGTGCAGACCCGGCTCGCGACGGATAAAGATTCCGTCGGCCTCGAGGAGGTACTGCTTACCAACTACACGATTGACCGGCACCAAGTTTGCTAGAGTAAAACCCATGGCGTCAAGTCGCCTGATCACCTCGGCGGCCGGTATTGACGTCTCGTACAACGTGACTAGCGAGAGTTCCGTCATCAGCACGACAACTCGGTCCAGGAGTCCTCGAGCCGATTCTATGACGTTCCAATCATGGCCTTGCGTGTCGATCTTGAGGAAAACCCGGTGTAACGCCGGCAATGAGATTTGATCCAGCCGCTCTCCGTCCACAACCTCCGGCTTCGCTCGCCAACCTGCCTTCCAGGCTTCACGTCCTGCCTCAGAAGGCAAAGACAGCGAGCTGAGGTCCGACTCGCCGAACACATTCAGAGTTACAGGCCCCGAAACATCAGTGACGGCCAAGCGGTGGACGAACCAGCCTGGGTCCAGCCTGGATTGCCCTTGCAGTTGTTCAAACGCGTCGGCTCCCGGCTCGAAGGAATCTATCCGGCCCGTGAAACCCAGAGCGCCGCGCGCCGTCAACGCGAACTGGCCGACGTTGGCGCCGACGTCGATGACGTGCTCGACGTCGAGGCTCGTCATAATGGTGGCCAATCGGATCTCGTCGGCCGTACGCGGATCGAATCGAATAACATCGATGCCAAACCGCTGAGCAATCACCCGAAGCCTGTGAAGAATAGACATGAGCTCCTCCCGCGTCGTCGAAAGCCTGTACTACCTTGCCGCGAGCACCCATTCGTAGGCCTTCATGGTGGCCCGTGAAGTGTGCCACCATGTAAAATTCTGCAGGATTCGTACCACCAGCTCGGGACACGGAGGCGCATCAAGTGCGCCGTCTACTGCATGCGTGATCGATCTTGGATCAGCCGGATCGCAGTAGTTGATGAGATCCCCGAAGTAGTCTCGCGCGAACCCGCGCGAGGTGGACACCACAGTGCACCCGGATAGTGCCGCCTCGAGTGTAACCAATCCTGTGGTCTCAAACCAGCTTGGCAGAACGTGCACCTTGTGTGACCTGTAGATGTCGGGCAACTCCGAAGGCGCAAGTGCGTCCATCACAGTTGCGCCGGTTCTCGATGCGAGCTTCGACACGGCTCTCCCGTAGCTCAGGTGGTCACGGTGAACTGGCCCTACGATCGTGACCGGTACTCCGGAGCCGCGTAGCGCCCGCAGCAGACCGAGCTGATTCTTGTGAGGCTCTATTCGTCCCACGCACAGCACCCCTTCACGAGAACCAACGGGCTCGGCGTGACGGAACATCGTTGGGTCGACCGCGTTCGGCACCACCCGCATCGGTGTCTCCACCCCCAGCTCCGCCTTGATCGCGTCGCCTTCACTAGTGCTGTTCGGCAGCAGCAGATCAGCTGCCTCAAAGAGCATCCCGAGCTCGATTCGACGGTTGATGAGGCGTGCCGCCGCGGGATGTTCAGACCCCTGAATCGCTCTCCTGCCAAGCGCCACAGCCATTCGCGCTCTACCGGCGAGCACGGTAGGTGTGAGTGGACGTTCTTCGCCGTAGATGTAGGAGAGCCTCCAGTAAATGGGAGAAATGACCACGGGCACGCCATGCTGACGCGCGCGCCGAACGGTGGCCCTGTTCACTCCCTCGCCGACGCTGTGAAGAATATCGAATCCATACGGGTCGGGCGCGGGATCGTCGGTCATCTCGACGTCCACTCCGAGTGAGCGAAGTGACAGGGCAGTCATCTTGGCTTGGACGTTGTGTCCTCCGACGAAAGGGTTGCGTAGCGTGGTGAGCAGCACGCGCATCCGTCAATCTCCATCCGAGGAATTCAACCTGGTTGAATAGGTCCGTCGATACGTTGGAAACTTGCAACCTGTCCACACCGACGCGATAGAATGCGTAGTTGGTGCAAGTCAACCTAACGCTCCGAGGAAGAGCCGGTGTCGTAAACAGTGCAGCTGTCCTAAACGCGGCGCAAGGTTTACCCGCGGCGCAAGATGAAATTAGTTTACGTCGGCGCCGAGGTGGCCGACGCCGCCGCGATAGACCTAACGAAAGAGCGGTCATGCCCCGAGGCGAGACCGCACGAGTAGAGACACCGGCAGGGTTTCGGCCCTTGGACCGACTTCACACGTTGGTGCACTCCTGGATCTCGTTCAGTCGAGGGATCTGGGATGCTTTGGTGCTGAAGGTTACCCGGTCCCGGGCCCTCGGGGTACTGCCAATCTGGACCTCCACGAGTGCTTCCCGGCTCTGAGGAGGACGTGCTGGCCCGCTTCTCGGACGGCCACACAGCCGATCATCGGCGCCTGCCCGTCCTGCGCACGATTGAGCCAACCTCACGCACCTGCGACAGAGGACGTTGCCCGTCACCCTCGACGAGGGTCGGCGTAACAGATGCGCACCCCAAGCGGTACGCTTTCACATCGCAGGGCGATCATCCGCCGAAAGCCTCTTGATAGACCTGCATCTGGACGCGACAGATGTGAGAGACAGTCCATTGCTGGGCCGTCAGGACGCCGTCAGCCAGTCGCCTGGGCTCGATTTCCCGGGCAACGACTGCACCGAGAATCGCTTCTGCGAGGTCGTCCGCCATTCCGGTTGCTGCGCAGAACGCCGCGTCGCCTCCCACCTCAGCCGGGGCGGTTCCCGCCAGCACCACGACCGGGCTACCCAGTGCCATCGACTCCGCTACCGGCATCCCGAATCCCTCGTAGGTGGACGGCACGACAACTGCGCGCGCGCCGATCATCAGGTCGAGCACAGTCTCGTCATCGGCTTGCCCCACCCACCGAACCCCGTCAAGGCGGAGCAGCTTCGTGCGCCCGGTGGCGTGCACCGGGCCGACCATCACCAGGTCGAGATCAGGGTCAGCAGCTCGGACGACAGGCCACGCGCGGGCAAGACCGTCGAGTCCCTTCCGCTCGGTCGCACCACCGACGTGGAGCACGTATGGATGAACACTCTCGTTGACCGACGACCGGTGCTCGTAGAACCGATCGCCGACGGCGGGCGGTATCAGCCACACCTTCTCGGCACCGAGCTCACGCCGAACCTCGTCCGCAATCAGGTGGGTGGAGACCACGACGCCACGAGCACGACACACCTGCTCGCGAAGGTTCCTCGGTAGTCGACCCTCGTCGGAGAAGTGCAGCGGCGCCAGGTCGAGGATGCTCATGATCTCGTTGCGTGCTGGCGGCAGGTCCACGCTGACCCGGTGCACATTCGCTCCTCGCCAGAGTGCGGCCCCGAGTGTGCGACTAACACGCGGCCCAACACGGCCCACAACGCCCGCCGGCAGCCTCAGGTCCGCGTGTCCGCCCCGCAGTGATCCGACGTGCACCACTCGGTCGCCCGGCGTGCCGTGCCGACGAACGGCTTCGGACATCTGACGCACATGGGTGCCACCGCCCAGCCAGGCGGGCGGGCGAGTCGCGAGGACGACTGGCCCACGACCCGCCCCCAAGCGGGCTGCCGCTCCACTCATTTCCTCCACAAGCGAAGGGTACTTTCAAATCCTCTGACACACTGCCTGTTGCTTCATCCCAACAAACTGTGAGGACGTCATGGCTACGCGTCGTGTTCTCGTGACCGGCGGCGCTGGATTCATCGGCGCCCACCTGTGCCGAGCCCTGTTGGAGCGGGGTGATGAGGTGCTCGCCGTCGACAACTTCTACTCCGGGGCGCGGTCGAACGTCGCCGATCTGCTGGGCCACCCCCGCTTCGAGCTGCAGCGCCACGACGTCACGTTCCCGCTGTACGTCGAGACCGACGAGATCTACCACCTGGCCTGCCCGGCTTCGCCGATCTTCTACCAGCGCGACCCGGTGCAGACGACCAAGACGTCGGTGGTGGGGTCGATCAACATGCTCGGCCTGGCCAAGCGGGTGAAGGCTAAGGTGCTGCTCTCCTCGACCTCCGAGGTCTACGGCGACCCCACGGTCCACCCCCAGGAGGAGAGCTACTGGGGCAACGTCAACCCCATCGGCACGCGCTCCTGCTACGACGAAGGCAAGCGCTGCGCGGAGACGCTGTTCTTCGACTACCGGCGCCAGCACGACCTGCCCATCAAGGTCGCGCGGATCTTCAACACCTACGGACCCGGCATGCGCCCGGACGACGGCCGCGTGGTCTCGAACTTCATCATGCAGGCGCTGCGCGGTGAGGCGCTCACCGTCTACGGCACCGGCGAGCAGACGCGGTCGTTCTGCTTCGTCTCCGACCTGGTCGACGGCCTCATCCGCTTGATGGACTCCCCGCACGAGGTCACCGGGCCGATCAACCTGGGCAACCCCCGCGAGTTCACCATGCTGGAGATCGCCGAGCGGATCATCGCGCTCGTGGGTAGCTCGAGCACCATCGACTTCCTTACCCTGCCATCCGACGATCCGCGCCAGCGCCGGCCCGTCATCGACAAGGCCCGGGACGTGCTCGGCTGGGTGCCGACGGTCGAATTCGACGAGGGTATGACGCATACCGTCGAGTACTTCCGCACCACCTGAGGGCCGTCGGATCCGAGGAGGACCTGAGTGAGGATCTGGCTGGCGCCCAGCGCGTTCGCGCCCCACCGCGGGGGCGTCGAGGAGCTGACCCTCAAGATCGCCCAGCACCTGTTGGCCGCCGGCGAAGACGTCCTGGTGGTGACGAACCAGCACCCCGGTTCGCTTCCCGCCTCCGAAATCGTCGAGGGTGTACCCGTCCGCCGCATTCCCTTCACGGCCCCCGGCCGTCGGCCGCGGCGCGTGCTACACCACCTGGCGCGCCTGCGTCCCACCCGCTCCGCGCTCGACGCGCTCGGACCTGTGCCAGACCTCGTGCACGTGGTGTGCCCCTCGACCCAGCTGCCCCCGCTGCATGGCTGGTGCCGGCGTCATGGTGTTCCGCTGGTCATCACCTCCCAAGGTGAGACGGAGATGGACGCCGGACACCTCTACCAGCGCAGCGCCTGGATGCGCCGGCACCTGCGGACCTCGGCCGCGTCCGCCGCCGCCCTGACGAGCTGTTCGGCGTGGACCGCCGAGGCGGCCGGACAGCTCGCCCCCCGCTTTCGAGACTCCACTGTCATCCCCAACGGTGTAGACCCCGCCGACTGGATCGGCGTCCCGGAGCGCACCGATGAGCCTGTGGCCGCCGCGTGGGGGCGCCACGTGCCGCAGAAGGGCTTCGACCTCCTCCTCGCAGCTTGGCCACTTGTGCGGGAGAGCATCCCGGACGCACGACTACTGCTGGGCGGCGACGGGCCGGAAACTCCGAAGCTCCGCGGTCGGGCTGGGGCCGGGGTGACCCTCGTGGGGTCCCTGGACCGCACGGGGGTTCGTGGGCTGCTCGGTTCCGCCCGCGTGGCGGTGATCCCCAGCCGTATCGAGCCGTTCGGCATCGTCGCGGTGGAGGCGCTCGCGGCGGGGCGGGGGCTGGTCTACTCCGCCGGCACCGGCCTGGCCGAGGCCGCCGGTGACTGTGGCCGGCCGGCTGATGTGCACGACCCAGTCGTTTTGGCCGGAGCAATTATCGCCGAGCTGCAGAATCCCACTCCCGCCAGGTGCGGAATTGACCACGCGGAGGAACTCTCCTGGGTAAGGCTCTCACTCGAGTACCGCGCGGTCTACGCCGGCGTGCTCGGCTGACTGCCTCGCGATTCACGAGTAGCGGACCGCTTGCGCCGCAGGAACGGTTGCTCCACCCACCGGTAGGAAGCTGCGGCGACGGCCACAGAGATCACCACCGCAACCGGGATCTGCACCGCCCGCGGCGCAGACTGTGGCGCGTGGTTCAACACCAGCGAGACGATCGGGAAGTGCCACAGGTAGAGCCCGTAGGACCGCTGTCCCACCCAGACGAACGGCGCTGACGAGAGCACCGACGTCAGCCGGCCCGGCGCCACCAGCGCCGTTACCACCGGCAGGGTGAGCACTGCCGGGACCAGGTCGGCCGTCGGGAGTGTGGGCAGGGCGGCCAGCACGACCAGGGCGAGCAGGGCGGGGACCGCGACCGGCGCCAGCGCACGGCGCCACCGTTCCGCGCGGCCCCCGCGCAGCACCAGTGCCAGCCCGCAGCCCAACGGCAGACCCACGGCGCGTACGTACGTGTCCACCACCGGATCGGTGCCGCTGAACGGCACTACCACCGCGGCTAGGACGTAAGCACCCAGCAAGACCGGGCCGAGCCCGCGGCGCCGCAGCACCAGCGGTAGCAGCAGGGGCCACACCAGGTAGAACTGCGTCTCGAGGGCGAGCGTCCACGTGTGCTGCAGCAGGGGCGTGTCGTGCCCGGAGTACAGCCAGATGTTCGACACGTAGAGCACCGATGCGAGCGCACCCTCGGCGATCGCGACGACCTGCCGGCCGGTGGCCAGCGCGACCAGGACCACGAAAAGGCACACGGCGACCAGCGCCGGCACCAGACGCAACCCCCGGCGACGGTAGAAGCCGGGCAGGTCGATGTGGCTGCGGCGCTCCACCTCGCCCGTCAGCAGGGTGGTGATGAGGAAGCCGGAGAGGACGAAGAAGACGTCGACCCCGAGGAAACCGTTGGGCAGCAGCCTGTTGGTGTGGAAGAACACGACCAGGACCACGCCAATGGCCCGGAGCCCGTCCAGCGCCTCCCAGCGTGGCGGACGGACCGTGGCCGACGTCACGACGTCACCCGCGTGTAGACCCGCTCGACACCGTCGAGGTGCATCTCCACCGTGAACAGCTGGCGCTGCCGCTCCCGGAGCGCCGCCCCCCGGCGGGACCGCTCGCCGACGTCCCCGGCGAGGGTGCGCAGCAGCTCCGAGGCCGCCTCGTGGTCGCCGGGTGCGAACAGCAGCGCCTCCGGGCCCAGCACCTCCGGGTGCGCGCCCCCGTCGGCTGCGACCACGGAGACACCGTGGGCCATGGCCTCGGCCACCGACAGGCCGAACGGCTCCCCGGGCGCGGGAGCCAACAACAGCCCACAGGCGTCCAGCAGCAGACCCGGCTCACCCACCCACCCCAGGAAATCCACCGAGGCGTCGATATCCAGCGTACGAGTCAACCTCTTCAACGCACCGAGCTCTCGGCCCGTGCCCGCCACCTGCAACCGCCACCCTGCACTGGCCAGATCCGACGCCGCCCACGCCCGCAGGGCCACGTCGGTGGACTTCTCCGGCTCGAGCCGTTGCAGCACCAGCACCGTGTGCTGCCGAGGGCTGGTGCCCGGCGGCACCGACGCCACCCCGTTGGGGATCACGGTGCATCGCTCCCCCACCGCGGCTGCCACGAACTCGCTGATGGCGATCTGCCCAGCCAGGCCGCGCCGGACCACCGGCGCCACCAGCCCACCGAGCGGGGTGGCGCCTCGGCGGGCAGCGATGTGCCGGGTGGCCACCACCGGAGCCCGGGTGACCACACGCGCCAGCACGGCCGCCAGCTCGGCCGCGGTGAGGTGGGCGTGCACCACGTCCGGCCGGCCCACCCGGCCCAGAGCGCGGAGCCCGGCCAGCACGGTCGGTGCCGCCACGTGTCGCACGTCCGGCCCGAGCGCAGCGCGCATCCGCACCGGGTCACCCCCCACCACCGTGACGTCCCACCCTCGGGCGGCCAGACCCGCCGCCTCCGTGCAGACCAGCTGCTCGGTACCGGCGAAGGCGTCGGTCAGCACCACGTGCACCACCGACCGGTGCCCCGCCACCCGCAGCGCGCGCTCGACCCGCATCGGTCCCCGCAGGTGCATCACCGCCCGCCGCCGCGCCACCCGCCCGCGCTCACCCGGGAGCACCACGGCACGCACCGCGCTGCCCACCACCGTCGCCGCGCGGTACGAGACCCAGCCCCGGGTCCCGAACCACCGGCGCACGTAGCGCTCGCCCCCGGCGTGGAAGTGCACCTCGCGCCGGATCTCGTCGCTGCTGGTCCCTCCGCCCACGTGGGTGGCCGTCAGACCGTCGACCTGCACCAAGCGCCAGCCGGCGCCCACCGCTCGCCGCTGCCAGTCGGTCTCCTCGGCGTAGAGGAAGTAGGACGGTTCGAACCCACCGATCTCGGCCAGAGCCTTCGCGTTGAGCGCCAGCACCGCCCCCACCAGGAACGACGGCTCCGCCGGGATCCACCGTCCGGCACCGAGCGCCTGCATCCAGGCCCCGACCGGGGTGGGGAACGGCCACCGCACGCGCTGGTCCTCACCCGCGGGGCCCGTCAGCCTCGGGGCTGCCGCCGCCACCCGCCCGCCTCGCTCGTGCAGGGCGGTCGCCAGCGCGACCACCGTGTCGGCGTCCACCACCGCGTCCGGGTTGACCAGCACCACGTCCCTCCCGGCGGCGTGCGCCACCCCGAGGTTGACCGCACGGGCGAAGCCCAGGTTCCCGCCCGCGTCGTGGTACTCCGCCCCGGTGTCCCGCGCGACTCGCGCCACATCCGCTGAGCTCGAGTTGTCGACCACGAGGACGTCCAACCCGCCTAGGGGGTCGAGAGCCAAGCGCAGCGCCTCGGCCCCGTGGAAGGCCACGACCACCACGAACGGTTCGCCTGCGGGCTCAGCCCCCACGGTGGGCTCCGGCGCTGGTGGCCACCGGCACCAGCGGCGCGATCTGGCGGTCGCCGCCGCGCCGCCGGGTGGTCCACTCCAGCCCGCGCGGGTCACCCTGCCGGTCGAGGGCCACCACCGCGAGGCTCACGCCGACCAGCAGGAACCCCATGGTCGGCGTGCCACGAACCCAGTACACGTCACCGAGCGCGTGGACCAACGTCGATATCTGCACCGCCAGCGCCGCTACCGCCAGCGGGGTCCGTCCCGCGCTCCGCAGCGCCACCCAGAGGGTGACGGCGACGAGCACCAGGAACCCCACCAGGAGGACGACACCGCCCTCGGCGAGCTGGAAGTACAGGACCTGGTGAGGGTCCCCGATACCGGGTTGGCGCCGTCCCCCGGTGTAGCTGCCCACCCCCACCCCGATCCAGGGGTGGGCCCGGAACGCGTCCAGGGCGTCGGCGGCGAACTCATCCCGGTAGCGGAGGGCGAAGTCGGTGCTGCTGGAGGTGTCCAGGAGACGGGACCTGCCGCTTGCCGGGGAGGGCGAGGAAGGCCGCCACGAGCGCCGCGGCCGCCGCGGCGAAGGCCACCACCAGCCGACGCCGCTCCCGGAAGCGGACCACCAGCAGAGTCACCCCTACCCCGATGCCCAGGCCGAGCAGCGCCCCGCGGCTCTGGCTGGCCAGCGTCCCAACGGCCAATACAGGGGCGTACAGCACCCAGCGACGGCTGGGACGCACCACCACCGCGATGATGAGCCCCGCGGAGAGGTATCCGCCGGCCGGGTTCTTCTGCACCCCCAGGAAACCCTCGCTGCCCGAGGACGCCATCGCCGCCACGGCGAGGACCGAGGCCGAGACGAGGTACCCCTCCAGCACGAGGCGCAGCCGGCCCGACTGGACCACGAGGGCACCGACCAGCAGTGGTCCCACGACGATGATCACCCGCTGGACGATCGTGATGACGCCAACCTGGCTGGGATGGAACACCAGGGACAGGCCGGCGGCGGCACCGTAGGCCAGCAGGCCGAGCGAGACGGGGCGAACGGTGCGGGTCCGCAAGCCCTCGGGGGGGTTCAACAACACCTGTACGCCCCAGCCCACCACTGCCACCACCACGAGCAGGTCGGAGAGGCCGATCTGCAGACCAACGCCGGGGACCACGCTCACGGGGAACGGCAGGACCACCAGCACCCCCAGCGCGGCCCACACGGGACGCATGAAGAGCACGGCGAGCCCGGCTGCGAGCAGGACGAGACCGAGCAGCTGCAGGCTCGTGACCGCCAGGGCACCGGCGAACAGCGAACCGGCCGCAAGGCTGCCCCAACCGAGCACCGGCCAGCGTCGTCCCGCCCGGATGCTCCGCCCGCTGGCACGGGCCCGGTCTACCATCAGACCCGAGCCCCCCATCAGGAGGCGCTGCCCTGCCGACGCCACCCGGTGCGGCCGGACTCCGCCGCGCCGGCCTTGCGGTGGTTCCCACGGCCCTTGGCGTCAGCGCCCGCCGCCGCGTAGTAGTACTGGTACCCGGCGTCCGGGTCCTCGTCGTGGCCCACGGCGACGATGCCGAGCGCCGGTGTTCGCACCCGCTCCAGAGTGGTGCAGGCCCGGGCGAGGCTGTCGTAGGTGGTCGTGCGGAGCCGGCTCACCACGACCGCGCCTTCGCAGACCGAGCACACCTGGGCGGCGTCGCTCACGGCCAGCGCCGGGGTGGTGTCCACGATGACCACGTCGAACGACTTCTCCAGCTCCTCCACCAGCTCCCGCAATCGCGGGCTCTCCAGCATCGCGCTGGAGTCCCGCGGGCTGGGGCCGGCGGTCAGGACAGTGACGCCGTTCCGCTCCACCTGCACCACGTCCTCCAGCTCGGCCTCGCCGGGCGAGCACGGTGGACAGGCCCACCTCGTTGGTCAGCCCGAACTTCTCGTGGATCGTCGGCCGGCGCAGGTCAGCGTCGACCACGGCCACCCGCTGCCCGCCCCGGGCGCACACCACGGCCAGATTCGCGGCCAGGCTGGTCTTGCCCTCACCGGCCACGGCACTGGTGACGGCCAACGAGCGGACCATGCCGTCCGGCCCGCTGAACAGCAGGCTGGTGCGGATCTTGCGGTAGCTCTCCGCGCGCACCGAGTCCGGGTGGGTGGCGCTGGGCAGGTCGGTCCCGCTGAGCTCGTAGGGCACCACGCCGAGCACCGTGACGCCGACACGCTCCTCGATGCCGCGGGAGTCCCGGATGCGCCGGTCCACGGCCTCGCGGGCGATGGCCACGGCGAGGCCGAGCACGAGGCCCACCACCAGCCCGGTCGCGATGTTGACCACGGGCCGCGGCTGGAAGGCCGAGGCGGGCAGGCCCGCTGGTCGGATGGTCTGGAAGGTGAGGGTGTTGCGGTCGGCCAGCTGGGAGAGGTTCACCAGCACATCCGGGAACGTGCCAGCGAAGGCGGCCGCCACGGCCTGCGCCGTGGACGCGGTGGAGGCCACCACGGTCACGGTGAGCACGGCGGTGTCCTTGGCTGCCGAAGCAGAGATCCCGGCGCTGGTACCGACGGGCAGCCCGGCGGCGGTGACCGCCGCGTTCAAGGTCTGCGGGGTGTTCACCACGGTGGCGAACGAGGCGACGATCGCCGGCAGGTTCGTGGTGTACCCAGCGCTGAGGCCGCCGTCGGCGTTCGGGCTGGACACCCCACCCCGGGGCAGCGCCACCAGCACGTCGGTGGTCGACTGGTACGAGGGCGGTGTGAGCACCGTGACGGCGCCGGACCCCACGAGGCACGCCACCAGCACCACCAGGATGGTCACCCAACGTCGGCGGAGCAGGCGCAGGTAGTCCCGGAATTCCACGCGCGGCCACCCCTAGTCGTGTCGTCTCGCCACCCACTCGGTGCACGAACGACCGGAGCCTACCTTGTGGCCGTGGGCCGCTACGGTGTGCTGGTGAGCGGCCCCACGAACGGCCCACCCCCGGTCCGGCGCGGCGTGCTCTACGTGTGCACCGCCAACCTGTGCCGCTCCCCGCTGGCCGAGCACGTGGCCCGCGCCCAGCTGGCCGGCCACGGCGTCACCGGTCTCCCGGTCTCCAGCGCCGGGGTGTCGGCCACCGCGGGCACGCCGGTGGAGGCCGAAGCCGCGGCGGCCCTGCGCGCGCGGGGCCTCGACCCCTCCGCCTTCCGCAGCCGGGTGCTGGGTCCGGAGCTGGTGCGGGGGGCGGCCCTGGTGCTCACGGCGTCCCGGCGGCACCGCGAGGCCGTGCTGGAGGCTGACCCCACCGCGCTGCGCCGCACGTTCACGGTGCGCGAGCTGGCCCGCTACGTCGCGGCGGTGGACCTCGACGCCCTGCCGCCCGGCACCGCCCCCGAGCGGCTCGACGCCCTGGCGGCCGCGGCCGGAGCCTTGCGGGGCACGCTGCGCGCGGCCACTCCCCGCGACGACGACGTGAGCGACCCCTTCCACCGCGGCCCGGCGGCGATGGCGGCGTGCGCCGCCCAGCTGGAGCAGGCGAGCGCCGGGTGGACCGCAGCCGTGGCCCCACGGGAGAGCCCCGCGTCTATCTGGACGCTGCCGCCCTCAGCCTGAGCGGGCCGCCTCGGCCAGCACCCGGGACATCGCGCCGCTGAAGGCGGCCCGGGAGAACCGCTCCGCGGCCCGGAGCACCGTCGCCTCCTGCAGCCCCGCGGTGTCCAGCGAGAGCACCGCCCGTCGCACCGAGGCGTCCTCGAGGTCGTCGGTGAACACGGCGTTCACCCCCTCCTCGCACGTGTCCAGGTAACCGCCGGCCCGCAGCGCGATGGTCGGCTTGCCGAAGGCGTGACCCTCCACCGGGGTGAGCCCGAAGTCCTCGTGCGACAGCGCGAGCACCGCCCGGCAGCTGCGGTAGAGCCAGCGCAGCTGCGCGTCGGTGACCCGGCCGGCGTTCACGACGAGATCCCCGGCGCCGGCCTGGGGCTCCCCGTCGCCCACCACCACCAGCCGACCCAGCCCGCCCGCACCGAACACCCGCCGCGAGGTGGCGACGTTCTTGTAGCTGCGGTCGCGCGCGATGGTGAGGACGAACCCCGGCTCCAGGCCCGGGCAGGGCTCCACCGGACCGTCCACGGCGAAGGAGACAGGCGGGTGCACCACCTCGGCGTCGATGCCGTAGGCCCGCTGGATGCGGCGGCGCACCACCGAGGAGTTCGCCACGTAGGTGGTCGCACGCCGCGCCCGGCTGCGGTCCAGGGAGCGGCCCACCGCCACCGCCCTCGACGCCGCGGCGCGCACCGGGGCGGCGTGGCCGTGGAAGAAGTCCTGCGGCGCCCAGAACCACCGGGGCGGGGTGTGGCAGTAGACCACCGTCGGCGACGGGGTGGAGGTCCAGTGGCTCCAGCCGCTGCTGCTGCACAGCACCACGTCGGCCCGGGCCCGGTGCGCGCCGAAGCTCAGCGCGGCCAGCGGCGCCATGGCGAGCCGCCGGCTGGGGGTGCGGGCCGGCACCACGGGCAGGATCTCGTGGACGTCGAGCGCCCCGAACTCCGGGAAGGTCTCCGCGGGCCGGAACGAGGAGGTGGTGATGGCGCCGCCGCCGAGGTCCTGGGCCATCAGCAGGGCCACCCGCTCGGCACCGCCGCGCTGCGTCAGGTAGTCGTGCAGGACGAGCGTGTTCACCGCCCCACCGCCCTGTCCCCCACCCCCGTGGGCATCACCGGCCGGTCCAGCGACCGGGCCACTGCGGAGAATACGCACGCGCATCGGCTCAGGAGGCGCCCCTGGGCTGACCACGGCGCGCAGCGTGCGCCAGACGATGACCAGATCCTGCACCAGCGACAAGTTCTCCACGTAGCACGGGTCCGAGCCCACCACGCTCATGTGGCCGCGCAGCACGTTCACCAGCTGCGGCCAGGAGGGCACTGGCCGGGCGTCAGTCGGGAACGACCGTCCCGTGGGTGGCTTCGGTCGTGTCGATCGCACTCCTCTGGGCTGCCCGGCCGGACCGGGGAACAGTGCTATCGAGCAGCCAACCTCGAATTCTCGCCGTGTGAGCCTCGACGAGCCAGTAGAACGGGTAACAGGCAGCAGTAGCGACGAACAGCAGGGCGTAGCTACTGGCGACACCGGCAGGAACCCCGGCGTTGAGGGCAGAAACACCAATCAGCACGACGATCGGAAGGTGGAACACGTAGAGCGTGAACGACCACACACCCAGCCAGGCGGCAAGATCCAGAGCCGACCTGAACCACGCCGGCGGAGTCGGATCCCACACCGAGAGGACCAGTACCAGGGGGGACGCAGCGAGTCCGACCAGGAGAAACATTTCCCACCGTGGGGGTTGAAGCACGTTGCTGGCCAGCATCCCGCAGGCACACAGCACGAGGAAGCCGATCGTCACGGTGGCTCTCCACCGCGGCGACCACAACCCGAGGCCCGGCCAGGCCCGTTGCAGCTCTGCAATGCCCACACCGAGAAGCCAGGCGGGGATCAGCCACAACAGGTGTGGGCCGTACACCCAGAGCGCCCCGACCGCGACGGCCCCGGCCAAGGCTGCGCCTCTGATCGCCCGGCGGCCGAGGCAGTACAGGAATGCCGCCACCGCGGCAAAGACGACGTAGAACCAGAACTCGTAGCCGAGGGACCACAGCGAGCGGTCACTTCCGAAAGCAGCGCAACGCCCGTCCTGCAGAAGGGCCAGGTTGCACACCGCGTCGGTCATCGTGCCACCGAGCTCGTTGGGGGCGGTGAAGGCGGCCCCGGTAAACATGGCCCGCGACATCGCGTCTGCAGCGACGGTGAGGGCGAGACCGGTGAGCATGACGAACCACAATCGAGAGAACCTCTTGATGAAGTAGACCCGAGCGCTGAAACGATCGGCGCGCAGCTCTCGCAGGACTTGGCCGCCCACGAGGTACCCACTGAGAACGAAGAACAGTCCCACGGACTCCATGGCGAAGGAGGTGGGGAGCAGCAACAGCTTGTTGAACGGGGAGCCGAGCTCGAGGTGCGCGCTGCTGTACACCAGGTCGCGCGAATGACCCGCCACCACGAAGATCGCGGCAAGCCCTCGCAACGCTTCCAGCGAGCGGTTCACCGCCGGACGCCTCGTTGGCACGGCGTTGAGCCTCTCACAACGGCCGGACCCGCGGAAGATTCTCCGCACCGTCTCACCGTCGTCCGACGCTGGCCTCGGCCCCCTGCCGTCGTCGCAGTCGGGTTCGCCGAAGCGCACTGCCGTTCGAGGGCCGGAGCGCTGACGTGTTGGTGCCGCTGGCCTCAGGGCGGAACGGCTCAGTACGCGCCCTTGGGGCTGATCACGGCCCGCAGCGTGCGCCAGACGATGACGAGGTCCTGCACCAGCGACCAGTTCTCCACGTAGAACAGGTCCAGGCGCACCGACTCCTCCCAGGAGAGGTCCGAGCGCCCGCTGACCTGCCACAGTCCGGTGATGCCGGGCTTGACCAGCAGCCGGCGGTGCACGTCCCCGGTGTAGGCCACCACCTCGCGGGGCAGCGGGGGGCGCGGTCCCACCACGCTCATGTGGCCGCGCAGAACGTTCACCAGCTGCGGCAGCTCGTCGATGCTGGTGCGGCGCAGGATCCGACCCACCCGGGTGACCCGCGGATCGTCGCGAATCTTGAACAGCGGGCCCGAGCCCTCGTCGAGGCCGGCGAGCTCGATGACCCTGCTGCTGGCGCCGTCCTCCATGGTGCGCAGCTTGAGCATGGAGAACGTCTCGCCCCGCAGCCCCACCCTCTGAGCCCGGTACAGCAGCGGGCCACGGCTGGTGGTCTTGATGGCCAGCGCGGACAGCAGCAGCACGGGAGAGGCCACCACCAGGGCGAGCCCGGCGACCACGGCGTCGAAGGCGACCTTGGCGAAGCGGCCCGCCCCCTCGTACTGGGGCTCCTCCACGTGCAGCAGCGGCAGCCCCGCCACCGGCCGGATGCGCAGCCGCGGCCCCGCCACGTCCACCACCCCCGGCGCCACCACCAGGTCCACGTCGAGCGAGGCCAGCTCCCAGGCCAGCGCGCGCATGCCGTCCGCCCCCAGCGCCTCGGTGGCGGTGACGGCCACCGTGTCCGCCCCCGTGGCCAGCAGTGCCTCCAGCACGGAGGTCTCGTCGCCGAGCACGGGCACCACGTGGCCGTCCACGTCCAGCTCGTCCGAGCGTCCCCGACGGTCGCCGCGCAGGGGGTCGAATCCGGGGATGCAGACCCCCACCACCCGGTAGCCGGCGTCGGATTCGCGCTCGAACTGGGTGCTCATGGCCCGAGCGGCCCGGCGCGACCCCAGCACCACCACCGTCGAGCTGTAGGAGCCCTGAGCCCGGCGCCGCACCAGCCAGTGCCGCCAGAGCCACCGGTCGGCCACCAGGCCCACCAGGCCCAGCGGGAACGCGACGGCGAGGTACCCGCGCGCCACCTCGAACCCGCCGACGAAGGCCACGATCGCGATCACGCCGAACAGTCGCAGGGACGCGTCACCGATGCGCCGGTACTCCTCCGCGCCAGCCCCGAGGATGCGGGTGTCCCGGGTGGCGAAGGCAACCAGGAAGGCCGACCACAACAGGACGAGGGCAACGCTGAGTACCGTGTACGACACGGCCGAGTCCGTGGCCACGGACAGCGCCACGTCGAGCGGGCCGAAGCGGGCCAGCTGTGCCGCCACCACGGCCACCACGACCACCAGCGTGTCGGTGACGAGCAGGCGCAGGCGGTAGGGCGCCTGCCAGCGCTTGCTGTCGTGCACCACCTTGGGCGGTGCTGCGCGGCGTGCGGAGGCCGCCGGGACCCTGCGACGGCGGGTGCCACTCGGCGGCGAGCCGGCCGGCACCCGCGCCCGCGGGTCGCCAGGAGTCCGGGAGGGCCAGGATCGCCCACCCGTGTCGACGTCACGCACGGTCACGTCGGTCCCCCGTACCCTCGAGCTCCACAGGGCCTCGACAGCCCCGCTCGGACGCAAACGCGCCCTCTTGCTCGTCACCTTGGCACGCAAGCCACGCCGCGTGAACCCTTCGGCGGTCTTCGTCACCCATCCGCCGGGTGACGCTTGTTGCGGCCACGGAACCCTCGTCCCCGATTCCCGTCGCTTCTGACCACGCGAGCTTGCATGGGCCGGCGTCATGACGGACCAACGGAGTGGACGTGGAGGTCGTGACGGCGCGTCCGGTGCTGCGTCGTAGGACCGCACGTGGCCCCATGTCGGTCCCATGTCGAACGGGCCGCGCCCCCACATCGCTCGGTTCCTCAGCTCGGCCCAGAAGTCTCCCCCGCGCTGCCACCTGTGAGCGCTCTGGAGACTGCCCTACGGGCGACCCGACGGCTGCTGGGTGCGATCGATGCGGTCGCTGTGGTGGGCGCCGCATTGACGCCCACCGTCACCTCGCAGCTGACTTTCTGGACCCCGCCGCCGAGCTCGACGCCGATCCCGGTCACGGGATGGCCACGTCCGACCAGCTGGTTGCCGGCCTGGCCGGCGCCACCCTGTGCGCAACGGCGTGCAACCACGGTTGCACCCAGGCGGCCTGGACCGTGGCGTCGTAGCGACGGACGCTCCGCTGTCCGGCGGTGCGAAGCCGCTGCGCCAGCTCCGGGTCGGCCTTCAGCTCCTGAAGCGCGGCCACCATGGCGTCCACGTCCCCGCAGGGCACCAGCAGTCCGTCGCGACCGTCGGTGATGACCTCGGCGGGCCCACCCGGTGTGGTCGCGATGACGGCGCAGCCAGCCGCCATGCCCTCGCTCACCACGAGCCCGAAAGGTTCGGGCACCACGGACGCGTGCACCAGCACGTCGGCCGACAGCTGGTGGTGCCGGACGTCGTCAAGGTGTCCGGTGAAGTGGATGCGGCCCGCACAGCGCCCGGCCGAGGCCGTCCTGTGCAGCTCGGCCTCGTACTCCCGCTCCCCGAACAACGCACCCCCGACGACGTACGCCTCGACGTCGGTGTCGGCGAAGACCTGCTCGAAGGCCTCCAGGAAGACGTGCTGCCCCTTCCACGGCGAGATCCGACCCACCATCACCACCCGCCGCACCGGCGCGGTGACCTCAGGACGGACCGGCTCCACGATGAACCTCGACCGGTCGAGCGCGGGAGGGGCCACCAGCACAGGCTTGTGGCCCGGCCAGATGGTGGCGCTGGTGGTCCGGCTGTTCACCAGGTAGCCCTGGGCCAGTACTCGGCCCAGGCTGCGCACAGCCAGCGCTGACAGTCGACCCAGGTAGTCGGCGGCTATCCGGTCGTGCACGCTCCACACCAGGGGAACGTGCAGGGGACCGGGCCGCCACCGCCCCGTAGAGCAGGGCCTTCACCGAACGGGCCACCACCACGTCGACCTCGCGGTCGGCCGCCCAGCTCGCGACCCGACGGCCGTAGCGGGCGAGGTCGATCAGACCCCGGAGAGCCGCGGCGGGGCTCGTGCAACGGCGAGCGCTCCCTCCGCGCCGGATGCCGTCCACCACTGCCGCCATGACGCCTTCCGCGGTGAACCTCGCCACCAGCGGGCCGTCCTCGGCGAACAGCACCGTCGTCGTGCCGGGCGCCATGTGTCGCGTCAGGGTTAGCAGGGCCAGCTCGGCGCCGCTCGGCTTGGCCGAGTGGCACAGGAAGAGGACGTGGAGACCAGCGACGTTCGGCGCACCCGCTTGACCGGCTGCGCGCGCACCTGTGTCCACAACACCTCCCCGTGCGGTCCTGATGATCTAGAACCTATCGGCTGACAGCTACCGGACCTCGCCACACCTTCCGGCCTGCCTCCTGCAAGTCTCACCCGCAGTGAGCGTCAACTCGCCTCGCCACACCCGTCAGAGCGCCACGGCGTTCAGGAGTCACGGGACGTTCGATCGGCGGGGATGCCAGCACCAGCTCTCGGCTCAGGGGCGGCCGATGCCCGCCACGGTCCAGCCCCCCGCCCGCCACCGCGCCGCGTCGAGGCAGTTGCGCCCGTCCACCAGGTTGCGGGCCGAGACCACGGCGCCGACCGCCGCCGGGTCCAGGGTGGTGAGCTCCGCCCACTCGGTGAGCACCAGCACCACGTCCGCACCGGTGGCCGCCTGCTCCCAGGACGAGGCGTAGCCCAGGGTCGGGAACATCCGGCGCGCGGTGGGCACGGCCACCGGGTCGTACACCGTGACCTGGGCGCCCTTGAGGTGCAGCGCGGCGGCCACGTTCAGCGCCGGCGAGTCCCGCACGTCGTCGGTCTCCGGCTTGAACGCAGCGCCCAGCACGGCCACCCGGCGGCCCAGCAGCGAGCCACCCAGCTGCGCGGTGGCCATGTCCACCACCCGTTGGCGCTGGCGCATGTTGATCTCGTCCACCTCGCGCAGCAGCGCCACCGCCGAGCCCACCCCCAGCTCGCCCGCCCGCGCGGAGAACGCCCGGATGTCCTTGGGCAGGCAGCCGCCGCCGAACCCGAGCCCGGCGTTGAGGAAGCCGCGGCCGATGCGCTTGTCGAGCCCGATCGCGTCCGCCAGCACGGTGACGTCCGCCCCCACCGCGTCGCACACCTCGGCCATGGCGTTGATGTAGGAGATCTTGGTGGCCAGGAACGCGTTGGCGCTGACCTTGACCAGCTCGGCGGTGGCGAGGTCGGTGACGATGACGGGTGTCCCCGCCCCGATCGGCGTGGCGTAGACCTCGCGTAGCACCGCCTCCACGCGGGCCGACGGGGTGCCGAAGACCAGCCGGTCCGGGTGCAGGGTGTCCGTCACCGCCTTGCCCTCGCGGAGGAACTCCGGGTTCCAGGCCACGTCCACCCCGTCGACGGCCAGGCCCGCCACCAGCTCGGCGAGCCGCGCCGCGGTCCCCACCGGCACCGTCGACTTGCCCACCACCACCGCCCCCTCGCGCAGGTGCGGGGCGAGCCCGCCGAACGCGGCGTCGACGTAGCTGACGTCCGCGGCCTGCGACCCGGCCCGCTGCGGGGTGTTGACGCAGACGAAGTGCACGTCGGCGAACGCCCCGGCCTCGGCCAGCGAGGTGGAGAAGCGCAGCCGTCCCGCGTCGACGTGGGTCTTCAGCAGGGGCTCCAGCCCGGGCTCGAAGAACGGCACCGACCCCTGCGCGAGCGCCTCGAGCTTCGCCTGGTCGATGTCCACCCCGAGCACCTCGAAGCCCAGCTCGGCCATGGCCGCGGCGTGCGTGGCCCCCAGGTACCCGCACCCGATCACGCTGATCCGCAC